>NZ_JAOVZW010000021.1 GCF_026460885.1 Chryseobacterium formosum
TGGGAAGTGCATTAACCCTGAATTTGGATTACATGATTCCTGCAGCGAAATCATCATCTTCAGATATCTTAGGTAAACCGGCGGGAACTTATACTCAAACCGTTACGTATACTGCGACTGCTTTATAATCAAATATTATTTTATATCATTAAAAAATTCGTTTGTACAAGTCTGAAATATCTTATCAACTAATGTTAAAATGGTCTGTGTTACTATGATAAGTTAATTTCAGGTAATAACTAAATAATTACAAGATAATATGCCGAATCTAATAAAAAAGCTATTGTTTTTACTTGAAATTGGTAATCATCAATTTGATAGCATCCTTTGGAAAACCCGTCCAGAAAAAAGAAAAACTCTTGTTAATGATATTTTCAAATTTAATGTTCCCATTGGAAAAAGCAAAAAAGAAATACTTGAACTTTTTGGATATGCGCCACATATTCATACTTCAATGACATGGTCTTATCCCGTAGAATCAGATAAATTTGGAAATACCCTTATGTTATTATCGTTATACTTTAAAGACGAAATTGTAACAAGTATTAAGATTGAAAACAAGGGGGGTATATTTAATTATTTGAATTAAATATAAGAGCCTAAAAAGTCAACAAACAGTAACTTATACTGCGACTGCTCTATAATAAAAAACACAGCAATTATAAACTGCCCTCAACACTTTCATAGTGTTGAGGTTTTTTCTTTTTAAACCAAATAATTAATCTGTGTAGTTATTTTACTACATCAACTTCCATTTTCCACTACAAAGAAACTTTTATGGCCGCTGTAAATTTGCAGTATACAAAAGAGAACAATTAAACAAAATTAAAATCAAATATTACTGCCATGAAAAAATTAATCGCAATCGCAGCCTTAACTATCGGAGCCATCATATTAGGAACTAATAATGTTCAAGCTCAAAATACAACCGCAACAACAACCGTAAACATTACCCTGAACGATGTGATCTCCATCGACGCAGGAAGTACCGCAATCGGTAATACGGTTGACTTTAACTATGCGACTGCAGCAGACTATAACTCTGATCAAACGATTACCAAAGCCAATTCTTTGAAAGTAACTTCAACAAAAAACTTTAATGTTAAAGTAAAAGCAGGGGGTGCTAATTTCATGAATGGAACCAACGTAATCCCTGTAAATGTTTTAACGATTAAAGCAGCTTCAGCTTCCGGAACAATGGGTGGAACAAAAAATGCTGTTGTTTTATCTGCAACGGATCAAAATTTAGTGACAAATGCTCCATTGGGAAGCGCATTAACCTTGAATTTGGATTACATGATTCCTGCAGTGAAATCATCATCTTCAGATATCTTAGGTAAACCAGCGGGAACGTATACTCAAACAGTTACGTATACTGCGACTGCTTTATAATAAATTTTTTAATCTATAAAGCTTTCTTTGTTACGTTTTCAGTAGTTTTGGGAATCTTTATTTTTAAACAATTTACACCATGCGCAAGTTTATTCATCTTTTCATTTTCTTTATTCTTACAGCGTCTTCATCAGTTCTGGCACAAAGTATTTCGATGTCGCCTACGCGCCTTTTTTTTACCGGTAATCCAGGAGAAAAAGTGACAAAAACGGTCACGCTGCAGAACAGCTCGGATAAGGATTATATTTTTAATCTCAACTATAAAGATTGGGCTAGGGAAGAAGACGGAAATAAAGTTTATCTTGAAGCAGGCAGTTCAAAAACATCTAATGCCGCTTGGGTGTCCACCTTAGAAAACGCAGTAACAGTTCCTGCGAGAAGTACTAAAGAGATTGTAGTAACCATGCAGATTCCGGCAAACGCATCAAAGTTTGCTGTTACAAACAGTATGTTATTTTTTACCCAACTTCCGCAGCAGGCAGATCAGGCTCGTATTCAGAACGGGATTGGTATTATTACCTTATTTGAAGTTGGACTTCACATCTTTTATACACCATCTGGAAACCAGACAAAAAGTTTGGATATTACCAATATATCAGAGGTGAATAATGAGAATGCAGTAAACAGAAAAGTCGCAGTAAGCATCCATAACGATGGAAATACCATCAATGATGCCACTGTTGAGTTTGAATTGACCAATACAGACAGTGGTAAGGAAATAAAACTATCTGCAATTGCAATTTCCATGCTTCCCAATACTGATCAGGTCGTTCAGTTTTCTTTACCAGAAAATATTTCAGGAAACTTTCTTGGTGTAGCTATTATTAAAATGGCCGGATCCAATGATTTACGCGTAGGCGAAAAAAACTTTAAATTTTAAAATTAAGTCTTGAAACCACAAAATGGAATGCCGACATCAATCCTAAGAAGATCAATATTATTTTTTGCATTTCTTCTTCTGCATTGTTCGTTTGCCTTTGCGCAGGAAAATAAGGATGTAGAGATCCATTTTGAAAATAACAGTGTAGCTGTTGAGAAAGGTTCTACTTTTACTAATTTCCTGGTCATTGAGAATAAAAGTTCTGAAGAAATTACCATTCAGAATGTCACACCTTATGAAAAGTATCCGGGTTTACTTTTCTATCCCAAAAATGAATTTACCTTAGGTGCCGGTCAGTCTAAAAATTTTCCTGTGAAATTGATCGCCAATGTGGATTTTATGAAACTGAAATCCAATGAGATTAAATTCCTGGTTTCGTACACGACATCGACGGTTAACAAAACTGAAAATGCCTCGTTCTTTGTTGAAAAAGAGGAGAACAAAAACATTGCAATTTATACGGCATCGTATGAAAATTTCATTAATCCCGCTTCTCCCGCTTCATCAATCCTTCTGATTGTAGAAAATCAGGGTTACGGTAAACGAACCGTTAAGATTGATTTGCAATCTATTCCTGATGGTTTGGAAATGATACCAAAACAGCAAACCGTATCGCTGGAAGGTTTAGAAAAGCAAACGGTTGAGATCAAAATTACAGTCAGAAAACAGAATACGATTTTCCCAGAATTTAATATTAATGCAACCGCCACTGACGTTCTTAATAATGAAATTGTGGGAAGCAATACGCTATACTTAATTATTTTATCAAACAACAGACAAATTGCCAGAGGAAACGAAGGGGTGAGCGGAAGTAATTATGCAGAAATTGCCTATAACGAAAACAGCTCAGGTTTCAATTTTCTTCAATTGAGAGGAAACACCATGTTTCGAGTGACTGAAAATTTGAAATCTCGTTTCAATATAGGTGCGGATTACTATCATGAAGACGGCCGTTATAACCTATATGATACTTGGCTGGAGCTGGAGAGAAAAAATACGGTATTACGGGTTGGGAATGTTAATAGTAACGATTATGATTATCCGGTTTTTGGAAGAGGTGGGAAAATGTCTACTCAATTCGATAAAAATAATCAGATTGAAGTTCTAGCGTTGGAAAATAATTACAACCTTTATGGTACCTATTTCCAGCAAACACAAGGATCTACCATAGTGGGTGGAAAATATGGTTTTGGGAATGCTAAATCTTTTACTGGGAAAGTGTCCTACATATTTGACCATGATCCGCGCTTTAACGTAGATACACAGGTGGCGAACGCAACAACATCATTGTTAATTAACGATAAACATACAATACGCACCGAGGTGGGATTCAGCCACGAAAAAGGTCTTTTGAACAAAGATGAAAACGCAGGCGCTTCAATGGGAGCGAATTATGAAGGGAAAATAGGGAAATGGGATATACAATCTGTGAATTCTCTTGCCACCAAAAGTTATGCAGGGATCAAAAGAGGATCTTTTTTCTCAAATCAACGGATCAGCCGCCAATTTTCTGCTACTCAGCGTGCCTTTATTCAATATCAGAATTCACAGGTAGACCCTGAGTTCCTAAGTTTCCAGAGCACGCCAATCCAGACTGTGAATACGGCTAATTTGCGTTATTACTTCAACAGCACAGAAGCTTTTGGATCAGGATATCAGTTTTCTGCAAAAAATTGGAATTTTCTGTTGTCTCCAAAAATTGAAAGGCAGAAAACAGCCAGTTTTTACACATCGCAGGAACTTTTCTCCTACCGAATGGAAGCCAACATAAGCACAACATTCGGCGCTCACGGATTGAACTGGACAGGGGAATATTCTTATTCAAAAGCAGACAATAATCCAGATTGGTTTAACAGTTTTAAAACATCTTTATCGTACAGATATAAATCATTCTCTCTTAACGGAACAGCCCAATGGAACGCAACTAATGTTTTTGATTTAAATTCTTATTACAACAACGTAGACCGCAATTTTGCCAATTACAATGTATACGCCTCGTATAATTTCCAGATGTTCAGTAGTAATCTGATCGGGTCTTTTTCAGCAGGAACTTTCTATTCGGAACTTTATAAAAATTTAAACAGCAATATCACCGGGAATCTGGAATATAAGATTTCGCCTTCTTGGTCCAGCACAGGTTATTTTAATCTTTCAGGATATAAATCTACGGCTGAGTATGCAAGCAGTGGTAGTTATTACCAGTTTAGAGTTGGAATTAAAAAATATTTTACCACAGCCACTGCTTTGGGAAATCATAAAGTGACGTTCCAGTTCTTTGAAGATAAAAATTTCAATGGACTTTTAGATTCAGGCGAAACAGTATTCGCTGATGAAATTGTAAAACTGCACAATTATGTCGCAATGACGGATAAGAATGGAAAGGTAATTTTTCAAAATGTGCCCGAAGGTATTTACACACTGAAAGTAAATGAAAGTGCGGGTGCACGATTGATGATGGATCCCGTTATGATGGTCAATAAAAATATCAACCGCAAAGTAGGCTTGGTGAAAAACATAAAGATTAGTGGAAAATTAACAGAAATCAAGCAAGCCTACGATGTTTTGGAGACTGATGTAACCGGTATTGTAGTGTATGCAAAAGGTGAAGATGGCGAGATCTATACCGCCATAGTCAACCAGAAAAATGAATTTGAGTTTTTCCTGAAAGATGGAAAATATGAACTCTATATTGAAAATGATAAATACATCTACACACAACCCACAAAAACGATTCAGGTGACAAAAGAAGGTTATCAGGAAATCGTGATTTTTGAATATAAGAAGAAAGACACCAACATTAAGGTGAAAAAGTTTTAAATTTAAAGGTATGAAGACGAAGAGTTTTTTTTTAGTGGGAATTTTTACTGTGTGCTTAGGGTCAACAGTTACAAAGGCTCAGGACGTATACCTGACTATCCCGGAAAATAATATTTTTAACAGGACTGAATTTACCTCAGTACCTACAAGAGTAATGACGAATACCAACAGAACAAACTGGGATTATGGCTTTTTGGGATTTGGGGCGATTGCTCCAACTTTTACTTCTACGTCCGGACCCACTTTTACTCAATCTTCTTCTTCACTATCCACTTTACCCAATTCTGTTCTTCTATGGCAGTTGGAAAGTATGGGAGGTCAGTTGCCATCTGTAGGACTTTCGGGTTCTTTACCAGGTTTTCAGGTTTTCAGTGCAAGTGCTGTAAAATGGTTTGAGCCGCCAACAACTGCATTTGGGGGAGGATTCAACCGGGGAAATATTAATTTTACATTTAAAATTCCTGCTGCACAATTTACGGCCAATACCTTCCGAGCCGGAAATTATTCTATGGATATCACTCAGAATTACAACGATTTCACACCACGTAATTTTAAAACAATTTTAGTCATCCCTTCATCGATACGATGGATTACAAACTCCTTAACAAAATATGTTGAAATATCTTCTTTGAATGACTATCGCAGTACCAGCACGAAAGTGTGGGATTTGGGGAATACGGAAATCGCACATACGGTCGATTTTAGTTTTTGGGCAAAAGCTGCTGCTACAAGTGTTCAGTTCATGTCATCTAAAGGTGTTTCAGGAACAAGAACTATAGCCAGTATTAAATTGGGGAGTAACGGATCTGCTCTCACGACCAAAGCTTTATCGGGCACTTTTCAGAATTTTTCTGCTGCTAATATTAGTGTTGGAGCGGGAAACAGAAACAGCTTCACCCCAGAGTTGTATGTCTCTGCAGACGATTTTAAGAATAATTTTTTCGAAGCTGGAACGTATACTTTTGAATTGAACCTTAATGCAAGAAGTACTGATAATTCAATTAACAGTTTGCAAAATACAGCTGTTCAGTTAAAGGTGCTTCCTCGGTCGGAGATCACCATCCCCAGCTCGGGACGAAATGTAAACTTCAATTTTAATACCGCTGCTCAATATACAAATGGTCAGTCACAAATGATTCCGAACCAAATTATATTATCCAATAATGAAAGTTTTGAACTGTATGTAAAATCGGACGAAAATTATTTCAAAAAAGGCGGTGTCCAGACAAATATCAATTCCAATATCTTACAAATTGGTGTGGAGGGAAGTTCTATAGATGCTCCTTTATCCAAAACACCACAAAAAATACTTTTTAACGGAACACCGGTTTTGGACCAGCAACTAGACGTAAGATATACTATACCACCTGCGGGTGCCCAAAGTTTGGTAGGGAAAGAAAATACTACGTACTCTATTAATGTCTATTATAGCTTTACGGCAATTTAACAATACTTTCTATAAAACTCTTTTTATGGACCATTTTAATAACAATAATAAATTGCCGAATCAGCACGATATTGATCAATTAAATGCATTCGAAAAAAAATATGACGATGTTTTTGATTTGTTAGTGTTTGCAGCTGCTAAAATGGCCAACATAGAGCTGTGTACCATCAGTATTACCTTGAAAGGGAAAGTATATGTTCTCGCCTCCAGTGATGGGTCCGTTAATCAAATCTATCCTCAGAATCCTCACTTTCTTTTGGATAATCACACTTCGATTTATGAGTTTAAGAACTTGGAATTTAAATTTCATAGAAGTTATCCCATCCCTGCTCTTGAGGACACTCTCATTGCTCATTTAAATTTATTTGGCAGGGAGGAGAAAAATTTAGGTAAACCAGAGGAAGAGCTAATCCATAAGATTCTGAACCAAGCGTCAAAATGGTTTTTGGTTAAAGAAAAAGAACAGCTATTACTTACTTATGATGCACTTTTTGAAACATCCACTGATTTGTTAGGCGTCTTGTCTTTAGAAGGGAAATTCGTAAAACTAAATCCAGCATTTACGAAAATATTTGGGTGGGACGATGAACAGTTCATTAGTAAAAGTTTTATTGAATATGTTCTTCCGGAAGACAAGCAATCAACTTTTCAGGCATTAGAAGCATCTGTGCTGGGGGAAACTTTATCTCATTTTACTAACAGATACATCATAAAATCCGGAGAGGTTAAATGGATTCAGTGGACCTTCACACCTGAACTTGAATCTGGAGTAGTATATGCCATCGGAAGAGATATTACAGAATTTACTACAAAAAAAAAATCACTCAAAAGAAGTGAGCAGAAGTATCGTGGTCTTTTTGAAAAAAATCAGGGAATAATAAGTATTCATGATACCGAAGGCAATTTTCTGGATGTCAATGAGGCCGGTTTAAAGGCTTCGGGTTTTTCCAGAGAAGAATTACTGAGCCTTAGTCTTTTTGATCTCATCATCCCGGAAAAGCATGAAAATGTAAAAGTGTACCTGAGCCAAATCAAAATAGCAAATCATGCTTCTGGTGAAATGACCATCCGCAAGAAAAATGGAGAAAAAGCAGTCTGGCATTTTATGAGTGCTATAGACGAAGATATCGATGGCAATTTGCAGGTAATGGCTAATGCAGTGGACATCACCGAAAGGATAAAGATGGAAAAGAAGATCTTGATAGCAAAAGAGCTGGCAGAAAAAGCCAATGTTTTAAAATCTGAGTTTGTAGCCAATATGAGCCATGAGATTAGAACCCCTTTGAATGGTATTATCGGTTTTACAGAGCTCCTTTTAGATACCAATCTGGACGAAACACAGAGGCAGTATTTAGAAATTATCAATCAATCCGGAGTTACCTTATACAGCATCATCAATGATATTTTAGACTTCTCAAAATTGGAAAAGCAAAAACTTAAGCTTAACCTTGACAAAGTAGAGATCGAAGAGATGATTTCAGAAGCCTTCAATATTGTTGCGTACAGTAGTACTACCAATAATCAGGTAGAAATGCTTTTTGATGTTGATGACACCATACCTAAATATATATGGACTGATGAGATGCGCTTAAAACAGGTTTTCGTCAATCTTTTGAGCAATGCTATAAAATTTACTGAAAAAGGTGAGATTGTTCTATATGTAAAAGTTTTAGATGATTTAGGAGAAGGAAAAAAACGAATCCGGTTTGGAGTTCGCGATACAGGAATTGGAATTAACAGCGAAAACCAGGCAGAAATTTTCAACGCATTTTCACAGGAAGATGGCGGTATTAGTAAAAGATATAGCGGGACTGGCCTTGGACTCACCATTTCAAACCAAATCTTGAACCTTGCCGGCAGTGCTTTACAGGTTGAAAGCGATCAGGGTAGGGGCAGTGACTTTTTCTTTGATATTCTGTTTGATACAGAGGAAGAGGAGTACGATTTAAGCTTAACTGATATTAAGAGAGTTTTGGTTGTGGATGATAATGAATACAATCGCAAAATCCTGAAAAGGATGTTGGAACGGAAAAATATTGAAGTTATTGAGTGTGATAGCGGGTTGAAAGCTTTGCTTTTAATCATGGATAAGTCCGATTTTGATGTAATTATTATGGATTATCATATGCCCGTTATGGATGGTATTGAAACCATCAGGAAAATAAAAAATATTATTACCGATACCACCAGTGTAGCACCGTATGTTGTTTTGTACAGCTCGTCAGATGACACAGATTTAAAAGATGCATGCGACGAATTAGAAATAGAAAATCGACTCGTAAAACCGATTCGCATGAAACAGATGTACCAGATTTTATCCAATTTAAAGAGTTCTGAAAAGAAAAAACCGGATCAAATAAAAACTGGTGGAAGTGAGACGAGCAGGGGCGAGATAAAAATTTTAATTGCTGAGGATAATGTCGTTAATTTGCTACTCACGAAAACTTATATAAAGGATATTATTCCTCAAGCTCTGATCATCGAGGCAAAAGATGGCACTGAAGCGGTTGAAAAATACGAAAAAGAAAATCCTGATCTTATTTTAATGGATATTCAGATGCCCCATCTTAATGGCATTGAAGCGACAAAAAAAATAAGGGTGTTGGAAAAAAACATAGAAATCCCTATTATTGCATTAACGGCGGGGAGTCTTCCTGGTGAGAAAGAAAAGTGTATGCAAGCAGGAATGTCAGACTTTTTAACCAAACCTTTATTAAAACAAACCCTGTCTGATATGATTAAAAAATGGTTTGGCAAAGAGATCGAAAAGTAAACCGCAAAATCAGCTTTAAAAGATATTGAAATGGCAATTTCTTTACATTGATACTTATATTATGGAGGAATTTATCAAGGAACTGCAGATAAAAATCGAAAAACTGGAAAACGAAATCAATTTCAAGAACGGACTGATCTCGTTATTGTCTCATGATTCAAAAGAACTGTTTGGAAATTTTCTATGGCTTCTGGAAGCAATGGAACAAAAGACCATAAGTGAGGAAGATTTTTTTAAGTTGTTACCGGAGATAAAAAGAGATGCTCAAAAGAATCTGCAAACCGCTCAGGACAGCACCGCCTGGCTAAAAACACAATATGGTGAATATAAGATTAAACCTGTGAAAATCATGGTGATGGATCTTTTTTACCATTTGGAAGAAAAATACGCTGCTGGATTAAAAGAAAAAAATATTAAATTTTATTTTAAAGGCGATCCCGAAGCATTTCTTACAACCGATTATTTGTTGCTCAAATATATTTTAGACAAGATTTTTAATAATGCGGTAAAATACTCTTTTCCGGGAAAAGATATTTATTTACAGGAAGTTACAGTAGATGATCAGATCATACTTTCTGTGATCGACTTCGGAACTGGAATAGATGAAAAGTATTTATCTGCCATCTACACCTATGAGAACCCCATATTCAAGGGAACTGCCGGCGAAAAAGGAGTTGGATTAAGTTTGAAAATTGTTAAAAATTTTATATCCTTGATGCATGGAAAAATCAACATCTTTTCGTCTGAAAATAATGGTACTACGGTTTCCCTTTTTTTACGTAAATTTATAGAATAATGGGTTTAAAAGTAAACGTGCATATTATCGTTGCAGACGATCATGGTATTGTCCGCATGGGTTTAATACAAACCATCAAACGGCTTCTACCTGATGCTGTAATCTCTGAAGTAGAGGATTTTAAAGCACTGTACAAAGTAATTTTGAATGAAAAACTTGATCTGGCCATTATGGATGTCAATATGCCTAATGGTTCTGTTCAGGAAGCGATTGATTATATAAAAATACATCAACCAGACTTAAAAGTTCTGATATTCTCTTCTCAAGATGAAGAATTGTACGCAATGCGTTATTTAAAGATGGGTGCAGGTGGTTATCTCAGCAAGCAAAGCTCCAATTCAGTAATTGAAACCGCTTTGACGGCGATGCTTAGTACTGGCCGATATGCAAGTGAAGAAGTAAAAGAAGCGATGTTTTTAGAATCATTAAATGGTCCAACAAAAAAAACGACTCTTGAATCTCTCTCAGACCGCGAATTGCAAATTGCTAATAAGCTTGCAGAAGGTATTCCCCTCAAAGAACTTTCAAATCAATTAAACCTCCACTCATCTACGGTTAGTACCTATAAGAACCGGCTGTTTGAAAAACTGAAAATACGATCGATCCCTGAATTGGTGGAAATACTAAGGTTGTATAATCATTAAACATGTTTATTGTTGGAGTTGCTGACTTTGTTGTGGCACAATTCTTATCCCGTACAACTTTTATATCAGTTTGTCAGCATAATGTAGATCTTTGATTGCTTGTATAAGCCGAAACACAGGAATGGATTTATTTTCCGATTTATTCCTTCAGTCATTTTTTCTTACTAAGAATTCAAATCTTTTCCATAAGATAATGGTATCTGCTTTACAATAAATCGTAGCAGTTATTTTGTGTGATGAATCATCATTACGCATGACCTCAATTATTTATGCTGTCTCGCTTTTTTTGTCATTATTACTAAATTTTAAGATTAAAACATTGCAAGTACTTCCTTAAATGGTTAGTGATTTTTAGCCTGTAAATCTTCCAAACCAATGCTAAATTTCAAAGCTTCAAGATAATTTTGAATAGTATTAAAAATATGGAAGCATTATGAGTTGATAAAAATTTTCCGAATTTAACCTTATTGTGGTTGAAATTTTACTTCAAACAAAAATTTAATATATGGTATGTTATTTGTAAAGTGATGTTTTGTTAAAATTAATCTTAATGAGATATATAAAAATTAAATATTTAGCCTTTAAAAAGTATATGAAGAGAAAAATTTTTATTGAGGATGTTGTATAGATTACTACTTACTGAAAATTGTATCATTGAATTATAATTTTTCTGGGGAATGTTGAAGGGATAATTTTTCTCAGTGACGAAGTTTTTTGAATTTCTTCTTTTGCTGTAGTTTTATTTTATACTGTCGGTCAGATTTTCTTATTAATTGGGTTATTTTACGCAATGGATTGATTAGTTAGAGCCGGTTCAATAACATCTGTAAATTTTATTGAAATTGCTGCACAATTTTTAACTTCAATCGTAAACTTTCTATGATTATTTTGTAAATAATCTCTGATGTTTTCAGTTGTGATTTGTAACATCCATATCAGGAAATTATTATGAGTAGGTAATTGTGAGGATTTATTCCAGATTTTAATGAAAACTTCTTGCAAAATGTCTGATGAATATTTTTCTGACAGACCTGAATTCAATAAAAAACCATATAAAATAGGACTGTAAAAATCATAGATATAAGTAAATTCTTTTATTTTTCTTGTTTTGAGTAACAGAAATAGTTCGGTATCGGAATATTGTAATTGTTTGATTTTCATGACTCAAAGAAGAATATTTTAAACTTATTAATTTTTTACAGACCCTTCTTCACAATCACTAAATTCTTTCTGTTATGTTTAACATATCAAATGTTGTGCTAAAATTTATTTAGCTAAATTTAAAACTCTGATAAATTTTGAAATTCTATGTACTGGAAAAGAGTCTATTGCTTTTATCATAAAATTTTTTACTCTCCTCAAATAGTAATTGGAAAATATTTCAGTTTTAGAAATTGGAATAAATATTACTGTATTTTTTGTTAAGGATGACTCTAAAAATTTAATATCTTATATTCCGAACTTTGATGTTCGAAATAGTAAATGCTTTTGACTTTAAACCAAAGAAAATATATAACCAATGCAATATCTACTACTTTATCTTCTTCAAAATTAAAG
The DNA here is from genome assembly GCF_026460885.1 of Chryseobacterium formosum. Classification (GTDB taxonomy): domain Bacteria; phylum Bacteroidota; class Bacteroidia; order Flavobacteriales; family Weeksellaceae; genus Chryseobacterium; species Chryseobacterium formosus. The sequence goes on from NZ_JAOVZW010000021.1 coordinate 12,307, forward strand.
ATGATTTCCTCATGAAAAATATTTAATTTATACATACGGAAAAACCAAATATAGTCATCAGATTTTCTTGAAGGTTGACCAAAAAATGAACTGATTTCATCTTTTGAATGATGAAGATGTTTCTCAACCATCTTTTTCAGTTTTACAATATTTTTATCCACAAATATTAATAATTTAATTTAATGAATCTTGTAGTTGTGCACAAGTAGGTAAAGGTACAAAATTGTGAATTTATTTTGCTTTTCTACTGAAGAAAATGGCGTTAAAAAATATTATCTAGAGATATTTGCCTGTAAGGTTTTAATTCTTTTTCTTAATTTTATATTTGGTGTAGTAAAAGGATTTTTTATAAATGAAATCTGTATTATGTTTTATTAATTAAGGAATTATACATACTATCACGAATTCCTTTATTTTTCATAAAAATTTAGCACTTCTCAATTATAGAAGAGTTATAAGAATTTGTACAAAGAGGTGTGTAATAGCCAAATTAAAAACTAAAATAGGGGATTATTGCATGAAAACTTATTGCGCATCATATTCTATATGAATTCCGGGATGATAGGCAGAAGCTTTTTCCATTAGATGTCTTCTTTGAATTGGGTTATTTTCAATTGCAAAAAAAAATGAACTGCCTTTTATTGTTTTGAAACTTACGATTTTATTTTGTCTTCCTCTTGCAAATACACTTGCTTTAATTTTGATCTCTTTAAGTTCAGTAAAGTGAAAATCGGGTTGTCTAAACCATGTAAATACTCTAATTTGACCTGAATAGATAATAAAAGACGGAAGAAACTTTTCCAGCCAAAATCGGGATTCATTAATTTGTTTTAAGGTTTTCAAATCATCATTACTCATCAAGATTAATACTTCTCTGTAACTTCTAAGAAAACGAATACTGAGAATAAGCACAATGATGAGTAATATTAATAGGATTGTAAATAAGGTTGAAACAAAACTCTCAGTAGGTAAATTCAATTGTTTATTGAAAAGTGTATAGATGACAACACCAGCCGCTGTAATAGTTATAAAGATTGCTAGGATAACAATGATAATTATTTTACTCATAAAGATCTTGCTAAGAAGCAGCTTTCGGTACTCGTCATTTTGCATAGGATTATATAAAACAATTATTAAATTCTATAATTGCAAGTTAAAAGCCAAAAAACAAGAGAAACGATATTTTTATCTTAAATAATTTGTAAGATTCAATACATTATTACTTCTTTAGTTATGAGACTTGCGAAATGTTAAGCAAATATTCTAATAAATAGAGCTTAATGTTGTATCGGATTCAGATACTACACGACTATTGTGAATAAATTACAAAGTTTAGGTATGTTAATTCTGATTTATCAAATAATCTCTATTCAATACTTATTGGTTAAGCTTTTGCCAATCAATCGGTAATATAAATGAGAAGGTAGTATCTTCGTTTTGAAACTTTCGACCTGTATCGTACTATGGTGAAGTTCAATAATTTCTTTAGAGAGATAAATTCGGGTTCCAAATGCTGATATAGTTTTACTATTAATATCTTTAGATATCATTCAAATATTCGATGCTGATCTTTGCCAATGGCAATAGGAGCTGTCGCCGCATCTCTAAATAGACAAGTTATTACGATGAGTGGGTGATGGAGGTTATCTATGCTTTTAGGGGATTTGGCGGTTGTTATGCAATACCAGTTTCCGATTAAGATTTTTATTTTTAATAATCATTCGTTAGGAATGGTTAAGCTTGAAATGGAAGTTGCAGGTTACGTTGACTGGAAGACTGACATGATAAATCCGCCTTTTGATAAAATTGCAGAATTAATGAATATAAAAGGCCTAGAATAAAAAGATCCAGAAAAAGCTGAATCTTTTTATTCTATAAATTAAAATTAATTTTATATTTCACTTTTAGTTTTCAACAATCGATATTGATTAGGAGAATATTTCATTGCAGACTTAAAATATTTTCCAAAATGAGAATTGTCATTAAATCCAAGCTCAGAAGAAATCTGTGTAACAGAAAGGGTAGTATGAAGAAGTAATCGCTCAGCCTCAAGAATAACTCTGTTTTTTATCAATTGACCTGCAGAAATATCCAGACTTTCTTTAATGAGCGCATTGAGATAGTTGGCTGTAAGATTTAGTTTTGAAGCATATTGTGAGGTCGTTTTTAAATCTTTAAAATGTTGGTTAACCAAATTGCTGAACTCATTTATGATTTGTTTTTTATGATCAACCGATCTATTAATATGATTTTTTTTATTTGAATTTCGAATATATTTTAATACAAAAACTTTAAGCAGGAGGCAGATAATTTCTTTTCGTAATAATCTACTTTTAAAGTATTCATTTTGAAGTTCATCATAGGTTTGTGCCAGGTCAGCTAAGTTTTCATCAGATAATTTTATAAAAGGTGCCACATCATTCAAAGCAGTATCACTCTTAATCATTTTATTTCCGGTGTAAACATAATTATAAAACGACTTTGTAAACATCAGTACGTTTCCATCGTTACACTGAATGTCTTTGAAATGATATACCTGATTGTAATTAATGAAAAAAAACTTTCCGGGTTTTACATTGAATTCCCGATCATCAATGACGATTGATCCTTCCGCATCTTTTAAAATTAAAACGGCGTAGAATTTATTTTTAAAATGAAAGCCGGAATCAGCCTGTATCTTCTCAGCCAACTCATGAAACGGCATCATCACAAACTCATTTCGTAAGAAAGAATGTTTATTTACTTGGCTTAAGGTGAGAGATTGAATTGTATGATTCAAGATTTTTAATTTTTCTACTCAAATATAAACATAAAAAATACCACAATTTTGGCGTGGTATTTTTTTGATATAATTATATCAATGTTAATTACTGTGTTCTAAAATTTTAAAGTGCTGCGGATTTAACTTGTTATCAATTACCTTATCCACATATTCAGAATTCATAGCACGTAAAACAGCCATGTAGTCCATGCTGAAATCAATCGTATCTCCCACGTGATAATCTTTGCTGTTATCTACAAGATCCAGGATCATCATATCGGAGCTGGCCCCGATAATTGCAATCCCTGAAGAAATAGGTTGTAAATGCTTTGGGTCAATATCTAAAATTCCAACATCGAGGATTGCTCGTACAGAAGTTTTACCTTTGTTTATATCATCATGAATGGGGGTTTCACCTGTAAGATTGGTTCCGGCATTTCCAGCCGGGATCATCGGCTTCTGTACAATCTCAATGATTTCAGCAGTCAGCTGAAAAACATCATGGTGCATACCTTTAATCATTGAATCGTTGTAAACATCAGTACCAAAAAACAAAGTTTCACCCACTCTGAAATGATTAATTCCTTCCGGTATTTTGTTTTTAAACAGTAAAGGGATGGTCACTGATGATCCTGCCGAAATAAAGGGAATCTTAGTCTGATGAATTTCTTCAATAATCTCTTTAAAGCGATGAAGTTTAATCAGCTTTTTCTCGTCAGGAAGTATTCCGTTGAGGCAGTTGAGATTAGTTCCTATTCCTACAATCTCTATGTTTGGTATCTGTGCAGCTTCACCATAAAACTGCGACAGGTTCTTCACCATAATGCCTTCTCTGAGTTCTCCCATTTCCACCATAATCACAATTTTGTGGGTTTTATTTTGTTGAATGGCTTCATCAGAAAGAGCTTTAATCGTATCCAGCTCTGTATTAAAGCTGACGTCTGCATATTTTACAATGCTTCGGGCTAATCGTTTCGCAGGTGGCTTTATGTAGACTGTCTTTGTTGTTGGAGATAGCTTTTTAATATGCTTTAAGTTGCTTAAACGGGAATCGCAGACTTCTTTGTCAGAGATTTCCAAAAGACATTTGAGAAACTTTTCATTTCCGCAAAGCAGTTTCGATACTACAGCCCATTCGATATGGTTTTCTTCGAAAAGTTGATCTAGATAATGATAGTTGTGAAGTAATTTATTTGTGTTTAAAGTAATATATGACATTTTATTTTTTTAATCGCATTTCAAGATATTTACTGGAAAATCCCAGTTTCCTGTATAGATGTATTGCCGGATTTTCCGGTTCACAGTGGAGTGCGATGTCCCCCTGTGAAGAATCAATAGCGTACTGCATGAGTTTTTTCCCAATTCCCTTACCACGTACATTTTTATCAGTAGCAATGTAGACGAGAATATTTTCAGGTATATAACCGCTCATTCCGGTTTTATTGACGACTACTGCACCAACTAACTGATCTGTGCTTTCATCTCGCGCCGTAATGATCAGTCCTCCCGTTTTATTTTCTAATCCTAGCGAATAGCTGACAGCGTCAGAAATATCTGCTTTCGGATCACCGTATTGTTCAAGATGTTCAAAAAGAAACTGAATGATTTCCTGTTGTTGGTTGGCGTTGGTTCTGTTTTCATCTGAATATTTTTGTAGTGTAATCATATCGTTGTGTTATCCCGGATGTGGCAATGTAATGTCAAAACCAACATTATCTTCCGAATAGTTTTTGGTCTTGACGCTTTTGTTTTTTAAAAAAAGCAAAGGCACATCCGTATAATTAATAATCTGTTTAAAGAAATTTTCAGAAAAAAATGATTTCCAACTGTCTTCATCCTGATAATTAAGAATAATGATATCAGCATCGTCCTCTTCTGAAAATTTTGAAATTTGCGTTGCCTTGTCGCGGGTCAGTAAAAACTGCGAATGATATTCCTGCGACTTTATGGCGATTGTCGTTCTGGCTCTTTGATAAGCATCTTTGATTTTTATCAAATCCTCATCTGTACTAATTCCCAGTAGGCTTATGACGCCGTTGTTTCTTTTAGCAATGGCAACCGAAAGATCAATTTTATTGGTTAGATCTTCCAAAACACGAATCGGAACGAGTATTTTGTCGAATGAATATTTTTTACAATCTTCGGGTACCAATAAGACAGAGCAGTTCGCCTCAGTTAATATCTGATAAGATAATGATCCTAAAATCAGTTGTGAAAAGTTTTGATGGCCAGAGCTCCCGCAGATTACGAGATCAACTGTCTCGAAATCAATAACCTCGTTAATTCCATGTATTAAACGATCATTTTTGATGACCGATTGTATTTCCAAAACAGGATATTGAGCTTTTAAAGAAATTTCAAGTTCCTTTAATGCACGTTGTGTCTTTAGAAAATTCTCATTGATTGTTTCTGCACCGATGATTTGCTTTCCTGTTCTGTCGATGATCGCATGATTGGTGATGTTGTGAAGTAAAATGATTTTTGCTTTATGACGTGCAGCAATGTGCACCGCCATTTTGACTGCATTATTTGATTTGTCTGAGAAATCGACTGCTACTAAGATTTTCCTGATTAAATTTTGCATTTTGGTTTGTGAATATTAATTCAAATTGAGAATACAAAACTAAGGTGCATAACTTTTAAATCATGTTAAGAATGAATACAGTTATGGTATATTTTATCTTTTTTAATTAAAAATAAAGAATGACTGATCGATCGAACAAGATTCTTCATCTAAGATAGATGCAAAATGAATGATGAATAATGTCTTAAAAGGTAATTAAAAAAAATATACACGAACTATCCGATATCAAAAGTGAAGATTTTAATGTACTATTTGATCAGGGGGAACACAGAATCCAGTGAAAGATATGGCTTCGCAGCAGCTTATTCTTGATTTTTATACGAATGAAGAACCGACAACATTGGTGTTTCACGCACAATTTTTTTTGAAAAATGTTAAAATAAACTGAGGAGCTATTTAAGTTAAGTAAAGATCCTATAAATATAAAATGCGGCACTAAGCCGCTCTTAATATTATAGCGTTATTAACTTTTCATAAAAATTGTTTTATGCTAAGCTAATTAAGATCAATGATCAGGTGTTTTACATTTGATATTGTGTCAATACCTTTCGTATCGTGTTTGCAACATTATCCATATCAAATGGTTTAGCGATGAAATCATCGGCACCAGCATCTTTTGCAATATGCTTTCCATCTACACTTACAGAAAATATGATTACCGGAAGTTTCTGAAATTCAGGAGTTATCCGTATCGTTTTCAATAACTGATCCCCGGATAACACAGGCATCCAAAGATCCATCAATAATAAATCGGGTCTTACATTAGCGACCTCTTTAAGTAGATTTGTGCTGTTATTTTCTGTAAAAACAGAAAAGCCTTCCATTTCAAGCATCATTTCCAAAACCTCCAAGATTCCGGCATCATCATCACAGATCATTATTTTTTGATTGTTCATTTAAATTAGTTTTTCATAATGGGTAAAGTGAAGTTAAACGTTGATCCTGAACCAATCTCACTTTCCACCCAAAGTGTTCCCTCATGACCTGCGATGATTTCGTGGCAGATGTACAGACCTATTCCCATACCCGGGAATTTTTTCTGAATATCTCTTGCCCTGAAAAATCTTTCGAATATCTTCAATTGATCCTGCTGGCTAACGCCCATTCCATAGTCGGTAACAGATATCTTAACAAAATTTCCTACACGAGTACAGTGAACATCGATTTTATTCTGTCCGGGAGAATATTTGATCGCATTGGATACCAAATTGCTAATTACCTGAGAAATCTGTAATTCATCACCAAGTACGGTTGAATTTGTATCAGCGCTGATCGATATAATATAAGATGGACTTGCAAACGTTAAATTTTCAACGGTATCTCTTACCAATCGGTCAATTTCAAATGGATCCTTATGAATTTCAATGTTTCCGGACTGTATCTTTGAGGTGTCAAGAAGCTCGGATATCAAGTTATTGAGACGATCGACATTGATCGATACCTTTTCCAATGTTGATATAAATTTCTCTGAAGATCCTTCTGGAATCATTCTCTCAAGAATCTGCACAAAACCTTTTATGGTTGTGAGCGGTGTCTTGAGCTCATGACTTGCAATTGACAGAAAATCATCTTTCCGCCTGTCAATCTCCTTTTTTTCTGTGATATCTTCAATGGCGATCAGGATCCGATCCTTATATTGACCTTCAAATTCTATCCTGTATGCATTTACCAACATAATCTTTCTTCCGATGTAAGGAAAATCGTGTTCAACCTCAAAATCAATAACCGGATTATTAGTGGGTAATATTTTGGTCAAAAGGTTCTTCAAAGCTTCGATATCCCATTGGTGGTTTCCCAATTCGAACAGTATTTTGCCTACCGTATCTTCCTGTGTTACTTTGAATGAGTTTAAAAAATGGTTGTTTGCACTGAGCACCTTATATTCTGCATCTAATACTAGAAGACTTTCCCTTACCGTCTGTATAATACTCGAAAGAAATGCCTGATTATCGTGCAGTTCCTGAGTGCGTTCAAGGATCTTCTTTTCCACGGAAGCTTTTTCTTCACGCAGCTCGATCTGTGACTTTTTGCGTTCCGTAATATCATTTTGTACCCCTATGAAATGAGTGACCTGTCCCTCATCATTTTTAACAGGAGAAATAATCAATTCATTCCAGAACAAGGTGCCATTCTTTCTATAGTTCCGAATCTCAACAGTACATTCTTTACCATTTTTCACTGCATCTTTAATAATCCTCCTTTCCTCTTGTGTTCGATCCTGAGCCTGCAAAAATCTACAATTATGACCAATGATCTCATTGTGTGTATAACCCGTAATGTTTTCAAAAGCCTTGTTGCAATAGATTATGGGATTGTCATGCTGTGTATTATCTGTAATGATAATTCCTGATTTCGCTGAATTTAGGGCCTGTAGATAAATATTATTAAGATAATCATTTTCAGTTCCCTGATTTGTATGTGGTCTCAATATTTTTTGATTTAAAATTAACTAAATAGATGTAACGCTTTCATCTATAATGTTATGTTTTATATTTGCTATTCAAAAGCCTTGTTGCAATAGATTATGGGATTGTCATGCTGTGTATTATCTGTAATGATAATTCCTGATTTCGCTGAATTTAGGGCCTGTAGATAAATATTATTAAGATAATCATTTTCAGTTCCCTGATTTGTATGTGGTCTCAATATTTTTTGATTTAAAATTAACTAAATAGATGTAACGCTTTCATCTATAATGTTATGTTTTATATTTGCTATTAAAATTTTGCCTGTAAATTTAATGATTAAAATTAAATTTCAACATGCTCATCTAGTGATTTCTTAGGTTGGTAAAAAAAAAGAAATAGGAGGTAATTAAATTTGCTCAAACCAAAATATATCAAGAATTTCAAAAAAATTCGGTAAATAAGTTTGTTCTTTTTCTATTATTTAATCTTTGATACTTGCAGATTTATTGTTGCACATCTTTCATAATATTACTGTAATATGTAAATTTGATAGTTAATCGTCAAGGTATCAGAAAAATTATTAGAGCATGTTAAATAGCTTGGGCTTTTTTTCAGATTTTGAGGTTCAATTATTCAATCAAAATACTGAAACTAAAACCGTTGAGAAAAATGAAGTTCTTCTTTCTGAAGGTGAAATTTCAAAATCGATTTTCTTTATTAAAACCGGTGCTCTTTTTCAACTTCAAAAGATTGATGATGAAGAGAAAATTATTGATTTGAATATTCAGAATGATTGGGTTTTCAATTTTGATAGTTTGACGAATCAAGTTCCTTCCAATACAATTATAAAGGCATTTGCTAAATCAGAAGTTGTGGAATTAAAACTTGAAAGTTTACACAAATTGATTTCAATTTCACAAAATTTCTTGCAACTCAACAAGATTTTTAATTCGCTGTCTATTAAAATTCATATTTATAATAATAATTTAAACCCAACTGAAAAATATGATTATCTTATTAAAAACAGACCTCAAATTATTAAAACTTTTCCTTTAAATATGATTGCCTCATATTTGAAAATACGCCAAGAAACTTTGAGTCGAGTAAGAGCTAATGTGATTTTTTGATTTCAATCAAGTGTTGTTTCAAACTTAATTATAGAAATTTGAAAGAAAAAAAACGATTACTGATATTATTGCAAAATTGCCAATGAGGCACAAACAACTTACTTTGGATTTTTATAAAAAATTAGGTTTTACAGTTTTTGGAAATGAGTTTGATAATTATTTAATGTTGGAAAGAGATAATCTGCAGTTGCACTTTTTTGAATTTAAAAACCTTGTTCCAGACGAAAATTACGGACAGATTTATATTCGTACAACATCCATTGAGGATTTGTATAATAAATTCATCGAAAATAAAGTTCCAATACATTCCAATGGACATTTAGAAGAAAAAATTTGGGGACAAAAAGAATTTTCTATTCTTGACCCAGATAGTAATTTGATAACTTTTGGAGAAACATTAAATTAAAAAATTCTAAAACATAATTATGCGAATAGCTTTTACAGGTTCACATAGAGTCGGAAAAACAACTTTGGCAGAAGAGATTGCTGAAAGTTTACCTGATTATGAATTTATAAATGAGCCTTACTTACAACTTGAGGAAGAAGGATATTTGTTTTCGGAAATACCGACATTGGAAGATTATATTGAACAATTCAATTTTTCAGCAAAACACCTACAAAATAGTGATGATAATGTGATTTTTGACCGTTGTCCATTAGACCTATTGGCATATATTTATGCAATAAGCAAAAGGAAAAATATATCCTCTCTCTACGAAGAGATGACCACGGCAATTGCTGAAATTGACCTTTTAGTTTTTGTTCCCATAGAAAAAGTAGATGTTATATCCTGTCAGGAATCAGATTTGCCCAATCTAAGACATGAAGTGAATGATATTCTAGAAGACTGGATTGGAGATTTTAGCAATGAAATTCTAGAAGTAAGTGGAACTTTAGAGAACAGGAAAAAGCAAGTATTGGATAAGATAGCTAATATGGAAAAATAAAATCTTTTTTTTCATTTTTTATTCTTTATTCATAACGGTTTTCTCTATAAATTATTGAATTTTGCCAAGAATTCCTTTGCAGTAATTATTTTTTTTATATTAATAATTTTCTTTCGGTTTCCGCATATGCGAAAAGATTTTCGATGACAAAATATCAGGTATTGCGAGAGAGAGGATTTTGTAACCTCCCTTAATCTCTTTATTGATAAACGTTTCGCTGTAGCATATTCTAATTGTCCCTAAATAGGTCACCTGCAAAAAAGCGGTATTACTTAGTAAAACTAAGAATTTTCGCTCGAATTTGCAATCTTTTTGACTGAAATTTAAACTGGTTTTTGAACTGCTCGGTTGTTGATTTGGATTTTATTTCCCTTTTTCGAATTAGGAAAAGATTTTACTAAATTATTATATTGAATTCTTATCTGGGAACAACACTAAGTCACACTTCTAGTGAATATTTATTATCATCAAAAATATCAAACTAGCAATTCTTGTTTTAAACTCTTTGGGATTCAGTTTTTGAAATTTAACAAATTCCAAAAGTTATTCAGTATATCAAGGCATCCTGTCACGTGAACTTAACAGGACTCTGCCAAAATCATTTATTTGAGGATATAGATAATATTTTCAAGATATTAAGTATAAATGATTTAATCAAATAAATTCAAAAATAATTCTAATTGTTGAATGTTTTAGATGATACGATTAATAAAATTTAGCTCAATTTTTTTTTATAAAAACATTTGAGCTAAATAAGATCTTTTGTTTTAAAGAAAATAAATCTGAGTTTACTTAATTTTTATAACAATTTTTCCTTTCGCATGTCCGCTTTCAACATATTCCAACGCTTCATTGGTTTGTTCAAAAGGGAAAATTTTGTCAATTACAGGTTTGATGATGTCCGCTTCAATGAGTTTTGTGATTTTCTCCAATTGATTTCCACTCGCTTTCATAAAGAGAAAAGAGTAGTCGATATTTCGTTTTTTGGCTTTTCCTCTAATGCTAAAACTTAACAATGACATCACAATCTTTAAATACCAAGGCAATCCAATTTCTTTGGCAAAATCCGGAGTTGGCGGACCTGAAATAGAAATCACCTGACCGTTTGGTTTGAGAATGTTGATTGATTTTTGTAATGTCTTATTGTCCTGACTGTTGAGTACAACATCATAATCTTTAAGCATCGTTTCGAAATCCTGCGTTTTGTAATCAATCAAAATATCTGCTCCCAGATTCTTCAAAAGTTTAAAACTTTTTTCACTCGCAGTTGTTGCAACAGTTGCTCCCAAATGTTTTGCAAACTGAATCGCTACAGTTCCCACGCCACCTGAACCGGCCTGGATAAAGACTTTTTGTCCCTTTTTCAAATTCGCTTTTTCAACCAATGCTTGCCACGCAGTCAATGCTACCAAAGGAATAGAAGCGGATTCTTCCATCGTTAGGTTTTTTGGTTTAAGGGCGACATCTTTTTCATTAATGGAAATAAATTCCGCAAAAGTTCCGATGTGAAAATCTGAAACCCTTGAATAAATCTCATCACCGATTTTGAATTTCTTGACATTCTTTCCAACTTGCGTGATGATTCCTGCAACATCGTGTCCTAATATCAATGGAAATTGGTAAGGTAAAAATAATTTGAATTCGCCCTTCTTGATTTTCGAATCTAAAAGATTGATGCTGGCGGAATTAACTTCTACCAAAACGTCATTGTCACCGACTTTTGGCGCAGGAACATCTGCAAGTTGAAGTCCATCTTTCGTGTAATTGTTGATGAGGAATGCTTTCATTTCTTAATTTTTTAAAAGTTGATGACTCTGTTTCGGATTGATGATGTTAAAGCCCATTTTCGGAAAGAATCTATTGATAAAGCTAAAGATTTTTGCGTCACCTACTCGGATGGTGTAATGGTCTTTTGACAAACCATTGATGAGACCTTCGATCATTTTTTCAGGCGTTATTTTTTTATCTTTTCTTTCTGCGGTCATTTCTGTTGCAACAAGTGGTGGAACCAATTCAAATATTTTCACTTTGCTTCCAATGATCTTTAAATGTTCCCGAAGCGAAATGGTGTAAAATGCCAATGCGGTTTTTGAGGAGGAGTAGGTCGCCTCGATCAAGGATGGTGTAATGCTTAAAATCGAAGTCGTATTGATGATTGCAGATTCATTTCTGGAATTTAGCATATCCAAAAAAAGATTATTCAGACGGATGACACCCAAATAATTAACTTCCATTTCGTACGTTGCACCTTCAAGATGTTTATCATTTGGAATACCGAGATTTGCAGGCGGCACAAGGACGCCTGCATTATTGTATAAAATATCAATTCCTCCTAATGCTTTTACTTGTTCAAAAAGAGATTGAGCATCAGCTTCTTTTCCGGCATCACTTTGTATAGTGATAATGGAGGGAAATGCTTTTTTCACCGCATCCAGTTTCGATTGGGTTCTTCCTGTAATGATCACCTTGGCGCCAATTGCTAAAAATTGCTTCGCCGCTTCGAGTCCAATTCCTGACGCGCCACCTGTGATCAAAATGGTTTTTCCTTTTAATTTCATAATAGAAAATTTAAAATTAATGAGGAATCTGCTCTGTGATCGGATTTACCAAATTATGGATTTTTTTCGTATCACCAACCGGAACTTCGAACTGATCTTTTTCTAAAGCTAAAAACAATTCATCTGCAACTTCAGAAGCAGGAATTCCATTAGCACCACCAATTTCTGCTGAAAATTCTGTATTGACCAATGGCGGATAAACTTCATAAACATTCAATTTATCATTGTCTGCAAAAGTATCCCGCAATCCTTGGGTGTAACTGTGGAGCGCGGCTTTGCTGGCAGAGTATGTGGGCAAAAATTTGTTTGATCTGAAAACAGCAATCGAAGAAATGTTGACGATTGCCGAATCTTCTTGTTCTAATAATTGTGGCAAGACCAACGAAGTGAAATGAATCACGCTGATGTAATTGGTGTTGATTTCCTGATATGCTTTTTCAGCAGCGTTGTTTTCGCTGTTGCTGAGGTCATTCATAAAAGCAGAACCGGCATTGTTGATGATGATATTCAGATTCGGATGATTGGTTTTGAGTTCGTCTGCTATTCGGATTCGGTCTGCTTCCAAAGATAGATCACCAGCGATTGAAACGGCATTATCCAATTCTTTTAAGGCATTTTGAAGACGCGCTTCATTTCTTCCATTAATGATGATTTGATTGCCGGCATCACTTAGTTTTTTGGCAATTGCCAATCCAATTCCGGCACTTCCGCCACTGATGAATATGGTGTTTCCTGTTGTTTTCATTTTAATATTTTTAAAATTTGGTTGAAAATTATTCTGACAAAAATGGATAATCTGTGTAGCCTTTTTCGCCAGGTGTGTAAAAGGTGCTTTGGTCGGGAGCATTGAGAGGAGCATCAGTTTTGAATCGCTCTACCAGATCCGGATTTGCCAGGAAAGGAACACCAAACGATACAAGGTCGGCATCGCCCTCATTCAGTACTTTGGTAGCTGTTTCTTTGTTGAATCCTCTGTTGATGATGATGGTGCCGTTGTAGATTTTGCGGAAATGTTTTGCAACTTCCTGTATCGCATTCGGATTTTTTGAAACATCCGTAAAAGGTTCGATGAGGTGGATGTAGGCTAAACCGTATTCATTCAATCTGCTGACAATGTAATTATAGAATTCAATGGTTTCGTCATCTACGGAGATTCCCATAATACCGTTTAAAGAAGGATTCAGGCGGATTCCTACACGGCTAAGATTTACCACATTTTTCAGTTCATCCAAAATCTCGAATAGGATTCTTGCACGATTTTCTATCGAACCACCATATTCATCCTCACGCAGATTGCTGTTCTTGCTGAAGAATTGCTGTAGCAGATAGCCATTCGCACCGTGTAATTCCACACCATCAAAACCAGCTTCGAAAGCATTGATTGCACCTTGTTTGAAATCTGACAACGTTTGTTTGATGTCATCAATGCTCATCGCTCTTGAACTTTCACTTTTTTTGAATCCGGTAGGAGTGAAGACTTCCACATTCGGGTTGTACGCAGATGGTGCTAAAGGAGCGTTGCCATTGTGATGGTCGGGATGTGAATTGGCGCCCGTATGCCAAAGTTGAGCAAAGATTTTACCTCCTTTCTCGTGAACAGCTGAGGTGGTGAGTTTCCAGCCTTCTGTTTGTGCTTGGCTGTAAATGCCCGGAACATTGATAACACCAACTGCTTCTTCACTGATGACAGTTCCTTCTGTAATAATAAGACCTGCTGATGCACGTTGGCTGTAATATTTTGCATTCAATTCTGTGGCGGTATGTTCTGGATTGTCGGAACGGCTACGGGTTAATGGCGCCATTACCATTCTGTTTTTTAGTTGTAAATCGTTGAGTTGAAAAGGCTCAAATAAGGATGTTGTATGACTCATAATTTTGTTGTTTTTAAATATGATATATAATAGAATATATTTTAAAATATACTTTTTAGTTTATTTTTAATTAAAAAAAATTAGATTGCGTATTGTTCTAATTCTGCTTTTAGATTTTTGATGAGTGATTGCATCGGTTTCATCGTGTCCATCGTTCGGCACATTACAATACCGCCTTCTACAGAAGCCACCAGTTTGAATGCAAAAACAACAGGATCGAGTTTGGTAGAATATTCGCCGTTCGCAATGCCTTCCCGCAAAATAGAGCTAAGTCCTTCTTGTCCGGCTCTGAACAATGTTGCAACCTTTTGCTTGATGACCGGGAAATTGTCATCTACTTCCACGGCTGTGTTGAAAATTGGACAACCTCCTGAAATGTAAGTGTTTATTGGGTCTTTGTAGAAATCCAAGAAGGCTGATATTTTCGCTTTGGTTGTTTTAGCATTTGAAACTGCCAAATGCATTTTGTCAGACACTTTCTTTAGCATCAATTCAATCACTTGCTCGGTAAGGTCATCTTTATTTTCGAAGTGGCCGTAGAGACAACCTTTGGTCAGTTTTGTTTCATCCAAAACGTTGTCAATGTTCACGCCAGAGATACCCTTCTTGTTATAGAGAGGTACAGCGGTTTCCAGAATAAATTGTTTTGTTTTTTCTGCTTTGGTCAACATTGGTCTTAAATTATGATGCAAATATACTAAAAAGTATATTATGTTGTAATTTTTTTTTATCTTTGAATGATTTTATTTTTAATCATTGTTTTTAACACGGATAAGGTGAAAAAAAACATTGACTTTATTATTCTATAAAAAATCTATGGATTATATCATAAAAAATGAAAAACTCAAGCTAATCTATGAGTCAGGCAAAGGCGCCTGGACTTATCACTTGCGTATTCCAAATTCAGAACATATCGAGGGAAAGTGGGGTGAGATAAAAGTGTCAGGTTCAATTGATGATTATAAATTAGAATCGAGAAATCTTGCGCCGACTAAAGAAGGAGACAAAATTCTTTCTATAAATAATGAGATAAGAACTGCCATCAATAAAGAAGGTGGAGATACAGTTAACGTTTCACTTTACCTCATTTCCAAAAAAGAGGAAATTACAGAAAAAGAAATTTTAGATACTTTTAAAGAATCAAATGTGCTAGATGTTTTCAAGAAACTCAGCGTATTGGAAAAAAAGGAGATTTTAGATAACATTATCTCACAAAAAATGGAAGAGAAACAAATCACGATAATTATCAAATATATAGACCACTTAAGTAAGACCGTTTAAAAAGAAAGAATTTTACAATTGCAAATGTAAGTGAACTTACTAAAAATGTTGGTTGCAAATCCTAAAGTAAATTATCAAAAATGAAAACATTATTATATTTAACAGACCTTTATTATGAAGCAAAGGGTAGAAAATATTATGAGGAAGATCTGTACATCACCTCAAAGCTAAAAGATCACTTTAATATTCTTATCGGTCATCCGCATCAGGCTATTTCAAATCTTGGAAATGCAGATCTGGTCATCTTCAGAAATACAGGTTCAGTTCTTGGTTATCAGGACTATTTTCAAAAGTTTTTGACAGCGGTCGAGCAGAAAAATATTTTGACATTCAATTCTTTCGACGGGAAAGCTGACATTTTAGGGAAACAATATTTGATAGACCTTACAGATCAGGATTATCCTGTAATTCCAACCATCGAAAACTTGACAGAAATAGATAAAATAGGTGTTCACGAAAAATATATCGTCAAATTAAAAAATGGTGCGGATTCCATCGGAATGGAAATGCTGAGCTATGATTTATTGATCAGTTCAAATCCTATCGGGAAATTGAT
Source organism: Chryseobacterium formosum (assembly GCF_026460885.1). Classification (GTDB taxonomy): domain Bacteria; phylum Bacteroidota; class Bacteroidia; order Flavobacteriales; family Weeksellaceae; genus Chryseobacterium; species Chryseobacterium formosus. Next base: position 28,400 of record NZ_JAOVZW010000021.1, read on the forward strand.
CCAGCCGTTGATCGATTTTGATTACGAAGTCTCTTTTTATTATTTGAACGACAAATTTCAATATGCACTTTATGCTCCTGACAAAAACAAACGTTGGGAACTGGTTGAATATGAACCTACAGAAAGCGATCTGGAATTTTCGAAAAAATTTATTGAGTGGAATAATATAGAACGCGGAATTACAAGAGTTGATGCCTGCCGTCTGAAAGATAATAGTTTGTTGTTGGTTGAACTTGAAGATCTGAATCCTTTTCTTTCGATTGAATTATTGCCGAAAGTGAAGAGAGATCAATTTATAGGTAATTTAACTGAGGCACTGAAATCATCCTTAAACTGAAAGTTGAAGAGCTACAAAGAATTGAATTAATCAGTTAATTAGAAGAAATTCCCAGAATGATCGATCAAGAAACATTTTCATTTTTAAAAGACCTTAGCGTCAATAACAATAAAACCTGGATGACTGAAAACAAGGAACGTTATCAGAAAGTGAAAGAAGGTCTTGTAAACTACATTCAAACTTTAATTGACGAGTTTTCCGAAATAGATTCCACAATTTCAAGACTTGATGCAAGTAAGTGTATGACGAGGATCAATCGTGATATGAGATTTGCGAAGAATGCTCCGCCGTACAAAGATGATTTCTATTTGGTATTAAATAAAAAGAAACTTCACGGCGTAACGGCTGGATATTATCTCTACATCAAACCCGGAAATTGTTTTTTGGGCGGTGGCGTTTGGAACCCTCAGAAGCCGGAACTGGACCGCTACAGACAAGAGGTCGCTGATTATTATGATGATTTTAAGTCGATTATTGATGATGCTTCATTTAAGAAAAAATTTCCGACCGGAATACAGGGTGATGGAGCTCTAGTAAATGTTCCAAAGCAATTTGATGAGAACCATCCTGCAGGTGAATTTTTGAGAATGAAAGGTTTCTGTACGAAAGAAAAAATTACGCAAAAGGAATTGATGTCAAAAGATTCCATAAAAACTGTGATCTCATTTTTCGAAGCGTCCAAGCCATTGGTGGATTTTCTTAACAGGGGGATAGAATTTGAATATTGAAATTAGTAGGAATCGACGGCTGCAGATCTGGCTGGATAGCTATTTCGCTAAGTGACAATTGTGCTTTGCTTTTTAAAAGGCTAAGTGATATGGTTGCCCATTACGATGATGACACTCTTTTCCTCATCGATATGCCAATTGGTCTTCCATGTAAAATGATCGAGCGTGCTTGTGAAACAAGTGCTCGAAAAGAATTATCATCGCAAAGAAAATCAAGTATCTTTCCGATCCCTTGCCGCGAGGCCATCTATGCTGAAACTTATGAAATGGCAAACCGGATCAATCGCAATGTCCTTCAAAAAGGAATTTCCAAACAGACCCGGTTTATCTGTCCTAAGATCAAAGAACTGGATCACCTGCTGCTTCAGGATAAAAAACTTCAAATGAGATTCTTTGAATCTCATCCCGAATTAGCGTTCCATTATCTCAACCATAGGGTTTCAATGCAATTCAATAAGAAGACTGCGGAGGGTCAGCAGGAACGTTTGCTGCTTCTATCTCAATTTTCTCAAAATATCAATGTTATTTATAACAATGCCATTCAAAAATTCAAGCGTATGGATGTTGCTAAGGACGACATCATAGATGCCTTATGTCTGGCAGTGACTTTAGAGGAGATCATCAAAAACAATATCTCGTTAAAGAGCTCAAATAAGGATGATAAGGATCTTGATATGAAGATTCACGTTTTCGACATTTCAGCAATATAGAAAGGAAACATTTTTTACTTACATTGTTTTGCTCCAATCATAACTGCTTCATTTTCTAATTTGTGTTCATCGTTGCTATTTGCATCGACTATTGATTGTCAATATCGATGTTTTTGAGCAAAATATTCATTTCTAAAACCAAAAATCTTTTCGGTACTGCGAAAAGATAGTGATTTTATGTGATGTGCAATTTTCAACTTTACCTCAATAAAAGTTGATCAACTGTTCAAATCATTTAACATCAGAAAATCATACTATGGATATCGATAGAACAGAATTTATTGCAGGGATCGAAAAAATCATGGAAAGATAAGACTGCCATTAAATAGTTGTGCTAAATCACATTATTTAAAATAAGATGTCTTTGAAATCTTAATTGTTGAATCTTTTAACAATTTTCTACGGTTAAAAGATAAGGTCATTATTTAAATTGTACAGGTATAAAATTATTTGGATAATTTTCAAATTAACGCATTCAATATCAATTATGACATTTTTTAAACTTTACGCCGAGCTTTAGCCGGGCATATTTTCTCTTTTATCATTAATATTTAAAATAGTAGATGCGTTCAAAATCTAATCAATCTTCCCGAATTTTATCACGATGGTGTTTTCCCCAATCAATCAATTCTTTTACCACGTTATGTAATGAATCACAATAGTTAGAAACTGTATATTCTACGGAAGGAGGAGAGTCATCGTAAACTTTTCGTACAATAAGCTTATTCATTTCCAATTCTTTCAACTCTTTCGACAAGACCTTACTGGTAATCCCACCAACGGTTCTCTGTATATCACGAAAACGGCTTTTGCCTTGATGAACAGCTGTCAGTATGGGCAATTTCCACTTTCCACTTATTACATAAATTGAGTCCTGTAGGTATTTAATGTTTTGTGCAATCTCGGCATTGCTATCTTGTATATCTGGCATCCTTTAGGTAACTGGTATGTTTTGTAAACCAATTTGATGGTAAATTTACAAAATAATTTAAATGATATGAGTAATAACAAATTAATAGTAGTAGCAGGTGCTGCTGGAACCCAAGGAGGAGCAGTTGTTGATGCTTTATTAGCCAAAGGTATTGCAGTAAGAGCTATTGTAAGAAATAAAAATACTGACGCTGCGAAGGCTTTGGCTGCAAGAAATGTAGATGTGGTAGAAGCATCTTTTGATGATGTAGAAAGTTTAACTGAAGCTGTGCGGGGTGGAACCGGTATATTCTCAATGCAGATGGGTTCCCATCCGGGGAATAAGGGGGAAGAGTCACAACACGCAAAAAATCTGGTAACTGCAGCAAAGTCTGCCGGAGTGGAGCAGATCGTACATACCTCCGTTGCCCGTGCAGGTGATCACAAAAACTTTGTTGGTTGGAATGAAGGCAAATGGGAGCCTACATATTGGGAGGAAAAAGTAGCAGCAATTGACATTGTGAAAGAAGCTGGTTTTTCCTACTGGACGATCATCAAGCCACCATTAATTATGGAAAATTTACTTCCCTCTAAGAGTGCGACATTATTTCCTACGATTGCTCAAGGAAAACTGTTTTCCGCGCTTCAACCTGAAACAATATTGGATTGGATATCTCCACAGAACATTGGACAATTTGCTGCTGAAGCATTTGTACAGCCTGAGAAATTTAACAAAAAGGAATTTGCCATAGTTGGGGATAAATTAACACTGCCAGAAATAGCAGAAACACTTTCATCAGTTATCGGCAGAAAATTCGAAGTTAAAACCATAACGCAAGAAGAGGCTACAGAATTAGGCTTTCATGAACTGTCACATCAAAGTTTTTCGTGGATGAATGCTGAAGGCTATAAAGTTGACCAGCAAGAAGCAGCAGAATTTGGAATCGAAACAGAATCGCTGAAAACCTATTTGGAAAGAAATAAATCTATTCTTTTGGCAGAATACAGTGAATAAAATGTCGAGTTACACCTTTAGCTTAACGCAACATCCACATGGACTATAGATAAAACAGGATCGAAATTCGATGGTTATATCAATAAGGATGGTTTAGATAGGATTTTACATCTAGACCATCTCTTTTGTTCTTGGAATAAACAATGTGTTGAAACAGATAGCTATCACAAGAAAATTATCCGAAAATTGTGAAAAAGATTACCAAAATCTCTCGCAAATCACAACATTTAATAAGTAAAGTTTCCTAAAATAATATTTATTATAAATGTTTTTCGATAATTACAGGCTAAGAAAATGAAAATCATTTTTTTCAAGATGATGTTGCACGCCAGATAATAACCAAAATGCTATGAGGAGATATTAACCCCGTCAAAATAATGTCTAAATAAAAAAAAAGTTCTTTTTTTGCAAAAATATTTTGGTAATTTTGCTACGTCTATGAAGCCACTAATACCAATCTATACCCTCGAACAGTTTGCGGAGACCAATAACTATGCGCTTCTCAACAAAGATTTACTGTCTTGCACTGTCGGGCCTGATAATCTGGATAGTCTCGAACTGAATTTCCCGAGTAAGATCAACAGTTTTTCACTCTTGTTGGTGACGAATGGGATAGTGCGTTTAAGCATAGATTTTCAAGAGATTACATTACGGAAAAACCATATCATTTTCCTTTATCCGAGCAATGTTATTGAATTTTTGGAGGTTTCTGATGATACATCTTTTCAGGCACTTTTTATATCTTCAGACTACTTCACTAATCTGAATTTACAAATGAATTCAAATGAAGCACTGGATATTCTTTCCAATAATTTTTCAAAGGTAATTGTGCTCTGCCCGGTAAGTATGGACAATATCAGATTGAACTTCGACCGATTAAAACATCTTAATGAACCTGAAAACGAGACGATCTTTTACAGGGAATTACAGAAGGGCATCGTAAATTTAGTGATGTACGAACTCGCCGGATATGCGCACAAGAATCAGGCTCACATTTTGAAACCTTTCCGTAAAGAAGATATCGCGATAAAATTTGCGCATCTGGTCAATCAGCATTATCAAAAAAGGCGGGACGTTCAGTTCTACGCCGACCAGCTCTTTGTCACCAGAACCCATCTTACAAGGACGATAAAAGATGTTTATCTTAAAAACCCCAAGCAGATCATAGAAGACAAGATCATCTCTGAAGCCAAAATATTATTACTGAAAAGTGAATTCAGCATCAGTCAGGTTATGAGGGAGTTGAGGTTTGATGACCAGCCCACATTCACGAAGTTCTTCAAAAAGAAAACCGGTTTCAGTCCGAATGCTTACCGAAAATCACTGGCAACAGCATAATTTTTTTTCAAATTGATTCTATAGGAATCAATGAGGCTTAAAAATGTTCCTTTTTGACAATATTAAGAATCTTTCTAACATTGTTGTCTGACATTTTAGTCAATAATTTTGTCGGCACTTAATAAGAAAAATCTTGATCATTTATGAATAATTTAAGCAGAAAATTTATTTCGGGCTCTGCCATTGTCTGTGGCCTGTTTATACTGCAATCCTGTAACAAAAATGAGCAACCGCCACAGTTTCCGCCTATGGAACTGCCTGTCTCCAAAGTAGAGCAGGGCAACGGACTTGTTTCCAAAGAATATCCCGCCAGTATCGAAGGTGTCACCGATGTCGAGATCAGACCGCAGGTTTCCGGCTATCTCCACAAAGTATATGTAGATGAAGGCGCTTATGTAAGAGCCGGACAGCCGCTTTTCCAAATCGATTCCAGAATGTACGCCGAGCAATACAATACCGCAAAAGCCGGAGTTTCAGTTGCGAGAGCCAATCTGGCCAATCTAAAGATCGACCTTGACCGTAGAAAAGAACTGGTGAAGGAAAGCATCGTTTCCAACATACAGATCCAGCAGGCGCAGGCGGCCTACGATGGAGCAAAGGCCTCACTTTCTCAGGCTGAGGCAACAGCACAATCGGCAAGGATCAATCTTGAATTTTGTACCATCAAAGCACCGGTGAGCGGATATCTCAACAGGATCAACTACCGCTTGGGAAGTATGATAAGTCCGGCCGGCGTAGAACCGATCACGATTCTGTCTGATTCTCATCAGGTGAACGTTTATTTCAGTATGAGTGAAAATGATTTTCTCACTTTCCAAAATTCCCAGGTCGGAAGTACTATTCAAGAAAAGATAATGAAAGCTCCATTGGTAGGATTGCAGATCGCCGATGGTCATCTTTATGAAGAAAAAGGCAAGATTGATGCAGTGGAAGGGCAATTTAATTCCAATACGGGATCAGTAACTTTCAGAGCTAAGTTCAACAATCCGAAGAACATCATCCGTGGCGGAAATACAGGTAAAATTGTCATCGACCAGAACTTTGACAATGTAACGCTGTTTCCGATTGCCTCTACAGTCAATATTCAGGACAAGGTCTATGTATTTTCACTTGATAAAGATAACAAGGCTGTCCAGAAAGCCATCGAGGTCTCCGGGAAAAGCGGTACCAGTTATATGGTGACCAATGGCATAAAAGCAGGAGAAACCTATATCGTTTCAGGCTTTGAAAGATTACAGCCGGGAATGCCTGTAGTTCCAAAACCTTCTAATCAACAAGCCAGTAAAACTCAGACAAAAGCTGTGGCCGGAAAAGGCTAATAAGCGGATGGGATGTAATTTCAAATAATAAAATTCAATGTTAAAAACGATTATAAAAAGACCGGTTCTCGCGACCGTTATATCGGTGTTGCTTGTCATCTTGGGAATTGTCGGGATGAAAACGCTTCCGATAACCTCCTTCCCGGAGATTGCCCCACCGAGTGTTACGGTAATGGCGGTCTATCCCGGAGCAAGTTCTGAAGTGATTGCAAGATCTGTGGCACCACCTTTGGAAAATGCCATCAACGGTGTTGAGAATATGGACTATATCACATCGACTTCCAGTAATGGAAATCTGATGGTGAATGTCGTGTTCAAGCTTGGCACGGATCCCGATCAGGCGGCCGTAAACGTACAAAACAGAGTAGCACAGGCGACCAGCCAACTTCCTGCGGAGGTAAACCAGATCGGCGTGACCACGATGAAGCGTCAGAACAGTATTTTGGCGATGTTGACCATTTATTCTGAAGATCCTTCCGTAAATGATATATTCATCGAAAACTACGCAAAGATCAACCTTGTCCCAGAATTGAAACGTATCAAAGGAGTAGGAGATGCAATGGTTTTTGGTAATAAGGATTATTCTATGAGAGTCTGGCTTGATCCCCAGAAAATGGCTTCTTACAATCTGACACCACAGGAAGTGGCGGGTGCCATTCAGGTTCAGAATGTAGAGGCAGCGCCTGGAAGATTTGGAGAAAGAAGCCAAGAAGCTCTGGATTATGTCATCCGTTACAAAGGTAAAAATACCGAGCCTTCACAATATGAAAATATGCTGATCAAAGCGGGAACTGACGGAACTACCTTGAGACTGAAAGATATTGCAAAGGTGGAATTTGGATCTTACGACTATGGAGTTTCTTCACTATATGAGAAAAAACAAGGCGTTATGGTTGCGCTTTTCCAAACCGCCGGATCAAATGCCAATGAAATTGAGATTGCGGCACAACAAAGGGTGAAAGAGCTCTCGGCATCTTTTCCTGCTGGTGTAAAATATGAATTCGTGTACAGTTCCAAAGAATCTTTGGATCAATCGATCGATCAGGTGATCCATACCTTGATAGAAGCATTTATTTTGGTTTTCATCGTTGTGTTCATTTTCCTTCAGGATTTCAGATCGACCTTGATTCCCGCGATCGCAGTTCCAGTCTCTATTGTTGGAACGTTCTTCTTTATGAGTCTTTTCGGATTTTCGATCAACCTTTTGACCTTATTTGCCCTGGTATTGGCCATCGGAATCGTAGTAGATGATGCCATTGTTGTAGTAGAGGCCGTCCACGCCAAAATGGAACATCGGAAACTCAACGCCAGAGCGGCCACGATGTCAGCGATGAGTGAAATTACAGGAGCCATCTTTTCCATCACCTTGGTAATGGCAGCGGTTTTTGTACCGGTTGCTTTTATGGAAGGTCCGACAGGAATATTCTATCAGCAGTTTGCATTGACATTGGCAATGGCAATCGTGATCTCTGCAGTCAATGCATTGACATTAAGTCCTGCCTTGTGTGCTATCTTGTTGAAACAGCACCACTCTCCGGGTCACGGACACGAGCCGAAAAAATTATCATTTAAAGAAAAATTCTTTGCAGGATTCAACGCTTCATTTGACAAAATGACGTTCAGATACGGAAAGTCGGTCTTGTTCCTTTTAAAGAAAAAATGGGTTGCATTTACAGGTCTTGCCATTGTCATCGGTCTGACTGCGTGGATGTTTGTCATTACGCCAACAGGATTTATTCCCGATGAGGACCAGTCATTCCTGATGGCAACGGTAACGCTCCCACCGGGTTCTACACAAGCCCGTACAACAGATGTTGTCACCAGAGCTGAACAGATATTGAGAAAGAACCCAGCAGTCCACAGCATCGTTTCTGTGAATGGTCTCAATATGTTGAACTTCAGTACATCATCTTCAAGTGCGGTGTTTATGCTTAAGCTGAAAAATCCTAAAGACCGTGGTGAAGTACACGAACTAGGTCAGATAATCGGTCAGCTTCAGGTAGAGGTCAGCCAGATAAAAGAAGCATCTTTCTTTGTTTTGGGAATGCCGACCGTCCCTGGATTTGGTAACACGAGTGGTATGGAAATCGTTCTTCAGGACAAGACCGCAGGCTCTTTGGCTAAATTCAATGAAACTTCAAATGCCTTCATCGGTGCTTTGATGCAGCGACCAGAGATTGCAATGGCATTTACTACATTTAATGCATCCTTTCCACAGTATGAATTGGTGGTCGATGAAGTGAAAGCCAAACAACTGGGCGTGAATGTTTCAGATGTAATGTCTGTGATGCAGGGTTATTATGGAAGTATGCAGGCGTCAGATTTCAATAGGTTCGGAAAATATTACCGTGTCGTGATGCAGGCTCCACCAGAATTCCGTGCCGATCCTAATTCTTTGAATGGGATCAATATCAAGAATAACGTGGGACAAATGGTTCCCGTAAGCACGGTTGCTTCACTGAAGCAAACGGCAGGTCCGGAAGTTGTTGACCATCACAATCTATTCAATGCCATCAGTATTACTGCAATGCCAGCTCCGGGATACAGTACCGGCCAGGCAATGACCGCATTGAAAGAAGTGAGTGCAAAGAATTTACCGACAGGATTTTCTTATGACCTAAAAGGGATGGCGAGAGAAGAGCAGTCTTCAGGTGGCCAATCCGCGGTGATCTTCGGTCTGTGTTTCATCTTCGTCTACTTCATTCTTTCTGCACAGTATGAAAGTTATCTGGTCCCATTTGCAGTACTGCTTGGAATTCCGACCGGACTGTTAGGGGTATTCGTAGGAATCTCTATTGCAGATATTGCCAATAACATCTATGTGCAGGTAGCATTGATCATGCTTATCGGATTGCTGGCAAAAAATGCGATCCTGATTGTAGAATTTGCGATGCAGAGAAGGAAAGCGGGCAAAAGTCTGACGGCATCTGCCGTGGAAGCTGCAAAAGCGAGATTAAGACCAATTTTAATGACCTCTTTAGCGTTCATTGCTGGTTTGCTTCCACTATTATTTGCGACCGGGCCATCAGCGATTGGTAATAATTCCATCGGATATGCGGCCGTTTTCGGAATGTTGTTCGGAACTGTCCTTGGAGTATTTATTACGCCAGTGCTTTTCGTAGTATTCAAATACTTACAAGAATGGATCAGCGGTAAACCATTGGATGAAAGTATCTGGGACTATGAGCCTTCAAAACTCGCAAAACATAATCACTAATATAAATAGTTTGAGAGCCCAAAGATAATTTAGAGTAGGCAAGATCATTTTGCCTACTCGGTTATCGGCGGATAAATAAATTACAATGAAATCAAATATCAGATCATATACAAACCTTGGAGCATTTGCGGCGCTGTTGACTTTGGCTTCCTGCAACGTCCAGAAATATCAGGCGCCCGAAGCGGAATTGCCGGAAAATTTTAGAGATACGAATCAGCTTGATGTTGCGCAAGACAGTACGATCACCAGTATTGCAAAGATTCCGTACAGGGACTTCTTTACAGATCCTGTTTTATTGACCCTCATCGAAAGTGGTGTTAAAAACAACAATGACCTCAAAGTTTCCATCAAGCAGATCGAATCTGCTGCGCTAAGTTACAACCGTGCAAAATGGGGAAATGTTCCGAATGTCAACTTAAATATAGCAACGTCCTCTATTAACAGACCATCGGACAATAGTTTGAATGGGCTGACATTCGGACAGTTTTTGGGTCAGAGATATGTAGAGGATTATAATTCTAATGTCTCCATTTCTTGGGAAGCTGACATTTGGGGTAAAATAAAAGGTAGAAAAGAGTCTGCTTTGGCTTCTTATCTTCAGACACAGGAAGCGGCGAAGGCTGTTCAGACACAATTGATTGCCCAAATTGCTCAGGGATATTACAATCTTTTGATGCTGGATACTCAGTTGGATATTACCAATCAGAATTTAAAACTGGTCAACAATACATTGAGGATGATCCTCAAACAGCAGGAACTTGGGATTACCACTAGTCTTTCTGTACAGCAACAGGAAAACACACGCGATCAGATGCTGGTGACGATACCAGTGATCGAACAGTCGATAACGATCCAGGAAAATGCGTTGAGTATTCTTACAGGAAAAATGCCTGGCGAAATTAAGAGAACAATGAAACTGACGGATATGCTGACACCTGAATACAAATCGGTAGGAATTCCTGCTGAGCTTCTCAGTTACAGGCCTGATGTAAAAAGCAGCGAACTAAATGTAAGAATGGCATTTGCCAATGTAAAAGTGGCTAAAGCGAGTATGTATCCGGTTCTGAATATTACGGCTCAGGGAGGATTGAATACTTTTAATTTCAAAAACTGGCTTGATATTCCGGGATCTCTTTTCGGGGCTGCTGCAGGTTCGTTGGCAATGCCTTTGATCAATGGTAAACAATTGAAAACGCAGTATGAGCAGTCGAAGATTGCAATGGAACAGTCTGAGATTAATTTTAAGCAAACCGTTTTAGTAGCAGTTGGCGAGGTTTCAAACGCTTTAGCAAACATAGAATCAGCCGACAAGCAGGAGTTGATCACTGTAGGGCTGGTGGCAAGATCGGACAAGGCGGTGACGACTTCGACCAAATTGTTCCAACAGGATATGGCAACTTATCTCGATGTCATTACAGCTCAAAACAACAAGTTGCAGGCGGAATTGAGTTTGGCCAATATCAAACTTCAGAAGCTGAATGCTGTCGTTAATCTTTATCGCTCCCTTGGAGGTGGATGGCAGTAAATCCGGCTGAATGGATAGCAGGATCGAACAAAATTAAATTTTTTTCTTGTCATAGCAGCTTGTGGTTTTACTGCCGGCTGCTATTTTAAAATTATACATAATGAGCGATACAGAAAATAAGATCAAAAACGCAACAATCGACCTCTTGTTGAAAGAAGGTAATTTCGGATTTACACTGTATGATGTTGCGGAAAGATCCAAGGCGAACCGAACAGTTATTCACTATTATTTCAGATCGAGGGATAATCTTCAGGCCATTGTTACCAAAGAGATTCTCACCACTCTTGTGCAACCTCGATACGAAACATTAACCTGTGATGATGATTTGAAAAGTAAAATTCTTAAATTTTTAGAAGAATCAGACAAGATATGTAAATTGTATCCCTATATCGATGTTTTTCTGATGGTAAGGCATAATGTCAGCCAAGATTTGCAAAAATTTTTTCAAGATATGCTGGTAAGTTTTAAAGACCTGATTTCGGAAGTTCAGGAAGCAATTGACCGAAAAGAGATTAAATATCCTGACGCACAAATGTTTTTAAGCGATTTGTTTTCATTATCTTCCTTTTCTTACATCTTCGGCAATTTTTTTTGCACTTTGGACATACCTTTACGTCCCAAGTCCATTTTTAATGATGGTAAAGGTAAGAATGTAAGAATTTTGGATATTCTTTTTAGCAGGAATTTATAACTGAATCATCTTGATGTAGTTAAGACATATTGGTGGTCTTAAAGAAAGCATAAATAAAATAATCCCCAGTTTTGTGATCGATATAAATTGATTTTATAAAAATTTTGAGATTAAATTCTAATAGAATATAATTTGGTGCTTTTTTGTGCATCGTTATTTTGCTATTGTACAAATATAAATCTCAGCTATTGAATTATTTTACGGAAAGCAGTATTTTGGTAATGATTATCTGTAGCCGTAAAAATGTGCTATAAGTCAATACTTTTGTATCTGTGGCGCATCAGATAAAATTGGAAATTTGCAGAGTAAATAATTCGAGAACAATGAAACATTATAATGACCTTGGAACTTTTAGTAAAGACATCGGCATAGATGCGCCGGAGCATCCTTTGTTCAGCATAACCTTTGGACATAAAAGTAATGGAGGTATTGATGATATCGTTTTTACTGCGGGTTTCTATATTATCTCATTTCAAAAGTTTATTTCGGGAAGTATTACCTATGGCAAAAAAGATTTTGATCACGCACGAGGTAAATTGATCTTCTTCAAGCCGAATCAAACGGTGACTTTCAAAAATGTAAAATCTGAGGACGATTGCTTTTTGATTTTGATCAAAGAAGATTTTTTAGCAGGTACCAATCTTCACAAAGAGATCAGAGAATACGGATACTTTGATTATGAGACAAATGAAGCGCTATATCTTTCGCCAAGTGAAGAAGATACTATATGGATACTGGTCAATATAATGCATCAAGAATTACATAATAACACGGATGTTTACAGCAAATCCATTCATCTATCACATTTGCGAACTTTCCTTACGTACGCTCAGAGGTTTTACAAAAGACAATTTATTAATAGAATCGAAACCAGCGGTGCGTATGCCAACAGGTTTCAGCAACTGATTGAAGCATATTACAAAGAAAATGAATTTCTTGAAAAGGGCCTTCCCACCGTTGCTTACATGGCTGATAAATTAAATGTATCGCCAAGATACTTGAGTGATCTTCTCAAACAGGAAACCGGTAAAACTGCTATTGAACTGATCCACATCCATTTGATAAAAGAGGCTAAGAACCTTTTGACAGATGGAAAAATGAATATATCGGAAATTTCTTTTTCCCTTGGATTCGAAAATCCCAACTACTTCGCAAGATTATTTAAAAAGGAGGTCGGTATACCACCCAATATCTATCGGAACGAACAATTAAACTAATTTTTTTTTAAATACGGACACTCAAATAAAGCAGTGAGGGAGAGCTATGCCTTTTTGTGAAATCAGAATATCAATCACTCAAATTAAAATAACAATTTACAATGAATACAAAAACAGAACAATTGTTCGAGACCTTCAAATTTAAAAACGGAATCGAAACCAAAAACAGGATTGTAATGGCACCAATGACAACTTGGGCAAGCAATGATGACTATACTGTGGCAGACGACGAAATCAGACACTATGAGTCACGAAGTAAGCAAGTTGGTCTAGTAATTACTGGCTGTACTCGCGTAATGGCAAATGGAATCGGATTTCCTAACGAATATGCGTCATACGATGATTCCTTTCTTCCTGGTCTTAAGAAACTTGCTGATGCTGCAAAAAAGGGTGGAGCACCTGCAATCCTGCAGATCTATCACGCTGGTAACAAAGCAGTCTTGGATTTTATTCCAGATAGTATTCCGGTCAGTGCAAGTGAAGTCGCATTAGCACCATCGGCATTTTATGTAGGAGGAACAGTATCTCATGAACTTACCAATGATGAAATTCTTGATATTATTAAAGCTTTTGGAGAGACAACTCACAGAGCTATCAAAGCTGGTTTTGATGGCGTTGAATTACATGGCGCTCATGGATTTCTTTTGCAGAATTTCTTTTCACCGTTTTATAATACAAGAACTGACAATTGGGGCGGTTCTCCTGAAAAACGTATGAACTTTGCCTTGGCAGTTATTAATGAGGTTCAGGATGTGATTAAAAAATACGCAGAAAAACCTTTCCTTGTAGGCTTTAGGCTATCTCCGGAAGAGCCGGAAAGCTACAGGGTACGCGACACATTTCCTTTTATTTATAAGCTGATCGAATCTGGAATTGATTATCTGCATGTTTCATTGGGTAACCTAATATCTCAAAAGCCTCTAGACGAACAGGACGGAAATGATACAATTTTGAAACTGATTCTTGATCACGTCAATCAAAGAATTCCCGTGATATCGGCAGGAGGCATCAAACAGGCTGATGATGCGGTCGAAGCTATCAATTTAGGATTGTCACTCGTCGCTGTTGGTCATGGACTGATTATCAATCCTGATTGGGTTGAACGTATTTCCGAAAGTAAAAAGGCCGATGAAGTTTTAAGTTTGTCAAAGGCTGATGAACTTGCAGTACCAAAGAAGCTTCAGGCATTTATCAAGATCGCGACCGGATTTTTTCAAGTTGCTGATTAGCTATCCTTAATCATGTATTTTCTGACGTTATGGTTTCTTGTAAAGACTTCATTAGATGCTTATAAATGAATATAGGGACAGCACTTTTAAAGTGCTGTTCTTTTTATTTATTGCTTGAAAGTTAGAAATGATGCCATTACATGTAAAACGGTTTAATTACAATTTATATGTTCTATATATTACCTTCCCTATTTTATGAAGCTAAAATAATTTCCACCTACACTGGTTAATCGTTTTTGAGTGTTATTTAAAATATTGATAAATCAGTTAGTTTATGGCAGTAGCGTGACTAAATAAAAAAATCTGCTTTCCAATAGTATTGAACATTTTTTAGCTACTGAAATGAGAGCCTAAATAGTTTCAGATTTTATTATTGAAATACCAAAAAAAACGCTCTTCCAGACATTTCTTATACTAAACTGCGGAATTTTTTATCATAAAAGTATTTGTACTCTATCGTAACCTCTTTTGCTTAACAAGCAAAAAGGTTTTACGAAAAAAGCAGGATGTAAATCCTGCAAAATTATCATCGATAAATTTAAATGCATCCTCCTCTTGCTACAAAGTGATAGAGGTCAATATAGAAAATACCACTTTAACTCAAGATTTAGAGATTAAGTAGTCCGACGGTAATGAGAGTCCACCAATATTAATTCAAACAATCATACAATCACTAATTATTCAATTACTCTTTACCTCACTTTCATTTTGCTTAAATAAACGATCGACTAACCTTTGAATAAGCGGTGCAATAATTAGAATGGTAGGAACACCTACAACGTATGCCAAACCCCAAGACTTCAACCAAATTTGAAGAAACTTGGGCTTAAGTCCAATGTTTACCAAGATCACAGTAAAAGATATTATCCCCGTTGTTATCACTCCCATGATCAGAGCAAATGCTATTTTATTTTTCATTTTTTAGATATATTGTATCAATACTGACGATTATTTCTGACTTGCCAGATTTTTCTTAATCTTCATCATGATACTGTCAGGCACAAAGTTCGGGAGTTTAGTGTTGAACCAATTTTGAAAACCTACCACCTTTTTTCCATTTCCATCCAACAGGTGTTTGATCCCCTGTTCGGCGACGATCTCAGGATGCATCGGTTTAGTTTTATGAAGATTGGTTGACTGCATTTCCTCAGTTGTAAATCCAGTATCTGTCGTTCCTGAATAAAGAGAATTGACGATAACCCCCGTTCCTTCCAATTCAGCTGCAAGCGTATCGCTAAAGGCCATTACAAATGCTTTTGTGGCAGAATAAACCGCAAAGTAGGGGAAGGGAAGAAATGAGAGTACAGAGCCTATGTTCATAATTCTGCCATATTTACGTTTGACCATATCTTGTGCAAAAAGCTTGGTCAATACAACCAGACTGGAAATATTCAGTTGAATCATATTTAGTTCTTCATCCAACGAAGTTTCTGTAAAATGACCGTAGTTTCCTACTCCGGCATTGTTAACCAGATGACTTACTAACAAGTTTTCATCTTTGACTTGTTTGTACAATTCTTTGGCAATATTTGGATCTGAAAGATCAGCAACGAAGTAGTGGATCAGAATGCCATACTTCTTTGTTAAATCAGATTGCATTTGCTGCAATTTTTTTTCGGTTCGGGCAACCAATATCAGGTTGTGTGCCTTCTCTGCCAACTGATAAGCCATCTCGTAACCGATTCCGGATGATGCTCCGGTGATTAAAATATATTCTTTCATTTTTATAAAATTTGTAGTTTACTTAATAACTTATATCTTTTCATCCAGTTGCGGAGGTATCAATTTGTACATGACCGGCGTAACAATTCTGGACAATATTGTAGAGCTTATCAATCCTCCAATTAATACAATTGCCAACGGTGCAATTAGTGGATTAGGGTTCAATGCAATAGGAAGCAAACCACAGATCGCAGTAATCGAGGTTAAAACAACCGGAAGGAAACGTGTTTCACCAGCAATATGAATGGCTTCATCAATACTGTGTCCTTCAAGTCTGAGCTGATTAGTAAAGTCAACCAAAAGAAGGGAGTTTTTAACCTGAATTCCTGATAAGCCTATAAAACCGATGATGGAAACCAGTGACATAGGATTTCCGGTGAGAAGTAACAAGACAACACCACCCAAAATTCCCAATGGAATAATAGATAAAACAATGATGATCCCTTTAAATGTTTTGAACTGCAACAGTAAAACGGCTATAAAAAGAAAAGTACTGAGTATAATGACCGAAAGAAAATTTCCTCCCAATGCATCACCTTCTGACTCTGCTTCCCCGGACAGCTTGTAGGAATATCCTGGTGGAAGTTTTAGCTTGTCGAGTTCAGGAACAATATCTTTAAGGATGTCATTTGCCAGTACGCCGTCTTTTGTAAGTGAGGTTACTTTTGCAAAACGGGATTTGTTGAAATGATTGATGGCCGTTGGAGATTTCTCGAAACTGATAGAAGCAATTTGGTCAATCTGAACAGGTATACCCTGGATATTGTTGACATATAAATTTTTAAGTGTATTTAAGTTCGAAAACTTTTCTCTTGGAAGTGTGATCACAACATTTCTGGAATCGCCCCGATCGTCAATATAATCCCCTACGTTCAATCCTGCGACAGCCATACGGATGACTCTATCAACGTCACTTGTCATGACCCCTAAGGTTCTTGCTTTTTCTTTATCGATTTTTATCTTTACATCAGATTTATAGGCGTTCAGCTCATTGTTGATATAGAAGGTGCCGGGATGCTTCCTCAATAATTCTTCAACTTTGAATGAGAGGGAACGCAATGTATCCTGGTTTTCTCCGAATATTCTAACTACGATATTCGCTTCTATGGGTGTACCTTGTTCAAAATCTTTTATTTCAATCCTGGCATCAGGAAAATCTGCGAATTTTGTACGCAATTTTCTGATGAGATCGGTTTTTGATCCGGGGCTTGCTTCATCACCCATCTGCACGAAGATCTGTGCAAAATCAGGCTTGATATCCTGTTGGTGAACATTATAATAAATCTGAGGATTTCCTTTTCCAACGTTTGAGGTAAAATAGACAATTTCACTCTCTTTTTTTAATTCTTTTTCGATCAGTTTCGTTACTCGATCACTTTCAGGAATATCGGCCTGTAGAGGCATTTTAATATTGACCAGAAACATGGGTTTTTCTGAAGTAGGGAAGAGCTTGAATCCTGCTAACGGAAATAACATAAACGCCGCGATACTCAGTACAATCGATATTCCAATGGTCGCCTTTGGCCATTTCAGAGCGATAGGCATAATACGTTTGTACGAAACGCTTAAAAATTTTTGCAGATGTTTAAGGAAGAAATTTCCTTCCGCATGGGTGTGGGTCTTCAATATTTTACTTCCTAAAAAAGGGACTAAAGTAAGTGCCACGATCATTGATGCCAAAACACTGGTCATGACAGCCATAGGAAGGCTTCGGATGAACTCTCCGGCAATATCTGGCAGGAATGCCAGTGGAAGAAATGCAATGACCAAGGTTGCCGTACAACCCACAACTGCAATACCGATCTGCTTGGTTCCTTTTAAGATAGCATCTTTCCTAGAGTGACCCTCTCTGAGCCAACGCTCTATATTTTCAACGACTACGATACTGTCGTCAACTAAGAGCCCTAGTGCAACTACCAATCCTACGATACTCAACTGATTGAGGGAATATCCCAAAAGATTCATCGTGATCAGTCCCAAAGCAAGAGAAAGTGGTATGGAAATCATCACAATAATGGATGCTCTAAAACCCAAAGGTAGTAGTGTAATTACTACTAAAAGTATGGCCAAGCCAAAGTCAAAACCAAGGTGTCCAAGTCGTTTGGATACCATATCTGCCTGATCAAAATTTTTGACCATTTTGATGTTTTCAGGTAATGTTTTGTTGAATTTTTCCAGAATAGGTTCATACTCTTCTTTCGTATTTGTGATGTTAACATTGTCTTTCATTCCGGCGGTTACCAGGATACAACGATTGCCGTTAAGTCGGGTAATGTGATTCACGGTTCCATCTTTATAGGTGACATTGGCTACATCTTTAAGATAAATTATTTTACCACCGGCATTGTAAATTACCGTGTTGGCAACATCTGCAACATTCTTGAATTTACCACTGGTCTTGACGTTAAAAACCTTACTGTCCAAGTTGATGCTTCCTCCAGGAATATCGGCTGCCTCGCTTTGAATACTTCCCATGACAAGATTCAAAGGGATTTTCAACTGTGCTAATTTATCAAGTTGCAGGTCGATCCTTATTTCCTGCTCCGGGATGCCTGCATACTTTACTTCACGGAGATTGGTGATCTTTTCAAGCTGGGTCTTTAATTGATCTGCTTTATCTCTCAGTGTTTTTCCAGACACCGTATTTGAAACTAAAGCGACCTGAAGTATTTTAACATCAGAAGAGGATATTTTTTCAGTTTTAATCAGATAAATGTCCTTAGGAAGTTCACTGCTCTTTAGCGCATTGATCTCCGTTGAGATTTCCTGATACTTATTATCGACATCAACCCCGTATTTGAATTTGATTTGTATTGCAGCGACCCCATCTTCGACGGTGGTCAGGATTTTATCAATGTTTTCCAATCCATAGATCTTGTTTTCTATGGGTTTCACCACCTGCTCTTCCATGTCTTTTGGGCTGGTACCGGGATAAATGACGGTTACAAGATATTGAGGAGGGTGTGTAGTGGGGTCTTCTGATCTCGGCATTGTGAAAAGCGTCAAAATACCTACCACAGCCACCAGAACGAATATGATCAGCGTAAACTGATAATTTTTAACGGAGAAATTGGTAATCTTCATAATTACTGAATGATTTTAATAATAGATTGTTCGTTGAGGTAGGCACTGTTTGAAATGACGATCTGATCAATTCCGAAGGGTTTTTCTTTGAGATAAACCTTATTGTTGTCAAACTTTAAAATATGTACAGCGATCTTTTTCACTCTGTTTTTACCATTTAGAGCAAAGATATACCCTTGCTCTCCATCTGCTTCCACCAATGCATTATAAGGGATAACCACTGATTTTTCGATCTGGTTTGTTTTTATCTCGGCTTTTCCAAACATACCAACTGCTGGAATTACCTGGTCAAGTTTTAATTTCAATTCGATCTGAAACGACCCGAACTCTCTGTCAGCCGCCTGTAATTTTCTAAAAACTGTAGCTTCAAATTTGTGATCAGGATAACCATCTAATGTCACTTTAGCGGATTGTCCTATTTTGATCGCTGCCCATTCTCTGTCTGTCACACCGACTTTTAATAGATAGCTGTTGCTTTTTTGAGTGGAATTGGTCAGAAAGACAGGCATTCCTCCACCTACTATTTCTCCTTCATTCGCTACCTTTTTTGCAACGAATCCATCCGAGACAGCATAGATTTTAGCATAGCGTTCGTTAAAGGCGGTAGCTTGTCTTGATTTTTGGGCGACTTCTAATGAAGTTCTCGTGTTCTGTAATTGTTCCAGAGAGAAGACGCTATCTTTGTAAAGATTATTGGCTCTGTTAAAGTCACGCTGTGCTTTAGCAACATTCAGGTCTGCCTGAGCAACGCCTGCTGCGATTTCGGTAGCGTTCAATGTCGCAAGAAGTTGTCCTCTTCTAAAAAACTGTCCTTCATCTACATATATTTTGCTGATAACGCCTCCGATTTTAAACGAATAGTTTGCTTGATCTTCAGTACTGATCAGTCCTGTTGCTACGATGGAATTGGAAACATCTTCTGATGATAATGATGAAACTTTTACCGAGATGATATCCTGTCCGGATAATGGATTTTTTTCAGGTTTTTTTTCACTGCAGGACAATACGAGTAGAGTAAGAGCAATGAATGATGATTGAATTTTTTTCATGATAAATTATTGTATATTAAAGCTGGCATTTGCTCTTTCAATAGCTGTGTAAGCAATCCAGGTGTCAAATAGGGTAATGTTTGATTTTATTTGAGCATCGATCCATTGATTTTGGGCATCGAGAAGTTCGATGTAGATTTTTATGCCTTCTTTATATAGTTTAGACATATCGCTGTAGTAGGTCTGACTTGTTTTTAGCTGAGATTGCGCAGCCCGGTATTGTGCTATTGCACTTTCCATATTGGCCTGTCTGACTTTCAGTTCGGTTAAAAGCTCCTGCTGCACATAATCTGTTTGGGAGGTTATGGCCTGCTGTTCAGCTATGGACTGTTTGATGCGGTACGTATTTTTTCCAAAAGCGAAAAGATTCCATTCCAGAGAAATTCCAAACAAATAGTATCTTGTTTTTTGATTGAATTTCCAGTCAAAAGCTTGGGAACCCAAATCCAGGCTGGCTCCGATCTTCGGAATGAGGTAAGACTTTGCAAGTCCTGTCAGATCGTTATTGATGTCCCTGGAAATTTTAAGTTTAGACAATTCCTCACGATTGCTGATATTGTCATTCGGAAGCTGGGATTCTTCCGGCAAAGTTGTGATGTCATCAATTACAATGCTTTCTGTCAATGGCCGATTCAAAAGGAAATTAAAATAATATTGTGCAGATTCCTCTGTCTTCTGAGATGCGATAATAGAGGCATTGATCTTCGAAACTTCATTTTGACTTCTGATAACTGCTGTACGATTGATTTTTCCATTCTCAAACAATTTTTTATTTACTCTTTCCCCCTCGGTAACGAGCGTTAGATAAGATTGGTAGATCTTTGTCGCATTGGTAGCTTTAAGATAATTGTAGTAAGCCGTTTTTATTTCTTTTACCAGCTCTCTTTTGTAAAGTAGGATTTCTGTTTTTTGCAGATCGATCTGCTTTGACTTAATCTTTCTGTTGTATCCCAGCTCTGCATTTAAAATGGGCTGGTTAATGCGGAATTTGGCATCATAGAAGTTATCGGGATTCAGTAAAATGCTTTGATTTTGAAGTTGAGGGAAAGAGCTGCTTCCTGTTAACTGGTTCAAAGTAGAGTAGACGCCATTCAAAAGATCACCTGTCGGAAAATCAATCGTTCTCCCTCCGTCTGCCTTTGTATATGTTGTAGAAAAAGTAATGTTGGGTAAGAACATACTTTTTGCTTCCCCGAGAGCATAGACACTTTTTTCAAGAATAAATGACTGTTGCTTGATGCTTTGGTTGGATTCAATGCCCTGTTGAATGTAATTGTCAAGTGTACTTTGGGCATGAGTCATTTCTGTTGGAGAAAATAAAAAAATACTCAGGCAACAGAACAGGAGCAATCTTTTTTGATTTTTATTAATCATTGTATTAAATTTAAACAGTGTTCAATTATAGGTTAAAAAAAAGGATTATCCTTTTTCCAGTAGTGAAACAAAACAATCATAACCCTTTTGCATGAGTTGTTCATTTGTTTTATTTTCGAAACTAACGGTACGGTCTTTACAGAAAAGTGCACATATACCATGCATAGAAGACAGAATCATAAATGTGAAATACTCAATATCCATATCTTTAAATCGTCCTTCATTCTGACATTCTTTGATGATCCCGGAAAGATGATTGATCGCTTCTTTTGCAATTTGGAAACCTCCGTTTTCAGTTGAATTTGTCGTTGATTCCTCAACAAGAAACATCAGGTTGTAGTAATCTTTGTTATCCTGAGCGAATTTTATGAATACCCTTCCTACAGCTTTCAGTCTTTCAAAGGGTTGTGCCACACTATCTAATATTTTCATCTGAGAAAGCAACAAACTAAAACCTTCTTTATGAAGTTCGTGAAAAATCTCACTTTTATCCTTGAAGTGGAAATAGATTGTACCTGGACTATAATCTATTTCACTTGCAATATTTCGCATACTGGTGCTTTCATATCCTTTTTGAAGAAATATCTTTCTAGCCGCATCTAAAATACGTTTTCGCATTTCAAGCTTTTCTTTATTCTTTCTGTCTGTGATACTCATTCGATAATGAAATTAATTGTATAGAGTTATTGAAATTAATATTTTGCAAGATCAATTCCAAAACTGGAACGATGATTATATCAAATAATAATTACTTTGCAAATATACTGAACAGTGTTCAGTTAAAAAAATGTTTTTAAATTTATTTTTAAATTATAGTGTAGAATCATAAATGTCCGGATTGTATCAAGGACATCTATGATCCACCATTGACTATTTCTCAAGGATCATCGTCACGCCCTGACCTCTTGCAGCACATATGGAAATAAGACCTTTGCCACTTCCTTTTTCATTTAGCAACTTAGCAAGTGTTGCAATAATTCTACCACCGGTTGCTGCGAATGGATGTGCAGCTGCAAGGCTGCTTCCTTTTACGTTAAGTTTATTTCTGTCGATTGTTCCTAAAGCTTGATCTAAGCCAAACTCTTTTGAAAGCTGATCACTTTCCCATATCTTAAGTGTTGCCAATACCTGTGCAGCGAAAGCTTCATGAATTTCATAGTAATCAAACTCGCCTAATCTCATATTTGCTCTCTTTAGCATTCGGTCGGCGGCAACTACAGGGGCTAATAATAAATTATGCTGGTTTTTTACATATTCAATACCCGCAATTTCAGCTTGTGTAATATAGGCAAGGATAGGGAGATTGTTTTTTAAAGCCCAATCCTCACTTGCCAATAAGACTGCAGAGGCACCATCAGTAAAAGGAGTAGAATTTCCCGCAGTGAGTGTGCCGTTCTGTTTATCAAATGCCGGACGTAACTTGGATAATTTTTCAAAGGTGGTATCCCTTCTCAAATTATTGTCGACAGATATTCCTAAGTATGGGGTGATCATATCATTATAAAATCCTTCGTCGTACGCCTTTGCCATATTCAAGTGGCTTAATAATGCAAGTTGATCCTGATCTTCTCTTGTAATCCCATAATATTTTGCAGTGATCTCCGTGTGTTCTCCCATGACCAAACCCGTTTCAGGCTCTTTTCCTTTATAGGGAATTGGTATAAAGTCTTTTATTTTTGCTTTCAATAATTGTTTCAATTTACCAAACGTTGACTTTTCACCATTCGCTTTGAGTAAGATCTTCCTCAACCGGGCATTGGTTTCGAAAGGAATATTACTCATTGCTTCCACACCACAGGCAATACCACTCTCTATTTGTCCCAATGCAATTTTATTGGCAATATAGATTGCTGATTCAATTCCTGTATCACAAGCCTGTTGAATATCACAACCGGGCGTAGCAGGATCAAGTGAGGTTTTCATTACTGATTCCCGAACAAGATTACTTTCTGAAATATGTTTAATAACAGAGCCTCCTGCAACTTCACCCAATCTTTTATTATGTAGATTGTATTTGTCGATCAGCCCACTTAATGTGGCAACTAATAAATCCTGATTGGTAGCGTTGGCAAAAACTCCATTGTGTCTTACAAAGGGTGTTCGATTATATCCTACGATGGCGACTTTTTTTATTGACATCATTTTTTTTCTTTTTAATTTAAGTATTGATTGCAGGCTGTCCTGAGGCCAACATATAGGCTTCTTTCAAGACTTCCGAATAGGTTGGATGGGCATACGATATCATAAACATATCGCTGTCCGTTACTTCATATTCTAATCCGATCACGGCTTGGGCAATGAGATCTGCAGCTCGTGGACCTATAATGTGGACTCCAAGTACTTCACCATATTTTGGCTCAGACAATACTTTCGCAAAACCTTCTTTCTCCATCGCTGCTCTGGCTCTCGCACTTGCCGAAAACGGAAATTTACCTTTTCTGTACTCGATTCCTTTTGCTACTAACTCTTCTTCCGTATAACCAACCGATGCCACTTCAGGCCATGTATAAACCACGCCAGGAATTCTGTTATAATGAATGTGTGGCTTTTGTCCGTCGATGATCTCTGCAACAAAAAAACCTTCTTCCTCAGCTTTGTGAGCCAACATTGGTCCTGCGACCACATCTCCGATGGCATAAATTGATGGCACGGCAGTCTGGAGATTTTCGTTAGTTTTTATTATCCCTTTGTCATCAAGCTGTATATCTGTGTTTTCCAATCCCAAACCTTCAGTATAAGGTCTTCGACCTACAGCCATTAAAACATATTCAGCTTCTAAACTAAATTCTTTTTTATTTTCATCTCTGTAATAAACAACAGCCTTGTCGCCTTGGTTCTCTACACCGTAAACACTTTTGCTGAGCTGAATTTCAATTCCCTGTTTCTTTAAAATTTTTCTCAAGCTTGTACCCAATTCAAGATCCATTGTCGAGATGAGTTCCTTTGCATACTCTATGATAGTCACCTTCGTACCTATGCGACTATAAATGGAAGCCATTTCTACTCCAATAACTCCGCCACCGATGATGATCAAGCTTTTTGGTTTTTCACTTAAAGTTAAAGCTTCTGTTGATGTAATGATTCTTTTCTTATCAATTTTAATATTGGGTAGAGATGCCGGTTTCGAGCCTGTAGCAATAATAAAATGTTTAGATTTGATTTCTGTCGATTTGTTATCAGGACTTTTTACGGTAATTTCCGAATTGTTTTTAAATTGAGCAATACCCTCAAATACAGTAATTTTATTTTTATCCATTAAAAAATTCAATCCTTTAGTATTTTGAGTAACCACCTCATTTTTCCTCGTGATAAATTGCTGAAAATTCAGCTTGACTTCATCCACTTCAATACCGTGTTTATCAAAAGTTTCTATTGCCTGATGATAATGTTCTGAGCTGTCCAGCAAAGCTTTGGTAGGAATGCATCCTACGTTAGTACATGTTCCGCCTAAGGTCGGATATTTTTCTACAATGGCTGTTTTATAGCCTAACTGAGCACATCGTATTGCTGCGACGTATCCACCAGGTCCAGATCCAATTACTGTGATATCAAAAGTTTCCATGTTGATTCTATTTTTAGTTCATTAAATTTTCAATTACAATGGCGGTTGCGCCACCTCCGCCGTTGCAGATAGCTGCTACGCCATATTTACCTTTTTCATGCTGAAGTACAGAGACCAAAGTGCAAATTATTCTGGCTCCTGAAGCACCCAATGGATGTCCCAACGCCACAGCCCCACCATAGACATTGATCTTTTGAGGATCTATTCCTAATTCAATCTGGTTTGCCAGTGCTACATCCGCATATGCTTCATTAATTTCAAAAAAGTCGATATCCTCCAACTGAAGATTTGCTTTTTTTAAAGCTTTTGGGATGGCAATCGATGGGGCAGTGGTAAACCATTCCGGAGCCTGCGCCGCATCTGCATATCCGATAATTTTTGCCAGAGGTTTAAGATTGTACTGCTCAAGGGCTTCTTTTGATGCCAATAATATAGCCGCTGCGCCGTCATTCAGATTACTTGCATTAGCAGCAGTGATGGTACCGCCCTCAACAAAAGAAGGTTTTAATTTTGAAACTTTTTCGGGAATTATTTTGTAGATATCTTCGTCCTCAGTAATAACCGTTTCTCCCTGTTTTTGTTTTAGTGTAAAAGGAATGACTTCATTTTTAAATTTCCCTTCTTTTGTAGCTTTAGCAGCTTTTTCATAAGATTTCAAGGCATATCCATCCTGCTGTTCTCGGGTTAATTTATATTTTTCTACGCAAAGTTCAGCAGCATTTCCCATGTGGAAATCATTATAGACATCCGTTAATCCGTCTTTAAGTAAACCATCAATCAATATTTCATTACCCAGTTTGTTGATTTTTCTTTTATTGGTGTAATGTGGGACGTTGCTCATACTTTCCATTCCTCCGGTGATGACTATGTTTTCCAGTCCCAGCTGAATTTGCTGAGCTCCAAGAATGGTTGCTTTCATACCTGCAGCACAAACTTTATTAACGGTTGTGCAATCTGTCTCGTCAGGAATTCCTGCAAATTTTGATGCTTGTCGTGCAGGGGATTGCCCAAGATTTGCAGACAGTACATTTCCCATGTAAACACTATCAATATCCTTAGGATTGATGTTGACGTTTTCGATTGTCCCTTTGATGGCTGCTGCCCCAAGATCTGTCGCTGAAACTTCTGAAAAATTTCCCAAAAATCCACCAATAGGAGTTCGTTTAGCTGTTATTATAAATACTTCTTTCATTTTAATAGAATTAAATTTAAATTTCACGGAAAACAACAGTTGAGTTATGCCCTCCAAATCCAAAAGCATTACTCATTGCCGTTTTAATTGTTTTTTGTACCGGCTCATTCATTACGATTTGAATTCCTTCAGGAATATTTTCATCAAGGTTTTCGATGTTGATCGTTGGTGGAATAATATTTTCGTTAATGGATTTGATAGCGAGAATAGCTTCGATTGCTCCCGCAGCTCCCAATAAGTGACCGGTCATCGATTTTGATGAACTCACCCATAAGTTGCTTGAACCCTTGAAAGTTTTATGAACAGCATTGAGCTCAGCAATATCTCCTACAGGCGTAGAAGTTGCATGGAGGTTCAAATAATCTAAGTCAGATGGATTAAGTTTTGCCTCTTCTAATGCCAACTGCATTGCTTTTGAAGCACCTATTCCTTCCGGATGTGGTGATGTCATATGGTACGCGTCTGCAGTCATGGAAGCACCAACCAACTCTGCATAAATTTTAGCACCTCTTTTCTTAGCATATTCATATTCTTCTAAAATAAGTGCACCTGCACCTTCTCCCATTACAAAACCATCACGATCTCTGTCAAAAGGGCGACTCGCAGTAAGAGAATCCTGATTCCGAACCGACATTGCTTTCATTGAAGAAAAACCTCCAATCGAAGCAGCAGTGATAGGAGCCTCTGAACCACCGGTAACAAATATTTTTGCCTTACCCAAACGGATGTAATTAAAAGAATCCATAATTGCTGTGTTGGAAGTAGCACAAGCTGATACGGTTGTGTAATTGATTCCCTGCAAACCAAATTTCATTGATATCATTCCGGAAGCCATATTGACAATAAGTTTTGGAACAAAAAATGGACTGAACCTCGGAACGTAATCTCCTTTCACATAGTTTTCGACCTCGCTTTCAAATGTTTCCATGCCTCCCTGTCCAACTCTCCATATGACACCGATGTCAAAAGGATCAAGTTTTGATATTTCCAAACCGGAATCATGCAATGCCTGTGAAGCACTGTACAAAGCATATTGCGTAAATAAATCACTTCTCTTAATTTCGTTACGGTCAAGATATTTTTGAGGGTCAAAATCTTTAATTTCACATGCAATCTGTGTTCGGAATTTCGAGGCATCAAATCGGGTAATTTGATTTGCGCTGCTAAATCCATTTATAGAATTTTCCCAAAAAGCATTGATGTCATTTCCCATAGGATTGACTGTACCTAAACCGGTTACTACAACTCTTTTCATTGGTGTTTTTTTATTTCTGTTTTAAATAGATTAGATGTACCCTTTGCTATTAATCGGCTTTTGTCTCCGTTCCAGATTTCACATTCGGCATTGATGAATTGTTTTCCTTTTTTAATAATCGTTGTTTTTGCAACAATACTTTCGTTGCCGGTTACAGAAGAAAAATAATCAATGACGTTATTGATGGTGGTATAAAAATGTGCTTCATTTAATGAAAACATTGTTGCACCAATGATATCGTCAACAATAGCAGCTGTAACTCCGCCATGTAAATTGCCTACAGGGTTTAGCCATTCTGGACGAATTTGATATTTGAATTCCAGCGTTCCTGGCTCAGCCGCAACGATAATGGGATTTAGCCACCGCATAAAGGGGGACGGTGATTCTGTGAATTCTTTTCCTATGGAAGACTGAATTTTTTCTAACGGTGTCATATATTTTTATTTACTGATTACTTAAATATACCGATCGGTATCTGTATGGGTAAAAAATTTTATTTTACAATTTCCTCATCAATGATTTTCTTAATTCTGTCCAGCATTAAATGAAGATTTTCTGGCTCATCTGAAATTTTTGCGAGCAGAATTCCACCCTCAAGCATCATTATAAATGACTTAGAGTATTCAACAACATTAATGTCATTTTTAAAAAGTCCTTTATTTCTGCCATCATCTATTATCGCAGAAATATTGTCTTCCCAATTTTCAAAAGTTGATCTCACCAATACTTTCATCGCAGGCATTACGTCGTCTGATTCTGTTGCTGAGTTAAGATATGGACAACCTCCATTATCAGAAACATATTTCCAGTTCTTTCGATAAAAATCCAGAAATGCTATCAGTTTTTCATACGCATTATCCTTTTTGGAGATCCAGGCTTTGGTTTTTTTTGAAAGTTCTTTAGTGTTATATGTAAAGACGGCAAGTCCTACTTCTTCCTTATTTAAAAAATTACCATAGATACTCCCTTTAGTTAAGCCTGTAGCATTCGTTATATCTGACAAAGAAGTACCTGCGTAACCTTTTTTATTAAAGATAGGAGCTGTTTTTTCAATAATGAATTGCCGTGTTTGTTCTGACTTTGTCATTTATATACTAATTATAAAACAAAGATACAAAATAATACCGAAAGGTATATTTTATTTTTGATAATTTCGAAGTTCTGCGTAATCAGTTATTATGCGCATAATAAAGCTGAAAATGTCGAAAGTCATCTAAAAGAAATATTTTCACTAATTAAGTATTTACACATATGAAGTTAATAAATTTTAAAAGTACAATCAAACTGATGGCTGTAACCATAGCCATCAGTTTAAATTTCCTGAATGTACCATATGCATAATCCCTAAAACAGACTATTTAAATGGTTCCGTCTAATGATTGGGTGTTGGTGATCACGTTGGTGCGTTATACAGCACTAAATATGCTGAAAAACTATATAAAAAAACGTACACTAACGACTCAGAACTGTACTATTTTATACTGGATGGTTCAGATGTGGAGTTATTACATTGGTAAAACCACTAATAAACGTCGGAATCAATGATTCACTAATGTATCAAGGTAGGAATAACATCGCAAAATAGGTAGTGCTGTCAATGCAAATAATTAAAAAAAAGTTCATTGGGAACTATTCCTACAAGACTTATTACACAAGCATTAATCATAATGTTAAGAAACTGATAAAAGAGGGAGTTGGTATTAATAGCATTAGCAGATGTAAAACGACCGTACCTAAAAATCTTGAAAATCCCCTCGGGCATAGTTAAGCCACCTATATTCCGAAGAGTTTTACAATCGAAAAACAGATGAAATAAAAAGAAACCAAAGTCTATCTTCCGACCTACTATTTGACATAACTAAGTCGCTGTTCACTTTTGGCTACATCAACAGTCGTTTTGGATAAATCCAACGTTTAAAGTTGTGCCAACTTTGCATTAACAAACAACGTTAATCATGAAAAAAGAAACTAAAAATTGGACATCTTCAAATATTCCTCAAAGAAATAATGGTTTAGCTGTCATCACAGGTAGTACAGAAGGTATTGGATTTGAAGATGCTTTGGCATTATCTTCTGCCGGTTGGGACGTGATTGTAATGGGACGAAATACTCAAAAAGGAGCTGATGCAATTGCTAAAATCCAACAAATTAATCCGAAGGCAAAAGTGAGTTTTGAAAAAATGGACCTTGCAGATCTATCCTCAATAAAAGCATTTTCTTCGAGAATGATTGAAAGAGGCGAAGCCATCGATCTGCTCATCAACAATGCTGGCGTAATGACACCACCCAATAGGCTCGAAACTGCCGATGGTTTTGAGTTACAATTCGGGACAAATCATATTGGTCATTTTGCATTGACAGCCCAATTGCTTCCTTTGTTTCGTAAAGCACCTAACGCTCGTGTGGTTACCGTTTCAAGCATAGCCAATCGAAGCGGGCAAATTAATTTTGATGACCTGCAGTCAACAGCTTCGTATGTTCCGGGGAAAGCATACAGCCAGGCAAAAATTGCGAACTTAATGTTTGCTTTAGAACTTCAGCGACGAAGTGAAAAGCACAGTTGGGGCATTACAAGTATTGCTTCTCACCCGGGTGTTTCCCGAACCAATCTATTGATAACTGGTGCAGGCAAATGGAGTACTCCGGGAATTATGCGAAGATTTTTTCCGTTTTTATTTCAGCCACAGTCACAAGGAGCATTACCCACTTTATTTGCAGCCACGTCGCCGGAGGCTCAAGGCGGTCTGTATTATGGACCTAACCAAATGAGTGAAACCCGTGGCTTTCCATCTCTCGCAAAAATCCCTGAACAAGCAAATGATTTAGAAGTTGCTCAAAAATTATGGGAAGTATCGCAAAAGTTAGCAAAGGTTGAGTTTAGTATTTCGATATAATTTAAAAGAATTCAATAAATTAGTAACGTAAGTTTTTAAAAACAAAACGATGGTAAAAAGTATAATTTCTTTGGTATTGTTATTAGTGTCGGTTTTTCTGGCATTCAAACACGGTTGGGACACATTTAATTACAAAAAAAATCCCGAAGCGATGAAAATGATGAGTGAATTAGGCATTACCGAAACAATGATACCCATTTTCGGTGGGGTTACATTATTGGTAGGTGTATTGTTGCTTATCCCCAAAACATTTTTCTTGGGCAATGTGCTCAATGCTATTTCTATAGTAATCATTATGGCGTTGGCAATGAGGATCGGAAATTTTAAAATGGTACTGATGGAAATTCCGTTTTTAATGATGCCTTTGGTTTTGATTTGGCTGAAATATCCGTTTTTAAAAAATTAATCAAATCTGTCTTATGGAAAAGCCAATCCGAATAAAAACCATTTCTGAGTTGCACAAATTAATGGGTTTGCCTAAACCGCATCATCCATTGATTGAACTCATTGATCTATCCAAACAAAAAAAGGATACAGGAATTTTTGCTGTACTATTTGATTTGTATGTGATTACTTTAAAAAGAGGTTGCGACAAACTGTTTTACGGACAGCAACAATATGATTTTGATGAGGGCGTAATGGCATTTTTATCGCCCGGACAAATTTTACGCGGAGAAAGTGATAACATTCCGGAAAATATAGACGGCTGGATGTTGTTTATCCATCCCGATTTTTTATGGAATACTTCTTTGGCTAAAAAAATAAAACAATACGATTTTTTTGGTTACACCATCAATGAGGCCTTATTTTTATCGGATAAGGAAGAAACAATGATAAATGGTATTGTTGAAAACATCAAAAACGAATATCAAACAAACATCGACCAGTTTAGCCAGGACATCATCATTTCACATTTAGAAACTTTGTTGAATTATTCGGAGCGGTTTTACCAACGACAATTCATTACCCGTAAAAAAACGAACCATCAAATCCTCGACCGGTTGGAAGTATTACTTTCAGCTTATTTCAACAGTGATGATTTGGTTTTAAAGGGATTACCAACCGTTCAATACATTTCGGACCACTTAAATGTATCGCCAACCTATCTGCGTAGTTTACTCAAAACATTGACAGGCTTGAATACCCAACAGCATATTCACGAAAAACTGATTGAAAAAGCAAAGGAAAAATTGTCAACTACGGATTTAACGGTAAGTGAAATTGCTTATGAATTAGGCTTTGAGCATATGCAATCGTTCAGCAAATTGTTTAAAGAAAAGACCAGCCAAAGTCCGTTGGCGTTTAGGGCTGGTTTTAATTAAAAAACGGCATCCATTTTTAAACTATAAACATCCCACGATTTTGTTATAATAAACCTCAATTGGGTTACAAACAACATTTTAGATAGAATGACCTTTGTTTTTCAAACATTTAAAATTAAAAGAAATGAAAAAGGCATTAATTACAGGAGCGAACAAAGGCATTGGTTTAGAGGTAGCAAAACAATTGTTACAAAAAGGGTATTATGTTTATCTGGGTAGCAGAGATTTAAAAAATGGTAAAGAAGCCGTCGAAAAATTAAAAAAAGAAGGGCTCGAAAATGTTGAATTGTTAGAAATAGACGTTACGAATCAGCATTCGGTAAACACTGCCCGGATTGAATTGGGTAGGAAAATACAGGTACTGGATGTGCTGATCAATAATGCTGGTATAAATGGAATAGAATTTAACGATGGCAAACCTTTAATGCATACCGCAACAGAAACGGATGTAGATGTTTACAAGAAAGTATATGAGGTAAATGTTTACGGTGTGATAAGAGTTACGCAAGCGTTCCTAGATTTATTGCGAAATTCATCAGCACCGAGAATTGTCAATGTAAGTTCAAGCCAGGGCTCGCTCACTTTACACAGCGATCCAAATTTTATTCATTACAACTTTAAAGGCTCGGTATATCAATCTTCAAAATCAGCCCTAAATATGTACACCGTTGTACTGGCGTATGAATTGAAGGACTTGCCTTTTAAGGTAAATGCAGTTAGCCCAGGTTCTACAAAGACAGATTTTAACCATAATTTGGGGCAAGGTTCTGTCGTAGATGCCGGTAACAGAATAGTAAAATATGCCATCATTGGCGAGGACGGGCCGACAGGTAAATTTTTCTCTGAAGATATGAATACGGTTACCGGCGAAATTCCGTGGTAGAAAATCACTAAATTTATGAGATGAAAAAGGACAAAAACATTCCTTACCATTACAATTCACTTACAGAGTTGCATCGGATGCTCGGGTTACCTAAACCCTTGCACCCGTTGATTAGTTTTTTCGACAATACCAATAAAAAGATAGATTACAGCAACATCGCAGACGTGCGAACTTCAGCATTTTACAAGATCTCTTATAAGTCGAATCTTAGCGGGCAGTTAAAATACGGGCAACATTATTATGACTTTGATGAAGGCGGATTATTTTTTGTATCGCCTAATCAGGTTACTGCAAACAGCGATAATAACGGCGATCAATCTGGTTATACTTTACTGATTCATCCCGACTTTTTATTGACTTATCCTTTAGCAAATAAGATAAAGCAATATGGCTTTTTCGGCTATTCTGCCGATGAAGCATTGCATCTTTCAGATAAAGAAAAAGATACTATTATTTCAATTTTCAAAAATATTGATGAAGAATTACAAAGCAGAATCGATGATTTCAGTCAAGATGTAATGATCTCACAAATAGAAACTTTACTCAATTACAGCAATCGATTTTACAAGAGACAATTCATCACCCGAAAACAGGTAAATAACGACCTTTTACAAAAAATGGAGAAAATTTTGGATGAACTATTTAAAGATGAAAATCTGGCAATCCAAGGTATTCCTACAGTCCAGTATCTTTCCGAAGGCCTCCATCTTTCGCCAAGCTATTTGAGTGATATGTTACGTTCTTTAACAGGGCAAAATGTACAGCAACACATTCAAAACAAGATTATTGAAAAAGCAAAAGAAAAATTATCTACTTCTGATTTATCAATTTCAGAAATAGCCTATGAATTAGGATTTGAATATTCGCAATCTTTCAGTCGCTTATTTAAAGCTAAAACCAATCAAAGCCCGCTTGAGTTTAGGTCTAGTTTTAATTAGAAACATCATCTACTTTTAATAACTAAAAACCATCCGAGATTTTGTTATAAAACCAACCTGAGTCACTTTTTACCAAATGGTAATTCTTTAATTAAAATCGCTTCCTAACTTTACAACAATGGAAAAATTAATTGAATATATACTGCATTTTGGCAATTTGAACCAACAGCAAATCGACTTTATCAAAAGCAAGGCAACGGAATTGGAACTGAAGAAAGATGATTATTTTTCCGAAGCAGGAAAAATTCCCAAATACATTGGTTTCGTTTTGGAGGGCGTTTTTCGTTTTTGCTATTACAATAATAAGGGCGAAGAAATAACCTATTATTTTATCAGCGAAAACAGTTTTGTTTCGGACCAGCAAAAATTTGATGCACAGGCAGCAGCAACTGATTACATACAGGCTGTTACCGATTGTAAAATGCTGGTGTTCTCTAAAAAAGATTGGGACGAAATTTTAAATACAATTCTGGATTGGGATAAGATTGCTGCTAAAATAACACACAAATGTTTAACCGAAGCGATGGACAGAAGAAGTCCGTTGGTTTCGGAAGATGGGACTACCCGTTACCTGTCATTCCTCGAAAAATATCCAATGCTTATCAACCGTGTTCCGCTTTCATTTGTCGCTTCGTACTTGGGCGTTACCCAACAATCGTTGAGTAGAATCAGAAAAAACATCCGCTAAAAATCTCTTTTTACCAAATGGTAAATGTTTTCATTTTTGAAGTTCGGAAATTTGTATCATTAATTTAAAACAAAAGATTATGAGCAAAAAAGTTGTATTAATAACAGGAACAAATAGTGGATTTGGATGGCTTACCGCAAAAAGTGTTGCAGCATTGGGACACCAGGTTTACGCAACAATGAGAGATACAAAAGGTAAAAATTCAGATAAAGCAAAAGCCCTTTCAGAGATAGAAAACATTACCGTTCTGGATGTTGCTCTTACAGACGAAAATAGTGTGCAGAACGCCATAGATACCATCATCGCAAAAGAAGGAACAATAGATGTTTTGGTAAACAATGCGGGTTTTAGCAGAAACGGTGTGGCCGAAAGTTTTACCACCGCCGATGTGCAGGAAATACTCGATATCAATGTCATCGCACCTTGGCGATTGATGAAATTGGTGTTGCCATTTATGCGTAAACAATCCGAAGGTCTGATCATTAATGTCACCAGCGGATTTGGTACCGTTTCATTTCCTTTTGCCACAATGTACAGTGCTTCAAAATTTGGTTTGGAAGGCATTAGTGAAGGTTTGCATTACGAAGTAAGACCTTTGGGTATTGACGTTGCCATCCTGCAGCCGGGTGCTTTCCCGACAGAGATGTCACAAAAATTCAACCCTGGTTCTGATGCTTCGGTTAACGATGCTTATCAAGCGATAGCAGATTATCCTAATAAAATGGGGGCTGCTATTGGTAAGGCATTCGAAACTTTAAATCCTAATCCACAAGATGTTGCAGACGCCGTGGTAAATTTAATCAGCTTACCCAAAGGTCAGCGCCCGATAAGAACTAATGTTGACCCTTTCACAGGACAATACCTCCAAGCTGCAAATGATGCTGTTCAAGTGCAATATGAGAAAGCGTTAACTGCCTTTGGAATGGGAGATTTATTGAAGTAAAATATTGGAACCTCAAATTTTACTGCAGTCTACCGTCCTAAAAATCCGATGCAGATTACAGGTCAAAAATAATTTATTATACCAAAGCAAAACGTTTTTGCTTTGGTATTTTGTTTAATAAGTAAAGAATAAAAAAGTAACAGCTTTTTTGATGATCAATACTATTAAAATGTCAAATTTTTAAAAATTTGATATATATTTAAGTATATAAATTTTCCATATGCTTAAAGATTTTGAATTTTATCTTTTCCTGGTTTTCTTGATTACGATGCTTATCATGCTGGCCAATAAAATTAAAGTTGCATATCCTGTTTTACTGGTATTGGCGGGACTTGCCATAAGCTTTATTCCTGGTGTGCCACCCATTAAAATAGAGCCCGAATTACTGTTCATCATTTTTCTACCACCTTTACTATACGAAGCTGCCTGGTCAACCTCATGGAAAGAGCTTTGGCGATGGCGCAGGATTATTTTCAGTTTTGCTTTTGTCGTTGTTTTTTTCACCGCATTGTCAGTTGCCGTTTTCGCCAATTATTTTATTCCCGGATTTTCTCTGGCTCTTGGGTTTTTATTGGGAGGTATTGTTTCTCCACCGGATGCCGTTAGCGCCGGAGCAATTTTAAAATTCGTAAAAGTTCCCAAAAGACTGGCTTCAATTCTGGAAGGTGAAAGTTTGCTGAATGATGCTTCTTCTCTGATTATTTTCAGATTTGCAATGATAGCTGCTGCCACAGGACAGTTTGTTTGGCATGAAGCGGCTGGAAGTTTTGTGTGGATGTGCTTCGGAGGCGTAGGAATCGGGCTTGCTATTGCGTACTTCTTTCTGAAGATGCACAAAATTTTACCTACCGATTCAAATATAGATATTTTGCTGACTTTTATTGCGCCGTTTTCTATGTATCTTGCTGCTGAACAGCTTCATGCATCGGGAGTATTGGCGGTAGTAACAGGTGGGTTGTTTCTTTCATATCGAAGTCATGATTTTTTAAGCAGTGCGTCACGAATACGTACGGTAACAGTCTGGGAGAGTTTTTGCTTTCTGTTAAACGGAATTGTTTTTATGCTGATCGGTTTAGATCTACCGGAAATTGTTTCCGGCCTTGGA
Source organism: Chryseobacterium formosum (assembly GCF_026460885.1). Taxonomy (GTDB): domain Bacteria; phylum Bacteroidota; class Bacteroidia; order Flavobacteriales; family Weeksellaceae; genus Chryseobacterium; species Chryseobacterium formosus. The sequence continues at coordinate 64,646 of NZ_JAOVZW010000021.1, forward strand.
AATACAGATATTTATACAGCGATAGGGTATGGAATTGCAGTTACCGTTGTACTCGTTGTAGTAAGAATTTTTGCAGGTTATGGTGCATTGATTACAACTTTAGTTATGAGAAATTTTATTACTGTTGCCGATCCGCAGTCACCAGGCTGGCAAACTCCTTTAATTATTGGATGGACCGGAATGCGTGGCGTAGTTTCCCTAGCAGCAGCGTTATCCATTCCCATGACGTTAGATGATGGCTCTCCGTTTCCACAAAGAAATATGATTCTTTTTATTACATTTATTGTCATTCTGTTAACGCTACTATTACAGGGACTTACCCTTCCTTTTTTACTTAAAAGATTTCCGCCGGTAGACCGGGATTTTATAAGAAGCGCCAAAGAGATAGATTACGACATTCAGAACAGTCTGGCAAAAGTAGCGATTGATAAAATCAGGAGCGACTATGCTGATAAAATAGAAAGTTTTCCGACGTTGAAAGATCAGTTACAGAAATATGAAAATCAGTTTAACAGTTCTGAAATTATTTTAAATTATGAGGAATATAGAAATATTTATATTGATATTCTCGACACTCAAAGAAGCTGGCTTATCAATAAAAACCGTCAAGAACTGTTACTTGATGAAAATATTATTAGAAAACATCTGAGACTTTTGGATCTGCAGGAGGAAAGATTGAATATGAAAAGTTAACACTTTTTCAGATGAAAAATTTAAGCTGTTATTAGCTAGTGTTAAAAAGAACACTATTGAAAAATGTTTTGATTATTTAAAATTAAATGAAATAGATCCTATAATTATCATAGCTCCTTCAAAATATAGTTATAGTGATGAAAATTTTCTTAATGATCCTGATTTTAGAAGGAAATTTGAATTTCCCGATAGAAGTGAAGATAAATATTTTCTAGGTACTTATAAAGATGTTGAAATATACATAACTCACAGTGATTATATTAATAACAAAATTGTCTTGGCAAATTTTTAAAAAGCGTTATGAGATTGTTTCAAGCGGTGAAATTTGAGATTAAAATATTACAATTATCCTAATATATCTATGTCTAAAGACTTACCCCTTATTTCTATCATCATTTTTTGATTGTAGGCGGCGGAAACTAATAAATATTTAAGTTTTAATTAAATTAATACTAATCGGATCAAATAATCTCTATCCCAATACTCACAAGTTAAGCATTCCCATCGATTGGTAATAAAAACGAGAAGGTAGTACCTTTGTTTTGAGAACTTTCGACCTGTATAGTACCATTGTGAAGTTCTATAATTTCTTTACAGAGATAAAGTCCGATTCCAAATCCTGATATAGTTCTACTGTTACTATCTTTAACTCTATAATATCGTTCAAATATTCGATGCTGATCTTCGACGGATATACCTATTCCATCATCATGAACATTAACCCTTATACTATGATCATCAATATTTAAATATTCTACAATGATCGACGTGTTAACGGCAGAGTATTTAACCGCATTGCCAATGAGATTGTGAAGTACCTGCGATATTTTGTCACGGTCTGCAAATATTGATATTGATCCGGGTGATTTAAAAATAAAAGTACGGGTATGATTGGTTGAAAGAAGTTCTTGCTCAATTTCTGAGAATAAAGTATTGAAATCAAAGTTTACTTTATCCATATGCAATTGTCCTGAATCAAGTCTTGATACATTGAGAAAACCATTGATCATATTGTTCATATAGTCCACCTGCTTTACAGATTTTTCGAGCATATTTTGCTGTCGGGAGTTTTCTGCATTTATTTCGTTCCGTTGTAATAACTGAAGATATGCTTTTAAGGAGGTAAGGGGTGTTTTAAGTTCATGACTTACCATTCCCATAAAATCATCTTTTCGCTGTTCTTCTTTTTTTTGTTCGGTGATATCCCTAAGAGTACCGTTCAGACTTAGCGGATGACCTTGCTGGTTGTAAAAAACCCTTCCATTCGCCTGCAACAATCTTACCTTTTTATCAGTATTGTTTTGGATTCGATATTCTATGAAATAATGACCGTCAGAGTTCTCGCTTAAAGAATGGATAATCGCATCAATCACACGATTCCGATCTTCATCCAAGATGACCGCCAATGCAAGAGAGAGGTCTAAATTTTCTTCAGAGGATAGACCAAACCAATTTTTAAGCAAAGAATTCCCGGAAAAAAGATTTGTTGCCGGTTGATAATAGAATGTAGCAAGTTCTCCTGCATCGATAGCTAAAGCCAACATTTGCTGGTCATTCTCATTTTTCCTTTGCTGTAATACACGCTGAGTAATTTCTTCTAGAATGACAAGAACACCTGAAATACTTCCATCTTCAGATAATATGGGTTGATATATGGAATTCACAATAGCTTCTCGTAATCCATCCTTATGAAGCAATCTGACTGTAAATTCAGTATTTATTTTTGGTTTTCCGGTATTATAAACTTCTTTAAGCCAATTGTTTACAGGTTGGTCCTGCAATTCGGGGCGTGCCTTTTCATGTGGACGGCCAATTACTTCTGATTCTGTTCGCCCCCAAATGTTGAGAATAGCCGGATTGGCGATTTCAATAATATGCTCAGGTCCTTTCAGCATGGCAATTCCAACCGGAGCCTGTTCAATGATGGTTCGGATATATTCCCTGCTGTGTGCAAGTTCCTTCATAGAAATGTTGAGCTCTTCGTTGGTGGAAGTAAGCTCTTCAAGTGTTGCAGCCATCTCCTCATTGAGTGCGTGCTCCCTTTCTTCTTTCTCTCGTATTTGCTGTACAAATTCTCTGCGCGCAGTTACGTTAAGTGCCGTATTAAGGATACACCAGGTTTTATCATGATGATCTTTAATTGCTTTATATTCGTAATCAAAATAATCCAGAACTTCTTCTCCGTTAATGATCAGTTTAGCAGGCGCTTCGGAAATGGAATATGTTTTACCTGAACGCCAGACTTCCTGCAAAAGTTCTAAAAAAGGTTGCCCTTCCAATTCCGGAATTGCTTCCATTAACGGTTTACCAATTACAGATGAGTCTTTACCCCAAAGAGCCAACATTCCCTCATTCGCAAAACGAATGATCATATCTTCACCTGAATATATAGATGTCGGTGCAGGAGATGAAGATAATGCCTGAAGAATTAAATCAAGAGCAAAACTATTATCGGACAAATTTTCTTGGGTTATCATAACTGCAACAAAGATAGGCAAAAGTCCCAATGTCGATAACAATTAGTGGTATGTTAAATACCCGAAAAGTTTATAAAATATCAATTCGTTTGTGAAAAAGCACTGCGATTTCTGCCATATGTGAAGGATATTTTATTTAACAATTGATAATAAATATCTTTAGGGATAAAAAAAAATAAAATTATAGAAATCTTTTCCACAATTCAACATATTTCTAAATTAGATAAATCTCACATTTTTTGTAAAGCAACTGCTATGGCGGCAAGATAGTTGTAGTTCCATAAAAACCCAAAAACAATATTATGAATTCACAGGTCGAAACAGAAACTCAGATAAAAAACGGTTCAAAGGAAACATTTCTTTCAGATGTTTTAGATGGTTTAAAGAGCAGTCCAAAACAGTTACATTCAAAATATTTTTATGATAAAGCAGGTGACCGACTTTTCCAGCAGATCATGGACATGCCGGAATACTATCTCACCAACTGCGAGCTTGATATTTTTAAAAATAAAACCAAGAAATTAGCAGAAAGTATCTTGAGCAGCGACACTTCTTTTGACCTGATTGAATTAGGAGCCGGAGATGCCATGAAATCATCTTATCTTTTGAAGCATTTGGTTGAGAAAGGTGTCGATTTTACTTATATGCCGATTGATATTTCCGGGCATATTTTATCGGAACTTAATGAAAAACTCAATAACGAAATTCCTGACCTTGAAATCGCATCTTTAGAAGGCGAATATTTTGATATGCTTGATAAAGCTACCTCAATTTCCACCAGAAAGAAAGTTGTCCTTTTTTTGGGAGGTAACATAGGAAATATGGATTTCGAAGAATCCTACCATTTTTGCAGGGAACTCAGAAGAAAGCTCAACCATGGCGATATTCTTATCATCGGTTTTGATTTAAAAAAGAATCCGCATACGATATTGAATGCATATAATGATGCTGCCGGAATCACTTCATCATTCAATTTAAATCTTTTAGTGAGGATGAATCGTGAACTAGATGCTGATTTCGATGTTTTAAATTTTCAGCATTACCAAACTTACGATCCGATTTCCGGTGCTTGTAAAAGTTATCTGGTAAGTCTCGCAGAACAAAATGTACATATCGGAAATGATGTGTTTCGTTTTGAAGAAAATGAACTGATTGATATGGAGATTTCTCAAAAATTTTCTCAGGACGATATCAGCAAACTTGCCAAAGATTCGAAATTTCATATTATTGATCATATTTACGATTCCAAAAACTGGTTTGTAGATTCTATTTGGCAGGTTGTCTAATTTTTAAATTTAATTCCAATGGAAACAAATCCAACTTTTAATACCGAACAAATAACCCTTACAAATTGGGCAAAACGCTACGTTGAAATTCGTCAACATTCAGTCGATATTTGTGAACCTTTGGAAATTGAGGATTATGTGGTTCAGCCAATCGTAGATGTAAGTCCGCCGAAATGGCATTTGGGACACACGACCTGGTTTTTTGAAACTTTTATTCTGATGCCGAATGTTGCGGACTATCAAGTTTTTGATGCACAGTATAATTTTGTATTCAACAGTTATTACGAAACAGTAGGAGCGAGGGTAATCCGTACGGATAGAGGGAATTTGAGCCGCCCGTCCGTTTCAGATATTTATAAATACAGAAAATATGTTGACGAAAAAATGCAGTATTTTCTTCAAAGTAATTTGATGAACGAAAGCATTGAATCATTATTAGAATTAGGTCTTAATCACGAACAACAGCATCAGGAACTATTGATGACTGACATCAAATATATTTTAGGTCATAATCCGCTTTTTCCGGTTTATAAAAAGGAAATGATCCAACAAAATGAAGTCGAAAGTCAATCAGAAATGGTTAGCTTTTCAGAAGGTGTTTATGAAATTGGTTTTGAAGGCAAAGGTTTCTGTTTCGATAACGAATTGGGAAGACATAAGGTCTATTTAAATGATTTTGAAATCTCAAATCAACTTGTAACCAACGGAGAATATTTAGAATTTATGGAAACTGAAGGTTATTCAGATTTCAGACACTGGCACGCCGAAGGTTGGGACTGGGTTAAACAGAATCAGGCAAAATCACCTTTGTACTGGCATTTTATCGATGGAAAATGGATGCACTACACCTTAAATGGTTTACAGGAAATCAATCTCAATGAACCCCTTTGCCATATTAATTTCTTCGAAGCTTCAGCTTTTGCATCCTGGAAAGAAATGCGTTTGCCAACCGAAGCAGAATGGGAAGTTGCCTCCAACCATTTCGATTGGGGAAAACGTTGGGAATGGACAAATTCTGCCTATTTACCTTATCCGGGTTTTAAAAAAGAAGCAGGCGCAGTCGGCGAATACAATGGGAAATTTATGGTTAATCAGACTGTTCTTCGTGGCGCTTCGGAAGCAACGCCTGCCGGTCACAGCAGAAATACCTACCGTAATTTTTTCCCGACCAGTCTGCAATGGCAGTTCACAGGAATCCGTTTGGCTAAATAATTTTCTATGATAAAAGTTGAATCGGTTTCTAAACATTTTGGCGGAAGACCGGCAGTCGATGATATTTCCTTTCAGGCAAATGATAAGGAAATTTTGGTTCTTTTGGGAACCAGCGGTTGCGGAAAGACTACAACTTTGAAAATGATTAACCGATTGATAGAAGCTGATTCCGGAAATATTTTGATTGATGGAAAAAATATCCGTGATCAAAAAGTTGAAAATCTGAGGATGGGAATTGGTTTTGTAATGCAGAATTCGGGACTGTTTCCGCATTATACAATTAAAGAAAATATTGCAACTGTTCCAAATCTTTTGAAATGGGACAAAAAGAAAACCGAAAACAGAACACAAGAACTTTTAGACAAACTTAATCTTTCGACAGATATTCTTTCCCGTTTTCCTAATGAATTAAGTGGTGGGCAACAGCAAAGGGTAGGAATTGCAAGAGCTTTAATCGCAAATTCACCGATTTTGTTAATGGATGAACCTTTCGGAGCCTTAGATAATATTACGAAGGCCGATATTCATTCGGAATTTAAATCTTTGGAAGAATTAAAAAATAAAACGATTATCCTCGTCACGCACGATGTTCAGGAAGCTTTTGAATTGGGACACAGAATTTGCTTAATGGACAAAGGAAAAATTATCCAAACGGGAACTCCAAAAGAAATGCTTTATTATCCGGAAAATGATTTTGTTAAAGAATTTTTTACAACAAATAGACTTTTGCTAGAATATAAAGTTACAGTTTTAAAAGATTTAATTCCTTTTCTTTCTGATTTTCAAAACGACTTTCCTGAAGATTCTAATATTTGGAATGTCTTGCAAAAGTTAAGTTCAGACCAGCAAAATACAGCGCATTATGAAACAATAATGAAGGCATTCAACGATTACCGAAAATTACAGATTGTATGACGCAGCAAAGTCTTTGGCAGTTTGTTTCAGAACAGCACGAAAAATTATTGACCCAGATCACACAACATCTGGGACTGACGTTTTTGTCATTACTTTTAGCAATAATTGTCGGTTTACCGTTGGGAATTCTCATCGCAAGAAAAAGGAAATTATCAGGTTCGGTTTTAGGTGTTGCAGGAATTTTGCAGACGATTCCGAGCATTGCTTTGTTAGGTTTTATGATTCCGGCTTTTGGAATCGGCGCAACTCCGGCAATTGTCGCCTTGTTGATCTACGCACTTTTACCAATTATCAGAAATACTTATACGGGAATTACAGGCGTAAATCCTTCAGTAATCGAAGCAGCAAAAGCAATGGGAATGAACCGAAAACAGTTGCTATTCAAGGTCGAACTTCCGTTGGCGATGCCTGTCATTATTGCTGGAATCAGAACTGCTGCGGTAATTAATGTTGGCGTTGCGACTTTAGCTTCATTCGTTGCAGCAGGAGGTTTGGGCGAATTTATTTTTGGTGGAATTTCATTAAACAATACTAATATGATTCTCGCCGGAGCAATTCCCGCAGCATTATTGGCTGTTTTGTTGGATAAGCTGATTGCTGTTTTTCAAAAGATTAAATATCAAAACCTTCGTAAACTATGGTATATTTTTCCAGTGATATTGTTGATTATTGGCGCAGGTTATTTATTTAATTCTAAATATGATACCAAACTCAAAGCAGGTTTCACGCCTGAATTTATGGGGAGACAGGATGGAGATTTGGGTTTGCGTTCTCTTTATGGATTAAACGTCAATCCGAAAGTTGTAAACGATGCAATAATGTACAAAGCTGCTTATGAAGGTGAATTGGATTTAATTAGCGGATATTCCACAGACGGAAGAATTAAAGCTTTTGATTTATATGTTTTGGAAGATGATAAAAAAATATTTCCGCCGTATTTTGCTGCACCGATTATTAAAACAAAAACGTTGCAGAAATTTCCTGAGCTTGAAAAGACGCTGGATTTATTAGAAGGGAAATTTAATGATTCGATAATGACGGATCTTAATTATCAATCAGATTATCTCAACCAGACGCCTGAAAAAATAGCGAAGGATTTTTTGATTAAAAATAAATTATACAAAAATCCACAAAACGAAAACTCTGGAACAGTTAGAATTGGCTCGAAGATTTTCGGAGAACAATATATCTTGACTGAGATTTATAAAATGCTAATCGAAGGCTACACTAATTATAAAGTGGAAACGAAAACAGGATTGGGCGGAACGAAAATCTGCTTTGACGCCCTGATGAACGACGCCATTGATTTTTATCCTGAATATACCGGAACCGGACTTTTGGTTCTTTTAAAACCTGACGAAAAAATACTTTCTACGGTTACCAAAAGTGCAGAAAGTACATACGATTATGTCAATTCAGAATTTCAGAAACAATACGGAATTCAATGGCTGAAACCACTTGGTTTTAATAATTCTTATGCGTTGATGATGCGCAGAAAACAATCTGAAGAATTGAAAATAAAAACAATTTCACATCTTAAGAATTATCTGGATCAAAACTAAAACAAGTATTCAATTTTTTAGATTTCTATAATTTAAATAAATTCAATAACCATTAATTGATTGTATACAAATGCAAAAAGTTTTAACCGAATTTCTTTTGAGGCACTAAGCAAAGTTGCAACATTGGTATTCCTTTTGAAACCAATCATACCATAAATTCAAATGATATTCAACAACTAGATAAAGAATACTATGGCAAAAAATGTATCAGACCATTTGGTCGAAATGTTAAAAAGTGCAGGCGTTAAAAGAGTATATGCGATAACCGGTGACAGCCTGAATCCTGTTAATGATGCTATCAGAAGAGATGGTTCAATCGAGTGGATTCATGTTAGGCATGAAGAGACTGCAGCATATGCGGCGTCTATGGATGCAGAACTTAATGGGATTGGTTGCTGTATGGGAAGCTCAGGACCGGGACATGTTCATTTGGTAAATGGTCTTTATGATGCAAATCGATCAGGAAACCCTGTCATTGCAATTGCGAGCACTTGTGCAACAGATAAATTCGGAACAGAATATTTTCAGGAGACCAATCCTGAGCTGTTGTTTAAAGACTGCAGTAAAAAGATTTTTATGGCGAATACCCCCAAACAGTTTTCCACCATGATTCAACGTACAATTCAGACAGCATTGAATGAAAAAGGGGTTGCAGTCTTAGGTTTGCCCGGTGATGTTGCATCTGCAGATTTTGAAGATGTTACAACAGGGTATAAGAATTTTAAAAACAATCCGATATTCAGGCCTTCCGAAAGCGAAATGTCACAGCTGATACAATTGCTGAATTCAGATAAAAAGATAGCTTTTTTCTGTGGACATGGTTGTAAAGATGCAGTTAAAGAAGTGGAAGAGCTAGCTGGCAAATTAAATGCTCCCATTGTTTATTCTTTCAGAGGTAAAATATTTTTTGACAGAGAAAATAGTGCTTATTCTGTGGGAATGAATGGTCTTCTAGGAAATAAATCAGGGTATGAGACCTGTAATGAAGCAGAAATCCTACTTCTTTTAGGAACAGATTTTCCTTATTCAGAATTTTTACCTGCAGATAAAGTTATTATACAGATCGATGAAAAACCGGAAAGAATTGGGCGACGCGCTCATGTCGATTATGGTTTTGCCGGTGACATTAAGGATACTGTTCTGGCGCTTCTTCCTTACATCAAATCAAGGTCAGACGATTCTTTTCTAAAAAAAATGAAAAAAATATATCTTGATGATGAAAAAAGATTTACTGATTATGCTGAGAAAAAAGGAACATTATCAAAAATTAATCCTGAATATATTGCAACTCTTATAGACCATTATTCTTCAGAAAACGCTATATACACAGTAGATACTGGAATGACGGCAGTTTGGGCAGCACGTTTTATCCGGGCAAAAGGTAATCGTTATTTAACGGGTTCTTTTAATCATGGATCAATGGCGAATGCTTTGCCGATGGCGATAGGAGCTGCCGCTGCATCTCCGGATAGACAGGTTATTGCGATGAGTGGTGATGGAGGATTATCTATGCTTTTAGGGGATTTGGCGGTTGTCATGCAATACCAGTTTCCGATTAAGATTTTTGTTTTTAATAATCATTCATTAGGAATGGTTAAGCTTGAAATGGAAGTTGCCGGATACGTTGACTGGCAGACTGACATGATAAATCCGCCTTTTGATAAAATTGCAGAATTAATGAATATAAAAGGCCTGGAACTCAAAGATCCAGAAAAAGCTGAATCAGTTATTAGAGAAGCATTTACTCATGAAGGACCGGTTTTGGTCAATATCTATACTGATCCGGATACTTTGGCTATGCCGCCCCATATAACATTTGAGCAAATGAAGGGATTTGCAACCTCTCTGGCGAAGAAAATTGGAATGGGAAAATTTGAAGATGTGAAAAATTCAGTAAAAGCAGGAATAAATCAGATTGGTGAGGTTTTATAATACATACAGTCATTAAATAAAGTTGTCTTTTTATAGCCACTTGGCAATACAAGTGTAGTCAAATACTCTTGTTTAATTGAGTTCGATTGAGTCAAATTAAACAGGAGTTACAAAGCTCATTTTCGACAAATAATTTCTTTCAGTTAGCATTTATTGCAAATTAGCTTTAAAAATAAATAATACGAGGCATTGGAATAGTAATTCTTTGGCTAACTTATTATTTAATAGTTCAATGCTTAAAATTATATAAATATTATACATTTTAACTGTAATATTCAATAACATTAAAAAATATAGAATTTATTTGCCAAATTCTATTAGCAGATTAAACTTTAAGTAAATCTGCTAATAAATGATAAAAGATGGATTAAATGTTCGATTGTAGTCCCTCTCATTCCGCAAGTTGAGAAACTAAAATAAGCTAAAATGCTGTAAATATTGATGTTTACAGCGTTTTTTGTTTTGCGCTCGTATCAAAGAAAATCAAAAAAGGCCATATTAAAAGTGACCTATTTAGTGACCTATCGTAAAAATTTGAAAATAGGTCACTGAAATCTCTGTAAAACCCGACCAATAAGCAGTCTAACGATTGTACATCTTACAAAAGTGGTAACAAAAAGTAAATTATTAAACAATTAAAGTTATCACACAATGAACAAAACATTCAACCTGCTATTCTTTATAAAAAAGAATAAGATCCGAACAAGCGGAACTGCTCCAATCTACTTACGAATTACGGTAGACGATAAGGCTGCAGAGGTTTCTTAAAAAGCTGAATTTTTTTTATTCCTATACTTGCTGAGATACCTCTTTTACTGAAACTGAAATGTACAACCCGTACAATTTTAATTTTTTCTATACGATTATCAGACCATAATATTGATTAGAGTTTTAATAAAAAGAATGCAAATCTCAATATTCTTTTTATTTTAACTAGATATTTCTCATATATATATGAGAAAATATTTATATTTAAACAAAAATTTATTTCTAAGCTTAATTCTAATTTATGTAATGTATTCCTGTATTCATGATGAATTCGAATTTTTATAATGAAGAAAAATAAAGACAATATAAATTCTTTATTAATTAAAGAAAATACTCTTCTTAATATCTATAAAGTTCAAGATTAAACTAATAAAAACCATGAAAGTCAAATCATACTTATACCTCTTATTGGTATTAATAAGTTCTATTACAATATCTGCACAAAAAATCAGCACGACAGATCAATTTTTAAGCTATTTCAACAACTATCAGAAAAAAGAATTAGAAGGCATTATAACATCCGATTTTAAATTCAAAAGAGAATTTTCAAAAGTAATTACAGATCGAAAAGAATTTTTAAACAAGTATTTAGAAGATTCCCAAACACTAATTGCCAAGTTTAAAGTGATTAAGAAACCGGATGGGAAAAATCAAAACTACTATGTCGTAGAAGACCAGTCACAATATCTGAAATTGCTTGATGTAAAATTTCCGAGATGGAATATGACCATCACCACAACGGCAGGAAAAGTAAGTCAGGCGATGCTTTCTCCTACAAATGATTATGATAATTATGTTACGGAATTGACTTCCAAAACAGAAAAATTTAACTCCTGGATGGAAGAAAATCACCCGGAAATAGATTTGGAAAAACTAAAAGATCTGTCCCAGGTTCTGGAATATTTAAACGAATATGTTAAGTCCAAAGGGATCCTTTTATCTGACCTGCAGCAATATGACGAATCTGCCAAACCAGCAGTAACCGTATCAGATAGTGATTCACTATTTGACAACATGACCTGCCTGCATCGTAATAAATTTACAGAAGTTAAAGGGCTTCTTTTTATCCTTTTAATAAATCTAAAAAAGTACTGTTAGTTTCTTTTAATGATAAAGACTGGAAACTAAATTATTATTCTAAGTCACCTAAAATAACCGATATTTCAAAAGCTATATCGTCTAAACAGCTTAACAAAGCCGACCTTAACAGATTAACTGATTTATTTTATAATTACGGGTATAAAAAAATGGAATTGGTAAAAACGATCAGTCAGGAGTTTGATTGCTCTGGATTAAAAAATGCATTAGTATTTCTTCATGAAAAGGGTAACCCTTTTGAATATATAGCATTCGCTTTTGATTGCGATAAAATCGAGTTCAGTTCCCAAAAAATCAGTTGTGGTGATGAATGCACTACAAAAAGAGAATTGCTGGAGCAGTTTTTTATTTCTAACGGAATTGAAACCGGTCAATAAACTATGAAAAGATATATTATTCTTGCCACATTTTTGGCAGGATTGCCAGTATTGGCTCAACACAAAACAACTCCTAAAACAAAAATTATTTCCTCACGTATCAACATCAGAGAACCAAAACCCCGAATTCTGGATGCGGCGATTAAAGAATATACTATTTATTTTAAAGGATTCTCGTTGGTAATACAGGATGAAGCAACTGATGAACTGGGCAATCATATGCTTGTCGGACGAATCAAAGCATTGGAAAAAGACGAAAAGAAAAGAGATCCGCTCATCAATAAAGCAATAAATTTTTCAGTCGGATTTTATGATTATCGTGATTTTATGATTTCAACCGATCAAAATTATAAAATTTTAAAGGTCAGACCCACCTATCGGCCACAGACAATCAGCTATAATACAAAGCTTAAAAATTTCATCATTGGAGGTAATGATTACGGTTACGGAGATTCAAATGGGAAGTGGCAGCCCATGATTACAGTTGTGGATCTGGAACAGTATGGCACTGCGTATGCTATTAAAAACGACTATTCATGTTACCTGAAAGATTTAATTATTGAAGAAGATAAAATTCATGTTTTAGCTGCTTCTGAAGAAATCAAATATAATGAGAAGCTTGAAATGATTACTGTTGATCTGAATAAATTTCATGCTGATAAAGAAGCTTATTTACCTGAAATCTTAGACCCGATCTCACACATAATCTTTGTAAATCAGGATAATGGCAGAATAGATATTTCAGGAATTTCAAAGGTGGGCTCAGACTATTATTTTTCTACTTCTAACCTAGATCAGACTAATATTAAATACAAAACATATATTTTTAAGTTTGATGGCAGAACCCTTGAAGATCAGACGAAGTTTAAATATTTTAACGATCATATTTATTCCAATCCGGATTTGGTAAAGCTTAGCGGATTCTATACTGACCCTTCAAACGGTCCTGTTTTTTTAACCCAGAGAATTGGCTTTAACGAAATGAATCTGACGAAAACAAATACTAATTATGATATTAAAAAAAATATTAAAATTAAATTATTTGATTATATCGAATGGGCAGAAGTAGTAGCATTTACCAATGGTAATATCGTAGTGCTTTCACAGAATGAAAATAAAATTTGGGAATATTCTGTTTATAATTCAGATTTAATACTCACTAAAAAAATCAATTCCGGTTTCTCAGGAAATTATTATCCGGGAAAATTAAAAATAGCGAATGAACATATAGTGGAATGCCTTTTTTATGATACACGAAAAATAAAGAATGATGCTGTGGTACAATATGCTACAGTAAATTAACCAAATGATTTTTTATGAAATAAGGAAATCGGAGAAAAAAGATAAATTTTAAACAAACTCTAATAAGAACATAAAATAAAACATGGAAAAAGCAGAAAAATTATCAGGCGATCAGCTTAAGGAAGTAAAAGAAATTCTTGCCAATACTGCAGTATTGGAACTGGAAGAAGGGGAAGATTTTGTTGAATTGGCGCGCACAAAAGTAGAATTCGGATATATTTATTTGAGAGAAGATAAGTACGAATCATTATTCAAAGTCATAACAGACAAGAAAATAGTTTTTTTTGCTGCACAACGAGGAAGTCTTATGCGTTTACAGGATACATTTACAGAAGAACAGTTTCAGGGTACGGTTGAGCAGATGAAAGCATTTCATGGTGACTGGATATAAAACACTCAAAAAATGAAGAAAAAATTTGAAAAAGATACAAGTGGTGTTTTACTCATTTGTTCTAAAAAAGGCTTGAAAAAATACTTTTCAAATAATACGTTTGATTACAATTATCCAGACGGAATTCTTCCACTCATTAATAATGGTTTGGTCATCGCGTTAACAACGGAAAGCAGCGAAGATATAAAGGGAGAACTGATTGATCTTTCCATGAATGATTATAAAGGATACAAATTATATGGAGAACAAAATTTCTTCATTGAAGAGGAAGATGAAATTTACATACTGTCTCATTCCGAGTTTACACAAATATGTAGCAATCACAACGGAGACATCGATGCTTTTAGTTTTTGGGACAAAAAAATCATGGTCGATAATCTGAGAGCAGGCTGGACAATTGCTTTCACACATTGCAAGATGCGCAGTGATAGCATGTATTTAACAACAATTATTCAACTGATTTATACGAAAGAACGTTTTCCCTATCCGGAGGTATCAACTATTCCAAGATTTTAACAAAACTAATATTAAAAAAACATGAAAAACAATTATCTAAATTCAGAAGAAGCACAAAAAATGATTGCAGAACTTTCTGAACAAATGGCCGAATTACCGGTTGAAGGACGTAACTATCATTACGAGTCTTTCAAAAATGAATATGGAAGCTCTTCTACCAGCGGCATTTATTTTTACGAAAATGGAGTATATCACAATGACTTTCATGTAGGCAAATACGATAAGGAAGAAATTAGCGAACATCTTGATAAATTTCGGGACTACGAATTTTCGGATCTGTTAGACTTTTTTCCGGTACATTCAAAAATAAAATTCACGTTTAAAAAAGGTGAAGCTATTAATGCTGAAAGATACAGCGTTCCTATGTTGCTTGAAGACATTAAAAAGGAAATTGAAGACAGATACCCGAAGTATAGCGAGAATGATAATGTTTTTATAAAATCGGAAGCTTTAATTCATTTTAAAAAAGAAGCAGACGAAATCGGAATCTTTATAGATTCAACATATCATTATAATGATAAAATGAGATCTTTTGGGCATTTTGTTGGTCGTGATGAGATGCTTTCTATGTATCATCAGTTAGACGGAAAAATAGAAAGTTTATATCTTATCTATGAAAATGGTACGATAAAAGTACAGTCGTATCCTGTATTTGAGGAATATGGATTTGAACCTTTAACGGTGTCTCAAATTGAATTAAGTCCAGAGTATAAAAGAGAAAAAGAAACTTCGGCAGAATGCAAAAAACTGAGACATGATTTTTTCAGTTCTTTAGGAAAATTAGATGAGCGCATTATCTATTTAAGAGTGGGCGGATTTAGAAACCATTCATGGCCGCAAGGTAGATCAGGACACAATCCATGTAAAATGAGGGTTATCCATGCTCCTGAATCAACTATTTTAATTACAGATGGACTTTCAGATACTTACAAAGATTTTTATTATGGTAAAAATTCTGAATATAATGGAATTGGAGCAGAATTTTATATGGAATTTCATGGCAATATTCCGTATGAAATTATTCATGAACATTTTGCTGTTGCACTTGTCAATAGTGTTTCTCAGATTGCAATAGGGCATGGTGATTTTAAGGTATTAATGGAAAACCATGGCGAAACCACTGTAGAATTTACCGAAGAAAATATAGAGCTTTGGATAAATAGGGAAAATAAAGCCAATCACAATGTATCAAGCTTTTTGACCGCAAAAGATTTTATGAAAAATGAAAGCTTTGGAGTTTTGTTGGGTGCGGAATCAATGACTGTTCCTCAAAAGCTGAAACTGAATTTAGAAGAGATTTTGTTGATTTCAATCAAACCTATTGAAAGTAAGTGGTTAAAAACTACAAAAATTAGAAGTAAAAACGAAGCAGTTGCAAAAGCGGCAAGAGAAGAAATTATGCATGAATGGAAAGAAAGCGGGGAAATGAATTTGGTTCCATTGACTTATCAAAAAGAATATACTGAAACTTCTCCGGAATCAGGAGGAATGAAGCTTGTTCCTATATTTCCTTTTTAATAACAATTAATCATTGTAAGCCCATTCTGATTTTTTGGAATGGGCTTCATTGTGAATTCAAATTCAATACAAAAAATCATGAATATAGAAAATCAAATTAACGAAGAACTGGAAAGAAAAATTGATGAGGTTTTAATCTCGTTGGAAGAACAGGAAGAGCGGAAATTTTATGATAGCTTAGACTTTCTTGGTGATTTAAAATACGAAAGAAAATTGTCTCCAAAAACCATCAATCAAATTATTGAAGCTATAAAGTATGGTTTAAACCGAGACTATAAAATATTTAAGCCTTATCGAGCAATCTATATTTTGATTAGAGAATTGGCTCCTTTACATGCAAAAGAAATTGCTTCCATTCAGGAAGAAATCACAAATTATCTGAATGATGATATTGTGGAGTACGAAGATTTTACATCGGCTTTGTACTTTTTCAGTCAAGCATGGGAAGATTTAAAATCGGATTGGAGCGCAGAAAATAAAGCCGCCATTATC
The DNA here is from genome assembly GCF_026460885.1 of Chryseobacterium formosum. Lineage (GTDB taxonomy): Bacteria > Bacteroidota > Bacteroidia > Flavobacteriales > Weeksellaceae > Chryseobacterium > Chryseobacterium formosus. The sequence continues at coordinate 81,185 of NZ_JAOVZW010000021.1, forward strand.
AAAAATCTTATTGAAATTATTGAAGACGAATACGAATCGGATGGACGTTTTGATGCATTTGTTGCAGATGATGTTTTGCGTGCCCTCATCATTATAGGAAAAGATGATCCTAAAGCACAGGAAACAATAAAATGGGTTGAAAAAGTCTTGGAAGAAGATGAATGGGAATAAATAATAAAACAATGCAATTCTATTTTATAAAACACTCGATTAACCCAGGAGATAAATATGTAAGCTTTGAAGCTGATAGTAATTTAGAATTAGTGTTAAAAGGAGAATCTTTTAGAAAAATTTATTATCAGGGTGAATTTGAGACGGATTTTATTTCAGGTTATTATGGATTTTCAAGCAAAGCCAAAGATTTTTTCCTGTCTTTACATATTCAGCATTTGGAATTTGTACCTGTAACAGTGCACCACATCAAATGGGAAGAATCAATGGAAATTTACCTGATGAAAGTAAATAAAGAGATTGATGCAGTAGATTATGAACAGTCAGACTTATTTCAATTAAGTGACAAACATATTCGTGGAATAGATAAGTTGGTATTTGTAAAAGATATTAATGAATCTGTTTTTAAATTGAAAAACCTTCATCACAGTATAACAGTCAGCGAAACTATTAAAAACAAAATAACAGAACAGGGATTAAAAGGATTTGAATTTATTCCCGTTGAAAAATACAGATTTTAAAATATGGAACAAATAAAAGAGCTTCAAGAGTTGAATGTATTCTTGAAGACAACATTAGAGCCATTAAGTACCAAAATTACCGGAGAACTTTTGCAGATCCTAAACGGAACAACAATTAAAATGCTATCTAGTTATGAGAAAAGTGATATTGCAACTTTCAATTTTGAATATCGTAACGAATGGTTGTCAATTGTGTTTTTCGGTTCTAACGCCCGTGGTGTAACAATTACGGAAGATATTAGCCTTTTGTTCCGCGAAATTAATGAATACACTGCAAAATTGCAGGATATTATGGATGAGGTGGATGAAATGGAAGAAGATTTTGAAGGCGATACAGAAGAGTGGGAAGATATGATGGAAGAATACCGAGAGGAACAATTAAGTATTTATGATGATTGGTTCATCAACTGCTGGAAAGAAGCAAAAAACCTGACGCAAAACATTACTCCGACTTATTGGTCTGATGAAGTGGATTTAGGTCTGGAGCTCCACACTTTCGAAATCGTAGAAATCAACAAGAATCAGTCGAATATCCGATATTATTCACACTAAAAAACTAAACAAATAACAATCATAAACACTACTAAAAAAATGGGATTATTTAAAAAGAAAGCAAAAAAGGAAGAAACACCTAAAAGCAATTTGCTGTTGGCAATGCCGATGTTTAATAACGGAGAAACATTTGACACAGATAAAGTTATAGAATATCTTTTAGCTGATTGGGGAATTGAAGCTACGGATATCAATGGCTCTTCAGGAACTGTAACTTTTTTTATTGAGGGAGAAATGGTTATACTGGCAACAGTGTCTGCACATATTCCGTGGGGAGATATTGAGGGAGCGGCACAATATGCTTACAATTGGTCAACCGCAATGGCAGATTTAGAAAATCACAATTCACACGCTATTGTAACAATAATGTCGAGTAATAATAGTACTAAAGAACGTTTTGCAACTTTAACGAAAGTTTTAACGGCCATTCTTGCGACAAGCAATTGTATTGGGATATATCAGGGTACTCAATCTTTGCTGATTCCAAAAGACCAATACCTCGACATTGCAGAAGCATTAAAATCAGATTTGGTTCCGCTGGATTTGTGGGTTTACATTGGTATCCGAAGAGGAGAAGAGAGCAATAGTGCTTATTCGTACGGATTAAAGGCTTTTGATAAACTTGAAATGGAGTTTGTAAACACTCCGCTTGATTTGAGAGAGTTGCACACTTTTTTAAGTCAGATTTGCGGTTATGTTGTCAAAAGTAATGTAACCTTTAAAAATGGCGAAACCTTAGGTTTTACTGCTGATCAGAAAATTAAGATTATACAATCAAAAGGGATATTTGTAGAAGGAGAATCATTTAAATTAGAGTTGTAAGTTTTTAATAATATTTTTTTAAACTAATTAAAATTTAACCGCAAAAGATTCAAAAGCAATTATTGATTCAGAAATTCATGCGATTTAGAGAACAAAGTTTAGCAAAAGAATAAAAATCAAAGATTAAAAAAAACTTAGGTGTTCTTATTAGCAGATTGTTAATGAACTTAAAATTCTAATCTGTTAATCTTTTGTCACTTTTATGGTTAAAAAAATTAAAAAAGTTCAATTTAAAGAAAAGTGTAATGCATTGAAATAACTACTAATCAAGAAACTTAAAACTAAAAAAAATGACAATCCTGAAAAAAATAATATGTTACAATATGTTTGACCTTGAAATAAGAGGAAAGGATGTACAGCTTGCCAAAAAAGGAAGTTCTATAGTACTTGCAGCAACGATTCTAATATTTATTATAGATTATATTTTATGGAATTTAAAATTTATAAGCAGGAGTTTTTCTGATGATGCGTTCGAAACAATGAATTTTTTTGGAGCAAATTTCTTAGGTAAACTACTAGGACTTTTATCGATCGGATTATTTTACCTTTTTATTTTTGTAATGATGGGCAGAAAAAGTTTTTTTGAACAAACACTGCAGGAATACGAAGAAATGTCCATGATACAAAAAGACGAAGTCGCAAAGAAGGGAAAATATCTGATTGTACTACCCATGTTATTATCTATATTATTGCTAATCTATATTATTGCTAATCTATATCATCTTTTTTAAACTAAAATAATGGAAAAAGCAAAAGAATTTATTTTAAAATTTTTAGATAAAGAAGCTGAATGTTGGATAAGATTAAATTCAAATGAGCTTGATGCTTTCAATCAGGCGGTAAGAGAATTTCGCAGCATGGCAATAGAAGGAGTTGAAAAAGGTTTAGGAATTTCTGAAAGAACTGATTTTGGAATTTTTAAAAGAACTGAAAAAGAAATAGCAGAAAATCCTTTAATCAATAAACCTCGTCATTTATACAAGCTCAGTGCTTACAAAAATAAAATGTATGATGAGATTTGGGTAGCGTATGTTTCTACTAAAAACCCTATTGGTGAGCCAAATAAAAGTGTTTTTTCTAATGGCTTCATTATGAGTGAAATTGATAATGAATTTAAAATTATCGGAATAATGGGTGTGAAATTGAATAATTTAACAATGAATGTGACAGGCTGGAAAGGAAATATTTATAATCATTCAGATTTAGATATCAAAAAACTTGGGAAATTTTTTGAGACAGAGAGTTATTTTGAGCCGAGTAACCATGATGATTTTTCATTGAATGAATATTTGAAAGATAAGTAATTTCTAATACCTCATTTCATAAGACACAAAAAGAAATGATAACCAATACTTATTGTTTTGGCAAAAGTAAAAATTAAATAAAACCTATAAGCTAAGTTTACAGAATGCAGAAACTTAGTTTTTTAGAATAAAAAATAAAAAATCATGAATTACACCTTAGAAGACATTAAGAATTTTATTTTAGAGTTTACGGAATTGGAATATCAGTTTGGATTAGGTCAATTTGATAACTCAATAACAGACGAAGAATGGTATGTCTTAGTTGCAAAATTGGAAAATTGTTACAGTGAAGAATTTGTCTATTACGCAATTATAACTGCATATAGAGATGAATCTTTAATGACTAAAAAATTCTATGATAATAATAAAAAAAATCTTAAAAAAAGAAGATTATTCTTAATTAGAAAATATGAAAAAGCAAAATTCGGCAAAGGAATATATAATGCAGATTCTAATGTGGTTTTTTCTTGTTTCATAGGTTCTGATGTTGAAATGGGAGCAGAAGTATACCCAACAAATGTAAGTGTTGGTATTGTTAATGGGAGATTAAAAATTATATCATCAAGAGAACTTGACTTTGAAAAAAGAAGAAATAAAGAAGTTATCGAATGGATTTATAATAAAAGATCCAATGTTTATACAGAAGGCATCACAATAAAAAAAGACGGTACATTAATAGAAACACTAAGAATTGTCGAACCGGAACATCCAACTTGGATAGCAGATTACAATCAAGGATAATTTATATAATTGTTTAATGGGAATATATTACGGACTTACAGCAAAAACAAAAGAAGAATTCAACACCAACCTTGAAAATCTGGTGAATGTAATACAAAAACGAAAACACACGCTATCTGAAATTACGGATTTTGAAGGCTTTTTTAATTTCCTGCGTACTTTTATAACGGATGCAGATTATAGAAATCCTTTCTGGATTGACAATGAAACTACCGTTACCTCTGCAGAAATAGATATTCTCAGAAAGCATAATTACCCTGAAGAGTATATTGAGTGGTGCGAAAAATACGGGCAATACAGTATAGGATTAGATATAACATTGTCTTCTGTATCGGATGTTCTGAAGAATATTGCCAATGAATATTATGGTCTACAAGTAAAAAACAATTATCTATATTTTGCAACAGATGGATCCGGGAATGATTTTGCATTTGATGTCAATGAAGGAATAAGCCCAATACGAATCTTTGACCATAATGGATATATTACCCCGGACTGGATTTCAAATATTTACAGTGACGTTTTTAATTTTTACTTTGATGATGAAACAAACGAATATGTAAATCCTGAAAACCTTGACATTTCCATTATTTTTGATGAAAATGGTGAATATAGAGCTGATGCAATTTATATAAAAAACTATTGTTTTGATATCGAAAAATTGGCTCTTTCCTATCAGGAAAAAGGTGAGCTAGAGGAAGCTTTTTTATTATATGATGCCATTTTAGAATCTCATACGCAAAAAGCATTGGCTTATAATAATCGGGCATATGAATTACGTACAGCAGGCATTCTGGATAAAAGCCTTGAATATATCGATAAAGCTTTAGTCCTTGAACCCGAAAACGGTTTGTATAATGGCACAAAAGCGGAAATACTTTTCGACATGGGTTATGAAGATCTCTTTTTTCAAAGCCTGGAGCTTGCCCTTAAATTTGGAATGGAAGCAAACCTTATAGATGATGCCATGAAAGTAAAATACAAAAACGACAGCAGGTTTACGACAATCTTATCTCAATACGAATAATAATATGTTGTTTTTAACAAATATTCTATTACGGATAATGGGGTTAAAGAAAATAAAAGTTATACAAAAACTAAATTACATTAAACCCAGAGGCGAAAGTTATCTGGTTTTTTATTGTAAATAATTTTAAAGATACTAGGGTTAAAATTATAATCATTATAAAGACAAAGTCTAACGGAACTTAGAAACATATTTAAAAAACATTTGAAAATTATTATAAAACAACAATATAAAATAAACCAATGGAATTCAAAATCACAGAATTATTTAAAAATTTAGAAACGGAAACCCAATCAGATTATTTTGAAGATGTACAGATTACTTCTAAAGTCTCTATTCCGGATAATGAGATGCTTACATTTAGAAATAAAAAGTTCACTAAACTTGGCTATGAAATGGTAGCTGAGAGATTTGTAGATGTGTTAAATATAGACAAATTTCATTTTCATGCTTGGTTTGAAATAGATGATTTTGCCTCTCAGGTAGAATTTTATATAGAAAATCTTTATTCGGGATTATCTCTATTAGATTATGACGAAAAACTTTGGTTTAAAGGTCAAACTCCGGAAGAAATAGCACTTTGGAAGACCTTTCGTGTTTTAGATGCCCGTCCGGAGATTGGTGATGGCAAATTAGCCGTTTACAGTATTCAAAATGGTATTGCTCCTCCTAATGAACCCGCTATTTATTATATTAACAGAGCATTAGTTTATAAAATCAATCTTACTTTTAATGGATATTTTGAAGCCGTTGCAGATATGCTGGGTATTGCAGATTGGCAATATCTTTTTACGAAAGTTTCATTAGAAGATTTAAAGGCAGATGGCATCTATAAGAACTTAAAAGAGTCATTGGAAGCACTGCAAAAAGCTTTTCCGGATAAAGACTACAACCGTTATTTTAAGCTTTTAGAAGAAAGGTAAATAAATCTGTGTTTCGTTTGCACAAACAATTCATTTAGATCATAATTGGTAAATAAAAAATGAAATGACAATTAAAGAGTATTGCTTACAAATAAATAAGTTACTTGAAGTAATTGACAACAAGCAAAAAAGCGATTTATTTTTACGCTTGGGAAACCAATATGTTACCGATAAAAAAGAGGCTTTGTCAAATATAAAAAGTTTGTATTGAGGCATGGGCTCATTCAATGATATGGTTTTATATACGGACGGAAAATTTGATATTGAGGCAAATGAAAAACTCGACGTATTAAAAGAAATTTTGTGTCATGCAGTACTATCAGAAATTATTGAATCTAGGATTTAAAAGTATAACAAAAATTAAGAAATCATGCAACATCAATTCAATCTTTATTTAGTACATTATGTTCTGCAGTCTAAAAAAAATAAAAGAGTAGCAGGAACTAATCTTAAAGCTCCAGCAAATTTAAAAACCAATTTACTAGAGCTCAGTCAATTGAATGCTGTACATAAAGGAATAGAAGACTTTTACAAAAATGAATCAGATGGTTATAGTTTTGAATGGTGGAGTGATGAAGAAAATGGTATTGGAGGAAAATTGCGATTTTCTTCAAGTAAATATTTGTTTGAGGATTCAGGTTTGTATGATGGTGAAGGAGATGAGGAACTTCAGTATTTTCATCCACTGGATTACCCAACCCCAGAAAGTTATGTAGGATTTATCATAAAACCCGGCACCATATACGAATCATTGTATTATATGAGTATCGGCGATTATGAGCTGAACAATTTAGACTTGGATTACGGAGGTTACACTCAAATGGCTGTTGAATCTCGCGTATTCAATCATTGGCAACGAGTTATATTATACTATATGGATGGGGTAGGTATCGGTTCAGTAGAAACAGAAGTTTTTAAAACAGAAATGCCAAAAATATTCCCGGATTGGGCTTGGGAAAATTTCATTGCTAAGTTTGAGAGTTTGAGGCTTTCTAATAAAAAGAAGTAAAGTTTAAACAAAATAAAATATATGGAAGAGATTAAAAGTTTTATAGAATCATTTATTCAGGACGAGTACACTTGCAATAAAGCAAATTATGATTTTTCTATTTCTGATGATGGTTACGAAGAAGTTAGATTAAAAGTAGAAGCTTATTTTCACACTGTAAATAGCAATGAATGTTGGAGGGCATTAGAGGAAGAAGACGTACAGGAATTGGATATTGAACAGAAAGAGTTGTACTTCCAAAATGTAGGGAGAGCAATCTCACGTACCTTATTTCAAATCAAACAATACAAGAACCCAAAACTAGGAGAAGGTTTAGCAAGGTGGCTGGTGAATAATGAACTTTTTGCTTGTTATACAAGTTATACAGAAAATACAGGAAGAGAATTAGGATTTAATAAATTATTTTATGTAGCTGAAACAGATCAGGGAATAAAAATAATATATGATTTAACTTATGGAGTTCAAAAACCCGAGTGGCGTCATTCGCATGATTTAAAAATTAATCAGGTAAAAAATCCGGGTCAGCTTGTAGCTGTGGAAAAATACCAAGCTCCGGAAGAATCCAACAGTTTAGCAGATTATAATAGCGCATAATAATTTCTAATTGATAACAAAAAAAGGAAAATCAATTTTTTAATAACTTATGTTTAAAATAGAATTTACAGCAACAAAAAAATTAGGGGTAATAGATACAGAAGATACATCCGTAAGTGAGGCAATCTATTCTATATATCTTGGAGATGATGACGATAAGCATGTTACTATGACTTTTGGGAATTACCTTATTTATTTAACCAGAAGATGGGATATAAGTGATATTTACAATGATATTATTTATATGCTTAAAGATTTAAATGAAAATAAGAGTGAATTTCGAACAAGTTTTTTATGCGTTGGTTTTACTTTATATTGGAATTTCGTAAGAAAAGAAAATTCAATTACAATTACTCCTCAATGGATTGAGGTCGGACTAGAAGATAGAGAAACAAATTTATTTGTAGAAAACGTTAGAGAAGCCAATTTTCCCATAACTGTTGACGCGGAAGTTTTTATATCAGAATGGAATAAGCTTTTAAAAAGTATAAAAGACGATTTGTTAAAAGTAGGCTATACTGAAGATCTGGAAAATTTTGAATACCTAAAAGAATTGAAATAATAAACAAATGGAAGAAATAAAAAAAATTATTAGTGAATTTTTAAAGGCAGAAGCAGAAGCTTCAGACGCCTCCGTTAAACCAAATTTAGAGGATTACAATAAGAAACTAAATTTTATGAATAGTTTTTGTGTAGAAGAATTGCACAATAAATTCGGATTGGTATCACAGAATAAGTTAAAAAATGATGAGTTTTATGAAAGATGGAAAGATAAAAATTCTGCTCGTACAAGACATATTTATAAAATAAGTCAATATAAAGATGATAAGTATGGAGATGTTTATGTAGCTTATGTTTCAGAGAGAAATCCTGATGATGAAATTTTTCTTTACGGAGAATGTTTATTCGTGACAAGTATAGATAGTGAGCTGAAAATTATAAAAAACTATACTTTTGGAGAGGATAGGGGAAAAGATAAATTTGTAGCTAATCAAGGTTTAAAAGACATTTCTTTTAAAACACTAAAAAAGCCAATAAACATAGAACGTTATCTGGAACCGGTAGATGATGAAGATGGTATGGAGCATTATTCAAAAGATATTTAATTCTACAACGATTATCAAAAACAAATAAGACATTTATGATCAAAAAAATCATCGAAGTTGATTATCTCATGCAGGATATTGCTGCAAAATACAGAGTTAAAACTTTAAATGAGAAAAAGATAGAAAATCTTTGGGAAGAAGAAACGCTGGGTATCATGAAAGATGCTACCTTTATAAAAGATGATGCTTATTTTTACTTTTTAAGCGAATATGGAGGATGCAATATTTATGGTGATGGCTTTGATGTAAGTATTTGCAGTTTTGACGACTGGCTCAATCCAAGTCTTCTTACAACTCCGTTATTGAATAATGCAGAAATTTATTTGTTAGCGGATCAATATTATGATAACAGTGATAAAGTTATTTTTTACGGGTATCATGCCACACAGGAAAATGAAAATTCAATTTGGGTTTCTAATGAATTGGAAGCCGGATATCAACCTGTTTACAAAAATTTCATAGATTTTTTACAATATATTTTAACGATAGAAAATGGAGAATAGCATCATCAGCGGTCTTCTTTATCAGGATGATTTTCTGAGTATTGAAGAAGAAAAAGTCATGATTTCAGAGATAGACAATGCGGTATGGGATACCAATTTAAAGCGGAGAGTTCAGCATTACGGATATATGTATGATTATAAGAAAAAAAATATCGATCAGGATCTGAAAATAAACAAATTACCCGATTGGCTTCTTGCATTGGAAAGGAAGATCAGAACAACATTTAATCTTGAAAACTCTTTTGATCAGGTGATTATTAATGAATATGAACCGGGGCAGGGTATATCAAACCATATAGATTGCGTACCTTGTTTTGAAGATGTTATTATTTCCATCAGCCTGTTGTCTTCCTGTGTTATGCAATTTTCAAAAGATGTAGAAAAGCATGAGATACTCTTACAGCCCCGAAGTATTTTGTTATTAAGTGGAGAAGCAAGATATCATTGGAAACATGGGATAAAATCCGTAAAAAATGATAAATTTCAGAATACCGCAATTCCCCGAACAAGACGAATATCGATTACTTTTAGAAAGATAAAAACAATCCCAAACTAAATATATCCGGATTTTGAACAATAATGAGAATACAAATAAGATGAAATATTATATTTTTAAATTTGATTGGGGGTTTAGATTATTAGAAAGTGAAAGTCCATTTGAACCGTACACTTGCCTCTTTTGTTATAAACAGCTTAAAAAAAATTAATTCTCATTTCTCAAAACCTTCAACAATTCCATCTGCTGCATCACATCATTTTTACTGTTAATAAGATTGTAATTTGCCTGAAGCCAGTTATTTCTCACCACAAAAAAAGTATAAGCATCCATCAAACCTTCTTTGTATTTTTCTTCAGATTTTTGGAATGACAATCTTTGGTTTTCAAAATTTAATTCCAAAAGATTGTATTTTTCCTGAGCATTCAGATATTGAGCTTTTATAGAATTGATTGATTTTGTAAGGTCATTAATAATCAAATCTTTATCGTAATTGGAATTGATGACATTCAGTTTTGCAATTTCTACATTATTTTTAATCTGAAACTTGTTGAAAATCGGAATATTTATGCCAAAATAAATCGATTGGTTTTTATTTTGAGTAAACTGATCCGAAAAACTGGTGCTTGAAAGGTTATTATTTCCTAAGAATTTATTGTAAAAAGTAGACCAACTGTAATTTCCGTTAAGTGTAGGTAGATAAGCAGATTTTTCTAACTGTATATTTTTTTCCTGAGCTTGAATTTCTGCAATCACCGTTTTGTAAGCAGGATTATTTTCGATTAAATTATTGGTGAAATTTGAATCTGAAAAATCTTCAGCAAGCAAACCTTCCTCCGTCATTACAAAATCGATTGAATCTTCTTTCATATTTAAAGCATTGATGAGGTTTATTTTTGCTAAATCTCGTTGGTTTTTTGCTGAAACCCATTGTTCCTGTAAAGTCCCAAGGTTCGCTTTAATATCGTAAATATCGCTTTTAGGGCGGTTTCCGATCTCAACTTCTTTTTCAGTTCGTTTAATTTGTTCTTCAATTCCTTCAATCTGAGTTTTTAAAACTTCCAGCCAACTTTTGCTGTTTTGATAAGCAAAAAAAGTCTGAATAACATTCAGTTTGATTTCATTCTGAGCTTGTTTTAGTTTATAGGTATTTGTCGTTTTGTTGAGTTTTGATAAAGAAATATTTAAATAATTTCTCCAGTTGAATAATTCAACATTTGCCTGAGCAAAAACTTGGTCATACTGTGTATTGAGAGCCTCTCTCTGATTATTTGACTGATTTATTGACGAGCCAAAACTGTAACTGTGGTTTGCACCTGCATTTACAGATGGCAGTAACATTCCTTTTGATGCAGCAATCTGTCGGTCATTTTTCTGAATATTTACGGTTGCCTGTTTTATCAAAGGATGATTTGTCGAGGCATAGTCTAAACATTCTTTCAAAGTCCAGCTTTGTTGTGCAGAAAAAAGGTTGATGATGAATATAAAGAATAGTTTTTTCATAATAAGTTTTTGGTTGATCGTTGATGGTTGATGGTTTTGCGATGAATATTCGATCAACTAACAACCAGCAACAGTCAACAAATTATTCGTATTTCAAGTGTTTTACAAGATTAATTTTTGTAGCACGATAAGCTTTAAAACTCACTACAATAAATGTCAAAAGAAGAAGTGAAATCATGCTTAAAACATACGGCCAAACCGGCATGTCAATTCGGTATGCAAAATCTTTCAGCCATTCATTCATTGCATAATATCCAAACGGAATACTGATGAATACAGCAATTATACAAATCAGTAAAAATCTTTTCGTTAAATCCCAGACAATTGTTCTTTCGTCTGCGCCTAAAGTTTTTTTGATGGCTACATCCTTTAATTTTTGTTCAATTAATAGTGATGACAAAGCGAATAATCCTAACAATGCAATAACGAGCACAACAACATTTAAGATAGTAAATAAGGTCTGTTGCTTCTGGAATTTTACAAAAGTTTTGGCAAACTGCTTATCTACAAATTCATAATTGATAGGATAACCTGGCTCAACTTTGGTCAACCAGAATTCTTTGATTTGCTCTAATGTTCCGTTGATATCGTTTCCTGAAAGTTTGATCTGCAGATTTTGCATATTGTTTTTTGCCCAGTTTCTTTCATAGTTGAAAAACAGCATCGGTTCTACAGGTTTATCGACACCATTGATATAAAAATCTTTCAAAACACCGATAATTTTATATTTCTTTTTCTGTTCCCAACCCGGAAAAACTTCTTTTCCGAGAGCCTGATCTTTATTCCAACCCATTTTTTTGATGAAAGATTCGTTGGCAATGGTTCCTGAAATTGTGTCGGAAGCATAACGAAGATCCATATCTCTTCCAGAAACCAATTTCATCTCATAGAATTTAAAATAATTATGATCAATAGCTCCTACAAGAACATTTTCCACCGCTTTTGTAGTATCTAAAGCATTTTTAACAAGCGATGCATTTGCCATTCCTAAACCGATAGAGTTTACCGAACCGGTAATATCTTCTACTCCAGGAATTTTTGAGACCTCATTTTTCAGACGTACATACTTTTTATAGTTATAATCATTTTCCCAATCTGTTTTATTAAACTGAATATTCACGACCTGATCTCCCTTAAATCCTAAATCTTTATTCATCATATATTTTACCTGAGAATGAATAATCAGAGAGCAAATAATAAAAAATGAAGAGATAATAAGCTGTAAAGTCAGAATAGAATTGCGTAACCAAACGCCGTGTCTGCTTCGTGAGAAATTTCCTTTCAGCGTATTAATCGGTTTAAAATTTGCCAAATATAAAGCCGGAATTAATCCTGAAATAAGCGAAAAGACAATTAAAAGCAATCCACTGTAGATGAATAGATTGGTATCATTGAGCTTTATTTCTTTTCCTAAAAACTTGTTGTATGAAGGTAAAACAAGCTCAACCATTGCAAAGGCAATAATATATGCAACAAAACAAATCATAAAAGTTTCCAATAGAAATTGAAAAATCAGTTTCGAATTTGAACTTCCCACCACTTTTCTTACCCCGACTTCTTTTGCTCTTTGTGAAGCCTGCGCTGTTTTAAGATTGATTAAATTGATTCCTGATAAAACCAATATTAATGCAGATAATCCCAAAAGAATCATGATCGATTTTTTGTCGCCTTTATCAATTCCTTCACTTTTAGCATCCAGTTTCATCTTGCTAAGCGGAGTGAGATAAACTTTTGCGGCGTTCTTTTCATCATATTTTTCGCCCCATTTTTCGGAACTTATTTTTTCCTGTTGAGACTGCTGATCTGAAAGTTTCTTTTCTAAAGCGGCAATATCTGTTCCCGGTTTTATTTTAAAATAACCTACATAGCTGTAATTGGTCCATTCTAAATCTTTTCTGTCTATGTTGGGATGTCTCATTATAAAACCCGGATGAAAAACCGTATTTTCAGCAGGAATTTTATAAACAGCAGTGATAACGTAAGATTTGTCTTCAGAATCATCAAGCTTCAATGTTTTGCCGATGCAGTCTTTGTATTCATCTCCAAATAAAGTTTTTGCCGTCTCTTCAGAAATAGCTATTTTTTGGTAATCACTGATTGCATTTTTAAAACTTCCTGCAACTTTTTCCATTGGAAAAAAATCGAAATAAGCATCTGTTGCTCTTGCACTGGTTGTGTAAGCCGATTTATTTCCATACATCAAACGTACTTTATAGCCATTCCACGAGTTTGCAATGGCAAAATCTTCAATCTCAGAAAATTTTTCTTTTGAAACCGCTAAAGAAGGATAGCTTGAAACGACCATCGTTCCGAATGAAGAGTTTCCGTTTTCTACTAAATAAATATTGTCCTTATTCGGATTCCAGTCTTCATAGGATTTTTCATCCTGCCAATGGATGAATATCAATAAGAAAACACACAGACCGACACTCAATCCTAAAACATCGATAATTGTGGAAAGCCAGTTTTTTCTGTAATTGATAAATGCTATTTTGAGCCAATTTTTTAGCATAGTTGTTTTGTTTTTGGTTGTTAGTTGATCGTTGTTAGTTAATAATTTTGAGAATAACCTCTATCAACTATTAACCAACAACTATCAACAAATTTTACTCGTATTTCAGATACTTCACAAGATTCCATAGGTTTCACCTACGGCTATTCATATTGAATCCTTCGGGTTCTTTTATTCGTATTTCAAGTATTTCACTAAATTCACTTTTGTGGCTTGATACGCTTTAATGCTTACAACAACGAATGTTAAAATCAACAGCAAAATCATACTTAAAATGAATGGAAAAATTGGCATATCAATTCGGTAAGCGAAATCTTTCAGCCATTCGTTCATTAGATAATAACTGATGGGAATGCTAATTAAAACTGCAACAAAAGTGATCCAAAGAAATTGTTTTGTTAAACCGACAATCAAAGTTTTGTCTGATGCTCCCAAAGTTTTTCTAATGGCAACGTCTTTCAGTTTTTGCTCAATCATTAATGAAGACAGGGCAAATAATCCCAATAATGCTACCATCAAAACCATTGCATTCAGAATGGTGAAAAGTGTCTTTTGTTTCTGATAAGTTTCAAAAGTTTTTGCAAATTGTTTATCAATAAAATAAGAATCGAATGGGTAACCTGGTTCTACTTTATTTTGCCAATAGGTTTTCAGTCTTTTTACGGTTCCATCAATATCATCTGATTTTAATTTCAACTGAATATTTCCTACACCAAATCTTTTCCAGGAAGTTTCTCTGTAATGGAAGAATATCATCGGTTCCACATCACTTTTTAGACTTCTGATATTGAAATCTTTTACAATACCTACAATGTGATATGGTTTATTATCAAATCCTGGTCTGATTTCCCTTTTCATTGCCTGATCATTTGTCCAGCCAAATTTTCTGACAAAAGCTTCATTTACCATCGCATTATTAATGGTATCTGAAGATAATTTAGGATTCAACCATCGACCTTCAAGGAGTTTAACACCAATAAACTGAAGATAATTGTAATCCATAGAACCATGTCGACCTTGAATACTGGTATTCATATAATCCATATTCGAAGTGCTCTGATTACCTGTTCCCGGAGGCGCCTCCGAAAACGAAATACTTTCTACACCGGGAATTTTTGCCATTTCAGTTTTAAGCCTTTCATATTTCAGCCAGGGTTTTCCATTACCGTTATCATTAAAATTAATTTGAAAAATCTGATTTCCACTGAAACCTAAATCTTTATTCATCATATATTTTACCTGCTGATTAATGATCAATCCACCGATAATGAAAAATGAAGAAATAATCAATTGTATGGTTAAAATTCCGTTTCTCAGCCAGACGCCGTGTCTGCTTCTTGCGAAATTCCCTTTAAGTGTTTCTATTGCTTTGAAATTAGCAAGATAAGTTGCCGGAATAAATCCTGAAACCAATGTAACTACAGCAACCATCAAGAACGAATAGAAGTAAACATGCCAATCATTCATCACAATTTCCTTATTGTAGAACTTGTTGAAGCTTGGCAAAAGAATTTCGGTTAATGCTAATGATAAAATGTATGAAGCAAAACAAATCAGGAATGTTTCTAATAAAAACTGAACGACTAAGTTAGATTTTGTACTTCCAATTGCTTTTCTTACCCCGATTTCTTTTGCTCTTTGAGAAGCTTGGGCGGTTTTAAGATTAATAAAATTAATGGCTGATAAAATTACAATCAAAACAGAAAGCGTAAATAAGATAATGATAGATTTAAAATCTGGTTTACCAAACCAAGTTGATTCGGCGTGGAGCTTTATTTTATCAATAGGCGTAAATAAACTTCCTGTCGGGCCATATAGTTCTAAGTATTTTTCGATGGTAACACCTGAAGGCTCAGCATTTATTTTTGCTCTGTACTCAAAAATATCTTTTAAAAACCTTTGCTGTAAAGTTTTTTGGTCTGTTCCTGTTTTCAGCATAAAGAAACATCCGTAATTGAAGTTCCCCCACATTTCCTTATCATTCTTCATCTGTTCGTAAGGCAAAATGATAAATTCAGGTTTTATCTGGCTGTTTTCTTTTGGTAATTCATAGACTGCTGTTACTACAAAATTTTTGTTGTCAAATTTGATGTTTTCTCCGGCTACATTAGTTTTGCCAAATAAATTCTTAGCGGTAGTTGTTGAGATTGCAATTGTATTGTCTCCTTTCAATGCATTTTTATAATTTCCGGAAACCAATTTAAAAGGAAAAAAATTGAAAAAGTTTTCAGAAACAGTCATCCCATCCTGCTGATAGACTGTTTTTTTCTTCGTCGTCATTTTATATCCTAATCCCGAACCGTTGATTAAAACATAATCCTGAACTTCTGGAATTAATTTTAAAGCACGGTCTGCAAAAGGAATTGAGATCGCACCTCCGTAAATATTTTCTTTTTTATTATGGGTCTGAAAATAGAAGATATTATCCTTTTTGGGATTCCACTTTTCATAAGATTCTTCGTCATTCCAATGCATGAGAATGAGCATAAATCCTGTCAAACCGATGGTCAATCCAAACAAATTAATGATGGTGGAAAGCCAGTTCTTTTTATAATTGATGAAGGCAATTTTAAGCCAGTTGTTAAGCATAATTGTAGTTTTTGGGTGATGGTTGAAAGTTGTCGGTTGATGGTTTAAAATCTTGAGCTTTGGCTGATTTCCATCAACTAACAACCGAAAACCATCAACAAATTTTTATTCAAAGTTTTTAGAATCTGCTTTTTCAAAAACATCTTTTCTTTGGGAAGAATGCTCTTCTGAGAAAATCTCACCGTCTTTCATATTCACAATTCTGGAAGCGTAACCTGCGTCGTAAGAAGAGTGCGTTACCATCGCAATGGTAGAGCCTTCTCTGTGAAGTTCTGCGAGAAGATTCATCACTTCGTTTCCGTTAGAACTATCTAGGTTTCCGGTTGGCTCATCGGCAAGAATTAATTTTGGTCTCGTAACTAAAGCTCTTGCAACCGCTGCTCTTTGTTGCTGACCTCCGGAAAGTTGTTGCGGATAATGTTTTGCTCTGTGAGAAATGTTGATTTTTTCCATAATTTCTTCCACTCTTCTTTTTCTTTCTGAAGAAGAAACACCGTTATAAATCAATGGTAGTTCAATGTTTTCATAAACCGTCAATTCATCAATCAAATTAAAATTCTGAAAAATGAAACCGATGTTTTTCTTTCTGATGTCTGATTTTTTCTTTTCAGAAGTACCGATTGTTTCCGTCGATTCAAACTGATAAGAACCAGAAGAAGCGCTGTCTAATAATCCAAGAATATTAAGAAAAGTCGATTTTCCGCAGCCTGAAGGTCCCATTATCGCAACAAATTCGCCTTCTTTAATGTGTAGACTTACGTTGTTAAGCGCATTCGTTTGAACGTCTTCGGTTTTATATATTTTTGAAAGGTTTTGAATATTAATCATCGTATTATTTATTAAAATTGATCGTTTATTTATTTTGAATTTAGTTAAAATGAATCGATTGTTCCGCCTGAACTTCTGTTTGCAGAGAATTTGATTCCGGATAAAGTTTTGTATCTGATTTTTGATAATGAACTTGCTGAAGCCGTCAATTCTTTAGAAACACTCAAACTTATGTTTGAAGTAGATGCCGCATTTGCTTTCACTGTTTTAATACTCATGTTTTTTGCATCCAGTGAACTTGCGCTTTTCACGTTGAATTCTGCATTATCGGCAGAACCGCTTAATTTTATATTGCTTGCAGAATTAGCATCGACATTCAAATTTTTTGTAACGATTTTCCCTGAAAATTGCCCTGCATTTGTAATCTCAATATTAACGATAGCTGATTTAGAATCTGCAAAAATTTTTCCGGCAGTTCGGCTTTCAAATGTTTGTTCTGCATTATTAAAGATGCTTTTCACTTTTATAGTTGATGCATTTTCGGCTTCGGCTTTTACTAAATCTTTTGCGTACACAATTACTTTCGTATCTACATTCTGAAGAGAAATATTGGGTTTGTATTGAATGTATAATATTTTATTTTTCACCTCAATATTGAGTTCAGATAAATGAGTACTCGTTGCCACTGCTTTTTCTTCATCAGATTTTACAATTTCAACTTCAATCGCCTGTGATGTTTTCACGGAGTTGAATGAACCCAAATTAAAAGTCTTCGTTTCTGTTTTCTCTTTTGTATTTGCAATATCTTTTCCTTTCAAAATTACTGCAGATGCGGCAAGACTGATGGTAAGAATCAATAATAATAGTAATTTTTTCATTGTATTATAATTTTTTATTTAAATTAAAATTTATTTAAAGTCTTGAAGTTTTATTTTTGAATATCCAGAATTTCATATTTCTTCAATTCAGAATAATCTGAAGTGATCACGGTTTCTCCTTGTTTTAATCCGGAAACCACTTCGTAATAAAGAGGATTTTCTCTTCCCAGACTGATATTTCGTTTTTCAGCTTTGTTGCCTTTCACTACGAAAATCCATTTTCCGTTCGTGTCCTTGTAGAAATTTCCTTTTGGAATCATCATACTTTGCGTATCGGCTGATAATTTCAGTTTCACTCCGAACGTCATCCCGATTTTTAGGTTTTCAATTTTTGCATCAATGAAATTCAGTTCCACAGAAAACTGTCCGTCTTTCACTTCCGGAAGAATTTTTGTAATAATCACTTCATATTCTTTTCCGTTGTTGTCGAGTGTTCCTTTGATTCCGTTCGTTAATTTATTGATATAATATTCATCGACTTTTGCAACAAGTTTATAACCGCCCATCAAATCGATTTTTCCAATACTTTCTCCACTTGTCAAATTCTGCCCAAGAGAAATATTGAATGATGATAATCTTCCCGAAGCAGGCGACATGATCAGGAAATTATTTTTGTTGGAACGAAGGATATTCAAACTTTTTTCCATTTGATTAATGGAATTGTTGATTGCCGAAAACTGAGAATTTCTCGAAATTTTCTCATTGGAAGCTCCTTTTTCCACGATTTGCTTTCTGTCTTTTTGATAATTCAAATTCTGAAGCGCAATATCATAATCGGTTTTCTTTCCGATTTCCGCATCGTACAATCTTTTCTGAAGATTAAAAGTCTGCAACGCCGTATTATAATCATTTTGAGACTGCAACAATTCTTTATCCTGATTGAATTCCTGATTTTTCAGTTCCAAAAGTGAGCTTCTCATCTGACTTATTTGTTGCATAATTCCCGTTTCCTGATTCAGATAATTGAATTCAGTATTAGGATTGTAAACTCTTGCGATTGGTTGTTCTTTTGTCAGCATTTGTCCGTCTTCCGCAAAAATTTCTTTTACAGCACCACCTTCCAAAACATTCACAAGAGAAGAATTAAGAGATTGCGTCTGTGCAGTTACCATCAACATATCTTCGAATTTTCCACTGGTCACTTCTTCAATAGTGATATCTTCCGACTTTATATTATAAGTTTTTTTCTGATTGAGAAAATACCATCCAAAAACCGAAACCGCCAATGCAGAAACAATGATAATTGATATTAATTTTAATTTAGATTTCTTTTTTACTATTTTCGTATCCATATTTAGATAACTGTTTTACTTACAGGTAATTACACAATATAAATACCACGAATTTATAATCTTGTAACTCTCTGTAAACGTGATTAAATATAATTTTATTAATTTTAAAACTGTTCATTATCGGACACTTTTTGTGCGAAAGCGGACAATTTTAGTTGATAGTTGTCGGTGGTTAGTTGATTGTTTTTAAAATTTGTTCTAAATATTTAGCAATATATAACCACTGAAAACTATCAACCGACAACCAAATAAAAAGAAATGCGAAAAAAAGAAGCTCATATTTTAATTGTTGATGATGACGAGGACATTTTGTTTTCGGCAAGAGTCTGGCTCAAGAAGTTTTTTACGGAAGTCAGTTGTCTCAGTCAGCCAAAAAATATTCTGAAATTTTTATCAGAACAGCAAGTTGACACGGTTCTTCTCGATATGAATTTTCGAAAAGGTTTTGAAAACGGACAAGACGGATTGTATTGGATGCAGGAAATCAAAACGCTGGAACCTCAACTTCCGATAATTCTGATGACCGCGTACGGCGAAGTAGAATTGGCTGTCGAAGCCTTAAAAAATGGTGCTTCCGATTTTATTCTAAAACCTTGGAATAACGAAAAACTATACGCTTCCGTGAATATCGCTGTCGATATTTCCCGAAAAAACAAAAAACTGAATCAATGGGAAAATGTCAGCGTAAAAACCAATCAATATCAATTGGCAACAAAATCTCCGGCAATGCAGGAAGTGATGAGCCAAATTGAAAGAGTTGCTCCAACAGATGCTAACGTTTTACTTTTAGGAGAAAACGGAACGGGAAAATATGTTTTGGCAGAACACATTCACGAGCTTTCAGAAAGAAAAAACCAGCCTTTGGTTCATATAGATTTGGGAAGTCTTTCTGAGAATCTTTTTGAATCTGAATTATTTGGTTACAAAAAAGGAGCATTTACGGATGCGCATCAGGATTACGCCGGAAAAATTGAAAATGCGCAAAATGGAACGGTATTTTTGGATGAAATCGGGAATCTTCCGCTTCATCTTCAAACCAAATTACTTAGTTTGATCCAAAATCGAAAATTGACAAGAATCGGAGAAAACAAGGAACGAACTTTAGACGTCAGATTTATATTTGCGACCAATGAAAACCTAAAAAAAGCAGTTTCCGAAAATCGTTTCCGAAAAGATTTGTATTACAGAATCAATACCGTCGAATTAAATATCCCAAGTTTAAGAGATCGGATTGAAGATATTTCAAATTTAACTGATTATTTTTTAGAAAAATATAAACAGAAATATCATAAACCAGATTTGGTTTTAAACGAAACTTTAACTTTGGAATTAATGCATTATTCGTGGCCAGGAAATATCCGCGAACTTGACCATTGCGTCGAAAGAAGCGTGATTCTTTCCAACGAAAAAAATCTTAAATTGCTGATGCCTCAAGATGAAGAATCCGAAAGCACAATTATAAACCTTAATATCGAAGAAATGGAAGAAATCCTTATCAAAAAAGCGTTGAAAAAGCATCGAGGGAATATTTCTTTGGCGGCAGAAGATTTGGGGTTGTCGAGAGCGGCATTGTACAGAAGAATGGAAAAATTTAGCTTATAAAGCTGGATGTTTGATGTTTGGTGATGGATGGGTTTTAATATTATGCTTAAAAATAATTTCTGAATTGCAAGACATCAAACTTCCTTCATCCAGCACCAACAAAAAAAATGAATAAACAAAAAATATTCTGGATTATATTTATTCTGCTTGCAATTGTCTGCGGAATTTTTGCATTTGATTTTTATTCTAAAAACAAATGGATTAATTGCACTTTGTTTTCATTGCTAAGTTTGGTTTGTATTGTTTTGGCACAAACTTCGGCTTTGTCTTACATTCAGAAAACGGAAAAACTGCTTTTAGCAATTCAGAAAAAAGATTTTTCATTATTTCCAAAAACTGAAGAAAATAGTTTTGTCAATAATGCTGTGAAACTCTATTACCAAAGCAAAGAAGAACATCTTTCGCTGTCTTCTTATAAACTTTTATATCAAGAAATTCTGAATCAGCTGGAAATTGGACTGATGATTTTGACCGAAAAAAATAATCATTGGGAAGTTTTTTACGTGAATCCGATTTTCTTGGAAATTTTGCAAATTCCAAAGTATAATTCTTGGAATCTTTATGAAAACAAAATTCCTAATTTTTATAAAATCATCGAACAAACTAACTACGAAAATTCTCAGGAATTTTTCGACATTTCAATTAATGAAAATGCGAAACAATCGTTTTCTCTAAGGACTAAAAAAGTTCAGAATGCTAAACATCGTTTTTGTATCATCAGTTTAGAATCGGTTCAGAAAATTATCGAACAAAAAGAAAAACTCGCTTGGAATAATTTAATGAAAGTGATTTCCCACGAACTTTTGAATACTTTGACGCCTGTTAATAGCTTGATTCAAAATCTTGAATACATTGCCAATCAGGAAATTATTGAAAAAGAAGATCAACAGGATATGAAGGAAAGTTTGATGATTATCAATTCGAAATCAAAACAACTATTGAATTTTGTGGATGATTACAGACAAGTTGCAGAGTTACCGAAACCAGTTTTCAAAACGATTTCGTTAACAAATATTGTAGAATCAGCACTTAATTTCTTGAAACCTGAATTTGAAAAGAACCACATTAAGATTATCAATTCATTGGAAAATCACACAATTTTGGCTGATGAAAAAATGATTGAACGTTGTCTAATTAATCTTTATCTCAACGCCATTTATGCTGTTTCCGACAATGTTGAAAGAACGATTAAAACCGAAATCAAAACTCAGAACAAACGTATTATTCTAAGTGTAGAAGATAACGGAATCGGGATTCAAAAGGAAATTCAGGATAAGATTTTTCTTCCGTTTTTTACCACGAGAAGTGGTGGTTCCGGAATTGGTTTAACGCTCAGTAAAAGCATCATCGAAGCACATAAAGGTTATCTCAATTATAAACCTTTGGAACAGGGAAGTAGATTTGAGATTTGGTTTGTAGAATAGAGAGTCTCAAGAATAGTTTTATGTAAATTAGGTAAATCGTATTTTTTGTATAGTTAGGTTAGAAATATATTCTTCAATTTGATTTTCTATCCTCATAAAGTTTTAATTTCTTCCAATATATTTCATTTTTAAATCTTTATAATTTGGATATTTGTTTTTATTGATAACAAAATCAACGATAATTCCAGAAGTGCCAAATTTCCGCTCGCAATCATCATTCTTTTTAATTCCGAAATTAAAAATTAAAGTATCATTTACAATTTCCATATTCATTGATTTAGATTGTGGAATATCACAAGACGCTCCTTTAAAATAAGAACTGTAAACTACGGTGTCATTTTTTAATTCTCGCCATTTATCTTTCAGCTCCTTCATATTGCCAAAATTAACAGCAGTTGATTCTCTTACGAAATAGTCAAAACTGTTGTTCTTAGATTGTGAATGTAAATGATAACTTCCAAACGTGATGCAAATTATTATCGATAGAAAGAATTTCTTCATTTTTATTTTATATGGAAAAATTTTAATGAAAATATAAAAAAAAATAGAATAGTAAATAAAAAAACATCTTGCTATAAATAATTAGATTTTTAAATGGCATCATTGTTGCGAGCATAGAAAAAATTTCAAAATAAAAGTCTTATGAAAACTACCCATTTTTTTAATATTTAAGATGAATTTCAATTTGATATCGATTTTTGAGTAAGTTTTGCGATTATTTTAAAATTTACCTGAAATTTTTCAAATTAATTACTAATCATTTACATTATGGTAAATATGATTCAAGTATAACTGTTTATCGAATTTTTGTGAGTATTTTTGAGGCTAAGTAAATTATAACAAATTATTTATTTTCGTTGATATGATTTTAATAGTTGATGATAACCAAAACAATCTTTTTTCATTAAAAAAACTTTTAGAATCTAAAGATTTTCAGGTAGATACCGCTGATTCTGGTCAGGAAGCATTGGGGAAAGCATTAAAAAATGATTATGCTTTAATTATTTTAGATGTTCAGATGCCCGAAATGGACGGCTTCGAAGTTGCCGAAACTCTAGCTGGATACAGTAGAACTAAAGAAATTCCTATTATATTTTTGTCGGCTGTAAATACCGAAAAACGATTTATTACAAAAGGTTACGCTTCCGGAGGGAAAGATTATGTCACAAAACCTGTAGATCCTGAAATTCTTTTATTGAAAGTGAAAACTTTTTATAACATTCAGGAACAGAGCGTTGCAATGAAAAAAACGCAACAAAGCCTTGAACTTGAAGTGAAAGGCAGACGTGAATCTCAGGTTACTATGAAATCTCAGATTGATCATTTTCATCTGATGCTTGAATCTTTACCGCAAATTGCATTTACTTTAAATGAAGAAGGAATTGTAGATTTCGTTAACGGAAAATGGTATGAATATTCAATTTCCGACACCAGTTTTCCTGAAGTTCATCCCGATGATTTAGATATAAAAGATGAATTTTCCCGTTGTAAAAAGAAAGGAAAGGCTTTAGAGCTCGAAATTCGTATTAAAAATAGAAAAACTGGAGATTTCAGATATCATTTGCTTCGAGTAACACCAGTTCATGAAGAAAATGTAATTAAAAATTGGGTAGGAACTTTCACAGACATCGATGATCAGAAGAAAGTTGAGAAAGAAAAAGACGAGTTTTTGAGTATTGCAAGTCACGAATTGAAAACGCCTTTGACGAGTATTAAAGCTTATGTTCAGCTTTTAGATCGAAAATTAAAACTTGGTAAAGAAAGTGCAGAAGCGAGTTTTATGGTTAAAGTTCATGATCAAATTGAAAAACTCAATACCTTGATTACCGATTTATTAGATGTTTCAAAAATTGAAAACGGTAAACTGAAAATTAATAAAAAACCAACGAATCTTGATCAGCTTATTCAAAATTCTATCGATACCATTCTTCAGACTCATGAAAATAAGCAAGTGAAAATTGATCGTCACGGTTTTATTCCGGATATTTTAATCCCTTTGGATGCGATTCGTATTGAACAGGTTTTAATTAATTTTTTAACAAATGCCATTAAATATTCTCCTGAAAATCATCAGGTTATTGTGACTACTTTTGTTGATAAAGAAGAACAGGAAGTAAAAGTAAATGTCACCGATTTCGGAATTGGTATTCCTGATTTTAAACAAGAAGCAGTTTTCCATAAATTTTATAGAGTTGAAGAATCTTCGCTGCAGTTTCAAGGAATGGGAATCGGGCTTTACATCTGTTCGGAAATTATCAAACAACATCATGGAAACATAGGAGTTTCCAGTATTATCGATGAAGGTTCCACGTTCTATTTCACATTACCATTAAATTAATTTTATGCCGAAAAAAATACTAAGAAACCTACAATTTGGTGTCGGTTTATCATTGTTGATACTCATTGCAAGTTCGGTTGCATCGTATTTAAGTATTCAAAATCAAATGAAACACCGTGAAAGCGTTGGCGTAAGCAGACGTTCCGTTACCGCTGTAAAAGATGTTTTAGTGGCGCTTTTGGATGCCGAAACAGGAAATCGTGGTTATCAATTGACAGGAAAAGAAAGCTTTTTAGAGCCTTACAATAGAAGTTTGAATGAATATTCACAGGCAATTGAAAGAGCAAAAAGTTTAAATATAAAAGACACACATCAACAAAAACTTTTAGAGAATTTAGAACAAAATGTTGAAGGTAATATTGCTAACCTTAAGCTGTTTGTAGAGAACCGCAGAAAAGGAATGGTTATGACGCAGGAGCAAATCATGCTGAGCAAATCTTACATGGATAAATGCAGAAAGATTGTCAAAGAATTTGCCCAGTTTGAAGAATCTCAACTTGAAATTAAAAATAAAGATCTTAATAACTCTTCAAATACGACGGTTTTATTTATTGTTTTTTCGGCACTTTCAGCGATTGTTGTGACTGTCTTTTTTTATTTAAAATTAAGATCTGATCTTGTTCGAAGAGAAAAACTGGAAAAAGATTTAAGAGATAAAGACCTTGAAATTAGCAGACGTGTAAGTGCAATTCAAAAGATTGCAAACCGTGTTGCAAACGGAGATTACACGCAAACTTTAGCAGATGATGCACAAGATGATTTGGGTGATCTGGTAGATTCTCTAAATCACATGAAAGATTCTCTTAAAAAATCTTTTGATAAAATAAATAAAAGTGACTGGAGGCAAAAAGGTCTCGCTTTGCTGAATGAATCTTTGATGGGAAACAAATCGGTAAAAGAAGTTTCAGAAAGGTCTTTAAATCAGTTAATTGAATATGGGAAATGCATCAACGGATCGATGTATCTTTTTGATGAAGGAACTTTGAAGTTGTGCTCAGCTTTCGGCCTGGAAACGAGTATGAAAAAAAGTTTTGAACCTGGAGAAGGAATGATTGGTCAGACTTTCATCAATGCAAAACATAAAGTTTACGATGATCTTAAAGAAGAAAATTTTGTAGTAAGTTTTTCAAGCAGTAAACTGAAATTAAATAGTTTATTATTAATTCCTATTTTTTCAGATGGTCATAGTATAGGTGTTTTAGAATTGGCGGCAATCACCAATTTTGATCAGGATAGAATTGATTATTTTGTAGAATCAGCCAGAAATATTGGTATAGCTTTAAATGCAGCAAAAGGCCGTGAGAAAGAGCAGCAGTTATTGGAAGAAACTCAGGCTCAATCAGAAGAATTGCAGGTTCAGCATTCTGAATTGGAGAACTTGAATACCGAATTGGAAGCTCAAACTCAAAAACTTCAGGCTTCTGAAGAAGAGTTGAGAGTGCAGCAGGAAGAATTAATGCAGGCAAATGCTGAATTGGAGGAACGTTCAAGATTACTGGAAGACAAAAACCATTTGATTGCAGAACGAAATAATGAAATTCAGAAAAAGGTCGAAGAACTAGCTTTAAGTACAAAATATAAGTCGGAGTTTTTGGCAAATATGTCGCACGAATTACGAACTCCTTTAAATTCAATTCTTCTTCTTTCACGATTAATGGCTGAAAATCCTGAAGAGAACTTAAATGAAGATCAGGTAGAATCTGCGAAAGTTATTCAAAGTTCGGGAAGCAGTTTGTTAACGCTGATTGATGAGATTTTAGATTTAGCAAAGATAGAGTCTGGGAAAATGACTTTAGAATATCAAGATGTAGAAATCATTGAAGTTGTAAAAGATTTAAAAAGCCTTTTCAATCCGATATTTTTAGAGAAAAAACTTCAGTTCAACATAAATATTGATAAAGAAGTTGAACCAATGATCGAAACTGATCGCTTACGTGTAGATCAGGTTTTACGTAATTTACTTTCCAATTCATTGAAATTTACAAAAGAGGGAAGTATTGATTTAAATATTAAAAAAGATTCTAAAAATAAAGATTTCATCATTTTCTCTGTAAAAGACACCGGAATCGGAATTGCAGAAGACAAGCAGAAAATTATTTTTGAAGCTTTCCAACAAGCCGATGGTTCCACAAGAAGGAAATTTGGCGGAACAGGTTTAGGTCTGTCAATCAGCCGTGAAATTGCAAGATTATTGGGCGGAGAATTGAGTTTAATAAGTGAAGTCAATAAAGGAAGTGAATTTAGCTTGATCATTCCAATCAAGCCTGTTTCTGAAATTGTAAAGCACGAAACCGATGTTCAGTTGGTTGATATCATCCGTGAAGACGTTGAAGAAATTCAAAATATTTTAGATGATGGTGAAACAGAATATTATGACAATATCAGTGTTCTTGAAATTCCTGAAGATGTTGATGACGACAGAGATCAGATCAATAAAGACGATAAAGTAATTTTGATTATTGAAGATGATACCAATTTTGCTAAAGCTTTGTTGAAATACGCAAGAATGCAGAATTATAAAGGAGTTGTGGTGGTAAGAGGTGATCACGCTTTATCTGCGGCTCAGAAATATCATCCGCAAGCGATTTTATTGGATGTTCAGCTTCCTGTAAAAGACGGCTGGAAAGTGATGGACGAATTAAAATCTACTCCAGAAACTAAACATATTCCGGTTCACATGATGTCTGCCCTTCATGTGAAAAAAGAAAGTCTGATGAAAGGAGCAGTTGATTTTATCAATAAACCTGTTGCCTTGGACCAGATGACTGATGTTTTCAGAAAAATTGAAGAAGCTTTACAGCAAGGTCCTAAAAAGGTATTAATCGTAGAAGAAAATGCAAAACACGCAAGTGCATTGTCTTATTTCCTGAGCAATTTTAATATTTCCTTGTCGGTAGAAAATAATGTTGAAGACGTTGTGAATGCTTTAAGCTCAAAACAAAATGAATGTGTCATTCTTGATATTGGTGATTCCAGAGGAAATGAATATCAGATTATTGAGTCGATAAAAAGTTACGAAGGTCTTGAAAATCTACCGATCATTATTTTTACCGAAAGAAATCTATCTCAATCTGAAGAACTGAAAATCAAGCAATATGCTGATTCTATCGTAGTGAAAACGGCTCATTCTTACCAAAGAATTTTAGATGAAGTCGGTTTGTTCTTACATTTGGTTGAAGAAAAAAATAATTCTCTAGAAAATGTGAGAAGCAAAACTTTAGGTTCTTTAACAGAGGTTTTAAGCGGTAAAAAAATATTGATAACAGATGACGATGCCCGTAATA
The DNA here is from genome assembly GCF_026460885.1 of Chryseobacterium formosum. Taxonomy (GTDB): domain Bacteria; phylum Bacteroidota; class Bacteroidia; order Flavobacteriales; family Weeksellaceae; genus Chryseobacterium; species Chryseobacterium formosus. The sequence goes on from NZ_JAOVZW010000021.1 coordinate 109,144, forward strand.
TTTTCTCTTTGACTAAATCTTTAGAAAAATATAAAGTGGAAGCTATTGTTGCGATGGATGGAAAACACGCATTGGAGCAAATAAAGCAAAATCCTGATATTGATGTGATTTTAATGGATATGATGATGCCGGAAATGGACGGCTACGAAAGCATCCGTGAAATCAGAAAGATGCCGAAATTGGCGAGACTTCCAATTATTGCGATTACAGCAAAAGCGATGATTGGCGATCGCCAGAAATGTATTGATGCAGGAGCTTCAGATTATATTTCAAAACCTGTAGATATCGATCAGTTATTGTCCTTACTTAGAGTTTGGTTATATGAAAGTTAAAAAGCTAAGATTCTGATGAATAAAAAAGTTTTAATTGTGGACGATGATCCACGAAATATATTTGCTTTAAGATTAACTTTAAAAGCAAAAGGTTATCAGATTGAAAGCTCAACAATGGCTTTGGAAGCAATTGATATGCTAAAAAATGACCAAAATTTTTCAGCTGTTTTAATGGATATGATGATGCCTGAAATGGATGGCTATGAAGCTATAAAAATTATTAGAAATACTCCTTTAATCAATAAAATTCCGATCATTGCGGTCACAGCACAGGCAATGCCGGAAGATCGTCAGAAATGTCTTGATGCGGGAGCGCAGGATTATGTTTCGAAACCGATTAACGTAGATATATTATTAACTGCTTTAGAAAATCTGTCTTAAATGCTGGAACCAAGTATCGTAAAAGATGAAGAAATAGAATATCTTATTAAAGATGTTTACGATCTGTACGGATACGATTTTTCCGAGTACAGCAGAGCTTCTTTTAAGCGAAGGGTAAATCGTATCTGTTTGATTGATAGGTTTACAAGCTTCGCTGAGTTACGTTATACTTTAATCAACGATCCTGAATATTTGAAGCGATTTGTAGAAGAGGTTACTGTGAATGTCACAGAAATGTTTCGTGATCCTTATTTTTTTAAAGCATTAAGAGAGAAAATTTTACCGCAATTGGGGACTTATCCTTTAATCAGAATTTGGGTTGCAGGTTGTTCTACAGGTGAAGAGGCATATTCGATGGCGATTTTGTTGAAAGAAGCCAATTTGTATCATAAATGTTTGATTTACGGAACAGATCTGAATCCATCAGTTTTAGAAACTGCAAGATCAGGAGTTTTCCCGTTACAGCAAATGAAACTGTATTCTGAAAATTATATGCTTTCCGGTGGAAAAAAAGATTTTTCAGATTATTATACAGCTAATTATGACAGCGCAAAATTTGATAAAAGTCTTCAGGAAAAACTGATTTTATCGACACATAATTTGGTTTCAGATAGTTCATTCAACAGTTTTCAATTGATTATTTGCCGAAATGTTTTAATTTACTTTGACCGTGGTTTGCAGGAAAGGGTTTTTAAACTTTTCGATAACAGTTTAGAAAATTTAGGATTTTTGGCTTTAGGAGCAAAAGAAACCATTAGATTTTCTAAATTAGATAAAAATTTTCACCAGATTGAAGATCAGCGAATTTGGAAAAAAGTAGATCATAACTAATGTTTTTTAATCATGCAAACTGAAAACTCAAATACTGAATTGATAGTAATTGGAGGATCTGCAGGAAGTCTGCAGGTTATTTTGGAGATGATTAAAAATTTAGACGAAAAATTAGACTTTTCAATTGTACTTGTTCTTCATAGAAAAGCACATTCAACCAATATTTTACAGACTTTACTTCAACAGTTTATTGCAACTGAAGTCGTAGAGATTGATGATAAAAGTGAGATTGAAAAAAATAAAATTTATATCGTTCCCGCTGATTATCATTTGTTGTTTGAGGATAAAAAAACGATGTCTTTAGACAGTTCTGAGAAAATGAATTATTCGCGGCCGTCTATTGATGTAACTTTTAAATCTGCAGCAGAAGTTTTCGGAAAAACTTTGGTAGGAATTTTGCTTTCAGGAGCAAATGCAGATGGAGTGGAAGGTTTATCATACATAAAGAAAAATAATGGGAAAGTCTGGATTCAGGATCCGGAAACTGCTGAGGTTAATTATATGCCGAAACACGCTGTGAAAGAAGTGAAATATGATCTGCTTATTAAACCACATAATTTGGCAGATTTTATCAATAAATTATAAAAAATTAAAACCTAAATTAAGTTAATTATATGAGTAAGAAGAAAATTTTGATTTTCGATGATGATAAAGCTATTCTTGAAGTGATTACGATCATTTTTGAAGAAAACGGTTATCAGGTTGAAATTTCAGAAACATCTCATGATATCATCGAAAAAGTTTCGAATTTTCGCCCGGATGTAATTCTTATGGACAACTGGATCCCGAGAATTGGTGGAGTAGAGGCAACGCAACTTTTAAAAAATCATGAAGAATTTAATAAAATTCCGGTGATTTATGTTACAGCAAACAATGATATTGTTGCTTTGGCAAAAGAAGCTCAAGCCGATGATTTTGTTGCAAAGCCTTTTAATCTTGATGATTTAGAAGATAAAGTAGCAAAATATCTTAGTAATTAAAAATCCATTAAATAATAATCCCTTTCATTTTTTCAGAGAGGGATTTTACTTTTTTTTAAATAACATCTCTTATTTGTTCAGACTCTGAAATTCTCCTAATTCTAGGTTGCTCTTCATTATTGATGTCGCTTATTAAAGCCGATAAAAATTCTTTAATATCATGTTGCAACAAAATTTTATCTGAAAAAGTCGGTGCAATAATTGTGTTTTTTGAAACTAGATTTTCTGTAAAAATAAATTCGTCTTTCAGATCGAGATCGATATTAAACTGTTGTTTTACGTTTAATGATAAATAATATTCCAGTAAATCTTTATTTTGGGTCATGTTTTCCATCCTGTGTAGTTTTCTATATTTAATGTAATAATTTCTATGCCATAAATAGAATTTCGCCAACATTTTTATGATTTAATTTAAATCTCACAAAAAAACGGATAATGAATTGCTCATTATCCGTCTCAATTATAAAAAAACACTGCATTTTATTTTCCGCCGCCGCTGTTTTTCTCAACATCTGTTTTGGTATTTTCTCTTACTTTCTGGTTTCCGAATCTTTTTACAAAAGTTAGTGCAAATCCGTGCCAGTCGGATCTGGTCGAGCTTCTTCTGCTGCTTGTTTCACTGAATCTTGTAGAATCAAAATTTGGTCTTCCGAAAATATTCATCAACTGTAAGCTGAATTCCATTTGTGTTTTAGGGAAAATCTTTGTTGCCGAAATATTGTGGAAGATGTTGGTTCTGTTTGCTACCGAATTTCCGTTGTTTTGGTTAGAAACTTCTACCCATGCACTTACATTGATGTTTTTGTTAAAAAGATTGGTGTACGATAAGTTGGTTGAACCTGACCAAAAACTGATATAGTTAGGAGCAAATTCAAGATCATTTCGCTCGTTGAAATCACTATTATCAATGTAATTCCATCCGAAGCTCAAATTCACATTCAGTTTATTTTTCAGAAAAGACTGATTGGTGTTCGCAAAGAGATTATATTTATGAACTTTCCCAATATAATTAGTAGATTCGGTAATGATTTTGTCTCCTTCTGTTACATCAGTAGACCAGTAATCCTGATTGGTGTACTGATATCTTGCAGAAAGAAAATATTTCTTCATAAATCCAAATTTCATATATAATCTGTCGCTCGGGTTAGGAAGAAGATCAAGATTTCCTCTGGTGTAGAAGCCGTCGCTTGTAGGCTGCAGGAAAGGATTAAACTCGGCGTACCAAGGTCTCCAAAAATTTTTATTGTAGGTTAAGCTTATATCATATTTGTCGGAGAAAGAATATTTAACCAAAATACTTGGGAAAAGCTTTCCATAAGATTCATTTCTTGAATTTCCGGTGATATCCTGTCGGATTTTATAGTCGATATATTCGTAACGAAGACCGACTCTTGTTTCTAGTTTTTCGAAAAATGTTTTGGAATAATTGGCGTAAGCAGAACCAATCATATCTTCGTAATGGAATGTATCTTTTCTACTCAGACCATCTGAAAGAGAACCGTAAATTTCATTTGGTATAACATTGTTATTAAAATCTATTTTTCCTCCAATTTCAAAATTTCCTCCTGATTTTCCAAAGGGTTGTGTATAATCAAGCTTGACGTAATAATTTCGGCTTTCAGTGTCTGAAAGTACACCAAGTTCCTGAATATCTGTATTTGTACTTGTAACGGTATTTCTTTGGAAAAAGCTGTTCTCAGATTCTCCGTTATAGTTTGTACCTAAATTTACATCTAAAATTCTGTTCTTTTCTTTATCATAGTATTTGTAAAAAAAGTTGGTTCCTAAAGTACTGTTTACAGCAGATGATTTCTGGGATTGGTTTCTTACAAAATCAAATTCATTATTTTTAGTTTGTGAAGATTCAGAATCTGATGTATTATTGGATGTCCCACGATAAAGCTCGAGAATTACCCCAATTGTATTTTTATCGTTAAGTTCATATTCAGAAGTAGATGAAATTGATGGGTTTTTAGCTTTCCAGATATTGTTTGTAGATCCTTCTGTTACAATATTGTCTTTATAAATGTTGTATAGAAAAGTGTTGCTCTGCACCCAAGTATTGTCGCTGTAACTTCCGACGAATGTCTGAGTAAATTTCTTCTTATGATAATTAAGGTTAAGATTGGTGTACTGTGAGTTTTGGGTATTTTGTCTGTTGTTTAGCGTAATGCTACCTTTCATTCCTTCATCATCACGTTTTTTTAAGACAATATTAATGACAGAACCTGAAGCCTCATATCGGGAAGACGGACTTGTAATCACTTCAATTTTCATCAAATTATCTGCAGGAATTGTCTGCAGATATTCTTTTAATTCTTTTCCGGTAAAAACAGATTTTCTGTCGTTGATATAAACGGTTACAGATTCTCCTTCGGCTTTTAGGGCATCGTTATTGTCAATGCTTACCAAAGGAGTCATTCTTAAGACATCCCAAGTTGTATTTCCTGCAAGAATAGAAGAATTGGCAACATTAAATACAGTTCTGTCAACCTTAGCTTCAACTGTTGGTTTTCTGTAAGTCATGGTTACCGCTTCAATCTTTTCTTCTTTAGAGTTTAAAGTATCTTTACTTTGCTGCGCAAAAGCCAGAGTTCCTATTAATAAAGCGATTGGTGCTAAAATCTTTTTCATTAAGGTTATTAATTGTAACTATAAGACACATGAATGGGAATATTTGTTACATCAGATAACTGTTAAATTCTGTTAATTTGCAATTAATTTTTGAAACACCTTTAAAATCAGGGTAATAAAAAAGCTATTCCGTTGTAATGAAATAGCTTTTACTAAAATTATAATTTTTTTTATTGAATAACAATACTTTTCTTTCTCACGGTATGTGCTGAAAAATATCCTAAAGCTCCGTTACTGATATTACTTGGCGGATTTGCCGGAGTAATTCCTCCTCCTGGACCGCCTCCCGAAAGTTGAAGAAGAGCAGAGTAGAAGGTGTAGACATTTTGGTCAATACATTGCATTTCTACATGAATGGTATCTCCTACAACAACTTTGATGTCATCAGGATCTTCACCGTCATCGTTTGGTAAAATTAAAGGTCTCTGATTGGGCATTCCATTATTTACATTGTCTGAAAATTCCGAAAAATATTGCTTAGGATTATTGTTAACCGTATAACTGAAAAGATAACGGTTCCTAAAGCTTGGGGATCTGCAAAAACGGGTAAAAGTGTATAACTTGTTTCTCCACCGACTATGAAAGAATCCTGATCTAAACCTTCGAAAACAACGGCTTCAGGCATTGTACTTGTCGAAATATATTCTTTTCCTTCTGCCTGAATTTTCAAAGTATACGTTCTTCCGGATTGTCCAACAAAAGTTGAAGTTTGATATCTTCCGTTTCCTACGTATAGTAAAGTTTCGGTTTGACCTGTGTTGTCGCTTAAAACAACCTTTGCATTTTCGATTGCTGGATATTGATTAGCCTGAGTAAAAGCTACCGATTTTGTGATTTTCACATAATACGGACCTGCTTGATCGGTTACGTTTCCTTCAATCACGATTTGTCCACTTTGGTCTTCTAAATCTAAATCTATCTCTTTTTCACAAGAAGTGACTAAAAAGAGTGATAATATAATTAAAAATATATTTTTCATAATAAAATTAGAATTTGAAGTTATAAGTAATGTTCGGAACCCATTTGAAAAGTGAAGTCTGCATTGCTCTTGTTGTTCCAGGATTGTTCGGATTATCTTCAAAAGTAATTGTGTATGCATTTTCTCTTCCATAAACATTGTAAATTCCGAATGACCAGGAACCTTTCCAGCGTTTGTTAGAAATTGGTTCATAGGTTGCGCTCAAATCCATTCTGTGATAAGCAGGCATTCTGTCGGCGTTTCTGTTGCTGTATTGGAAAATAGTTTGTCCGTTCAGTTCATATTTTCCGGTTGGGAAAGTCACTGCATTTCCTGTGCTGTAAAGGAATAATCCAGAGAAAGACCATTTTGGATTTAACTGATAAGTTGCTACAACGGAAAGGTCATGCGTTTTATCTTGTCTTGCATCATACCATTGATTATCATTGATTCCGTCTATTTTTCTCTCGGTTTTAGATAAAGTATAAGAAATCCAACCTGTTAACTTTCCGCTTTTCTTTTTGGCAATTAATTCTAAACCATAAGCTCTTCCTTTTCCGAATAACAACTCACTTTCTACATCTGCGGCAGTATCAAATGAAATTTGCGCACCGTTTTTATAATCGATTTGATTCTGCATTGATTTGTAATAAATCTCGGCATTCAATTCATAATTATTGTTGTTGAAATTTCGGCTGTAACCTGCACTGATTTGGTCTGAAATTTCTGGCTTTACAGTGTAACTGCTTCCAATCCACTGATCGGTCGGGTTTCCGCTTCCGCTGTTGCTTAATAAATGTAAATTCTGTGTATTTCTAGAGTAACCTCCTTTCACACTGCTCACTTCATTAATTCTGTAATTCGCTGTAATTCTGGGTTCAAGATTGATATACGTTTTTCCGAATTTTCCTTTTTCTAAAAATTCAGAATCAGTTAAAACTCCATTTTGATAAGTGTTAAAAGTATCGCCACCCAAAACACTGAACATTGCCAATCTCGCTCCGTAATTAATTGTCAGTTTTTCAGTTGCTTTAAAATCATCGTTGATATACACTGCATTTTCCCAGGAATATCTCGGGTTTCGTGGAAAACTACTTACACTCGTTCCCGAAGCACTACTTGGCGTAATCGTATGATAAATAGATTGTAAACCAAATTTAACTGAATGTTTATTTCCTGCAAACCAAGAGAAATCCTGTTTTAAATTCCAGTCTTCAATTTCAGAATCCAATCCGAAAGTATTGTTGTTACTGCTCAACGCAACATTATAATTGTAATTGCTGTAAATGAATGAAGTATTTGAAAATAATTTACTGTTGATAATACTGTTCCAACGCAAAGTTGCTGTTGTATTTCCCCAGTCTGTTGAAAAAGTATCGCCCAAACCTAAAACATCTCTTCCAAAATATCCCGATAAATACAAACGGTTATTGTCATTAATCTGATAATTGGCTTTTAAATTTAAATCATAAAAATAGAGCTTACTGTCTTTAAAATCATCCGTTGCTTTCAAAAAAACATCGGCATAAGTTCGTCTTCCCGAAACAATAAATGAAGATTTTTCTTTCTGAATCGGTCCTTCTACGCTTAATCTACTACTGATTAATCCAATTCCTCCGTTTACGTTATAATCTTTGTTGTTTCCGTCTTTCATTTTAACGTCTAAAACAGAAGAAAGTCGACCTCCGTATTGAGCCGGACTATTTCCTTTAATGATACTCACATCTTTCAACGCATCACTGTTGAAAGTACTGAAAAATCCAAGCAAATGCGAAGCGTTGTATACCGCTGCTTCATCCAATAAAATCAAATTCTGGTCGGTTGCGCCACCTCTTACGGAAAATCCGCTGCTTCCTTCACCATTACTCTTAATTCCGGGCAAAAGTTGAATGGTTTTCATCACATCTTTTTCACCGAATAATACAGGAAGCTTATCGATTTGTTTAATACTTAAAGTTTCAGTTCCCATTTGTGCAGATGAAAGATTTTTGTCTTTCTTCACCGCAGAAATTACAACTTCATCAATTTCTTTCACTCTGTCATTTCCTTCCTGATTCAATTGCAGATTTAATTTTAAATCACTTTCAACTGTAATATTTTGTTGAAAATCTTTAAAACCAGGATTGGAAACAACCAAAGTATAAGTGCCTTGCGGAAGAGAAAGCGAGTAAAATCCGTATTCATTGGCGATAACAGAAATCGTTGGATCTTCGGCAACTTTCACGGCAACTCCAAGAAGTAACTCACCGTTTTTCTGATCTTTAATTGTTCCGCTTACAGAATATTTCTGCTGTGCAAAAACGACTGTGCTGAAACAGACCGCAGCAATAGTTGTTGCAACTTTAAAGGATGTTTTGTGTATCAATTTTTCTAGTTTATTTTTTTAATGAAGGATAAGTTTTAAATTCCAATCAATGATTTTTAACTTTTAATTAAATATTTTAGTCATAGATTTGAGAAATATAAGCTTACAACTGCCTAAACAACGAGGTTGTGGTAGATTTATTGTTTAATGAATATTAATTGTTGTTTACGTTCCCATCTCTATATCATCCCAATCAGAATCTTTATTAATGAGCCATTCCAAAGCTTTTCTTCTCTCGTAGACAATACCTTCATTAATTTTGGCTTCAACACCTTTTATTCTTTCATCCACACAATACCAATGATAACGATAATATAAATCAAGCATATTGTAAATTTCATCATCAGTTCTTAATTCAGTTAGCTGTTCGATTTTTTCATTATTTTCATTTTCCTCAAGATTGGGTAAAAATGTTGCCATGTTTTCGCCACACCATTCTGTTTCATCTATATTTGAAACTACTTTTGTTGCCCACATCAATGCCCAAAGTCCTTCAAGATACCATCGCAGAGAGTTATTTTCGTAATCGCTCAGTTCGTCATTATCTTTAAGCAGAATTTCATTTTCCCAATTGGAAAGATGTGAAGTTAAATCATGTTTTTCAATCCATTTTCTGATAAAAGATATCGGAGCTTCAAATGAAATATTAATTAAAGCATTCATCACCGACATTCTGCCTTTTATTTTGTCTAAACTTCTTGTATTTGGGTCTTCCAAAACAGGAAGCCAAGAATTGAATCTATAATTTTTGTCAGCTATAATTTGATTGTTAATTTCTCTTACCTTAATTTTTTGTTCTTCAGTCATTTTTTTTGGATTTGATAAATGAATGGATTAATATCTCTAATTTGAGATTTATAATTTTTTTTCGTTCGCTAACATACAAAAAATGGTTTTATATAAGGTTCTTTCAGATGTTAATCATTTACTAAATATGTAAGAACTATAAGTTCGTTTCATCATTAAATTTGAGATTTCATCATGATTATTTTTGAGTTTAACTCCAAAATATTGTATATTTGTTTCACGCTTTAGGGGTATTCTGAAAAGAATTGAGAGAGTCCCTTTGAACCTGATACGACTCACATCGACGTAGGGAAAAGCAGGAATGCATCTTTTGATGTTTTCTTTCTTATTCTATCTGTTTTCCTAAAGCTTATTTAAATCAAAAAGTAAATGGAAAACAACCTTTGGAATTACATTCAATCTGTAAAAAATCAATCGCCGCTTGTTCATAATATTACCAATTTTGTGGTAATGAATAACACCGCCAATGCGCTTTTGGCAGTCGGAGCTTCACCGATTATGGCTCACGCAAAATCAGAAATCAAAGAAATAGTCGCCATTTCTAATGCCGTCGTTATCAATATAGGAACACTCAATGAATATTGGTCTGAATCGATGTTGATTGCTGCAGAAGAAGCTTTGAAACTTAATAAAACTTGGATTCTTGATCCGGTGGGAGCGGGTGCAACTTCTTTCAGAGATGAGGTTTTGGCGAAGCTTTTACAATTCAAGCCAACTGTAATTAGAGGAAATGCCTCGGAAATTATCGCTTTAGCCAAAGCCAATAAAACTGTCACAAAAGGAGTTGACAGTACAGCAGAAAGTAATGAAGCAATTAATGCCGCAAAATATCTTGTTGAAAACTATCAATCTGTAGTTTGCATTTCGGGAGCTACAGATATTATTATTGATGATAAAGAAACTTATTTTGTTGAAAACGGACATCCATTAATGACCAAAGTAACAGGTTTGGGTTGTTCTGCTTCAGCAATTGTTGGAGCTTTTGCCGGAATTTCTGAAAATAAAAATGAATCTACTGTTGCTGCGATGGCACTTCTTGGAATTGCAGGAGAATTATCTGAAAAAATTTCAAACGGACCGGGAAGTCTTCAAATGAATATTTTAGATAAGCTTTACAATATTTCTGAAAAGGAATTTTTTGAAAATGTAAAAGTTTCTAAGAAATGAGTTTAATACAATCATTTCCTTATCAATTATATCTTGTGATTTCCGAAGCTGATTGTAAAGGAAGAAACTTTCTTGAAGTTGCCGAACAATCAATTTTAGGTGGAGTAGATATTATTCAATTACGTGAGAAAAATGCTTCTGACCAGGATTTTCTTGAAAAAGCCATTCGTCTCAAAGAAATTACTGACAAGTATGGAATTCCTTTAATCATTAATGATAATACTTTCGTAGCCAAAGAAGTCGATGCTTTTGGAATTCACGTCGGTAATAATGATACTCAACCAACTGTTTTGAGAGAAAATTCATTTCAAAATAAAATGATTGGGTATTCCATCGAGTATTTGGAGCAACTTGAAAATCAGGAAACTGTTGTTTCGGATTATTTGGGAATTAGTCCGGTTTTCAGAACTGACACGAAGACAGATACGGTTACAGAATGGGGATTGGAAGGTTTAATGAAAATCAGAAAACTGACAGATAAACCACTGGTTGCCATCGGAAATATTCACTTAAAAAATGCCAGAGCTGTGATAGATTCAGGAGCAGATTGTATCGCTGTGGTTTCTGAAATCTGCAGTGCTGGAAATCCTCAAAAAGCAGCTTTTAATCTAAAAAATGAAATCAACAAATGACAAAATACAAATATCCATCAGTTCTCACGATTGCTGGTTTTGACGGAAGTGGAGGCGCCGGAATTCAGGCTGATATAAAAACGATTTCAGCTTTAGGATGTTATGCAACGTCAGTTTTGACGGCTTTGCCTGTTCAAAATACGATGGGCGTTCGAAATATTTTTCCGATTCCAGTCGAAGCAGTTTCCGAACAGATTGAATCAATTTTAGATGACATTTTTCCTGACGCCATCAAAATCGGAATGGTTCACACTCCTGAATTGGTTGAAACCATTGTGGAAACTTTAGCCAAATATAAAAAAGCTCCGATTGTATTTGACCCTGTGATGGTTGCAACAAGCGGACATCGGCTGATTGAAGAAGAAACCATTCAGACGATTATTGAGAAACTTTTCCCAATTTCAGATATCATCACTCCGAATATGGATGAAGCTTCAATTTTAGCCAATATGGAAGTGAAAACTTTAGATGATATGAAAATTGCCGGAGAAAACATCAAAAAGTTAGGTTGTAAGCATATTTTATTGAAAGGCGGTCATCAAACCACCGAAAAAATAACCTCTCTATTTTATAGTGATAATGATGATTTTCAAAATTTTGAATCTTTAAAATTAAATACAAAAAATACCCACGGTTCGGGTTGCACATTGTCATCAGCGATTGCTTCTTTCATTGCGAGAGGAAAATCTATGGGTGAAGCTGTGGCTTTTGCTCAAAACTATGTTTCAGAAGCGATTCTTAAAGGAAGCGACGTAAAGACCGGAAAAGGAAACGGGCCTTTGAATCACTTTTTTAATCCTCAAAAACTTATCAAGAATGAATTGGTCTGAAAACGCCTGGAAATCAATTGAAAATATTTACAACGACATCATTGAAATGCCTTTTATTAAGGAATTGTCCGATGGAACTTTAGACAAAGAAAAATTCCAGTTTTATATTGCTCAGGATTCTTTGTATTTGGAACATTTCGGAAGAACTTTAGCCTTAATTGGCAGTAAGGCGCATCAGATTGAAGATGCTTTGGCGTATATGAGATTTGCAGAAAATGCGATTGTCGTTGAAAATGCTTTGCACGAATCTTATTTTAAAGAATTTGAAATTTTCAACAAAGGAATTTTAGAGCCTGTTTGTCATCATTATATTCATTTTTTGAGAAGTACCGCAGCTTTTGAGCCTGTTGAAGTGGCTTTTGCAGCGACTTTACCTTGCTTTTGGATTTATAAAGAAGTCGGAGATTATATTCTGAATCTTGAACAAACCTCAGAAAATCCTTACCAAAGCTGGATAGAGACTTACGGCGGAGAAGATTTTGCCGTTGCCGTTAAAACTGCCATCGAGATTTGCAACAAAGCCGCCGAAAACACAACTCCAGAAATAAGAAACCGAATGAATGAAGCTTTTATCACAGCTTCCAAACTCGAGTTTCAGTTTTGGCAGGCTGCTTATGACTTGAAAGTTTGGGAATAATTTAAACCACAAAAGTCACAAAAGAAAATCTACAAAAAAGCTGAACAAAAGAGCAAAAAAGTTAAGTTTTAAAAACAGATTCCTTTTTTGAACTTTTGATAAACTTAAAAAGTGTAACAACTTTTGTGACTTTTGTGGTTTAAAGATTTTTTATCATTTTTAAACAGCCTCTTAAATCAATTCAAATTCCTATACTCATTCGGGCTCATCCCAACCTTCTGCTTAAACAACCTCGTAAAATGCTGAGGATATTTGAATCCCAAATCACAAGCCACCTGACTAATCGATTTTTCCACATCAAAAATCCGTTCTTTCGCAATATCAATCAACTTTTGCTGAATATATTCCTGAGCAGATTTTCCCGTTTCTTTTTTCACCAAATCACCAAAATAATTAGGAGACAGACTCAGTTCATCCGCACAATAACTCACCGACGGAAAACCAATATTCTGAGGTTTGTCAGAAGAAAAATAATCATTGAGCAAAACTTCAAAACGTTCAAGAACACCTTTGTTAACGTTGTCTCGAGTAATAAATTGACGGTCATAAAAACGGTCGCAATAGTTCAAAAACAATTCGATATTCGAAGTAATCAACTTCTTGCTGTGCTTATCAATCGTCTGTCGTAACTCAAATTCAATATTCGCAAAACAATCCAAAACAACCTGCCTTTCCTTTTCCGAAAGATGCAAAGCCTCATTCATCTGATAAGAGAAAAATCCATAATCCTGAATAATCTTCCCCAGCGAAGTCCCGTGAATCAAATCCGGATGAAAAATCAAAACGTGACCTTGAGGCTGATAATTAGATGTCTCATATTCCACGTTCCAAGCCTGTCCAGGACCCACAAAAACCATCGTTCCTTCCTGATAATCGTAGTAATCACGACCATAACGGATGTCACCACAAACCACATCTTTCAGGAAAATTCCGTACACACCAAAATTCATTTTCACCGTCGTTCCGGCTTTCCACTTGCGTGGCGGACATTTCGACAAATCCAGAATACTCACCAGCGGATGCGTCGTTTCCGCACCACAAGACGTGTTGTAATCGCTCACACTGTTAAAAAATAGGGTTTCATTCATCACACAATCATTTTACAGAGCAAAATTAAACAATCTAACCCGCTAATCATCATTCCTTTACGCCAATCAGTAATAATGGTAAGAGAATCCGTAATCCGTATCATTTTTCGGTGTTTCTGGGCGTATCCCTTTGCATTTTTGCCAGAAGTTTTGGTTTTCGAAAGAACATTTCCACAAGGCAAAAATGCAAGCGGGTCGGGCTATCCGCTATATCTTTTTTGTTATTGCGAACGAAATTAGATAATCAATAGAACCTTTCAGCAATCGCAATAACAAAAAAGGATGCCGCTACTATCCCTTACGCAAAAAGCCCGCTCAACAATTCGTCGAACGGGCTTTTTTATAAATTTTAGCCTGATTTTTAGAACTTATCAATTCAGAATAAGATTTTATTTCTCATCAATTTGACAAATGAAAATTAAAAACTTGCTCAATCTGCAAAATCAGCGAGAAAAAATCCATCAATTAGATTCTAAATCCTCCTGCAACTTCGATTCTCTGCGCATTAATCCATTTAGAATCGTCTGAACAAAGAAACGCAACCACACTTCCGATATCATCCGGCAAACCAACTCTTCCCAAAGCTGTTTGTGAAGAAACCAACTGATTATATTCCGCACTATCACGAACTGCACCGCCTCCAAAATCAGTTTCAATCGCACCGGGTGCGATAGAATTCACTCGGATTTTTCTGCTTCCCAATTCCAAAGCCTGATATCTTGACAAAGAATCGATTGCCGCTTTCATCGCACCATAAGCCGAATATCCTGCAAACGAGAATCTTGCCAATCCAGAAGATGTATTCACAACGCTGCTTCCGTCGTTCAATAATGGTAATAGTTTTTGAGTTAAGAAATAAGGCCCTTTGAAATGGATATTCGTCATCGCATCCAAAATTTCTTCAGTAGTCGTTTCAAAACTTTGATTGATTCCGATTCCTGCGTTGTTGACCAAAGCATCCAATTTTGCAGAAGAAAACTGAGTGTCCAAAACCTCTTTTACTTCAGTTGCGAATTGGTCAAAACCTGCAGTGGTAGAAATATCCAAAGGTAAAGCGAATGCTTTTTGTCCGATGTTTTCGATTTCTTTTACCACTTCATCTGCAAACTCTTTTTTGGTTTGATAAGTCAATATGACATCGAATCCTCTTTTTGCCAATTGTAAAGCTGAATCTTTACCCAATCCACGGCTTCCGCCAGTTACTAATGCTATTTTACTTGCCATTTTTTTATTGTTTTATTTAATGGTACAAAGTTGAAAAATTAGTACATCAGAGTGTTTGCATAAATCAAATTAAAGTTTGTGAAAATCAAACAATCGATAATTCTCGGTAATGTTGTGGCGATTGCTTGCTGTGTTTCTTGAAGAAGTTAGAAAAATGAGCAACTTCTTCAAAACCTAATGTGAAAGCGATTTCCGAAACATTCCATTGTGTTTGGGTCAGCAATATTTTGGCTTCCTGAAAAATTCGGCTTCCAATGATTTCGCCAGTTGTTTTTCCTGTTGTTTCTTTTAGAACTCTGTTGAGATGATTCACGTGAACGCCTAATATTCCTGCAAAATCTGCCGGTGTTTTCAGTTGTAAAAGCTGACTGATATTTTCAATAGGAAACTGTCTTTCCAATAATTCAATGAACAGCGTTGTGGTTCTGGAAGCGGCAGTTTTGTTATTTTCGACAGGTAAAATCGGTTGTAATTTCTGACCAAAATGTATCAATTCCATCACGTAATTTCTCAGCAAATCATATTTATAAACATAATCAGACTTGATTTCTTCGTGCATTTTCAGAAAAATTGCTTCAAATTGATGAAACTGTTCTGTCGAAATTTGAAAGATAAAATCGCTCTGAGGCGAGAAAACCGGAAGAAGGTCGAGTTCCAATCCAATCTTTGAAGTTGGTAAAAAATCTTTAGTAAAAACACAAAAATGTCCCGATTGCTCAGTGCATTGATGGGTGTAATTGTAAGGGATTTTTGGAGAAGCAAAAAGAACGGCGCAATCTTCAATTTCGATGGTTTTGTCTGCATATTCCACTTTATTTTTGCCGTTTATGAGACTTATTTTGTAATAAGTTCTCCTGTTGTAAGGCATTTCGGTTTTCGATTTGCAAGTTCTGTAGATTTCAGAAATATCAAAAACATTGAAGTGACCAATATCCTTATTGATGTTTTCAGTAAGGAATTGATTGATGTCAGGACAAGTTTCTCCCAAAATATCCTGATAAAATTCTTTGATGGTAATCGAACTCATTTTCTTTGTAAAAATCAAAGATACGAGATAATTATTTCAATTGAAAGATTTCCTTAATTTGAATATTTTAATTCCTAAAAATTGTAACGGAAACTCAGCATTTTTTTATTAATTTAGCTCATCTTAAAGTTGAGTATTTCCTTTATTAAATGTACTTATTGACTTTAAATAAACATAAAGAAAATCTGAACTCATCCAAATATCAACCTCTAAAAAAATAATGCAGGAACTTAGAAATCAATACATTTTTGAAAACATCAACTTCTCAGGTTTTTCGATTTTTGATATTCAAAAGCATTGCTCAGAAAGGATTGATATTGAGAAGGAAAATTTGAAGGATATTCAGCCTTATTTTATTGAAATCAATTCCGGTGTGTTTTATAAACCTTTATCGAACATTGATTTTCCCAGCGTTGCAGTCAATTTTATTGGTAGTTCGCTTATTTTAGAATGTCCGTGTGATACTCCAAAAACCAAAATGTGCAGCCACCAAGCTCAGGTTTTGTACACGATTATTGAACGACCGGATTTACGTGTTTTCTTTGATGAAATGCTTCGACGGAAGAAATTGCAAGACTTCGCAAAAGATTATGGTTTAGAAAATGAACCAAATCTTGATGAATATTTCCAGCCGGAACACGTTCATAATTCTTTAAGAATCGAGCCTAAAATTAAAGAATTAATTAAGCTGAATTCTGATGAACTGCAGCAGAAATTATTGCCTAAAAAAAACAATCAATTTCACGAAATTAAAATTCAAAATCCTTCAAAAAAAATGTTTTTGGTCATTAAAAAGCATAAATATTACGACCGATTCGGTATTGAACTTTTTGAAGCAGAAACCACACAATTTGGAAAAATTAAAAATCCAATAATGGCGATTAACCCTTCAAATCTGATTTGGAAAGCCGAAACCATCGATGAAGCAAAATTCTATACCGCTGTTTTGACATTTGAGAATCATCAAACCGAAGAAAAGGATGATGCCGACCTCGAAGCTTTAAAAATGGTGGTGAAAAATCCATTACAATTGCCAACATTTTATCACGACAAAGATATTTCAGAGAATATTTCCACAAAATCCATCGTTTCGGTTGATTTAAAATCATTAAATGCGGATATTGAACTTTCTGTTTTCAAAAAAGAACCTTTCTTCGAAATCACGGGTGGGCTTTGGCTGAATGACGTTTTGCAGCCGTTTAGAAATATTAAAATTCAGTTTAATTATTTCCTTTTCCAAGACAAAACGCTGCATTTGGTTACCAATCTGGATATGCTTCGGGTTTTGGGATTTTTTAAATCGAACAGAGAGATTCTGCTGGTTCACTCATCCAAATTTGAGGAATTTAAACAAAACATTCTAACCAATTTAGAAAAGCAAATCAAGATTAGCTATGCCTACATACAACCCGCTACACAAAAGCAATTGGCGGAGAAATCGTTTGACGAAAAGGTCGAGAAAATCATTTATTTGGCAGACCAGAATGAGTATATTTCGATAACGCCGGTGATGAAATATGGCAATGTGGAAATTCCTGTTTTTTCGAGGAAACAGATATTTGATACCGACCGAAACGGCAATGTTTTTCAGGTAGAAAGAGATGACCAAGAAGAGATAAAGCTTACGGCGATGATTATGCAGCAGCATTCGGAATTTGCCGAACAAATCGAGCAATACGAATATTTTTATCTGCACAAAGACAAGTTTCTGGACGAAAATTGGTTCTTAGAAGCTTTTGAAAAATGGCGGAATGAAGGCATTGTAATTTTAGGTTTTAATGAATTAAAAAAGAACAAGCTCAACGCCAATAAAGCGGTGGTTTCCATAGCGGTTGTCAGCGGAATTAATTGGTTTAATACAGAAATTGATGTGAAATTCGGGAAGCAGAAAGCTTCATTGAAACAATTGCATAAATCTATCCGAAACAAAAGCAAATTTGTACAGTTAGACGACGGAACGAACGGGATTTTGCCCGAAGAATGGATGAAAAAACTCAATCACTATTTCGATTCCGGCGAGATTTATGATGAACTTTTGAGATTGCCAAAAAGTAATTTTTCTGAAATTAAAAACCTCTTTGATGAGAACGTTTTAAGCAAAGAAGTCAGTGAAGAAATCGAAACGTACAACAAAGCGTTGTCTGAAAATCAACACATTCCCGAAACTGAAGTTCCAGCAGAATTGAATGCAACGCTTCGGGATTATCAAAAACAAGGGCTCGACTGGCTGAATTATCTCGATGATTTCAATTTTGGAAGTTGTCTTGCCGACGATATGGGACTTGGGAAAACACTTCAAATCATTGCATTCATCCTTTCACAAAATAAAAAGCATCCTCAAAATACCAATCTTGTCGTGGTGCCGACTTCCTTGCTTTTCAATTGGCAGGCAGAAGTGGAAAAGTTTGCGCCTTCGATTAAAATTTTGACACATTACGGTGCCAACAGAATTAAAAATACGCTTCATTTTGCAGGTCACGAAATTGTGCTCACGACTTATGGAATGCTGCTTTCCGATATTCGGTTTTTAAAAGAATTTAATTTCAATTATGTGTTTCTAGACGAATCTCAAGCCATTAAAAATCCAAATTCTGAACGCTACAGAGCTGCAAGATTATTAACATCGAGAAACAAAGTCGTCTTAACAGGAACTCCTATTGAAAATAATACGTTCGATATCTATGGGCAACTTTCCTTTGCTATTCCTGGTTTGTTGGGAAGTAAGCAATATTTCAGAGATATTTATTCCATCCCGATTGATAAATTTGAAAATACAAAACGGGCGACAGATTTACAGCAAAAAATAAAACCTTTTATCCTCAGACGAACCAAAAAGCAGGTTGCAAAAGAACTTCCAGACAAAACAGAAATGGTGATTTATTGCGAAATGGGAGAGGAGCAAAGGCGGATTTATAATGCTTACGAAAAGGAATTGCGGGAATATATTTCGGCAAAAGACGAGCACGAAATCGCCAAAAACAGTATGCACGTTTTGACGGGATTGACGAAGCTGAGACAAATTTGCGATTCTCCGGCGCTTTTAAAAGACGAAGAACAATTCGGTGATAGTTCGGCAAAAATTGAAGTTCTGATGGAGCAGATTGAAAACAAATCTTCCCAACACAAGATTCTGGTTTTTTCACAGTTTGTTTCAATGCTTGATTTGATAAAAGAAGAACTTCAAAAAAGAAATATCCCGTTCGAATATCTTACCGGACAGACAAAAAACAGAGCCGCAAAAGTCAATCAATTTCAGGAAAATGACCAAGTTCGTGTGTTTTTAATCAGTTTAAAAGCCGGCGGAACTGGATTGAATTTAACCGAAGCCGATTACGTCTATCTCGTAGACCCGTGGTGGAATCCTGCCGTTGAAAATCAGGCCATCGACCGCTGTTACCGCATCGGACAAAAGAAAAACGTCATTGCCGTACGGTTGATTTGTCCCAACACGGTTGAAGAAAAAATTATGAAACTTCAGCAATCAAAAAAAGAGTTGGCGAATGATTTGATTACCACAGACAATTCGGTTTTCAAAAAGTTATCGAAGCAGGATTTGATGGAGATGTTGTAAGAATTTATTTTTTATGGCAGCTTTTCCGCCTTCCGTTCCCGCTTTTTTGCAAATTTCCCAAAGCTTTCCCACTGCTGAAATTTGCAAAAAGAGCTCCACTCAAGTCGGGCTGCGAGATTCGGTTTCATAAGATATTCTCTCTATTATAATTGTTTTATTCCACAATCACTTTAAACAAACTGTAAATACCCCAATCTGTAAAAATGGTAAGCAGAGCAGTAATCTGTATAACAAAAGCTTTGAGGATTCATCGGACATTTGTACTGTGAAAAAAGAACATTTTCTCTCGCAGATTAAGTTGATTTTGCAGATTCATTAAAATTAAAATCTGCTTCATCTGCAAAATCAGCGAGATGAAAAAAAATGACCTTATATAAGCGTTAGCGGCTTTGTGAACCTTAAAAAGTTAGTTAAATAAAAGCTTTGTGAACTTAGTGTTCAAAATTTTCCATCCATAAATAGAGATAAAATAGAATTAAAAAAAATATGAAAACAAGAACTTTAGGACAAAACTTAGAAGTATCCGAATTAGGATTAGGTTGTATGGGATTGACTTTCGGTTATGGTCCTGCAACCAGTGAAGCCGATGCAATTGCATTGATTCAAAAAGCATACGATTTAGGAATCACATTTTTCGATACGGCGGAAGCTTACAGTCAAGGTTTGAATGAGCAATTTCTTGGAAAAGCGGTGAAATCTTTCAGAGATAAAGTGGTTTTGGCTACGAAATTCGGGTTTCCTGATGGTGATGCTACAAAAGGTGTTGACAGCCGTCCGGAAAGAATTCGTCAGGTTGTAGAAAATTCTTTAAAATACCTTCAGACTGACGTTATCGATTTGTTGTATCAACACAGAGTTGACCCAAATGTTCCAATGGAAGACGTGGCGGGAACTGTGAAAGATTTGATTGCTGAAGGAAAAGTAAAACATTTCGGAATGAGTGAAGCCGGTGTGGAAAGCATCAGAAAAGCGCACGCAGTTTTGCCTGTGACGGCGCTTCAAAGCGAATATTCTATGTTTTGGCGTGAACCGGAAAATGAAATTTTGCCATTGTTGGAAGAATTAAATATTGGTTTTGTTCCGTTCAGCCCGCTTGGGAAAGGGTTTTTGACGGGAGCAATCAATGCTGATACAAAATTTGATGCGAATGATTTCAGAAATATTGTTCCTCGTTTTTCCGAAGAAAACAGAAAAGCCAATCAGGAGTTGGTTGATTTGGTAAAAGCGGTAGCTATCGAGAATAATGCGACTTCGGCGCAGGTTGCTTTGAGTTGGTTGTTGGCTCAGAAATCTTACATCGCTCCGATTCCGGGGACAACAAAAATCCATCGTTTGGAAGAAAATGTTGGTGCCGTGAATGTTCATCTAAATGAAGAAGAATTAAACAGAATCAATTTAGCTTTAAAACAAATTCAGATTGTTGGAGAACGTTATCCTGCTTCTTTGCAGGCGAGAGTTGGGAAATAATTGTTCAGTCAATTCAAAAAAAATAGTAGTGTCAATCTGCGGAGAAAATGTTTTCCGCAGATTTTTATTTAAAAGTCAAATAAAATCTAATAAATTATGAAAAAAGTACTGATAATCGGCGCTTCGGGAAGTTTGGCGCAATCTGTAATCGAAGCTTCCAAAAATTTAGAAAATATAGAACTCACTTTGTTTTTAAGAAACAAAAACAGAATTTCAATAGAACTTTCAGAAGATTGTAAAATCATTGAAGGCGACGCTTTGGATTTTAATGATATCAAAAAAGCTGTTGCCAATCAAGATATTGTTTATGTAAATCTTGAAGGAAATCTCGAATTGATGACCAAAAATATCGTAAAAGCAATGCAGGAAGAAGGCGTGCAAAGAATCATCGCCATCAGTTCAATCGGAATTTATGAAACGCCACTGAAACCGGTTTTGGTTCCTTACAGAAAATTGGCAGATGTGATTGAAGATTCAGGTTTGGATTACACGATTTTAAGACCGGATTGGTTTACCAATGCTGATGAAATCGATTACTCGGTCACAATAAAAGGAACGCCTGAAACGGGTTCTGCAATTTCCAGAAAAAGTATTGCAGATTTTGTTTCGAAGCTGATGATTTACCCAAATCTTTATATCAATGAAAACTTAGGAATCAGTAAACCATAATAAAAGGCTGAAGTTCAAACTTCAGCCTTGTTTCATAAATCATAAATATTCGTTTTAAACGATTTTCAAAGATTGAATTAACCCGTCTTCAAATTCGTAATGATAAGTCAATGTAATCGGACTTCCTGGAAATGTTCCGGAAACTTCAGTTTTTAATGTATGTTCGGTTTCGGAATATTCAAGAGGTTTCATCGTTGCCTGATATTCTTTATTGGCCTTTTCTATCCAATTTTCGATTTCTTTTCTTCCGTTGTGCGTTTTTCCTTCGTCAAAAACTACGGCTGTTTCGGTAAAACATTTGGCGTAAGAAACGCTGTCAAAATTGTTTTGTGTTTCAATTAATTCGGTAACTACTTTTGGTAAATTCATATTTTTTGATTTTTATTTTTTGCCACGAATGCACATATTTTTTAGTTTTTCGAATAAAATTTCTTCAAAATAGAATACGATTTTTATTTGTGCATTAGTGGCGATTTTATTTTAAATGGTAGGAACTGTTCCTCCATCAATTATATATTCTGTACCTGTCAGATAATTGGCTCTTGGCGAAACTAGAAAACCAACCAATTCTGCTACATCTTCCGGTTCAGCAGGTCTGCCATTTGGTATTCCGCCCAATGCATTCATAACACTTTGCTGTGCTTCTTCTACAGTACTATTTGCATTTCTCGCAATCTCATCCAAAAAGGCTTTCGAAGCTGTTGTATTAATCCATCCTGGCGAAACAGTCAGCACGCGAACACCTTTAGGCGAAACTTCATTAGATAAGCTTTTACTATAGTTTCTCAAACCTGCTTTTGCAGATGCATACGGCAAAGTAGAGTCATACAAAGGCAGTTTACCCTGAATGGAAGCAATGTGAATAATTACACCATTTTTTCGTTCAATCATTTGTGGTAAAAATCCTCTGTCTAATCTTACAGGTGCAAGCAAATTAGCTTGTAAAGTCGATTCCCAATCTTCATCAGACAATACACTAAAACCACCTGCAGGTGTTGACGAAGAACCAAGATTATTCACAAGAATATCCAACCTCCCATAAGTCGATAACACTTCGTCGATTACTTTTTGCGTTCCTTCTGCTTTACTTAAATCTGCCGAAATGAAATGTAGTTTTTCGTTGGTTGCTTCTGGCGTATTTCTCGCAGTAATAATTACGGTTGCACCAGCTTGTGAAAGTCTTTCTGCAATTGCTTTTCCGGTTCCTTTTGTTCCGCCAGTTACTAAGGCAATTTTGCCAGATAATTCGTTATTGAAATTAAATTGTTCCATTTTTAATAATTATTTATAGGACAAAATTGGAACATAAAAACAGTTTAGACAAGTACGGAATTACGATTCAGATAGGGATAAATTTTTCCCCTATTGTACAATTTGGAACATAGGTTTACATTTGTCTTATGTATGAAAGAAAAATTTTACCGAACCTGAACTGCGGATTAGATTTGATTGGCGAAGTGCTTTATGGCAAATGGAAAATCCGTTTGTTATGGTTTATCAACCAAGGACATCAACGGCCAAGTGAACTTCAGCGAAAA
This sequence comes from Chryseobacterium formosum, assembly GCF_026460885.1. Classification (GTDB taxonomy): domain Bacteria; phylum Bacteroidota; class Bacteroidia; order Flavobacteriales; family Weeksellaceae; genus Chryseobacterium; species Chryseobacterium formosus. The sequence continues at coordinate 132,282 of NZ_JAOVZW010000021.1, forward strand.
ATTCCCGATGCGACAAGACGTGTTTTAAATATTCAATTAAAAGAATTGGAAGACCACGAACTGATTACAAAGAAAATTTATCCTGTCGTACCACCAAAAGTGGAGTACAGTTTAACTGAATTTGGAGAAACCTTAATTCCCGTAATTTCTACGTTGGGAAATTGGGGCGACAAAAATGAGGAACGTCTAAGGTCGGTTATTTTAAAGCGTTTGAATTCTGAAAATCAATAATTTGATTCTTAAAAGAAAGAAAAGGTTTAACCAAATTTGTATTTGAATTAAAAATTGAGAAATTAGTCAAAGAAAAACGTTTTTATATATTTGTTTCAATGAAAATTTTCAAAGACTTCACTTCTTACAACGAATACATCGGTACAACAAAACCGCTGGATAATGACATCGATGTTGGTTATTACGACCCGCCAAATATGTTGTTGAAGTCAGAACCGATTGCGGTAGATTTTTACAGAATTTCTTTTAAAATTAATCTTAAAAATAAAAATACGCCAGACAAAAAACCAATTACGGCTGTGTTTTTCAACAGTCCGGAAATGATTGTCAATGAAGGTTGGGACGTAGAACCGACTTACACCGGAATGTACCTTCAGCTTTCAAAAAAAGTGATTGAAGAAAACAGATTTCTCTTCAAAACTTATCTGGATTACGGACAGCACGAAGCTTTGTATTTGACTAATGAAGAAGTGGCGGAGATTTCTGCGGTTTTTCAATTAATGCTGAAATATTACGAAAGTGAAAAACAACATTTTGGAGTGTTGCTTTCTTACGTTAATGTGGTGGTTTCTTTGGTAGAAGCGTTTTACAAAAGACAATTTTCTACCGACCCGAAACAGTACAATAGAGTAGTCACAGATTTTCAGCAAAGTTTGATTGAATATTATCATCAGCCTGTAAAGCAACTTCCAAATGTGCAGTATTTCGCAGATAAATTGGGATTGACAGCCAATTATTTAGGCGATATTATCAAACATTTTACTCAAAAATCTGCATTAGAAAACATTCACGAATTTGTCATTAAAAAAGCCAAGGAATTATTAAAGCAAAACATAGAAATGAACACGACTGAAATTGCTTACGAACTAGGCTTTGAGTATCCCAATTACTTTTCAAAGTTCTTCAAAAAGCAAGTTGGCTTGAGTCCTAAAGAATATCGATTGCAAATAAAAAAGGAAATTCAAAATATGTAAACAGCGTCTTCGAAAGAAGGCGTTTTTTGTTATCCGTAATTTGTTTCTTTTTTATTGGTAATCTGTCTCCGTCGGTTTTTTCAATCGCTTTTACTTTTGTATTGTCATTAAATATTAAATCAATGAAAGCAAAAAGTATCATTACTCTATTTCTAATTTTAATTTCATTAGGAATAAAATTAAACGCTCAAAAAACTTCTTCAAAAGAAATTCCCAAACAGAAAACTGTTTTGTTGATAAACACCCATTTGACTTATGTCGGTTGGTCTGAAGGTAAATTGAACGCTTCATTTTATAATAAAGCCAAAGAATTTTTTATTACTAAAAACTATCAAGTTCTGGAAACAAAAGTGGAAAATGGTTACAATCCCGACGAAGAAGTCGAAAAGCATTTGCAAGCAGATATTGTGATTTTGCAAACGCCAGTCAATTGGGAAAATACACCTTGGATTTATAAAAAATATGTGGATGAAGTTTTTAACAGCGCCTTAAAAAGCAAAAAATTCCTTTCCGGAGACGGACGTTCGGCAGAAGAAGGTTCAAAACAATACGGAATGGGCGGAAAAATGCAGGGCAAAAAGTTTATGATTTGCGCAACTTGGAACGCGCCGGAAAAAAGTTTTAACGATAAAAATCAATATTTGTTTAAAGGAAAAAGTGCCGATGATGCTTTGTTTAATGTAGGCGCCAATTATTTGTTTACGGGTTTTGAAGTCGTTGCCGGATATTACTGCTACGATGTTTATCACAACAAACATATCAAAGAAGATTTGGAAAATTATCCAAAATATTTACAGAAAGTATTTAAAATGAAATAAAAATATTCAATAGAAATTACAATGAATTCAACTAAAAAAGTACTCTTAATTAATACCCATTTAAACTATCCCAATTGGTCGGAAGGCCTTCTGAATGATGCTTTCAACCAAAAAGCCAAAGCATTTTTTCTGAAAAAAGGTTTTGAAGTTTTAGAAACAAAAGTAGAAGACGGTTACACTGCCGATGAAGAAGTTGAAAAACATATCGAAGCAGAGATTATCATTTTGCAAACGCCCATCAATTGGTTTGGCGCACCTTGGATTTATAAAAAATATGTAGACGAGGTTTTCAATAGTGGATTGCAAAGCGCAAAATTTCTTTCCGGTGATGGCAGAACAAGAGAAGATGTAACCAGACAATATGGAACGGGCGGAAAAATGCAAGGCAAAAAATTTATGGTTTGTGCTACTTGGAACGCACCAAAAGCTAGTTTCGATGACTCAAATCAGGTTTTATTTGAAGGAAGAGGTACTGCAGATGTTCTCATTCAAATTACCAGCAATTACCGTTTTTGCGGTGCAGAAATCGTTGCTGATTATAATTGTTTTGACATTTTTAAAGACGGAGATATTGCCGGAGATTTAGAAAATTATCCGAAACATTTGGAAGAGGTTTTTGGAGTTTAAAAGTGATTTAAATTTAGAAATCAATAAACCTGACGAAAAGACCTTTCAAATCGAAAGGTCTTTTTTATTTAAACTGATTTTACTTTTCTAAGTTTTGAAAATTTAATTTCAGAAATTAAAGTCGCAATCAAAATTAAACTTCCGCCGATTAATAAACGCCAAGTCAGATTTTCATTGAGAATAAAAAACGAAGCAATGGAAGCAAAAACGGGTTCGAAAAGATAAATAATCGCCACTTTTTCTGCGCTGATGTATTTCTGCGCAATGTTTGAAACCGAATACATATAAGCTGTTGAAAGTAACGAACAAAACAAAACGCCAATCCAAAAATTGTTATTTTCCGGAAACCAATTTGCAGAACTATCAAACAAAGATATCAAAAACATCAAGATTGCCGAAGTTGTAAACATCGGAACCAAAGTCTGAATAATACTGTTTTTCCCTGCAAAATGCTCAACTTTTATCAGGTAATAAGAAAATCCAACCGTTCCGATTAAGATATACACATCGCCGATACTGATTGAGAAATTCTTTGTAAGTGAGATTATTCCCAAACCGAGCAGAGCTAACGTTGCTGAAAACCAAATCTTCGGTTCAATAACGCTTTTGTAGAAAACAATTTTTAAAATCGGAATGATGACAACGCACATTCCTGCAACGAAAGCACATTGCGAAGCAGACGTATGTTTCACAATTCCCAAAGTCTGAAAATGAATTCCAAAAGTTAACGGAATTGCCAATCCGATTCCAGCTTTTATGGATTTTAGATTGATGTTTTTCAGTTGTTTATGGAAAATTAAACCTATCAAAATTGACGCAAAAAAGAATCTGTAAAACAAAAATGTCGATTGTGAAATGTTCCCGATGGACATTTTGGTAACAGGAAACGAAATTCCCCAAAATGCTGTTCCGAGAATCAACAAAAAGAGATAAAAATTTTTCTTTTCCATCATTTTATGAATTAATTTTTAATTCGATTTAATTATTAAATTTGAATAACTAATGATTAATTTGCATTAATGGATATTCAGCAACTCAAATATTTTCTGGCTTTGGCAAAAGAGCTTCATTTCTGGAACACTTCTGCGAAAATGAACATCACACAATCTGCTCTCAGCCGGCAGATTCAGTCTTTGGAGAATGAATTGGGCGTTCAGTTATTTTATCGTGACAAACGAAATGTAAAACTCACGCCTGCTGGAAAATTCTTGCAGGAAAAATGGGGACAAGAGCTCAATCAGATAGATTCTTTTCATCAGCTTGCCCGACAAATCCATCTCGGCGAATCAGGAACGATAAGAATTGCACATCCAGATTCTATCTCGTCTTCGGTTTTGCCTGAATTTGTGAAAAAAGTTTCTTCGGCCTTTCCCAATCTCAATCTTGAATTGTTTCAACTGACGAACGAAGCGCAGGAAGATTATCTTAAAAATTACAAAATAGATTTGGCTTTTTCCCGTGATGTGAACACCTCTTCCACGATTAACGAGAAAAAATTAGGATACGAAAATCTTTCATTTGTGGTTCCCGAAAATCATCATTTCAAATCGTTGTCAGACATTTCGGAAGAGACTTTGAAGGACCAAAAATTCCTTTTGACGACCGGAGATTACAGCAGTAGTTACAATTTGCTCGTTCAGGAAGTCATTCATTCTTACAATATTAAGCTTGATTCTTATATCCGATGCGAGTTTGGTTCTACGATTATTTCCTTGATTAGAAATGGGTTGGGAATTTCCATTTTGCCACATTCTTATCAGCTTCATCAGAACGCCGGAATCCGTTTTATTCCGCTTCCTTTCGTGACCGATTTGTACATCCAATGGCGAAAAGATGACCCAAATCCGATTCTCAAAAATATTCTGGAATTAGTTTAAAACCATTTCTATGTGCGGAATTCCGTCTTCATCGTAAGGATTTCCGGTTTCTTTGAAACCTAAAGAATTATAGAATTTCAACAAGTACAATTGTGCACTGATTCGGATTTTTGACTCTTTGAAAATATCTTCACAAGCTTTAATTGAATTTTCCATCAATTGCTTTCCCAAACCCAATCCACGAAATTTTGAACCGATAACAACCCGCCCAATCGAAGCGTCTTTATATGACAAATTTGTCGGAACAATTCGGGTGTAGCCAGCCAATTTTCCATCAACCAAGCACATCAAATGATGACACTTCAAATCTTTCTCATCAATATCCTGATAAGCGCAGTTTTGTTCTACGATAAAGACATCGCTTCTTAATTTCAATATTTGATAAAGTTCGGTCGTGGTTAATTCTTCAAATGATTTTACAAAATATTCAATTTTCATTCTTTTAATTTTTCAAATTCAACTTCATCATAATATCAGTTTGCTCTTCATTTCCGAGCCTGAAAATATGTTTGTCAAATTCCACGAAACCATTTTTCTGATAAAATTTAATTGCTCTCAGATTATTTTCCCAAACGCCCAACCAAACGTAATCCACTTTTTTCTGAGATGCGATTTCAATCGCTTTTTCGTAAAGAATTTGTCCGACTTTCTTCCCGTGAAAATCTTTTGAAACATAAATTCTTTCAATTTCCAGCGCATTATTATCTTTGATTTCGGTTTGTGACGAACCAGTATTGAGTTTTAAATATCCGATAACTTCGTCATTCAGTTTAGCGAAATAGAATTCAGAATTTTCATCATTAATTTCAGATTTTAGCTTTTCTGTTGAAAAACTGGTTTCCAGATATTCATTCATACTTTCTTCAGTATTATTCTCAGAAAAAGTTTCAGAGAATGTTTTTTTTCCGATTTCCTGAAGTTGTAATATCTCGTTTTCGGTAATTTTTGTTACAATGATTTCCATTTTATTATACTTTCCATTCATAATTTAGCCAATCTTTATTTTCTTCTGCACCAAGACGTTCGTAGAATTTTTGTCCGGCTTTGTTCCAAGGTGCGACCGTCCATTTTATCTGAGTACAATTATGCTTTTCTGCTTCGGATTTCAAAGCGCTCATCAGTTGTTCTCCAATTTTTTGTCCCCGATAACCTTCATCTACATATAGCTCTTTCATATAAATGGCTGGTCTGTTTTGTGCAGTGTAAGGAAGGAAATAATAGACCAAAATTCCTGCAATTTTTTGTTCATCTTCCGCAATCAAGCAATAAAAATCTGGCGGGTTTTTTCTGAAACCACTTTCTTTAACAATTTCCGGAGTTATCGCAAAACTGTCAACATACTTTTCAAAAATCGCCAGTTGCTCCATCAAAACCCAAATTTTTTCACTGTCGGATTCTTTAGCTTTTCTTATAATGATATTCATTCTTAATTATTTCTATTTCTGACAGCAAAATTAACAGATTGAATAATTCTGAAAAATGCTATTTTATGATTAAGTGATTTGATTTTTGCATTAATATATTTATAAAAAGAAAATCTGGATATGTTGTCTTTAGATTTCAGCTTATATTTAATAATAGTTCCGTCATTTCGGATACAACCAAACTCATTTTGGCAACATTTTCCTTGGCGCTTCTGCAGACATTTGTATTATAAAATTTAAATAAAGTTACAATGCAAAAAACAATTTTCATCACAGGCGCATCATCAGGATTAGGAAAAGCTACAGCAAAATTATTTCAATCAAAAGGCTGGAACGTTATCGCAACAATGCGAAATCCTGAAAAAGAAACAGAACTTTCCCAATTGGAAAATGTAACATTGCTTCCGTTGGATGTTACGAACTTGGAACAGATTCAGGAAACTGTCAAAAAGGCGATTGAACTTCATACAATTGATGTGGTTTTCAACAACGCAGGTTACGGTTTGATGGGAGCTTTGGAAACGCTGAGCGACGATAAGATTCTTCGTCAGTTGGATACCAATCTTTTAGGCGTCATCCGTGTTACCAAAGCTTTTATTCCTTATTTTAGAGCAAACAAAAATGGTTTGTTTATTTCGACCACTTCCATTGGCGGATTTATGGGATTTCCTTTGCATTCTATTTATCATGCTACAAAGTTTGCTTTGGAAGGCTGGAGCGAAAGTATGTCGTTTGAATTAGGTCAGTTCGGAATTGGTATCAAAACTGTCGCTCCGGGTGGAATTTCAACTGATTTTACTGGGCGTTCACTGGATATGAACAAAAGCAACGAATATCAGAATTTAGAAAATAAATTACTGGAAAATATAGACGCAATGATGCAAAATGCTTCTACTGCAGAGCAAATTGCCGAAGTAGTTTACGAAGCTGTAACCGACGGAAAAGACCAAGTGCGATATATCGCTGGAGCAGATGCCAATGCAATATATTCCAGACGATTGGAAGTTGGTAAGGAAGAATTTAGAAAGGAAATTGGTCAGCAATTTTCATAATAATCAATCAAACAGCTGTCTTATTTAGCCAGTTGTTTGTTTAAATTTGTAAAAGAAAATAAAATGTACATCGTCAATTCCATATCAGAATTTCATAGGCACTTGTCTTTGCCAGAACCGTTGCATCCGTTGGTGAGCGTGATAGATGTTTCGAAAATAAAACATTCAGAAAGCGAAATCTGGGAAAGGTTTTTTGTGAATTTCTACTGTATTTCTCTGAAAAAAGATGTGACTGCAAAAGTGAAATACGGACAACAATACTACGATTTTAATAAAGGCACAATGAATTTTATTGCGCCGAAGCAAATACAATCTTTAAGCATGGAAGACATCCGCCAAATGAATATAGAATGCGGGCAAGGTTATATGCTGATGTTTCATCCAGATTTTTTATATAAATATTCTATTGCGACGAGTATCAAAAACTACGGTTTCTTTTCTTACGCAGTCAATGAAGCACTGCATATTTCGGAACGTGAAGAGCAGAATATTATTGAGATTTTTCAAAAAATAGAAGCCGAATACCAATTTATCGACCGTCATACGCAAGAAATTATTCTGGCACAAATCGATTTGGTGTTGCAATACAGCAACCGTTTTTATGAGCGACAATTTATTACAAGGAAAGCGGTGAATCACGATTTGCTATCAAGAATGGAACAATTGCTGAGCGAATATTTTGGGAAAGAACAAGGTTTGAATAAAGGTTTGCCAACTGTAGATTATCTGGCGACCAAACTCAGTCTTTCGCCAAGATATCTGAGCGATATGCTGCGTTCTTTAACAGGACAAAATGCACAGCAACTCATCCACGAAAAACTCATTGAAAAAGCCAAAGATTACCTCACGACAACTCAACTTTCTGTGGCAGAAATTGCTTATCAATTGGGTTTTGAGCATCCGCAGTCTTTCAATAAATTATTTAAAAATAAAACCAATCAAACGCCAGTGCAATTCAAACAAGGTTTTTATCATAACTAAATTTTTTAAAATGAATATAGAAACGTTTATCAAAGATTGGATTGCAGTCAGCAACAGTTACGACACCGAAAAATATCTGGAATTTTATCTAAATAATGCAGTTTTAGACGACCATTCGGTTGGAAGAAAATTTATTGGTCACGACGGAATTAAAGATTATTTCGTAAGTTATTTTATCGGTTATCAAACCCAAACTGAATTGAGGAAATTAGAAATTAAAGGCAATTCGGCTTATTTAGAAGTTGAGTTTACAGGCGATTTTCCGGAAGGTAAGATTGGCGGAAGCTTTGATTTTATTTTTAAAGATGATAAGATTGAGTTTGTAAAAGCAGCTTTGATTTAAAAATAAAACCTTCATGATAACAAATTAAGAAGGTTTCTTATACTTAAATTACTGTTTTTTCAATTTTCCCGAACCCATTTCAGCTTTCACTTTTTCGCGATGCTGAATTCCCCATCTTGTCATTGCATTGACCAATTCTTCTAAAGTTTGGCTGTACGGAAGCAATTCATATTCAATACTTACCGGATAACCGTTTTCTACTTTTTTGACGATAAAACCATTCAATTCCAAATCTTTTAATTCACTGGAAAGTACACGTGCAGAGATTCCGGTAACTTGTTTTTGAATTTCTGTAAACCGCTTATTTCCTCTCGCCATTGCGATGATAATCATCAGTTTCCATTTTCCACCGATGACATATAAAGCGTCAGAAACTGCTGTTAAAATCGTGTGACATTCTTCGGTGAATGCTTTGTTATCTGTTTGATTTTCTTTTGATTCTGCCATAACTGAGTTATTTGTTAGCTGCTAACCTTTAAGTAACAACTAATAAAATGTAAGCAAATATACTATAATTTTGTTCAAAAAATAATTACAGAAAGTAATTGTAAAATTTAATTCAACAACAAAATTATGACATTAGAAATTCTAAAAACAAAAGAAGACCTGAGAAACTTAATCGATGATTATGCATATTTAGGCGACGAAAAAAAGATTACAGAACAATTGGATTTATTTACTCCGGATGTCACTTACAAAGTCTTTATGAATGGAGCTTTGGTAGCCGATGTTTCTGGAAGAGAAAATATGGAAAGTGATTTTAATCTGCATTCTTCGCAAGTAAAAACCTATTTCACATTGAACGGGCAACACACCACAAAAATCGATGGCGAGACAGCGACAGGCGTTTCTTTTTCTCAGATTAAAATGATTCGTGAAGCCGATGGAAAGGATGTTTTGACGGATTACAGCGTAAAGTATGAAGACCAATATGTTTTCCAAAACGGGAAATGGCGGATTAAAGAAAGAATCGGATATTTTGTAATCATTGAATCGAGAACTATTTCGTAAAATTTCAGTTAACAACATTTAAAGCGGTAGAATTTTTTGTTTCGGCAGAGAATTCTATTGGCGTTTTGATATTTAGGTTAAATTTAAAACAAGATAAGTTTGAATTTCTTAATTTTGTCAAATGAAAGAGAAGATAATCAGAGAAGTTTCACAGTTTAACAATGAATTAAAACTACAAGGCTTTAAAGCGTTTCAGATTGAAGGGGATGGTGCCGAAACCAGAACCTACAGCAGAAAGGAATTCTATAAAATCTGCCTGACTACGGGGAAAAGTAAAATTCATTATTCAGATAAAACCTATGAGCAGGAAGGAACAATTCTTTTTTTTGGGAATCCGCATATTCCGTACTCTTGGGAAACGATTTCTACAACGTATGTAGGTTATACGATTCTTTTCTCCGATGAATTCTTTAAAAATTCTGAACGTTCCGAGAGTCTACAGCAATCTTCTTTCTTTAAAATCGGGGGAACTCCTGTTCTAAAAATTACAGAAGAACAAAGGATTTTCCTTAATACCATTTTTCAGAAAATGATTAGCGAACAGGAAAGTGATTATGTATTTAAAGATGAGTTGATTAGGAATTACATCAGCCTCATTATTCACGAATCTCTGAAGATGGAACCATCGGAAAATTACGAGCAAAATAAAAATGCATCGTCCAGACTAACTTCTGTTTTTCTGGAATTATTGGAAAGACAATTTCCGATTGAAACTACTGCAAACCCGCTTCGGTTAAGAACTGCACAACATTACGCTCAGCATTTGAATGTTCACATCAATTACCTGAACCGTGCTGTAAAAGAAGTAACTGGGAAATCAACAACTTCACACATTACAGAACGAATTATAACTGAAGCAAAAGCCCTTTTGCAACACACCGACTGGAGTATTTCCGAAATTGCCTACGCACTCGGATTTGAATATCCAACCTATTTCAATAATTTCTTTAAAAAACAAACAGGAACAAATCCAAAGGCTTTTCGTTTGGAAGAAGTTTGAATTTCTTAATCTTTGGTTTGAATATCATTACTCCGTAGATTAAAGGTGAAGCTAACTTTGTATCTGGAAATCAAATCCAAATACAATGTCAGATTCAAAACATAATTCAGGTTCTCCATTAATTCAGAAAGATATTTTCGAAAGGCTTTTAGCTGGTGAAACTATTCTTCCAAACGACCCGCAAACAGACAGATTGCGAGAAGAAGCTTTTGCTGTAAAAGTTTTGCTTAATCAGATGAATAATTCTTCAAATCCTGAAGAAATTACAGATTTGTTATCTCAGATTTTAGACAAAAATGTTCAGGATGTTGTTGTATTCACGCCACTTTACATCAATTATGGAAAGAATATCAACATTGGTAAAAATGTCTTTATCAATTTCGACTGTACTTTCCTCGCACTAGGCGGAATCACGATTGAAGATGATGTTCTCATCGGTCCGAAAGTCAGTCTGGTCACAGAAAATCATCCGTTAAATCCCGAACATAGAAAAGGCTTAATCTGCAAACCTATTCTCATCAAAAGAAACGCTTGGATTGGAGCCAATGCAACCATTTTAGCAGGAGTAACTATTGGCGAAAATTCCGTTGTCGCAGCCGGAGCAGTTGTTTCAAAAGACGTTCCCGATAATACCGTTGTGGGCGGAGTTCCTGCGAAAATCATTAAACAAATTTAATCCGACAATAATGAAAAAATTCACATTAATAATCGCTGCATTTCTGATGATTTCAGGACAAATAACAGCTCAAACCAAACAAAAATCAAAGAAAATGAATACGACAGAACATTATACTTTTCAAATCAGCGATAAAGTGACACGACAAAAAGTAAGTTTTAAAAACCGTTATGGAATCACACTTTCCGGAGATTTATATCTTCCAAAAAATTCAGGAAATAATTTATCAGCAATTGCAATCAGCGGACCTTTTGGAGCTGTAAAAGAACAATCTTCCGGTTTGTATGCGAATCAAATGGCGGAACGTGGATTTGTTGCTTTGGCTTTCGACCCTTCTTACACAGGCGAAAGTGGAGGAGAACCGAGAAATATCTCTTCATCAGACATCAATACAGAAGATTTTAGTGCAGCAGTTGATTTTCTTGGACTTCAAAAAAATATCGACAGAAATAAAATTGGAATCATTGGAATCTGTGGTTTCGGAGGTTTTGCTTTGAATGCAACTGCCGTTGACAAACGTATAAAAGCAATTGTTACGACGAGTATGTATGACATTCCGAGAAATACTTCAAACGATTATTACGACAAGAGAACTCCTGAGGAACGCACAAAAATTCTGACCGAAATGAGTCTTCAACGTTGGAAAGATGCAGAATCAGGAAAAACATCATATCCTGAAAACGGATTGGGACAAACAACCGAAGCTTCGCCACAGTTTATCAAAGAATATCATGACTATTACAAAACGCCGAGAGGTTTTCACGAACGTTCTATTAATTCAAATGCAGCGTGGTCAAAAACAAGTGGATTTTCATTAATGAATTTTCCGATTTTGTCTTATATCCAAGAAATTTCACCAAGACCGATGTTGTTGATTGCAGGCGAAAAAGCCCATTCAAGATATTTCAGCGAAGACATTTACAAATCGGCTTCCGAACCGAAAGAATTGATGATAATTCCAAATGCTGTTCACGTGGATTTGTATGATAAAACGGATGCGATTCCTTTTGATAAGATTCAGGATTTCTTTAAAATTAATTTGAAATAAATCAGTAAAAATGGTAAGCAATACCGTAATCGGTATAACAATGATTTGATGAAATGGACAGAACTTTGTTTAACAATAAGAAGTCATCAAAATGAAATATTTTTTAACATTAATTCTATTTGTGTTCGGGCAATTGGTTTTAGCACAAAATACAAAAAATCATAATAAAATGAAAACAGACATTCCCAAAATAAGTGATTTTCCGACAGGCGAAGAAAACACTGGTTTTGCCCAATATTTTACAGGCAAATCTTATTTAGCGCCATTGACGAGCAACAAAGATTTAAATGTTCCACTTTCTAATGTCACGTTTGAACCCGATTGCCGAAATAATTGGCACAGTCACACTGGCGGACAATTGCTAATTGTCGTTGGTGGCGAAGGTTTGTATCAGGAAAGAGGAAAACCTGCCCGTCATCTGAAAGTTGGTGATATCGTAGAAATTGCTCCGAATGTCGAACATTGGCACGGCGCAACTGCGAATAGTTGGTTTTCACATTTAGCAACTACAGGAAATCCTCAAAACAACCAAAATAATTGGCTGGAAGCTGTTTCGGATGAAGAATATGCAGAAGCTAACAAAAAATAATTTTCTATGATGAGCAAAAACAAGTTTTTTCAATGGATAATTCTTTTTGTTCTCACATTAAGTTTTACAAAAATGAATGCACAACAAAATACAGCAACTCAAAATTTGAATGCTAAAGAACAAAGTCTGGTAAAGATTTCTTCTTTAACGGCAGTCGGAAATCTTGAAAATCTGAAAGTTCAGTTGAATGCAGGTTTAGATTCTGGTTTGACGATTAATGAAATCAAAGAAGCTTTGGTACAATTGTACGCTTACTGCGGTTTCCCGAGAAGTTTAAATGCAATCAATACTTTTAAAACCGTTCTTGACGAAAGAAAAACGAAAGGAATTAATGATATCGAAGGCAAAAAAATCATCGTCGAAAATAATGTTGAAGACAAATACGAACAAGGCAGAAAAACTTTAGAAGCACTTTCAAAAACTCCTCAATCGAAACCTGCAAAAGGTTTTGGTGAATTTGCTCCACGAATTGATGCTTTTCTGAAAGAACATTTATTTGCTGATATTTTTGTGAGCGATGTTCTAACTTATCAACAAAGAGAATTGGTAACGATTTCTGCTTTGGCTTCTGTAAGTGGAGTTGAAGGACAATTACAATCACATATAGGTATTGGAAAGAATACTGGAATTACGGATAGTCAATTAGAACAATTAGCGGATTTGATACAAGAATCTGTCAGTAAAACGCAAGCCAATACAGTTCGAAAAATCATCGGAAAACCACTTGTTCCAATTATCGAAAATGATATGATGATTCGTATTTCGGAAATAGAAATTATTCCTGAATTTTTTGAAGAATACAAATCAATTAGAAAAAGGTGTGATTGCCATTTTCCCAATGTTTCAGCAGAAAAATCCGACTCAAATCAGAATTGTAGAAATGTATGCGGATAAAGAAGCGTATCAGTTTCATCTTCAAACGCCACACTTTCAACATTACAAAACTTCGACTTTGAAAATGGTTAAATCTCTGAAATTAGTTGATATGGAAAGTCTTGATAAAGAATCGATGTCAAATATTTTTGAGAAAATTAATTAAATTTAATTCTTAGTCTGCTGTTTTGTTCAAACAATTCTGATTTTATCGTCAAAATTTTACTTAAATATTTTAGCTGGGCAAATCTATTTGCTCAGTTTTTTTATGAAATTTATCTCTGTAATCAATTCCCCATTTTGCGATTTCATCAATGACTGAGCTCAGTGTTTTACCGTGTTCTGTGATTTGATACTCAACAGTAATAGGTTTTGTATCAAGAACAGTACGAATGATTAGATGATTCATTTCCAGATCCTGAAGTTCTTTTGAAAGCATTTTCGAACCAATTCCGTCAACTTCCCTTACCAAATCCATAAAACGAAGTTTGTCTCCCAACATTAAAGTACCCAGAATGTGAAATTTCCATTTACCAGAAAGGATTTCCATGGTATCTTTTATTGCCAGAATTCTTTTTTCACAAATTCTGTTATTGTTAAACTCAGGTTCTTTTTTCATAATTCATTAATAAAATTGAAGGTTTGCAAATGTAGAAAATTTAACTACAGTTTCATAGAGGAAAGTAGTTTCATAGAGGAAACTAAGGGTGATTTTCAATGATTGAATTATAAATTTGCATCGATATTTAAAGTATCAACGACTAGGCATCGTTTTAAAAACACAAATGATGAAAAAAGATTTTTCGAATTAAACTGATGAAAATTAAATCCTTAACACTATTTTGTTTCACCATAACTGCATTCCATTGTTCAGGACAAAATAAAAAGAGAGCAAAAATGACAGATTCGACAAACAATAATCCGTTGATTTGTGACCCTGTAGAAGGTGTTTGCGGAGTTCCTGAAAATAATGAAACACTAAAAATTACAATACAAAAATCTGAAAAACCTGTTAAACTTGTTTATTTCACAGACCCAATTTGCTCTTCTTGTTGGGGAATTGAGCCTCAATTAAGAAAATTAAAGCTTGAATATGGTGATAATATTGAAATCGACTACAGAATGGGTGGATTGCTTCCGGATTGGAGCTACAACAGTGGAGGAATCAGCAAACCTTCAGATGTTGCGCATCATTGGGATGAAGTAAGTCTGCATTATGAAATGCCAATTGATGGTGATGTTTGGTTGGAAGATCCGCTAGATTCATCTTATCCGCCTTCGATCGCATTTAAAGCATCTCAAATTCAGAGTAAAGAAAAGGCTGTTTTGTTGATGAGAGAAATGCGTGAAATGTTGTTTCTGAATAAGAAAAATATTGCAAAATGGGAGCATATTGCAACAGCTGCAGAAAGGGTAGGACTCAATGTTGAGCAATTGAAGAATGATTTTGAAGGTCAGGGAAAAATTCTTTTTGAAGAAGATTTAAAATTTGCTAAAGAAAACGCAGTAAGAGGATTTCCATCGATATTTTTTATGAATGATTCAGGAAATAAAGAGATGATTTACGGTACAAAACCTTATCCTTTTTATGAAACAGCAGTTTTGAAAATGTTCCCAAATGCACAAAAAAATGAATATTCAAAAAATTGGGAAGCATTATTTGAAAAATATCCATCACTTACAGCTAAAGAATTTGCTGTTTTATCAGATTTAAAAAAGATTGAAAGTGAAAAAATATTAGACGACCTTTTTATAAGAGGTAAACTGGAAAAACTGACAACAAAAAACGGTTCTTTATGGACTGTAAAAGCAATTAAATAATAAACCATTTCACAAGATATCAATAAATAAAAGGCATGGATTTAACTTTCATGCCTTTTTGTTTTATAAATTTCGTCAAAAAATGTAAACATTAAATTTCACGAAATACTTAATGTGATGCTGATTTTGAGAAAATATTAATCACTACGACGCCTATTATAATTAAAACGATTCCTAGAATTGCAGGTAAATCTAGAGATTGTTTATAAACAAAATATCCGATTAAAGAAATCAGCACAATTCCTACAGCAGACCAGATTGCATAAGCAATTCCTATCGGAATAACTTTTATTGCGTGAGTAAGAAGATAAAACGAAGCCGACATTGCAACCACAAAAATGATTGTCTGTAAAGGTTTTGTGAAGCCTTCTGAAGCTTTTAGAAATGAAGTTGCCACTGATTCGAAAAGTATGGCAAACGCTAAAAATATATAATTTTTCATGTCATTAAATTTAATAATTTCTTTTAATTAAGGATTGTTGATGAAAATTATTTTTAAAAAAAAGTTTTGAGTTTAAGAGGTTAATTATATTTTGTGAAATTGAATTTTTCCAGTCCTGTTTTGGTTGTTATCTTTGTGGTTTAATAAAACTTCATGAATTCTAATTTTATTCAGACTTATGTTTCCGTAGACTGTGTGGTTTTTGGTTTTGACCATGAAAACCGACTGAATATTTTACTGGTTCAGAAATATCTCGATGAAATGCCTGTAGAAAGGTCAAAAAGATTGCCCGGAAGTTTGATTTTGAGCCATGAAGATGTCGATGATGCCGCACAAAGGGTTTTAACTGAGCTTACAGGAATCAAAAAAATGGTTTTGAAACAGTTCAAGTGTTATGCAGACCCGAACAGAGCGAGTAATGAGGACGATATAAAATGGATGGGCAAGGAATATAAACATCAGATTGAAAGAATTATCACGGTTGCTTATCTTTCTCTCTGTAAAATTGACCACAAAATCAACAGCGCAAAATACGATACTGTAGATTGGTGTACAATTGATAAAGTTCCGACGCTTCCTTTTGATCACAATAAAATCATCACAGAATCATTGATAGAAATCAGAAAGTGGATTGAAACTGATTTTTCAATTATTTTTGAACTTCTTCCTAAAAAATTTACCATCAGACAACTGTATCAATTATACAGTTCCTTGAGCGAAAAAAATATTGATATTAAAAATTTTCATAAAAAGATTGCTACATTTTCTTACATTATTCCTTTGAATGAAATGGAGAAAAATGTTTCGCACAGAGCGGCAAGATTTTACAAATTTGATGCTAAAGTTTACAAAAAAAATTATAATAAGCTGATCAAATGATTTAAATATTTTTGATTATAAATCTTTTACTTCAACATTCTTAAAATCAAAAGGGATTTCTTTCACGGAAGCTTTATTTTCAATTAAAAGGTCGATATTGATTTCATTTCTTTCTGAATCGGTCATTTCTTTTTTTAGTTTAATCATTATATAACTGATGCCTGTTTCAGGATTTCTCAATGTCAAATTATTGTAACCAAAATCTAGTTCATCATTTACTACAGGTAGAAAATCTTGATTCTTACTACTTTTGAAAGCATACATTAAATCATAAGAATTAAAATCAATCTTTTTGAAATTTTCATTGTCTTTTAATTTGATAAAAGCTTTTTTAATCTCATCTGAATCTACAATGCTAAAATATAAAGCATTTTCCTTTGCCGTATTTGGGCTGATTAAATTGGTATTTTTCTTTAAATTTTTAATCTTTCCTAATTTTAAATAGGATTTGTTTTGCTCTGAAGGCTTGAAATATTTGAGCTTGCCTTCAATATCAACTGTTTTAAATTTTTTTGAAGGAATTTGATAGCGAATTAAAACATTTGCTCTTCGGAAAATTTGTTCCAAATCACCATTGTCTTTCAGAAATTCGTCTTTATTGGTTTTCGTAGCAATAGTATCTATTTTTATCAAATGAAATTTGTCGGTTGGTTTATTTTCAATTTCCAGACTTAATTCAATAAAATCATCATACTTTTTTGCATTAGAAATAATTACTTTTTCCTGCGAGTACAAAAAAGAACAGATGATAAATGATGTGAAAATCATTATTTTTCCTGTGACAAATTTACTTTGCATAGCTTATTTATTAAGATTTAATACAGAAAGAAAACCAAATCTTTGTCTTCGTCGATTGCTTTATTAAAGGCAAATTCAAAATCTTCTTTTTCTGTTTTTAAATAATCTGCATCAACTCCTTTTCTTTCGGTTAAGGCTAAAAAATTTGATTTTTCTGTCTGTAAATCTGCAGCATAAATACTGTAAACTTCAGGAAAATCTGATGAAAACGGAATAGGAATAAAAGCCTTATAAGTCTCTTTAGGAATTTCCCAATAATAATTCGTTGAAAACTCATCATTTGGTGATTCAACTATTTCTCCAAAATGTTCACAAAGTTTTTCGTAAATATAACCATACAAATATGCAAGTTCTGGAAATCTGATTTCTCCATTAATAATATCAGTTAGAACAGCTTGTGAATTCTTTTCTTCATTTAAATTATCATCAAAATCGAAATCATCATTCAGCTCATCCAATGAATCTGATAATTCGTTTAGAAGAGAAGTCAATATCTCTTGATCTTTGCTTCCGTAAAGTTTTTTAATCTTTGCTGAATCTGTTAAGTATCCTGTTACGTAATATCCCATTAGATTTAATATTAATATTTGTTTTGTTGATATTCAAATATAACAAAAGACTGTGAATTAGTTTCCTGTTTTTAAATTTAAAATGAAGCAAAAAAATACTCCAATTTAACTTTGGAGTATTCTACTATAATATTTTTTTACTGTGCAGTAAGTTTTTCAATTTTCACCAAAACATCATCAATATCGAAAGGTTTTGGGATAAATTCATCGGCTTCACAAGAATTAATTACATTTTCAGCTTTTGCATGAGCACTGATTATCATCACAGGAATTTTTGAAGTGGCTTCATCTTCCTTAATCTGATTGCATAAATCTGTACCGGAACCATCAGGAAGTCTTACGTCCAGGATAAAAATATCAGGAACTACAGATTTATCTCTGCTGTTGAAAGCTTCAACGGTTGCAAAAGAACGCACATCATAATTTTCGAATGACAGGAGCAATTGTAATGCATCTCTGATGCCTGTCTCATCTTCTACGATAAAAATTGTTTTCATAATCCTTGGTTGGCAAAAACAAAGCCAATCTTCAGACTGCTGAAAAATTTAATGATTAAAAAATTCCAACATTGTAGAAAGTGCATTTTTGCTATGCATTTTTTCTCCGTTTTCAATAGATTCTTGTGCAATTACTGAAGCTCTTTCCCGCATTTCTTTTTCATAATGTAAAATGGATTCTAAAGTAGATTTGTATTCATTATTCGTTAAATATTCACTCAGTTTTAAAGCATCAAGCATCGCCATATTAACGCCTTCACCAGCAAAAGGAGGCATTAAATGCGCTGCGTCACCCAATAAAGTCAAATTGTCTTGAGCTTCCCAAGTTTGATCTAAAGGCATACAATAAATCGGACGTGGAATAAACGGAGTAGAAGTATTTTCGAATAATTCATGCCAAATATCGCTCCATTCTGAATAGTTTGATTTGAACCAATCTAAAACCTTATCTCTGTCTGAGAAATCTAATCTACTCTTTATTACCCAATTTTCTTGGGCTTTAAAACTTACATAAAATCCTATTTCTCCATCAGCTTTCTGTCCCATTAAAATATTTTGCTCATTTCCGAATGCCATAATTTTTCCGCCTTTGAGAATTGAAGAAATCTTCGGAACCGAGTTTTCAGCATCATATATATTTCCCTCAAGCATCAAAATTCCTGTATAAAATGGTTTTATATCCGTTAAATAGGGTCTGATTTTCGAGTTGGCTCCGTCTGCAGCGATAACAATATCTGCATAAACATCTTTTCCGTTTTTAAAATGTAAAATCCAGCCTTCATTTTCTTTTTCCATAGATAAAAAGTGGCTGCCCCAAATAATGGTATTTGGCTCTAATGATTCTAAAAGTATTTTTCTTAAAACACCTCGGTCGATTTCAGGTCGGAAATGTTCATACCAGAAATTCTCTTCTTTTTTATCAGTTTCATGCTCGTTGTAGAAAATTTCGGCTTGTGGATTTGTAATTGTTGTTTTATCGGCTCCAACCATGAAATTCTTTTTAAATTCTTCCATCAATCCTGCTTTTTCCAAAGCCGCCAAACCTGAATTTTCATGCAAATCTAAAGGTGAACCCTGTACTCGTGCATTTTTGTTTGTATCTCTTTCGTACACTTTTACATTGACATTCTTTAATTGTAAAAGTTTGGCCAATGTCAATCCACCGGGACCACCTCCGATAATAGCGACTTGTTTATTTTGTAACAACATTCTTTTTAATTTTATAGAGCAAAATTAAGATTGCTTATAAACTAAAAATTGTAAAAATCGGTCATTTTCGTTTTTGTGTAATTCTTTTGGTGAAACTCCGGAAAATTGTTTGATTTCTTTAATAAAATGTGATTGGTCTGTGAAATTGAGTTGAGGGTAAAGTTCCCCTTTATTGATGTGTGGAAGAGAAGCCTGAAAACGCAATATTTTGCAGTAAGCTTTTAATGAAAGTCCGAACTGATGATTGAAATATCTATTGATTTGGCGTGGACTCCATGATATTTTCTCGGAAAGTTCTTTTATTGTGATTTCTCCGTTTGATTCGAATATCAATTTAAATAAATTAAGCTTTCGTTCATCTATTTCTTTAGGTAAAAGAGAACTTATTTTTTGAGAGATTTTTGAACAAAACTTTTCAAAATCGTTCAAATCTTCAATGGCAATATCCCAAAAATCATTAGGTAATACCTTCCCTGAATTGATAATTTGAGCTACCGATTGATTAAAAATATATTCTACAGCAATCGGATTAAAGCTCACTGCACAAAACGAAGAAATTTGATGACTGGTATATTTGGGCTCGGTTTCTAATCCCAATAGAGCAATTTGAAAATCACCTTTATCATTAATTGAAAAATTCAAATCAATTTTTCCGTTGGGAATAATGACAACATCCTGTTGTTGAGAAAGATTTTGTAAAGAAGAAAAACAATATACGAAATCACTTAACGAGATATCTGGTTCGACGAGTTTGAATTCTAAACTTTCCATTTTTTTCTAAAGTAGATTTAAAAATAGCTAAAAATTATTTAATGGGTATCTGAAAAAATCTAAAACGATTTAAATTATTATAAAAAGATAAAGTAGTTTTAATATATTCGCTGCAAAATACCATCAATGAAAAGATTTTCATTATTTATCTGTTCTATTTTATTATTTAATTTCTCCTGCAAAAAAGGTGAAGTCCAGCAAAATGTTTCACAGCAAACAAAGAAAAATGATATTTTTCTGGTTCCATTTCAAGTAGGCAAAAATTGGGGACTTGCAGATACACTGGGAAATATTAAAGTAAAACCACAATATGATGAGTTGGTAAATTTTGAAATTAATTCTGAAAAAACATTACCTACAAGTTCTTATTACCTCATGCGAAAAGGAAATGAGATACATTTTATTGATTCAGATAACAAAAGATATTTTGAAAATTTTGAGATAATTCAAGACGCTGATAAGAATATTTTTTATAAGAAAAATAATCGGATGGGTTTTGCTTATCCGTCTTTTAGCAATGGAGAATGGCAAATAGATGAAAATGCGGCATCTTATCCTTATGATAAAATTACTAAACTGAAGGATGATTTGTTTTTTTACAGCATTGTAAAAATTGCTAACAAAACTGGACTTTTAAAATATGAGAATGAAACTGTAATTCCTGTAAAATATGATTCATTAGACTATTCTGTTAAAAATAAAACTGCTTTTTTTAAAGCTTATTATTTAAATGAGAAGAAAATCGTTAAAACTGAAACATTTACAATAGACCTTACTGCGCCGCCGCCGCCAAGTGTGATTCAAAAAAAACCTTATGAAGAATGGTTAAAAACCGAAAAAGTTCCCGCAGGTGAAAGTTATGCTGCTTTAAAGGACTATAAAAATATTTTCAGAGTTAAAGAAACGCTAAGTCCGATCATTGTAAAAGATAATAAAAGTAATCAATATGCAATTTTTGAAGCGTATTCAGAAAAACCTCTGGAATTTAAATACGATTTGGTATTGCCGGGATTAGACAAGACTTACAGTAATGAGGGGCAAAAGCTTTTTATTGTTAAAAAAGATAACAAATTTGCACTTTTTGCAACTACATATAACAAAGAAAGTGATTGGTATGATTTTATAGAACAACGTACTTTTTACAATCAATATGGAAATTTTATTCCGTACATCGTTGCGAAAAAAGATGTTAAGTTTGGAATGATTGTTTTTGATACAGAGAAGAAAGCTTTTAAAGAATCCATTCCTTTTCAGTTTGATGATATTATTGATGGAAATGTTGTTGTTAAAGACAATTTGTTTGGAGTTTATAATTCCAGTAGAAATAGTGTGAAAATTCCGCCGATTTATAAGACAAAACCTGAAGTTTATAAGAGAATTTCATATAATGGAGATAAGTATCAGATTTATAAGGCGGTTAACAAGAATGATAAAAAAGTATTGATTTTATATAATGGTTTGGAATTATATCGGGATTAAAAACAAGTATTATTTTAAAACTGTGTAATCTCCTTCTTTTAATTGTGGTTTCCAATGAGATAATTCTGAATATTTGATTAAAATTTGATCCATTGCCGCAGAATATCCGTTGTAAGCTCCAAGAAGTCTCTGTTTTTTATCTAGTATCAAGGTTACTTTTTTAGGTTTACATCTATATGCAGCTTCATAGATCGAAAATCCTTCAAAGAAGTTATTAATTAAAAACGGATTTTCAGAATTTCCATCACCATATTTAAAGATTGATGTTATTATTTTGGACATCATTCCAAGATGTTTTGCTGAAAGATTTTCTTCGCCAATCTTTTTGTATGCTAATGAAATTTCTTTGTGACCTGTAATATTATTCGGACTTTTCTTTAATAATATTTGAGCGGTTTTTATGGCGTCGGTATAATTTTTTTCTTCGTTCAGTTTATAAGTACGGTTTGCCAAACTGTCTAAAAGGGTAGGGTCAATATTATTTTTAGAAATATTAAACTTCGTTAAACTGATAATTTGTTCGGCTGTAACCGTTGAGTCAAGTTGAATAATTTTTTCTTCAACATTTTTAAAATAATAAATCGATTTTTTGTCATTCGATAAAGAAAGCGGAATATTAAATTTTGGAAAAACTGCTTGTACTTCTTCGCCATACATTCTTAATGATGAAGATTTATCACTATTAATTTTTTCTTTTGCAGGTGGTTCTGGAGGCGGTGGAGGGATTTGCCCAAACATAAAGTGAGCTAATAAAAGAAAGAGTAGAGTGAAAAGATTTTTTTTCATTTATGTTTAATTTAAAATTTTTATAAAAGTACCAATATTTGTTGTAAAACAAAAAAAGCTTATTGTTTCCAATAAGCTTTTTTTTATGCGGAGAGACGGACTACAATCGAACATTTGATTCCACTTTTATCATTTATAAACAGAATTACTTGAAATTTAATTTCACCAGAGTTATTAAAAGTATCAAAATATTTTGATGCTTTTAGTCATTTAGGTTTTTGCTAGTATACTTCGAAAAAATGAAATCTATAATAGATGAAGAATATAACAATAGGGACATTAATTTAATAGATGAATTTACAAATACAGAATTGATTGATAAGTTGTTTGAGGAAGGCGTTATCATAATTACATGAGGGATTAATCCATATACTTATCCAATCTATAGTATTGAAAACAAAGAAAAAGTAATTGAATTTTTTGGAGAAAGTTATGATTTCCAAAAGGGAGTATATAATTTAAATGAAGAGATTAAAGAATTATCTATTATACCTGGAAATGCGCTGGAAAATTGGGATGAAGTATGTAAGCAAGTATGGAAAAAAAATACCAATTTATTGTAACGGAAAAAAAAGTAATACTTGAACCTAGGAGACTTGTTGACAGTAACGGAGAAACGACAATTTCGTCTTTTTTGGTATATAAGACTGATACTGAATTTCAAGATAATCCTTTACTTAACATTGATTTGTTATATTCTTAGATCTGATAATATTCTCAGAAATTTAATGTATTTTAAGAAAGCTCATTATCGTTTAAAAATCTGATATTTGGTAATGTTCAAAATTTAGTGATAATCACTTTCAGAAATATAATCGATTGTTTTCAGTATTAACTCAAATTTACTTTATAAAAATGAGAGTAAGATAATTCTGCTCTCATTTATTTTGATAATATTCCAAATGTGTTGGTTTCTTTTAATAATTGGCATTTCACATAATGAAATAAAAATGTAGGAATGGATAATGAATAATGAATAATGAATTTATTAATGGAGCAAAAACCTATTAATTTACTTGATTTTAAAAATCTAGAAAAAGAAATAGACGGGATATTTTCCGAGGATTTTAAAGATTATTATTTAAAATTCAATGGCGGATTCCAATAAAGGATTGCTTTTATATGGATAAGTATAAAACTTATTTATCTATTATTGGTTTTATTCCTATTAAGTATCACTATGAGAATAATGATAATTGGACTTTAGAAGAAGCTTTTAACCATTTTAACATGAAAGGATATTTACCAAGTAATTTAATTGCATTTGCATCCGATTATGGTGGAAGTAAATTTTGTATTGATTTAGAAAGTGGAATATATTTAATGTATATATAGATTAAGTCACTCGGGAGCAGCAATTTTATAGTATAATTCGGATAAAGATATTCTCCTCCTTTGGGTAATATAAAATTCTGTTTCTAGTTAAGATTAATAAAAATTAAAAAAATATGTGTGATAAGATGCTTTTTAATTCTTAATTAAAAAATTCAAGTTCAGAGACGACTATATCAATGGGCTATAATACTTGTACAACTTTTAATCATCAATAATACCATATTTATGGTATTTAATAAATGTGTTGATCAGGCTATATTTGATTTATAGTATGAGATACACAGATGGATAAATTTCTCGAACAGCTTGCTATATGTAAAAAGTAAAATAACAATAATTTATTGGAACGCTGAGTAATATCATTTGGTTGAATATTAAGCTATTATATGTAGTGTTTTACATTGCAGATTTGAAACGTAAATTTATAACTCTGATGAATATCTTATTTTATAACTATTAATGTTTGTATAAGTTTGATGATTAAAACTTAAAAAAGTGCTATGAAAAAGCTCTCTTTTATCCGAGGCTGATATTGAACTTTTGTATGCATGATATACAGATCTATTATTAAAATTCTTTACAGTTATGACATGAACTTATTTCTTCTAACGAATGAATTATGAGAAATCATCTTCTATGGGAATAAAACAATACTGCTTTTTCAGAGAATATGCATTCGGGTTCTTATTAATTATGACAAAATTTCTACGGAAAACAGCTTTCAATAGAAGTAAAATTAACATTCCACAAGAGAAAATATTAAAATTACATTATCACTTAAAGATATTAGGAGTAAACGAAAATCCTTTAATAGAGTAGTATAAATTGAAAAATTACAAAATGAAAATCAAATTATTTTTGTTATCATTATTGTTATGGTTTGGAGCTTTACAATCTCAGACCATAACGATTGATTTAAGTACCGGAAAAAACGATGACGGTACTTTAATGAATGCTCCGCCTCCGGATGTAGCCGGAGGAGCTTCTGTAATGGACCCCGATTGGACAGTAATGCGTCCGGGAGAAACTGTTCAGGTAAGTACTAAAACAAGACACACTTATTCCGGATGGTCTTTTCCTGGTTTAGGTGTAACAGGAAATGCTTTGCAAAGCCGGTGGATTACGGATAAAGATGGATTGTTTAACGTGGGAGACGGTTATTACTATTATTATAGCAAAACCTTTACGATACCTAGTGGAACTACCGATGCAACACTTAATCTCAGATCATTAAGCTTTGTAAGAAACTGGACATATTTGGTAAGGACAGATGTATCCCCAAATACGGAAGAGTTAATTGTCCAAACAACATGGATGAGTGATGGAGCCAAAGGCTGGCTAAACTCAAGAAGTCCGGAAGTTATCAATAAGCCGATTACTCCCGGAACATATATCATAAAAGTAAAATTATATACTAATAATGGTGGAGTAACCAATGCAGTAAATGTACATGGTTTGGTTAGTTATACTCCTCAAACTTGTGCAACTCCTGCTCCGTCAGTAAGCACTCCGATTGCTTACTGCCAAAATACTACTGCATCTCCGCTATCTGCAACGGGAACAGCGTTATTGTGGTATAATGCAGCAACAGGAGGAACAGGAAGTACAACTGCTCCGACTCCTTCTACAAGCAGTACAGGTACAACTTCTTATTATGTTAGTCAAACCCTCAACGGTTGCGAAGGACCAAGAGAGAAAATAGATGTAACGATAAATGCTGGTCCTGTCTCTCCCGCAGTAAATACTCCTGTTACTTATTGCCAAAATGCCGCTGCATCTCCACTTTCAGCAACAGGAACGGGCTTATTATGGTACACTACAGCAACAAGAGGATCAGGAAGCACAATTGCTCCAACTCCTTCTACAAACAGTACGGGTACAACTTCTTATTATGTAAGCCAAACTATAAACGGTTGTGAAAGTACACGTTCTTTAATAGATGTAGTGGTAAGTAGCACTCTTGGTTTACCCGGAGTAAATTCTCAGATTACTTACTGTCAAAATGAAACAGCATCTTCTTTGTCTGCAACAGGTACAGGATTACTTTGGT
The DNA here is from genome assembly GCF_026460885.1 of Chryseobacterium formosum. Taxonomy (GTDB): domain Bacteria; phylum Bacteroidota; class Bacteroidia; order Flavobacteriales; family Weeksellaceae; genus Chryseobacterium; species Chryseobacterium formosus. The sequence goes on from NZ_JAOVZW010000021.1 coordinate 158,442, forward strand.
ATACTACAGGTACAGGAGGAACAGGAAGTACTACCGCTCCAATACCGAGTACTAATGTAGCAGGAAGTACAGATTATTGGGTAAGTCAATCTGTAAATAGTTGTGAAGGTTTAAGGGCCAAAATAACGGTAACAGTTAATGCAGGTCCTAATACACCTGCAACTGGCGTTATTACCCAGCCGTCATGCTCTGTATCCACAGGATCGGTAATATTAAGTGGGCTGCCTGCAGGAAACTGGACTATCATCGCCAATCCCGGAGGTGCTACCTTAACCGGAAATACCTCAACAGCAACTTTCACTAATTTGTCACCCGGAACCAGTTATTATTTTAATGTAAAGACCGCTACAGGATGTACTTCTGTATTATCGGATGAGGTAGTAATTAACTCTATATCCGGTATTACGGGTAATGATAAAGTTTGTAAAGGAAGTTCTATTACTTTATTGGTTCCCTCTAGCATACAAGGAGCAGGTACAAACCCATGGAGCTTAAACTCTGCAATTAGCGGAGTAACTCTTATCAAAGATGCTAATAATCCAAATGTGGCGACTATGACAGTAGCAGCTTCAGTAACGGCAGCTTCAGCAATAGTTAGATTTACGACAACTACAGGTTGTGTACTCACAAAAACTGTCAGCATAGGAACAGTTGTAACTCCTACATTTAGCACACCTGCTATACCTTCTTCTATCTGTTTTGGTCAGAATTATACACTTCCGACTACTGCAAGCAATACGGTTATGGTTAATGGAGTTGCAACACCTATCACAGGAACTTGGTCTCCTGCAATAGTCGATAATATGGTAAAAGGTATTTACACTTTTACTCCTAATCAGCTTCAAGGATATTGTATCAACTCTACTTCCGTTACCATTAGTGTTAGTAACAGCTTGGAGAGATATAGCGGAGATGCGTATCAGACAGTAAATGCAGGTACGCCTATTCAAAAAATTCTATACAGAATTGTTGGAGGAACGACTGCTACAGTGGCAGGACTACCGACGGGAGTTACCTATTCTGTTGTAGCAGGTATGGGCAATATAGGTAAGGATATAAAAATTTCAGGAACGCCTACAACACCCGGAACATATAACTTTACTGTTACTGTACCAAATGCTTCTTGTTCGGCAACAGCGACGGGTAAAATTGTTGTAAATCCCACAGGAACCGTGGACTGGACCCTTGCTCCCAACAGTTACATTTTTACAGGTAAAGACGATAAAGATCCCACGAAAGATGTGGATGGTATAAAAATTCCTGTAAAAAAAGCATTTGCTGTTTGGAAAGATGACCGTGATCCTGTCGTTTCATTTAATACACCTGTTCCGGCAGGAAGCCAACTCTCTGCTTATGTGTATTGGGAAGATGTTTCCGGAATAATAAAAAGTGATGCTTCCTATAAATTGAATTTAGACGGAAGCGGAGAAGATGCTAAAATTCTGGTTCCCGTAAATAAAGCTAAAGGAGAAGGAAATGCAGTAATAGCACTACACGCAGGCTCTAACGGAAATAGCAGTGATCCAATATACTGGAGCTGGCATGTTTGGATAACCGATGATCCACGCATTAATGGCTCTGCCTATAATCAGGGATTTGAAAAAGATAAGAATGGAGTAAATGCATTTGCTGATTGGAAATGGATGGATAGAAATCTGGGTGCTACCAATGCTCAGTTTTTAGGGAATGATTGGAATAAATCTGCGGGTCTTATGTATCAATGGGGAAGAAAAGACGCTATTCCTCCAATGACCTATAAAGACGGGACAAGTTATGAAATACATGGGGAAATAGGAAAAGGTAGAAAATTTAACCCTTTTGCTCCGGTAGGATCAGACAAATTTGAATTCGGTTGGAAATTAAGACCTAATAATGCTGTTACCTTAAACAATCATAGTGAGGTCGCTCAAAATTTAAAATATGCCGTAAACCATCCATTACAATTAATTACATATACTAACTTTCTTGGTGAAACATGGTTTTCAGATCAGGAATACAGGGTAACGGGATTTATGGATGGAGCATATTATAGTAACAGAATTTCATGGGATCTGTGGTCTGATAATAGAAACGGTATGTTTTCTCAGCAGGGGCATACTTATAAAGTTGGAACAACAAATGTAATTACTGAAGTAGGATTAGATAGTCAGATATACAAATTAAAATCTTCTTATGATCCATGCCCTTGCGGTTGGAGAATCCCTTCTCATTACGGAGGCAGCTTAGGCGGAGGAACGGGCAATAACAATTCAAGTCCGTGGGGAAGAGGCGGAGGAGGAAATGACGATGCATATAATGACTATACTACTGCATTTGTTTTATCACCTTCAGTAAATGAAGGAAAACCTTTTTCATATATTAGTCTAAAAACTAATAATTCAATGTTGTCTAATATTAAAGTATATCCTTCCTTAGGATTTGATTTTAGCGGACAGTCAAATAGAAAACTTGATTATTTCCCGTTAACAGGAGCTTATGTATATTTCGGACCGCAAGAGAAGGTGGATTATTACCGTGCATCAGAAGGAGTTTCTTATGTTAACTGGCTGGCTACTGCAGGATTTCCAACATCTACATACTCTCCTTGGAACGGAATCCGTGGTATGGGTATCGTTGCAGATTATAAAACGACTCCGGATAAATTGAATCTTAGCTACAGTATTGCTCAGACCTCAAGAATTAAAGGAGCGGGAACTGTAAGATGTATTAAAGATCCTAATGATACTTACATGCCTTCAGTATTCAAAACAGATTATATATATCCTTCTGCTAGTGCACAATATACTGTAGAAAATTTAAAGTCTTGGTCTAAAGAACCGAACAGCTATATTATTGCTCCCGCTGATGTATCCAAAACATTCAGCATTAAGAAGGCTGTAGCAATGCATAAGCTTTATTTGACAGACAATGCAGATTTTCCTGCCGATCTTAGTGTTAGCGTATATTGGACTACTAAAGACAATAATATAGATCCTATAAATGCTGTTTATTCGGCGGGTTCTAATCCTGAAGATGGTAATATCACAATAAATAGAACAGCCGGACAATATGGTAATGCAGTTGTGGCGCTTCATAACGGAACGGCACAGTCTTCTCCGGTTATTTGGAGCTGGCATATTTGGTTACCTGAAACAGAACCTGTAGGTATTGAAGAATACTTAACCGAGATTCCTTATGATATTACCGCAAATAGTACTGCAAGCGGAATTTCCCCAAGTGGACATGTCATAAACAATTCTTATAGTCTTGTATTGCCACCTTTAAAGACTGTTTTTATGGATAGGAATCTGGGTGCTTTGAAGGCTTTTCCAACTACTGCTACATCTATAGATGATAATGAGTACAAAAAGACAATAGGATTGCATTATCAATTTGGTAGGAAAGATCCGTTACCGAGCTTTTTAGATGGAAACATTTACAGAAACGGTCAGTTGATAGGAGCAGCTCAATATAATAGTACAACCGGAGGGTATATCTCCAATTATTCTCAGTATGCCGGTAACGTTACATCCACAAATAAAAGAGAATTTGCTGTAAAGAAGGTATTGAAGTATTCTGCTGAAAACCCGCTTACTTATTTGAATCAGGATATTACAAAAACAGGTACATTGGGAGGTGCTTCGTATGAAAAGCCTAAAGACTGGATCAGTGAAGACCAAGGCATAGCTTTTGAGCGTTGGGGACACGCAGGTGAAAAATCTCCTTTCGACCCGTGTCCTGAAGGATGGAGAGTTCCCGATAATTCTTACTCGTTTGCAAGCAGCTATACCGGAGACGGAGTAAAAGGTAATTCTCCATGGTATCTGGGAGGCAAAGCCATCACAGACCCTAATCCTAACAGCGTAAGTAAAATAGGGATAGGGCAGACATACAAAGCATCAGCCGAAAATGACTATAAAGGAGTTTTGGTAAATTCTGCTTTAGGAAATCATGCAGGATGGGTATTTAACGGAAACAACAATGGCAAGTCTTATAAAATAGGAAATTACCCTCTTGCAGGAGTTAGAACCGGAAGTTCTGTCGTTGCTAATGAAGTAGGAGTATGGTCAGCATCAATGGACGATGCTATGTTTGGTAATGCTCTTGGATTGCGGATAAAATCAGGATTAATGACCACAGGTATAGGAATGAATCCTTATTCTGCGATGTCTTGTCGTTGTGCAAAAGACGAACCTAGATATCTTGGGATACCTGTAACCAATAACTCGGGGGTACAAGCCCGAACAATATTGGCGTCTGAAGAAGTACAGCAAAAAGTTAAATCCGAAAAGCTGGTTCTTTATCCTATTCCTGTAAGTAGCATATTATATATCAGTGCTAATGATAACAAAGATTATTATTACGAAGTGTATAATATGTCCGGACAGCTTGTGAAAAAAGGCAAGTTTGAAAATAAGCAAACTGACGTTTCCGGTTTAATTTCCGGAGCTTATCTGGTAAGGATTAACGATTCGGATGCTGTGGTTAAAATAATCAAAAAATAAAGATAAACTAAGTATCTGAAAGAGCATAAAGATCTGATAACTTTATCTGTATTTTGGATAAAGTGTAACATTAAACCACGCCGAAAGGCGTGGTTTAAGTATTATCAATAAGACTCCCTCTCACACGAACAGATGTTGAGAGAAAAAACCTCTACAAAAGGAAAAATCCTTTATTGAAAGACTTTGTACCAGGTGGTTCAGATGTGGAGTTATTGCATTTGCTTAAACCATTATGAATAATGTTGAAATCAATGTATTCATTGTAATTACAGCTACTACTGTGTTAAAGCAGGAATAACATCACAAAATAAGCAACGCTATCAGTACAAAAAATTTAAAATCAAGCGTATCGATATGGTGTTAACAATGATATTAGGTTACTATATTTTTAAATGTACCAGATTTTATTTTTATGATTCGACATACATTCAAACATATTATTGCTATAGTTTTTGGTAACTATATACTTTATTGTACCTAATAGATGATATTCTTAAAATTTTCCCTTCTAATTGATAAGGATTATAATTTTCATGAAAAATAGTGAAGAAATTTCCTGTTAGTACATATAAGCGTATAGTTTCCAATGTATTACGAAGAATATTTAATTTGTATTTAGTTAATAAGGTTTATATAAAGATTAAGTTTGGTACATTAAAATATATTATTATCTAAATAAATTATTTATATCATTGTTAGTTTGCAATTGTATTTATTAAAGGCAACTTTGATAGCTTTTGCATCGGCTTCATTGGCTACATTGGTCAAAAATAAGGGTCTGTATATTACATATTTACCGTCAATCTTCTCGTAAGTTTCGTCGAGCGTCTTTTTTACCGTTTGAAGGTACGCTGCCGCTTCCGCTTGGCTTGTATTTTTATACTGTTTAATTAAATCAGCTACTGCGGCGGCATCATTACCTCTGGTTTCTAAAAACAACGAATAAGCTGCTCTTTCTCCGGGTAGTACTTTTTGAGTAGCAAGAAAGGTACGTACCTCATCGTTCAATGCGACATTCATGGGTGTAGCTCCACAGAATGTTTTGGTTGGGTAATGTGGCAGGTCTAATGCATGGTTTAAAAACGCTCCTTTAGCTGCCAACAATTTCAGGCATTCGAGATTACCCTTTAAACTTGCCTCAAATACGGCCGACCATTTATAATAGTTAGCTTGAAATTCAGGTGCATTTTTTATGGGAAGCTTGTTTTAGCAAGTGCTTCATCATTTTCGGATCTTCGGCAAACTTGGCTAGTTCAGTCATTTCGTGAATTAAGATCTCAGAACTAAACGTAGCTCCAGCAGCCAGTAAAACATCGATCACCTTCTTCACCAGTGGTTAATACTCTTTTGCAAATTTATTGCCATACCAACCGTAATATCGTTCCAACATTTTCGATAATGGTATATAGCCATTCCTGTTTGTCAAGGTTAAATCTGCACCACGATCGATTAGCAATTGGCACATTTCCGGAGCGTACATGGCTTTGAAAACAGGTGTGTTATCAAAATCATCTTTGAGGTTGATGTCCATTCCCTGGTCGAGTAAAAATGCCATGAATTCTGTTTTTTTGTCCTGACCGGCTGTTTTATGCAGTACCGAATTTTGGTATTGATCCCTGAAATTAAGATCGGCTCCATGATCGATGAGCAATTGAGCGATGGCTATTTTTTTAGCACTATCGGAGAGATATACCAATTCGAGTAAAGGAAAAAATCCGTACTGACAAGCCTGATTGACCGATTTTAGATTCTTTAAGATCTTCTTAATAGTCGTTAGGTTACCACTTTTGATGGCTTGATTCAAGTCTCCAATCAATTCGGATTCGTCTTTTTCTTTGGATTCAAAAACAACTTCTTTGATTGCTTCCTGGAAATCGATATTGCTCCAGTTAGCTTCTGTGTATTGAACAACTAAGGCCTCCACACTTGGATCGATGCTGTAGTATTCGTCGCTTAATTCGTTGTGTAGTTTTTTGAGCATTTTGTTGAACCCGCTTACCTGTATAGAAGGATTGGCGATGAAGGTCGGTCTGATGGATAAAATCAATGAACTTCTGGATAATTTTCAGCCCTTTTTCGCTCTTGATGTTTGCCAATACTTCAATCATGCAACTGGCGTTAAAATCTTCACCCAAATTAGAAAAAAGCTGTTCTATACCTAAGATTGAAAATAATGAGAATGATTGATCAAATTTTCAGAAAAGCATTGAAGATTATGCTTCAGCTATAACAAATGAATTACTTCAGATAAAAATTGTAAGAGAAGATTTACCTGATTTAATCTGCCCAAAGTGTAAAAAAGAAAAGCTTCGCATTCTTGATAAGATTGTTAAATGTAAAGATGATGTCTGTAATTGGTTGCAGTTTAGAATGGTTTGTGGAAAATTATTGACAGTCAATGATATTCAATTGTTGGTAGAAAAGGGAAAGACTTCATTAATCAAAGGGATGAAAAGTAAAGCTGGGAAGAGTTTCGATGCTTACATGATTCTAAATGATGCTGGAGATTCTTCGTTTGAATTTGAGAAAACATAACCTAAGAAAAATTAAAAATTGAATAATGATTATTATGTTATGTTGTTGCAGAATAATTATTTTAATATATAACAATTTGAAAAATGTGTGAAGTTTTTTCCTTTTAAAGTAGGTTAAAAGAACCTCTGACATAAATAGTAACGCATTGCGGCAATTTCTTTTAGTGAAAGATGAGAATTTAGGTTTTGATCAATGTAATCTATTATCCTATCCAAATTAAGCGAGACCATATTTACTTTAGCAAAATAGTTAGTATTCAGTTTTGAGTTAATATTCGGTTTCTTATGAAAATAAGATCTTGGAACCGCAACAACATAATCTCCCGCCGTAGCATAAATAAATTTATCATAAGCCACATTAAAACCTTTCGTTAGTTTATCCGTTGAAAAATCTCTGAATGAAATAAAAGGAAAAAAACACACATTTGTTTTAAAAGTACTATTTAAGCAGTTTGAGCTTCATTTAAAAGTAAGAAGCTTAGTTTTAACAAAAATATTTTTAATAAAGAATTTTGCATTTTTTAGTAATAATAATTACGCAAATATTATAATTATGTTAAATTAACTGATTTTAATTAAAGAAATTTAAAAATAAATGAAAATTTAATTTTTTTATTGGGAAATATTTATATATTCGTAAAAAATAAAATAACTATACACCATTGTGAAAACTTTTTTAAATATGAATACAGATCTCAAATAATTCCTTTTACACTAATCTTAGACAAAAATAGTTACTACAATCAAAAATGCTTGTGGTTTGATTCTATATTCCATTTTTTAAAGTTAAATTCTTCATTTTAATAAGAATAAAATCTGCGAATAAAAACATAATCCAATGAAAAAAATATTTTATTTCATAATAGTATTTATGATATCGTTAGTCAACGCGCAAACAAGCATTTTTGGAGGCGTTTCAGGACTTGCTTACAGAAAAAATAATGTAAGAGATACCATCTTACCAACAGATACTCTTTATAATAAACTGATGAATTTTCATTTTATTAAAGATACTTCTTCAGGAAACTTTTTTAAAAAACTGAGTACAGGATTAAATCAATCTTCCATATTTATGGTGAGCAATAAGTTTGGAGGAGCTGAGAAAAAAGTGTACGCAAAAGTAGGAAGTACCTTTATTAATAGTAATGGCATTTACGATTTTAATGATACTTTAAAAATAAACAGTGCACAACCAGGTCATAAAATAATGACTTTTGCGAAAAGCGATCCTAAGAATAAGATTAACCCTATTATTTTTATAAATAAAAAAACTGATCCTACGCTTTTAATTCCGGAAATACTGGTGTTTAACACTAATTTATCTACTATAAATAAACAGAAGATAGAAACTTATCTTTCAATAAAATATGGAATCACAATAAATGATATTTCTGAGAAAAATTATATTTCTGCTAACAATGAAGTTATTTGGGATTCTAAAAAGAATAAAAACTATAACTTTAGAATAACGGGAATTGGCAGAGATGATATTACAGGTTTATATCAGAAACAATCTAAAAACTGGGAGGATAATAATTTTGCAGCATCTTTAGGCTTAGTGCAAGTGACAAATAATCAAAACTTGAATACTTTGAACACAGATAGTTTTTTATTATGGGGTGATAATAATCAAGCATTATCATTTAAAGAAGCTGATCTCCTGTCTGCTCACCCCAAAAGAGATATGGCGAGAATATGGAAAGCTCAAGTAAAAAATAGCGGAGCTATTCATATAAAAACAAATCTTTATCTTAATCATTCAGGATTAGGTCAAAATGATAAGATAAGATTACGCATTTTTGCTAATGATAGTAACTATCAGACTGATAATTCATTTGATATTTTGGGAGAAAGATTAAATGATTCAGTGTATATTTTCAAAGATGCTATTTTAGATTCTGATCAGGATGGGATTGATTATTTTACATTTAATCTCAATGATAGTCAAAGTGAAATTTCTGTACAAATTACAAGTACTTGTGAGGACTTAGGAAATGGAGTGGTGAAAATATCACTCCCTGAAAACATTTTGCCTTATCAATATATTTTAGAGAGGACATTAACTAACCAAACGGTAGTAAATTCAACTACGGGAACTAGCAGTACAATTGTTTTTAATAATTTACCAGCTGACAAATATAGGCTTCGAATTAGAAAGCAAGGTCAAACAGATATAGTAAGAACATTTGATTTAGAAGGAATTATAAATCAAAATGTAGACAGTCATTATTTATGGGAGGGAGTTCCAATAGAACTGGATTTAAATACAGCAACTTATCAATATAAGCTTATATCTCCTGTGGGAAATATGACGCAAGTTGCACCTTATAAACTTAATGGAACAGGAAATTATCAGCTGAAAATTAAAAATAAGTTGGGTTGTGAAATTACTAAAACACTTTCTGTGCTTAATCAGTCTGACTATGAGTCTTTACAAAATAATTCTTTATTTAAAAGTATTTCTGTGTCTCCAAACCCTTCACATGATGGAAATTTAACTGTAAAAGTTGAGCTTAAATCAGCAAAACCATTGACAATTAAAATATTTAATAGCTTGGGTGTCCTCGTAAAAGAAGGGCAATATAGTTCTGCTACCATTTTCTCAATTCCAATGAGTATTCCATCTGTAGTAGGATATTATAATATTAAAATTCTTATTCCTGAAGAAGGAAAAGGAGTTAACTTCTTGATCAACTAAAACCAAATGATTATACGCTTCAATATGAAAAAAACTTTTTATTCAACTGTGAAAAAAAATATAGAGTTACTGCCTGTTTTTATTCCTATTATTCTTTCTCTTAGTAGTTGGACATTATATAATGTTATTAATAATGATCAGAAAGATATTAAAACAGTAAAGAGCTATAGTCAGAATCAAAGTCAATTTAAAATCAATTGTGATTTTTTAAAGGTTACTAAGGATAATAGAGTTGTAGACGAGTCTGAATCGGATAAAAAAAATGATAGCGACTCCTCGATGATTAATCATTTGTTTGGTGATAAGATTTCTTCTAGTTTCTCAATTAAATCAAATCCTATGTATTCTCAATCATTCCCAGATCAATACTATTCTGAACTTGGCAAATCTGGCTTTATTGGAGAGATAGGTAACCTTGATTCTAAACGGGGAGATGCTAATGCGGCAGATAATATTTTTGATTTACAACTTTCAAGTTATAATGTAAATAAGTCTTATGTGCTTAAATATGAAATAGATGGGTATTCAGATGTAAACTCTGTAACACGAAGCATAAATGGAAGTTATGCGATGGGAGGCTACATTAAAAATAAAAAAAATGGTTGGACTGAAGTTACTGAAATCATTGATCCTTCAATCTTAAAAAAAGGAGGTAATAAAGTATTGTTTAATGCTATCAATAAAGGAGACTACTATACCATTAAAAATGTAAAGATTACAGAAAAACAAAATAATTTTAACGCTCCTTATACTATTGTTTCCAAAACTTACAATGACAAAATTATTTACATTCGTGGTTTTATTAAAGCTAACTCAGGGATTCATTCTATTGATGTTAAAGGAGAGAAAGTCATATTACAAGGCAATGAATTTGAGTATGTTTCTAAAGTGACTTCTGAAAGCGAACCTTTGAAAATGAAATTTTTTGGGGTGAACGATCTTTCAGAGGTAATAATTGAAAAATCAAAAGAGAATTCTCTTTCAACAGAAATAGATTCTTTTGAAAAAAAAGAGCAAGGAGTTGTTTTTCATAATGCATCAATAATCGTAAAAGGTTTAAGACAGATAGATTTACCCCCATCTGATCTTTCGACCATCAATGTGAGCAGTGAGTACGAAGGTTTTCGTTTATCCAATAATACGGCTCAAGAAAAAACATTTAATCTACCTTATGATGAAAGCAAACTTTCAAAGGGTTATAAAGAAAAAGATATTACTGCTCTAAATTTCGATTATACAAAAAGACAGTGGGTGCCTTTTAAGGTAGATAGCATAAATACTGTTAAAAAATATATTGTTATAAACTCTTCATTAAGCAGTGGTGATTTTATGCTTGGTGTTGTAAAACAACCTGAAAGCCCAGATGGAGGTGGACATGCACAAACATCGTTCAATGATTCGCCAATAGCAAATCCAGCTGCAAAAATCAACCTTATTGCTCCGCCAACTCCTAATCAGCAGGGGTCTGCAAATGTATCCTATCCCATTGAAATCCCTGCAGGAATTGGAGGATTTCAGCCAAATGTTTCATTGGTATATAATAGTGATAATAAATTTGGGTGGGCAGGAACAGGATGGGATATTCCTGTGGAAACCATTGATATTGATACACGATGGGGAGTTCCTTCATTTTCAGATCATGAGAGTGAAATCTATTTAATTGCAGGGGAACAACTTGTTTTTAAAGATGAATACTTGCCTAACAAATTACCATATAATGAAGTAAGAACATCTGACAGGAGATTTTACTATCGCAATGGCATTAAGGAAGGATATGTTATTACAAGAAAAGGAAATTCTCCATCCAGCTACACTTGGGAAACATTAGATGAAAGTGGTGTTAAAAAAGAGTATTTGAATATTCTAACTACTAATCCATCAAGTAATTCTTCAGGGAATGTAATTAAGTGGTTTTTGTCAAAAGTAACAGACCGCTTCGGAAATACTATTACATATACCTATACAGACTCATTCGATAGTGGAGGAAAGAATAAATATCTTTCAAGAATAACATATAGCAATAATACCGTTGTCGAATTTGAGAATGAAGGAGGGGTACGAGGAGATATGACATTAAACTATAAGTTTGGAGTAAAACTGACTGATTCTAAAATCTTAAATAAAATCATAGTCAAACGAGCTGATATAAAAATTAGAGAATATCAGTTAGCAAATACTGATATCGGACTTTTTTCTAAAAGACTTTTAACAGAGATTATCCAAAAAGATGGCACTGGGAACGTTTTTAATAAGCATACTTTACAATATGCAAAAAATGTTACTGTTTTTGAAAAAGCAATTACCCATTCCTACAATACTCCAAAGGATAATGCTGATGCAGGATCTTTTTCGGGAGGTCACACTAGTTTTATTTCCGGTACTTATAGCAGAAATAAAAATTTTAGAGGTGCACTTAGTTTTGGTGGTGGATTTTGTTTTTTGTTCGGCATTGATAAAAAAGGTACAGTAGGAGTTACGGCAAGCTATGATGACAATAGGGCTTATGGCAAAAACCAACTCGTAGATATTGATGGAGACGGATTATTGGATAAAGTGTTTTATGGTTCTAATGGAAATATACTTTTCAGAAAAAATAATAAAACAGCTTTTAGCAGTATATACTCTTCTTCAGGTCTTCCTAATGGTACACCTATACATAAACATAATAGCTACAATACTACTGTAGGTTTAGAATATTCTTTTGCAAGTGGAGTAGTAGGTGCTAATTATTCTTTTGGGAATAGTAATTCACCAACCTATTTTTCAGATGTCAATGGTGACGGACTTGTGGATATGATCAATTATGGAGATGTGTTTTTCAGTAAAATAAGAAATGGAGTGCCTCAATTTCAGTCTCAACCTCTCACAGGTACATTGAATGTGACAGAAGAAACGCCGAATGCAATTCTTGCGGGAAGCGCTGCCAGACAAGAAACAATAATCACAACAACATTTACAAAATCTTTGGCAAATATTGTGAGAATGTGGGAGGCTCCTGTGGCAGGATTCGTTCGGATAAATAGTAATTTTCATTTAACTCAAAATTCTCAGGATGGTGTAGAAGTTTGGATTGAAAAAGGAGAAATGTGGAAAGTAAATGAAGATATTAATGGGTATAATCCTTCAAATTCAAGTAATATTTCGTCAGTTGTAACTCTAACGACCCAAGGCCAATCTCAAGTTCTTGGCGCTACGACTCATGTTCAAAAAGGGCAGAGAATATTTATAGTGGCATCATCTAAAGGTAATGAAATCGGTGACAGGATCAGGGTAAATTCAGATATTATATATACTTCTGTGTCAGGAGTTACCGATTTGGGAGTCCAAGATGCAAATAGCAATAATTATTTTAAATTTAATTCAAAAAGTCATTATTTGGCATCCAGTCAAAAACCGAACATGGTTGCAGACCAAAGTAAGGTTAGGATTTCCTGGGATAATTTAAGCGATGAAATTTTTACGGATGATGTTGATTTTAAGATTTATAAAAGCGTACGAAATGTTTCTGATACAACTTCAGTAATATCTCCTTCATCTGCAACATTAATCTATCATCATAAGTTGATTCAAAATGATAATCAACACAATGTTACACCAGCCAATAATCAGATTCCTAATATTGATATTACAGATATGTTGGTTAATTCCAACGGTAACACTGTAACAATGTTTTATTTTGATGTTTCATCAGACACGAATGTTTCTTGGGAAAAAATCAAATGGCGACCAACTATAACAGCCATGAATCCTACAGATACTACTGCTGTCTATGCTTTGGTACAATACAATCCTTATTCAGAAAGATTGATTAATACTTTGCCAAAAGACTTCAGAAAATATTTAGATCGACATTATTGTAAGGATGGATGTGTGAGATGTGACTCGGATACTTCATATCTATTTCCTGATTTTAACGGAAATCAGAGTATAGGTACTAATTATACGATTAATCTCCCTTCCTTACATTCTACAAAAGTTACTTTTTCTCTAAAAATAAAAGATAATAATGGAAATGTATATACTGAAAAAAATACAGTAGATGTAGTAAATAATGTAATGCCTATTCCTAAAATAAGCCTCTGTGCACTTTTAAGGAAAATACCGCTTAGAATAGGAGAAGTTTTTTCATTTCCGTTTTATTTTGAAATAAGTTCTGCAGATTATGTGGTTGCAAAAAAATTATCTTCAGTAAATCCGTATATTTTTCATTCCGAATATTTATCGGATCCATACTTCGCTAATACTGACCACAAAGCCGATTATTTTGGATCTCGTTCAGCTAATACCTATTATAATGTGAATACAGGTTTGGTATATCAAGGTTGGGGTGGTTTTAGCTACAACGGATCTAAATATCCTACTGAACCAATTCGTGAAATTGAGTTTGCAAGTAATACTTTTGCCAATGTTCCACTTCCGGGTGGTGGTTCGCCATGTAATCCATCAGCTCCAGATTATTATACCTGCATGACAAACTATATTATGCAGCAGAACAACAATCGCTATTTTACACCTTTGGAATTGGATGCAGAGAAGTATGCTTACATTTCACCAATGGAACCAGCGGAACTTGGAGAAGAAGAAATGCAGCCTTATCTTTTGGGGGTTTCTTCAACAAACGCAACGGTTATTACAACACCTCTATTTGCGGTACCTAACCCAAGGGGAATAATCCTTCGATCCACATTCGATTCATTCCACGCATATGTCTCCGGACAAATAATACCTTGGTTGGGAATTAGTGCTCATGGTGGAATTTCGACAGACAGAACTTCAGATTATTTTCAGGATTTTAATGGGGATGGTTATCCAGATGTTATTTCAGGAAATAAATATCAGAAGACCAATATATTAGGTCAGTTAGGTGGCGTTTCTTCTATTGCTGAAAAAGAGGTGAAGAGTAGAGGTTTTATTTTAGGAGCCGGTATTTCTGCTTCCGCATCGGTAGCTAAATTCAGTAATACAGACAGTAAATTTTTTGCAATAGGAGCAGAAAAAGATTCACATACAGGTTCATCTTCATTTGCCCTCGGAATTGGCTTTGGTTTAAATATAGGAAAAGCTTGGGCTCAAGGAACTGGGGCGTGGGCTGATATCAATGGCGATGGATTAACAGATTATATATCGGATGGAAATTCTTATATCAATACAGGAGACGGATTTGTTGTTGATAATTACAATTGGGATGTTTCAGAAGTATCTAAAGGGGATTCTTTTGCACTTTCAGGAGGTGGAGGATTCAGTTTTGCCAATGGAAGCTGGGCGGTAGGCATTGGTCTTTCTAAGTCTAGTTTTACTGCAAAAACGGGACTTATAGATGTGAACGGAGATGGTATGGCAGATAAGATAGTTAAGAATGGGGATACTTATGAGATGTGGATTAATAACGGAACGTCTTTTATGCCTCCTGCCAATTTCAATAAAAACTTTAGTCTTGATAATAAGCAGAATGCATCCGGTTTTAACTTATACGGAACTCTTTGTGGATGCTTTGGTTTAAAAGTATGTATTTCCGTAGGTGGAGGTACTGATAACTCGGTTAGTAAACAAGAAGTTGACCTGAGAGATTTTGATGGTGACGGATATCCGGATTTACTTATCTCTGATAATGATAATCAATTAACTTACTACCATAATAATTTTGCTAGAGCAAATCTTTTGCTTACTATTGAAAATTCTTTACAGGGCTTTATAGGGATAGAGTATGATAACGTAAATCAAGAAAATAATCTTGGGACACTTGTGGGCGGTACTTACCAAATGCCCTTCTCTAAAACCGTAATGTCAAGTGTTGTTGTCTGGAATTTTAGACCTATTGATACAACACTTCCGTACTTGGGTATAATTAATGATCCTCAAAAAGTAAAACCTCAGCAGAGATTCTATTTTGAGTATGAAAAGGGAATCCAAGATAGAAGAGAAAGACAGTTTTTAGGTTTTGGAATTGTAAAGACCAAAATTTACAATGATCAGGAACCTCATCAAACTCATGTTACTCAATATGAAACTGATTATACAGGTAATGAAAACAGCTTTTATGTTAATTTTAATGATACGAATGTAAGGCAGTATTTTTACAAAAAAGGAATTGTACGTTCATCATATATGCTGGACAACCAAAACAGAAAGCGCAGCGAAACCAAGTACACGTATAATTATTTTGATCAGGTTTCTACAGAATACACGCTCACCGAAAGCCATCCAGAGCCACAGTTTAAGGATATAGGAAGAATTATTCCGTTGCTTTATAAAACAGAATCAACATTTACAGAATATTCCGGCTCAAGCAGTCATTCTAAAACAACGTTCAGTACAGTAGATGCTTATGATAAATACGGAAACGCCATTGTAACTACTGATAGGGGATCTTCTCTATCCGTTACTGCAGATGATGTAATAAGCAAAATTACCTATCATTCGCCCGGAGTTAAAAATATTGTTGGTACACCTTCGGAACAGCTTGTGATTATGGCGCTCAATAATCAGCTTATGCGTAAAACCACAACTGTTTTGGATGCTGCTCAAAATATTTTTCAGATCAAAAAACACCTCTTAGATAATGTCTACACTGCAGATTTTGATATGGAATATGACTCTTATGGAAACATGACCAAGATGACATATCCTGTTTCAGATAACGGTCAGAGAATGTTTTACAGCTATGAATATGATCCGGTATACCATACTTATTTATTGTCAACTAATGATGCGTATGGATTTACCAGTTCAACGCAGTATGACAATAACTATCTCTTTGGTGTTCCTGTAAGAATAACAGGTATTCATGGAGAGAATTCTACTTACGTTTATGATGATTTCGGAAGGCTTACAGAATATCTTGCACCATCTGATACAGATTTTACGGTAATGTTACATTATTTTCCTTTCAATAAAATTCCGGTTGCTATTACAGAAAGAAAACCTTTTAAGTATGATAGAGATTCCAGACCCAATTATTTTACCAGTTTGTTTACTGATGCTTGGGGACAAGGGATGATGATTAAAAAATTATTTAAAAAGGACGGCAATAGTTATTATTTTGCCAATAACGTTTATCAGATCAAAGATAAGTTAGGGCGACCGATAAAAACGATTCTTAGAGATAAAGTTACTACAGGAAATGATATTATGGTTTCTCTAAAACTTTTCGACGATTATACTACAGCTGAAGATCAATCGGCTCAGATATATTCTACAACATCTTACGATGAGCTAGATAGACCGGTTTCTGTTGTTCAGAATAATGTAAACACCAATAACGGCGTGCAGAATCTTACTACACAGATGTTTTATGAATTTGATAATGATCGATACGGAAATAGACAGTTTGCTACAAGAGTAGTAAGCCCTCTGGGAAATACAAGTATTAGTTATACTGATGAGTTTGGCAGAACGGTTTCAACAAAACAAACCAATGGTAATAGTAGTAATGATATTTGGACCAGTTATAAATATAATCGACTCAATGAGCTTACTACAATGGAAGATGCAGGAAATAATCCTACCGTATATAGCTATGATAAATTGGGTAGAAATAATTTGAAAATTTCTCCGGATTCAGGAGAGTCAAGTTTTTTCTATGATTTGAGTGGTAAATTGATAAAATCCACTAACGCTAATCAAAGACCCATTGGGCAACAGGTAGATTATATATATAATTTTGATCAATTAACCAGGATACATTATCCTGATCACGATGTTAAATTTGAATATGGGCAGCAGACAGGTACAGATACCGAGCGTGGAAGACTTATAAAACAGACAGACAGAAGTGGAACCGAGAATTACAAATATAATATAGCTGGAAACATAAAAGAAACTATGCGAATTGTAGTTGCTCCGAACAATGTTCCGAAAATGTTTAAAACTTATTACACATATGATATATTTGGAAGAATTAATACAATCGTATATCCTGACACGGAAAAAGTTACGTATACCTATGGACTGTCGGGTCTTTTGACAGATATTACCAGTACACCTCCTGGAAAACCATTCCAAGTCTCTATTGCGCATTCGATGGAATATAACCATAGGGATCAACTGACTTCGTATTTATCCGAAAATGGTACTAAAACAACGTATGATTATGATCCGTGGGGTAAAGTTAATGAGTTAGCATTGCAGTATACCACTGGAAATACCAATATCCGTAAAAACCAATATATTTTTGATGGTAACGAAAATTTGGTAAATGTATTGAGTACAACGCCAATGAATGGAAACTTTCCCTCTATGGATTTGGGAATTGCAGCCAATAAACAATACAGTTATGATCCTTTCGGAAGGCTGAGTTCAGCGCAGATTACAGCAAAAGGTAAAGAATATACCAAGTTTAATAATCTTGCTGTGGGATATAATTCTATAGGAAATATGGGCTATAAAAATTCTCAACTTAAAACGTATGATAATAATCTTAACTGTCAATATCCTGTAAATGAAGGATATATGGGTGAATATAAATATGAGCATCTTGATCATCCGAATGCAGTGTCTGGTATAAGTTATATGAAATATGATAATTTTACTGCTCCACTCGATTGCGGACAAGCTCCGGTAAACCAGATAATTAATTCACAGGAGTCGATGGGTTATGATAATAACGGTAATTTAACGGTAATTAAAGAAGATGACGGTAATAGTATTTTGAGTTTCAGAGAAATGCTGTGGGATCATGAAAACAGTCTTAAAGCAGTAATAACTGAGCATGAAAATCTAAATTATTATGTTTACGATGCGTCGGGAGATAGAATCCTGAAAAATGATGCGCTCTCAAAGAGTCTCTATGTAAATGGTAATGATCCCAATAAAACGACTCAAATGGGAGCATTTACGTATTATCCGAATGGATTCTTAGTGCTTAATGACAAGACCATGAGTAAGCATTATTACATGGGAGGTCAAAGACTTGCAACTAAAGTAAGTAATATACCATCTCACAGATTTAAGATTGATCTCTCAGGGGAATATTACGAATTATCTGCCGCATTAGATGAAGAGATAATTCATATTGCTGAGCAGACGGGTCTTCCACCTGTAGTTTGGGTGCCAAATGAAGATTCGCAGGGTACTTATACCCCTCCGGTTTCTTCTACACAAGACGATACGCAATGTCTTTACTTTATGGAGCATCAGATGTATACATTCCAACAAGATGGCAATGAAGAATGTTACAACAAACTTTTAGCGTTTTATTCTAATGCTTTTGATAGTGGAAACTTTTGCGATATGTGGAGTCAGTTTCTTGCAGAAGAATGTATGGTTGGCTATACTCCTCCTGAACTTCTGGAATCTGAAATGTACTGGATTCATCCCGATCATTTCAGCGGAGCTTCCATATTGGTTAACAGTGAAGGAAAAGTTACCAATTGGTATGAATATATGCCTTATGGAGAATTATTGATGGAAAACACTACTTTCGATTATGATAATCCTTATAAATATAATGCAAAAGAATTTGATGCATCAACAGGTTATTACTATTACGGAGCAAGATATTACGACCCGAAAAGAAGTTTTTGGCTTTCAGTAGATCCCTTAGAAGAAATTACCAACTCACCTTACGCTTATGTCTGGAACGATCCTGTTAACTTTGCAGACCCTACTGGGATGATGGGGGAAAGAGTGGGAGGAAGTGACCCTTGTGATCCACCAGGTAAGAGAAGTTTTGTTAGAAGAACGTGGGATACTATTTTAGGTTGGTTCAAAGACAAACCACATGGTAAAGTTACAGTTGGAATGCCAACAATGAGTCGTGAACCTGATCAAACTACTTTACCGTGGTACCTTAATAAAGGTAAATATGGAGGTAAACCCATTTTAACATTAGGTGCACACAATGTTGTACTACCATATATGCAAAGAGATGAGTATAATTCAAATGTTATTGCTAATGGAAGCGTATTTGTGAATAACACAATTAGTTGCATTTACAATGGTATTGCATCGACTTGGAATGAAGGTATGCAAGGTAAAGAAGGCTCTGCTATGTTGTATGAAGGAGATAATAACTTGGAATCTGCTGTGAGACGTATAACTAGAGGAACTGCTACTCCAGAAGAATTTGAATTATTGGCCGCAGCAGTTGTTACGCGTAAAGCTGGAGGAGAGATTGTTGAAGGAAAGGTTATTGGATTAGGACTTGATGAAGATTTGTACCGTCATAGAGGAACTGGGGCAATAACTTATGAAGATGCAAAATGGCAAAAAGAAGGTTTAACAACTATTAGATGGGAAAGAGTAATTTTTAGCAAAGCTACTTTTAAAGCTTCATTTGAAGAAGCTGCAAAAAATGCATCGGGTATTAGATTTGATGTAACAAATTTCAATCCACTCCATCATAAGCCTGGGATTACAAATTTTGAATTTAATCATATATTGAGTAATCCTACTTTACTTCAAAAAACAACATTTATAAAGGGAGGAAATAAAGTAATTTGGAACGGAGCACAATTTATAAATAAATAAATAAATAAATAATAATTATGGAAATAACATCAGAAATAATTACAATAAATAAAATATTAAACGAATATAAATCTGATCAAGCAAGAATATGGATGTTTGACATAACTCATGTGAAAATCGCAATAAAAATATATTCAAAACAAAGTGAAGAGATACTTTATTTTGTAGCAGCTGGATGTAAACATATTAAAGGTTTCTTTTCATTATGTAATCCTAAATTGTCTGTTACTCAGAGTTTTGATAATGAAAATTCAGAAATATTATTTAAAATAACTGATGAAAACTCTGATTTTGAATTAACTTCTACTTCAGGCATAGCTTTGGCAAAAGGATTAGACATAGAATTTGGAGATTCTTTCGACGACTTTATTCAGGATAATTAACATTTTATTCCCCTTGCTGCCACACGAATCTTTTCCTGTGGTCGCTTGGTTGGTTATACACCTTCTGAGGTTCTTGAATTTAAAATGTACTGGATTCATCCTGACTATTTTAGTGGAGCTTCTATATTGGTAAGCAGTACAGGGAAAATTACCAATTGGTACGAGTACATGCCTTATGGCGAAATGCTGATGGAAAACACCAATATGGATTACGACAATCCTTATAAATACAATGCAAAAGAATTTGATGCATCAACAGGTTATTACTACTACGGCGCAAGATATTATGATCCTAAACGTAGCTTTTGGCTATCTGTAGACCCATTAACCGATATTACTGTCTCACCTTATGCTTATGTTTGGAATGACCCTGTTAACTTTGCAGATCCTACAGGGATGATGGGGGAAAGAGTAGGAGGTTTCGAAAGATGGACCTAAAACAATAAAAGACTGTTTTGGAAGTAAAGATTATTTAGATGATCCAGAAAAACGTTTAAGCGCTTATATTAAATCTAAAGGCGGTGTTGAAGCATTTGCACCGCAACGACCAAAGTTAACAAAAAATGATTTGCAAAATAAGTTTGAACTTTGGAATTATAATAATGAGTTAGCCGCTTGGAAGAAAATGTCTTATGAAGAAAAATTACAACGAGTTAGGACAGATGTTACTTTACAAGAATTAAATCAGGCAATTAAAGGAGATGCACAAGCAATGGCTGAGCTTTTTACTCTACAAGCATCATTAGGAGGAAGCGGTCTTGAATCTGGAATTACAAGAAGGATAGTGCAAAGAAGATTGAGACCGAAACTTGAGAAAATCTGTTTTGTGGCAGGTACTTTAATTTCTACTGCTGAAGAGTTTAAGAAAATTGAGGACATAGAAATCGGTAATCTAGTTTGGTCTTATAATGAATTAAATAAAAACAAAGAACTTAAGAAGGTTGTTTCAATTTCACTAAATGAATCTAGAGAAATTATAATAATAAAACTTGGAAATACAAAAATTGAATGTACTCCAGAACATCCTTTTTATGTTGATGGCAAATGGGTTGAAGCTGGAGATTTGAGAATTGGAGATGAATTATTTGGTATAAATAATCAATTTTATCAAATCACTTCTTTAATTAGAGAAGCCCGAAAACAAAAAGTTTATAATTTTGAAGTTGAGGATAATCATAATTATTATATTTCTGATCAAAGTATTTTAGTACATAATAATTGTGATTTCGTTAGAAAACTTTTTGCAAATAACATAAATGATATTGAAACTTTTTCAACACAACTGAAAAAAATAGGTAATCCTACATCAAATATCACTAAAAATCCAGGTCTAGCAAATGCTAAAATTCCAGGTCTAGATTTAAATTCTTTACCTTCATGGACAAGAGAACAATTGACATCACATTTAGGAGGCTTAATGGAAAATGGAACAGTACAAAAGCCAAAAGTTGAAAAATTTATGAAGTCATTTAATAAAGCTTTTGAAAAAAGATCAACTGGAGGTAATCTCGGAAAAAAACAATAATATGAAAATAAACTTAGAATATAAACTATATAATGATTTGTCTCTATTCAAAATAGAGATTAGTCCTAAAATTTATTTTGATGATAATGAGGATATTTTGTTTGGATCACAATCGAGATATATATTTCCATATGAATATTTAGATATAGATATTTCGTTATTAGAGCAAATTTGTTTAACTATTGAAGATAATAAAAATAGATATCAAAGGACTATTAAATTTTGGGATAGTTCAAGATGCAATACAGATACATTATATATATATGATGATTTAGAAAGGGCAATTACAGAATGGTTTAAAATTGAAATGGAAAATGAAAATTCAATAGAGAATTTAGATTTTTATAAAAATGATCATAACCTTTGGGAATTGCACTCACATTGGATTCTATATAAAACTGATTTTTCTCAACGATTCATTTACAAAAAAGAGATAACATCTGAAATGATACAGGGAACAAGATTTATTTAATTTTAAGCAAGAGGCTTAAAGATTTGGGATGAGTTGTTGAGCATAAAAAGATCGAGGTCCTAAAACTATACAATATTGTTTTGGAACAAATAATGATTTTGATATGTTTTCAAGGAAACCTGGAGATCCTCGAACAGTTCAGGTTTATCAATATAATGTAGTAAAAGGTGCGAATGGTTGGAAGGTGTACAGAAATTCTCAACTGGATAAAACGGTAACAAGAGTTGAAGGGAAAAACTGGAAAGGAGCAGAAGAAAGTCATTTTTCAGTATTTAAAAATGGTAAATGGAATGATTATGAGAGTTATACTGACTTTAGTAAAGATTATCCCAAGCATAATTTGCAAGGAATGCCTGCTAAAGAAATAGCTAAACTTTCTGCTTGGGCGACAAAAGAAGTAGCTTATGAAGCTGTAACTAATCCTGAATCATCAGCTGTGTTATTTGCTCCTGTTTCGGAACTTATTTTTGCAAAGCTTATTTTTGGATGCAGAGTTGTTCAAGGAGCTCAGACTGTTAGGAAAGTTGGAGCAGGTTTAAAATCTGTTGAAGAAATTATGGAAAATCCAAGTTTATTACAAGGTAAATCACTATCTTATGTTAAAGAAGTTCTAAATGAAACATCATCTTCTAAATGGGTTAACGATGTTATGCGAAAAAGTTCAAGAGCAGAAGGATGGATGTTTAGAGAATTAAATAAGGCAGGTACCGATTACACTGTTAGGATAATTCAATATCATCCAGGAAGCCCAAGGCATTTTGATAGACAAGCATATTGGAAAGTTTCAAATGGTATTAAAGGCACTGTCAGAGTTGTTGCAACAAATTAAAAAATAGATAAATGTTACAAAATAATTTTAAATCCCTTTTTGATGCTATTAAAATAATGAGTTTATCTTACGAGTTTCAAAAAAATAATTTACCTAAGTATGCTGATATTGAAGATGAAATTGTATCAGATTTTGAAAATTCATTTTCATTATTACCCCAAATAGTAGAAAATAAAATGCTTTCATATAAAGCTATAAGTATGATATTAAGATTATATAATAAAGTTGAATGGTGCGTTAGAAATATCGGAATAGATGATTTTGGAAACGAAGAATGGGATAGCGTAAGAAAAATAGCAAATGACATAATAGATTTACTGCAGTCTGAAGGAGTAGATTTATAACCCTGCTGCGAAAAGTTTCCCAACTTTGAGCTGTAGATAAAATAGAACCCTCTGCTACTGCACGAATCCTTTCGTATGGTAGTTTGGTACTAGAAACACCCTGACCATTTCAGTGGAGCTTCTATATTGGTAAGCAGCACAGGGAAAATTACCAATTGGTACGAGTACATGCCTTATGGCGAAATGCTGATGGAAAACACCAATATGGATTATGACAATCCTTATAAATACAATGCGAAAGAGTTTGATGTATCTACAGGGTATTATTATTACGGAGCCAGATATTACG
>NZ_JAOVZW010000022.1 GCF_026460885.1 Chryseobacterium formosum
TGACAATCCTTATAAATACAATGCGAAAGAGTTTGATGTATCTACAGGGTATTATTATTACGGAGCCAGATATTACGATCCAAAACGTAGTTTCTGGTTAAGTGTAGATCCCTTAGAAGAAATTACTAACTCTCCTTATGCTTATGTTTGGAATGATCCGGTTAACTTTGCAGATCCTACTGGGATGATGGGAGAGAGAGTTGGGGGAAGAATAAAAGACTGGTATAGAGATAGATTAGGAAATGTTTCATGGTACGATAGTCAGGAAGATCAAATTAAAGGAAAGAATGGTGAAACATTAACCCGTTTAGGAAAGTCTGGATCCTATGTTAACACTAATGGAACAACAACTTATCTTAATAGAGATCGTACTGTAACTGAAGGACTAAATACTTCATCCACTTTAAAGCCTACACAGATGTCGGGAGCTGCAATGTATGGAAATGATGCTCCTCAGATATCATCTTCGAGTAAAAGACTCATGGTCTTTGCAGAGTTTGATACAACCAAATATTATCCCGTTATAATTGATCGATTTGCAGCATCAGGATTTCATCCTGCACTAACGGATCCAAGTGCTAAAACATTTGAGCTGTATGCTGAAGGACTGGCGGGAGGATATTTATTTAAAGCGTTTAGAGGTGTGTTATTTTATGATGCAGGTATTCAGTATACAAAAGTTGGACATTGGTCAACAAAAGAAAGTTATATAATAATGTCAGAAAAGGGTGTTGTTGTACCCGAACAAGGTGGTTTAACTTTTTTTTCAACAAGTGGTCCAGAAGGTTGGACAGCAGCTCCAAAAGGTTGGGTTTATTCTGAGATGGAAATCCAATCAAATAGTTTAATACAAGCTGGTACAAAAGATTGGCTCAAAGCTGTACATCCAGAATCTGCAGTTAATGGTCAAAGCCAGATAAGAGCTGTTTTAAAGAAAGGAGGACAATTAACACCGCCTTTACGAAATCTTACACCAATTCTTAAAACTAAATTATAATGAAAGAAAAAGTTGAACAGATATTATTAGAATTTAAATTTAGATTAGAAAGTAAATTTCTTTCAAAAATTAAATCGGAAATTACCTTCATGAAACCTTCAATGTTAGGGAAAACAGGAATTCACTTTAATTTTGAATCAAAAATTTGTATAGAAATATTTTTTTGGGAATATGGGATAATAGAGATATACTCATTTTATTTTCATGATGAGTATAAGAAAATAAATTCTTTAGCAGATATTAATCAAACTAAAGACTTATTAGAATATACTTATACTCCAAAAAATTATCAAACTCTGTTTTATCCTGAAGAATCTTTTAACTTATTAATTGAGAAATTAAAAGAATTAGAAGTTTTGATTGGAAAATTGTAAAGCTTCTGTTCAAGCTATGAGAGAAGCAGTGGAATAGCTACTCTTGCTACTGCACGAATCCTTTCGTGTGGTAGTTTTGTATGATATATCTGATTAATTATTATCTTTTTTTCAGCAGAGCGGCGATGAAGAATGTTTTCAAAAGCTTTTAAAAGCGTATGAAGATGCTGTTAATAACGGAAACTTTTGTGATATGTGGACTCAGTTTTTGGCAGATGACTGTATGGTTGGTGTCACGCCGCCAGAACTTCTTGATTCTGAAATGTACTGGATTCATCCTGACCATTTTAGTGGAGCTTCTATATTGGTTAACAGTGCAGGAAAAGTCACCAATTGGTACGAATACATGCCATATGGGGAAATGCTGATGGAGAATACCAATTTTAGCTATGACAACCCATATAAATATAATGCAAAAGAATTTGATGCATCAACAGGTTATTAC
>NZ_JAOVZW010000023.1 GCF_026460885.1 Chryseobacterium formosum
TGCTGATTACAAATCAGCTGCTCTAGCCAACTGAGCTATGGAAGCCTAATAAAACAAAAAGAATTCAAAAGATCTCTATTCCTTTTTTGCGTGTGCAAATATAGAACGGATTTTTTGAATTCTCAAACTTTTTAGAAAGTTTTTTTACTTTTTTTATTAAGCTAATTCTTTTTTCTTGATTAACAGTTTCTTAGCAGCATCAACGCATTGATCTAAACTCTCCTCAAAACTAATTGATGTTTTTTTAACCACGATATCGTCTCCCGGAACGACCAAAATCAACTCGGTGGTCTTATTTGATTTATCAGAATTGTTTTCAACTTTCAAAAACACTTTGCATTCTTGAATTTTGTCATAAAACGTTTCTAGTTTGCTTACCTTTTTGTCTACATGTGACTCTAGAGGTTCGTGTGGAGTTAAGCCGATTGCTTGTACTGAAATCTTCATAATTCTTCTTTTTTAATTGCTCTTGGATGAGCTTGATTAAACACTTTTTTCAACTGTTCTATATTGGCATTAGTGTACACTTGTGTGCTTGCAAGACTAGAATGACCCAATATTTTTTTTACTTTCGATATCTCTGCCCCATTGTCTAAAACATGCGTCGCGAAGCTGTGTCTTAAAATGTGAGGACTTCTTTTTTCTTTCGAAGTTACAAGACTAAGGTACTTATTAACTACTACATAGACAAATTTTTCTGTGAGTTTTTTTCCCTTTTTATTGATAAAAAAATAGGATTTAAAATCATCCAATGGTTTTCTTATCCTTAGATAGTCTTTTAGTAAAGCACTTAAAGTTTCAGAAATAGGTATATATCTTTCTTTATTACCTTTTCCTAAGATTTTAAGCTCATCTCCTTCTAAGTTTACACTTTCAAATATTAAGCCACAAAGTTCAGATTTTCGGATTCCGGTTTGGTATAAAGTTTCGACGATGGATTTTTCCAGCACATCTTCTACCTCATCAAAAATCTTAGTCTGTAAAACATGCATTTCTTCCTGTGAGATGGGAATTTGCTTTTCGGGATAGAATTTTAATGATGATATACTTTCTATAGGAGAAACTTTAATTTCACCCAGTTTTAAAAGAAAAAGGTAGAAACTGCGAAGTGTAGAAAGTTTTCTGTTGATCGTTCTTTTAGAAATACCATTCTCACTGAGCTGAACAACAAAATTTCTGATTATTTTTTTATCAGCCTTAAGAATATCTTCGGAAGACTCCGTTTTAAGATAAAAAGAATAGAAGTCGTCGAGATCACGACGATAGCTTATAATAGTATGAGGCGAATACCTCTTCTCTAATTGTAAATAGTCTAAAAATTTTTCTCGCATACTTTTGTAAATATAAAACAAAAATCACTTCTTAAATATAACTATTTAAGAAGTGATTTAGTATGTGTTTAAGAAAATATCTTAAGCTTGCTCTTCCTTGCTTAATCCTCTTTGTTTATAAGCCGCTTTTAATCTAGCTTGTCTAAGAGTTACAGAAGGCTTAATAAAAGCTTGTCTTGATCTTAATTGACGAACAGTACCTGTTTTGTCAAATTTTCTTTTATATTTTTTTAACGCTCTGTCGATAGACTCTCCGTCTTTTACTGGAATTATTAACATATATTACATCTCATTTTGGATTGCAAAACTAAGCGTTTTTTATTAAACTGCAAACTTTATGGGATAAAAATATTCATTTTTTATTTATTTAAATATTTAAGATCAAAAGAAAACCCTTTATGACAAGGCATTTTGAAAGGATTTTATTAATTCAAATGAAATCAATAAAATTTTTACTTTTACATACCATATTTATTTTAGATTTGTAAATTATTTTAAACAACTAAAAACCAATACTTAAACCATAACTAAACAATCATGAGGACGCTACAACACGCTCTAAATCACATATAAAATTCTACACTTTAGAATAATTTCATTTATTTTGATCAATCATTACTACTCTTTTAACAGCTCTTTTATTTAAAATAAGAGAGAAATAAGAGGAAACTTTAGTTAAAAATACAAATAAAACTTTCTATATGATGAAAAAACTACTTTCTTCATTACTAATCATCTTCCATATTTTTGCATTTGCACAAGAGGATTGTATTTCTGCAATTACCGTGTGTGGAAATTCGAGCATCAATTACACTCCTGTCGGAATTGGAAACATCAACGAAACACTTGGAGGTTGCCTTTCCTACGAAAATCACTCGGTATGGTATAAATTTACAATTGCAACAAGCGGAACGCTTACTTTCGATCTTGCTCCAACCGGACCTGTTGATTATGACTGGGCAATCTATGGACCAAACGTAACCTGTGCAAACCGAGGCACACCAATAAGATGTAATGCTTCTGGGAATTTCACCAACACAGGGATGAATATGACCAATACCAACATTACTTCCGGAGCAGGAAATACGAATCCTTACTGTAGATATATGGATGTTGTCGCAGGACAAACCTATTATTTATATGTTGATAATTGGTCAACCACGATATATACATTTAATTTAACATGGGGAGGAACAGCAACTTTTGTATCTCCTTTCACCAATTCAACGACCGCTCCGAATCCTTTTATTCCACCAGGATCAGCGGGACCGAATCCCGGTTCTCCGAGAGAAATCGATATTTGCGGAAATAATACAACTTTTAATTTCAATTCTTTATCGCCCGGAATAATTAATGGAAATCCTAACTTTGTTGTCAATTACTACAGTACAGCAAACAATGCGGCAACAGGAACAAATCCTATTACAGCTCCAACAACAGTAAATACTTCTACAACTTATTACTACAGTATTAGTTATCAAGACTTGACTAACCCAACAAGTGCAGCCAATTCTTGCAAACAAACCAATGCTATTATTTTCAAAGACAAAAGTTTAACTGCTTCAATCACAGCATCTGCAACAAAATTGTGTGTTGGCGGAAATGTTACCTTAACATCAAGTAATTCCACAGGAAATACCTGGTCGACAGGAGCAACGACTCAATCTATCACGGTAACAGCTCCCGGAACTTACACTTTAACAAGTACAAACGGAATCTGTACAAGCCCGCAAGCTTCAGTAGTCATCACTCAAGACACTGATCCGAATCCACAGATTGCAGGAAATTTAACTTTATGTGAAGCGACTTCAACAACGCTTACAGCTACTTCAACAGGAACCGGAAATACTTATTTATGGTCAACAGGAGCAACAACTCCAGCAATTACCGTAACAACTCCAGGAAACTATACAGTAACCGTAAAAACTCCGGCAAATTGTACGTATACAAAGTCTGTCAATGTTGTTCAAGGTGTGGTTCCAGTAGTACAAAATGCAACCTTAACGAATTGTTCTAATACAACTACAGCAGTATTTAATTTAACTACAGCTCAACCAAATATCAGTACAACTCCAGGAGTTTCTTTTGATTATTATTTAAATCAAGCAGATGCATTGGCAGGAAACACAAGCACAATAGCAACTCCAACAACTCATACTTCCGGAAACGCAACAATTTACGTAAGAGTAAAATCCGGAACCTGCGCAAAAGTTGCATCATTACAATTAAACGTCTCCCAACTTCCAGCTCCTACAATTACGAGCACTTCTTCAGCAATCTGCTTTGGAGGAAACGTAACGTTAACATCCAGCGCAACAACAGGAAATACATGGTCAAACGGAGCAACAACACAATCTATCACCGCAACGACAGCGGGAACTTATTCTGTAACAACTTCAAACGGAATCTGTACAAGCCTTCCAGCTTCAATAACCTTAACAGCAGAAAGCGATCCAAATCTTCAGATTGTGGGTAACCTTATTATTTGTAGCTCACCATCCGTTTTAACAGCAACTTCGAATGGAACCGGAAATACTTATTTATGGTCAACAGGAGTTACAGGAAACACGATTTCAGTTTCTACACCCGGAATTTACTCAGTGACCGTTACAACACCTGCAAGCTGTCAATACACAAAATCTGTAACACTAACACAAGGAACAGTTCCTGTTGTGCAAAATTCATCTTTAAATTTATGCTCAACGACTAATACAGGAACATTTAATTTAACATCGGCTCAACCTAATATTAGTACAACTTCTGGAGTAACTTTTAGTTATTATTTAAATCAAGCAGATGCTTTAGCTGGAAACGGTAATATAATTACAACTCCAACAACCCATACTTCAGGAAATGCAACTATTTATGTTTTGGTTAAAACAGGTTCTTGTTCAA
This sequence comes from Chryseobacterium formosum, assembly GCF_026460885.1. Lineage (GTDB taxonomy): Bacteria > Bacteroidota > Bacteroidia > Flavobacteriales > Weeksellaceae > Chryseobacterium > Chryseobacterium formosus. The sequence goes on from NZ_JAOVZW010000023.1 coordinate 4,227, forward strand.
AAGTCGCAGAATTGCAATTAATCGTTAACTTAACACCAATTACTACAATTTCAAGCTCATCTAATGCAATTTGCAGCAACAATCCCGTTGTTTTAACCTCAAATTTCGCCACAGGAAACACTTGGTCTAATGGAGCAACAACTCAATCAATAACCGTTTCTACACCCGGAACATATTCTTTAACTAACAATAACGGAACCTGCACAAGCCTCCCTGTTTCGATAAATATTACTCAAGGAGTAGATCCGAATGTTCAAATTTCAGGAACGTTGACATTCTGCGAAGGCAATTCAACAACATTAACCGCAACAGCAAACGGAACAGGAAATACATTCCTTTGGTCAAACGGAGCCACCACAACTACAACAACTGTAAATACTCCGGGAAATCATAGTGTGACAGTAACAACTCCAAACGGTTGTCAATACACGAAAACAGTGACTACAATAATGGATCCTGCAATTTTCGTCAACATTAATGCACCGGGAGAAATAAATTGTACCAATACACAAATTACCTTAAATGCAACGTCTTCAGTTTATCAAGCCGGAGCAACATTCTTATGGACCGCAACAGGAGGCGGAAATATTGTTTCGGGAGCAAATACATTAACTCCAATTGTAAACACCGCAGGAACTTATACTTTAACAATTACAAGCGCAACCACAAATGGATGTACAAAGCAAGCTTCAATAACGGTTATTAAAAATATCACTCCGCCAGTAATTAATATTTCAGCTCCAAAACTGACAATATGTAAAGGTGAGTCCATTACACTTACCGCAGTTGGAGCCAATACTTACACATGGACAGGATTGCCAGGAAACGGAAGTACACAAACCGTTTCACCAACATCTACAACAACTTATACCGTTACAGGAATAGGATTAAATGGATGTTCAGCAACTACATCAGCAACAATAACGATAACTGTAGTTCCAGAAATTGCTTCAACTCTGCATAATATAGAAATCTGTAAAGGTGATAAAGGAACTTTAGATGCAGGAGCAGGACCAAACTACACTTACATATGGAGCACAGGAGCAACAACACAAACAATAAGCACAGCAACAGCGGGAGTTTATTCTGTAACAATCAACAATGGAGTTTGCTCAAAAACTTTTACAGCAACAGTAGGATATATTGTAACACCAGAAATAACAGAAATTACTTACACTAATAACATTTTAACCATTACTGTTAAAAATAAAGGAACCTTACCTATTGAATATTCTATAGATAATGGCGTAACGTGGCAAACATCAAATGTTTTCAACGTAATGAAAAACACAAAATATTCTATTAAATTAAAATATCGAGGTGTTGCTTGTGAAACTTCCGCAGAGTATTATACATTTTTCATGACCAATGTTATCACTCCAAACAGCGATGGCAAAAATGATGTCATTGATTTCAGCGAAATCAGCAAATATGGAAATTTTGAAGGGGATATTTTTGACAGATACGGGAAATCTGTATTTAAAGCTTCAACTAAAACTCCGATTTGGGATGGCAAATACCTTGGAAGACCTTTACCTACAGAAACTTATTGGTATAAATTATATTGGGAAGACAAAATCACCAAAAAACCGGTACAAATAAACGGTTGGATTTTACTTAAAAATAGAGATTAAGGTTGAGGCTAAGATTGAGTTTTAAAAAAGTGTCGGAAAAATTCTTGACACTTTTTTATTACAATTCTTCACTACAATTTCTATAATCACTAAATTTAAATAACCAACCACAATTTAGCCCCGATGGAAACGACATCCTTTTTTGTGGCGGACGGAACGAAGAGGAGACCGCTGCAAAAAAGATATAGTGGACAGCGGGAAATAGCTCCTAAAATAAATTTTAAATATTAAAAAACAAGATCAATATTAAGAGAATTTAAACAAAAGTAGTATCTTTGCAATCACTTTAACATGGGGTTGACTGGTTTCGACAGCAAGGTCAATGGGTAAGTAAGCATGCAGAGAACCGTAGCGCGATCTCTTAAATCCCTTGCTACAAAATTTTAACTGGCAACGAAGAGTTCGCTCTTGCAGCTTAATCCGAATAAAGTAAGATTTCAAGCGCTTTCCCGAAGATAGTAAGGAAGCAAGATGTCTCACAAATGCTCTGTTTTGCGGCGTTTGATTCTGAGATATAGTAATGCAGAAATAAGGTTTTGGGAGCTTTGACCAAAACTCGAAAAATTCAGAAGCTAAGATTTAAGTTGGGTGTTTGCTCTCTGCTTAAGTTCGAAAACCAATAGTAAAATAAGCATGTAGAAATCTTATGTATTGCTTGTTTGGACGAGGGTTCGAATCCCTCCAACTCCACTTTTAAACTAAAAGAGAATTTGTAAATTATTGAATTTTAAATAATTACATTTTCTCTTTTTTATTTTTAGGCAATGTGCGGTAAACAACTTCTATTATCCTAATAAATATATGTTAAAATTAAGCAAATATAAAGTCCTGATTACGAAAAGACTATCTCAAAATACGAGAAATTATCATTTCTCTGGCCACAAAAAAGATTAAAAAAATGTTTTATCGTAAAGAATTTTATATATTTGCACCATCTAACAATTAAAAAAAATAATTTACTATGTCAGACATTGCATCAAGAGTAAAAGCTATCATCGCTGATAAGCTTGACGTTGAAGAAACAGAAGTAACTCCTGAGGCTAGCTTCACAAATGATTTAGGAGCAGACTCTCTGGATACAGTTGAACTTATCATGGAATTCGAAAAAGAATTTAACATTCAGATTCCTGATGATCAAGCTGAAAAAATTACTACTGTAGGGCACGCTATCGCTTATATAGAAGAAGTAGTAAATAAATAATATTCTTCAACAGAAAATTTTAAAAGTTTATGGAATTAAAAAGAGTAGTTGTAACTGGTTTTGGCGCAATAACACCGGTCGGTAATAATGCGAATGAATACTGGGAAAGTCTTGTAAAAGGCGAGAGCGGAGCCGCTCCTATTACTCTTTTTGATGCCACAAACTTCAAAACAAGATTCGCTTGCGAGGTGAAAAACTTCAATCCATTAGATCATTTCGATAAGAAAGAAGCTAAGAAAATGGATAGAAACACTCAGCTTGGGATGGTTGCTGCCAGAGAAGCAGTAAGTCATTCAAAAATCATGGAAGATAATGTTGATAAAAACAGAGTCGGAGTGATTTGGGGATCAGGAATTGGTGGTCTAGAAACTTTCGAAACCGAAGTTTTGGGTTGGGCAAATACAGACATCCCAAGATTTAACCCTTTTTTTATTCCTAAAATGATTGCGGACATTACACCGGGGCATATCTCTATTGAATACGGTTTCCACGGTCCCAATTATACTACAGTTTCTGCTTGTGCTTCATCAGCAAATGCATTAATTGATTCTAAAATGCTTATTCAGTTAGGTAAAGCAGACGTTATCGTTTGTGGAGGTTCTGAAGCTGCCGTTACGGCAAGTGGTGTTGGAGGATTTAATGCAATGATGGCACTTTCTACAAGAAACGAAGATCCTACAACTGCATCAAGACCTTTTGACAAAGACAGAGATGGATTTGTTTTAGGTGAAGGAGCGGGTTGTATCATCCTTGAAGAGTACGAACACGCTGTGAAGCGTGGTGCAACAATCTATGCTGAATTATTAGGTGGCGGTATGAGTGCAGATGCACATCACATGACGGCACCACATCCTGAAGGTTTAGGAGCTTATTTAGTAATGAAAAATTGTCTGGAAGATGCAGGATTAACTGCTAATGATGTAGACCATATCAATATGCACGGTACGTCTACTCCATTAGGAGACATTGCAGAATCTAGCGCAATTTCAAGATTATTGGGTGAGCACGCTTATGACATTCAGATTAATTCTACAAAATCAATGACAGGTCACCTTTTGGGTGCAGCCGGAGTTATTGAAGCCATTGCTGCTATAGGAACTATTATTCATGGTATTGTTCCTCCTACAATCAACCATTTTACTGATGATGAGAACATCGACAGCAGATTAAATTTCACATTTAACACCGCTGCAAAAAAAGATGTAAAAGTTGCCATGAGTAATACCTTTGGATTTGGTGGGCACAATGCTTGCGTTCTGTTTAAGAAAATCTAATTATTACTGAATGGAGTTACAGAAATATTTTTCTAAATTCCTTCTCAAAAAAAGAAAAAGACAACTTACGGAAAGAGACTATTTCCTGAGTACAGAACTAAATAAAATTTTAGGTACTGAGGTTCAGAATGTCAATTTTTACCGTGAAGCTTTTTCAATTAAAACCTCTTCTAAAAATCAAGAAAGCAATTACGAAAGGCTTGAATTTTTAGGAGACTCTGTTTTGGGTACAATTATTTCGTGCCATTTGTTTCACACTTATCCTAAAGCGAATGAAGGATATATGACACAGATGAAATCGAAGATTGTAAATAGGAAAAATCTCAACAAATTAGGAGAAGATTTAAAGCTTACCGGTCTTTTACAAAAAAACAATCATGCTGTTGCTTTGGGAGAAAACATTTCAGGGAATCTCTTTGAAGCACTTGTTGGTGCAGTTTATTTAGATTTCCAATACGAAACTTGCAAAAGAATTGTTTTGGAAAGACTACTCACGCCAACAGAGATTAATAAGCTTGAAAATAAAATTGTAAGTTACAAAGGTCTTTTGCTGGAATGGAGCCAGAAAAAGAAACTGAATATAAAGTACGAAACCTGTGAAGAAATTCAGGTGAATAAATCTATCGTTTTCCGATGCCATGTTTGGTTAGGAACAGAGAAAATTTCAAATGCCACAGAAACTTCAAAGAAAAAAGCAGAAGAAAAAGCTGCACAAAGAGCATTTTATATTTTAAACAAAAAAGAAAATATACTTGGAAATCCAAAAACTTTATGATCTTGACGATATAGAATTTGAAGATATTGCCATTGCTTTGGTGAGATTAGTCAAACATATACCGGATCATGAGTTTTTTTTTAAAATCAATCAAAAAAACGATTTAAAATTTTCAAGAATTACAGATCTCGTTTATCACGGGACTTACTACGATTTTTGTTTCCCAAGGTTTGAAGCTTATCATAAGCATACCAAAACCTGTTTTACATTTATCTCCAACAAATGTTCAGAAAGTAATCAAAAAAAATTACAAACTGAACTCTTCACAGAAGAAGAAAACATTAAGTTTTTATTAAATAATCATCCAGATGTAGAATATATTCTGCATAGTTCGGAACAATTTCCTGATTTTTCCGTAATTTTGCTGGCTGAAAATCTTGCGTTTCCTATTCAAGATTACAATCTAAGTTCTGAAGAAGAACTTTATCAAATAATACAGTATTATGAATAAGTATTTAAAGAAGACAAAAATTATCGCAACACTTGGGCCTGCTTCATCTTCGAAGGAGGTAATGTTAGGATTGATGAGAGCGGGTGTTGACGTTTTTAGAATCAATTTTTCTCACGCAGACTACGATTTAGTTCGTTCGAATATAGAAATCATCAGAGACCTTAATAAGGAATATGGTTATTCAGTAAGTATTTTAGGAGATTTACAGGGTCCAAAATTGAGAGTTGGTGTTGTAAAAGAAGGTTCTTACCTAAATCCTGGAGACATTCTTACGTTTACCAATGAAAAAATCGAAGGAGATTCTACGAAAGTTTACATGACTTATCAGCAGTTTCCTCAGGATGTGAAAGTAGGCGAAAGAATTCTTATTGATGATGGTAAACTGATGCTTGAAGTTCTTGAAACTAACCAAATTGATACTGTAAAAGCTAAAACTATTCAGGGTGGACCTTTAAGCTCTAAAAAAGGAGTTAATCTTCCTAACACAAACGTTTCTCTTCCGGCTTTGACTGAAAAAGACATTCAGGACGCCAACTTTATGTTGGATATGGAAGTAGACTGGATCGCACTTTCATTCGTTCGTCATGCTCAGGATATTATTGATCTAAAAGAGTTAATTGCTAAGCATCCAAATGGTAAGTTCAAAACTCCAATTATTGCGAAAATTGAAAAGCCTGAAGGTGTAAAAAACATTGATCAGATTTTATTGGAATGTGATGGATTAATGGTTGCACGTGGAGATTTGGGAGTTGAAGTTCCGATGGAAGAAGTTCCGGCAATTCAGAAAAACTTGGTTGAAAGAGCAAGATTCTTCTCAAAACCTGTAATTATTGCTACACAGATGATGGAAACAATGATTAGCAGTTTAACGCCAACAAGAGCCGAAGTAAATGACGTTGCAAACTCTGTATTGGACGGAGCTGATGCAGTAATGCTTTCAGGTGAAACTTCTGTAGGTAGATATCCTATTCAAGTTGTTGAAAATATGGCGAAAATTGTAAAAAATATCGAAATGACGAGTTTTTACCAAAATAAAAACGAACCAATCGAGAAAGATTACAATTGCATCGACGAAAGGTTTATCACCAATAGAGTTTGTCTTGCGGCTGTAAGAATTGCAAAAAGTACCAATGTTTCAGCAATTGTTACTTTGACAAGTTCTGGATATACAGCTTTCCAATTATCGGCTCACAGACCAAATTCTCACATCATTGTTTACAGTGGAAACAAGAAAGTAATTACAATGTTAAATCTTCTTTGGGGTGTTCGTGCTTATTATTATGACATGAATAAACCAACTGATGAAACGATCATTCAGGTGAATATGTTAACACACAATCACGGTTATATTGAAACGGGTGATTTCGTAATCAACATCAATGCAACACCGTCGTACGAAGGTGGAAAAACAAATACTTTGAGATTAACGACGATTTAATTGTTGTCTTTGATATAAATGAAAACTCCCGATTTAAAATTAAATCGGGAGTTTTTTATGTTTATTTTCCTAAAATTGTTTTCGCTGTGACAAACTCTTTTAAAGCCAACAAAGAAAGCTCGGTTCCGTAACCTGAAGATTTGGTTCCACCGAATGGAAAACGTGGGTCAGAACTCGTCATTCTGTTGATATTTACTGTTCCCGATTCTAAATTATCAATAAAAAACTGCTGACGTTCTTTATTTTTCGTCCAAACTGCATTAGATAACCCAAAAGGGATATTATTCGCAATTTCTAAAGCATCATCATCGTTTTCAGCAATCATAATCATACCTAAAGGACCAAATAATTCTTCCTGCAGAATAGGATTTCCTTCATCCACTCTGATTAATCCGGGATTAAATTCATTTTCAGAAATTCTTTCCAGCGGAATAATTGCTTCTGCACCATGATCTAAAGCTTTCTGATATTGTTTTTCCAAATCATCTGCTAAATCTGGTCTTGCCATTCCGCTCAATTTTGTTTCTTTCAACTTAGGATTTCCTGAAACATATTTTTTGTATTCTTCAATAAATTTCGGAAGAAAATCAAACTCAATATCTCTTTGAATAATAAATCTTTTGGCTGCTACACAGGTTTGTCCGCAATTCTGAAGTCTTGCCAAAGCACCAACTTTTGCAGCTTCATCTAAATCTGCATCATCCAAAACGATGAAAGCATCACTTCCACCCAATTCAAGCAGAGATTTTTTAATATTTTTTCCAGCAGTTGCCGCCACTTCTGCTCCGGCTTTTTCGCTTCCTGTAAGACTTACACCTTTTATGGTTTTATGTTCTAAAACCTCTTGAACTTCTTTATGTCCAATTTCAAGATTTTGGAAAACTCCTTCAGGAAAACCTGCTTCAATAAAAACTTTTTCAATAGCATTTCCGCTTCCAAAGCAAATTGATGCATGTTTTAAAACTACTGTATTTCCAGCCAAAATAGCAGGCGTTGCAAATCTCAAAACCTGCCAAAAAGGAAAATTCCAAGGCATTACACCTAAGATAACTCCTTTTGGAACATAATGAATTTCTGAAATGTTGTATTCAGATTCAATTTTTTCCGGACTTAAAATATTTTCAGCTTCGGCATAATAATTCATCATTAACGCAGATTTTTCAACCTCTGCGATAGATTGAGAAATGGGTTTATTCATTTCATTGGTAATGATTTCGCCAAAAATTTCAGATTTAGTTTTAAAAATTCCTGCAGCTTTTGCAATGAGTTTTTGCTTTTCTTCAAACGGAACTTTTTTCCATTCTTGAAAAGCCTGGTCAGCTTTTAACAGCTTGTTTTCTATTAAATTTTCCATGTTAAATTTTCCATTTTTAAAGATTCAAAACAGAATCTTCTGCTTTTGGATAAGCATTTGTAAGGCAACAAAAAATGTTCCTTATATCATATTTAATTAATGATAAATTCTATGAATTTTATTTATTATAGCTAAGAGAAATTAAAGTTTAATTAAAATATTTCTCTCGCAGATTAAGGAGATTGAGCAGATTTATTATAGTAACAAAATCCGTTTAATTTGCTAAATCATAAACCATTCATTCGCCAGACTCGCAGCAAATCTTGCAGTACGATCTTGAATATCAAAATGTGGATTGACTTCTGCAATATCCAATGCAATAAGCTTTTCATTTTTCAAGATATGCTTATATAAATGCATAAAAGCAGCATCAGCAAAAATTCCATTATAGGCAGAAGCAGAAACTCCAGGAGCAATCGAAGCATTAAAAACATCCATACAAATTGTCATGTAAAGAACATCAACTGAATCTACAAGTTCATTTACTCTTTCATAAATCGATGGAAGATTTTCAAAAAACAATTCATCCGCTAAAATATATTTCATTCCGAATTGATGGGCAGTATCAAAAAGTTTCAAAGTATTTGAATTTCTTTGAATTCCGATATGCAAGGAATTAATTTCTCCTTCCTGAGCAATCTGCCAAAAACCAGTTCCTGAACTTGCTCCTACTCCATTTTCGGGTTGTCTGTTATCAAAATGTGCATCAAAATTAATAATCCCGATTTTCTGTTCAGGGAAAGCCGTTTTCACTCCCCGATAATGACCGAAAGTTACTTCGTGACCTCCACCAAGAACCAAGGATTTTCCGCCTTTCAACAAGACTTTTGAAATATTTTTTGCTAATTCATTTTGTGTCTGTTCAAGATTTCCGTCTTCACAGATAATGTTTCCAAAATCAAGAAGAGAAAAATCAGGACGAATTACAGGAAAATTCGACATATTTTTTCGGATAATATCCGGAGCATCTTTTGCACCTTGTCTTCCTTTATTTCTGCGAACCCCTTCATCAACAGCAAATCCGTGTACAACGAAATCGTTCGTTGAAATCACATCGTAATTTGTTTCTTCTTTTACTCTCTGAAATATTCTGTGATAAAGTAATTCTTCACCATCTACTCTTCCTTGCCAAATCATTTTAAATTAATTTTGATTTACATTATAGCGTTCAAAACTCTGCCAATATTTGTCTTTGTAAATTTCTAAGACCATCTTATAAGCAGGATTATCTTTAATTATTTTTTGCAAAATCTTAGACGGCTTTCTGAAGTCTTTACTTGCAAAATAGATTTCCCTTATGTTGTCTGCGCTTTCTCTTCCAATATACACACTTCCGCCTTCATTTTTCAGATTTTGGAATGCGTCATCTTCTATTTTGTCTAATTTTTCGTAATCTTTACTCTCTGGAAGTCCGCTGTTTTCCTTTCCGTCATATTCAATCTTTAACACTGAGATCCATGGATAAGAAGTTTTAGAATCATAATTGAGCGCTGTTGTATTTACGGTTGCAATAAGTGGCAAACCATTATTCAAAACAGCTTCCAAAACTGTATAAGCATCGTCATCGCCAATATCTTTTACATTTTTATATTTTTTAATAAATTCTCTTTCTCTCCAAGATAAAAAATCTTTCAGTTTAGAGATCGGAACAAGTTCTTTCTTTGCATCATCTTTACCCACTATATTAAATGTATCGATTTGGGTTGCAAAATTCAGTTCACCTAAAAAATTATCCAAAAAAATACAAACTCCGGTCACACAAGAACTTTTTGTTTCTTCAGATAAACCATCATAGACAAAAGTAATATCAATTTCATCGGGATAACCATCAATTTCATTTGAATAAAAAGAAATATTATCTTGTGAAAAATCTTTTCCATCAATTTTAATTCCGTGGTCGATATTCATTTCCGGCTTCAGGGCAGTAAATTTCCATTGGTCAAGCTTTGGAGCTTCTGCGATAATTTCTTCTGCAAAAACAATATTTTTAATATCTCCGTCTGCTGTAATAATCAATTCGGCCACAGCATCTTCACTCATTCCACAAAGAAAATAATAACCTTCATTTAGCTGCTTTAGTTTGGGTGAAAGTATATCAAAAAAATCAGTTTCTATATTTTTATGGTTCCTGATGACTTCATAAAAATCTTTTTCTTTCGTTAAAAACCAATCCCAAAAATCTTTATAATCTTTAATTTCATTTTCTTTATGGTCTTCTTTTTTACCAAAAACTTTATCGAAAATTCCCATATTATTTTATTTTGCTTCCATCAATATACACATTTTCCGCATTCAAAGTTCCCTGATTATACAAAACATTCTGGAAATTATTGGTTTTATAAGTTACAAAATCTGCTTTCAAGCCTTGTCTTAAACTTCCTCTATCATTCAAATTTAATGCAAAAGCTGCACGGAAAGTCATTCCTGCTAAAACTTCCGCAGTAGTTAACTTCTCAAATGTTGCTAAAATAGAAGCTTGTGTAATTAAATTTCCCATTGGTGCAGAACCGGGATTCCAATCGCTCGCAATGGCTAAAATTGCTCCTGCATCTAATAATTTTCTTGCGGGAGTAAATTTTTCGCCCAAACCTAAACTTGCGCCAGGTAAAGCTGTTGCAACAGTATCTGATTTAGCCAAAAACTCAATATCTTCATCAATTGTTGCTTCTAAATGATCCGCAGATTTTGCACCAACTTCCACTGCGATTCTTGAACTTCCCGCTGTAAATTGGTCTGCATGAACCGTAATTTCAAAACCTAGCTCTTTAGTTTTAAGTAAGAAACCTTTACTTTCTTCAGGTTGAAATGCTGATTTTTCAATAAAAATATCAACACGCTTTGCCAAGTTTTCTTCTTTTACTATTGGTAAAATTTCTGTTAAAATATATTGTAAATATTCTTTATTGCTTCCTTCAAAATCCCGTGGTTTTAAATGTGCCGAAAGACAAGTCGGAACTAATGTCGCTTTTGTTTGTCCCTGAGCTTGTTTGATGATTCTAAGCATCTTCAGTTCATTTTCTACATCCAAACCATACCCGCTTTTCACTTCAATTGTTGTAATTCCGAGAGAAATCAAAAAATCGATTCTTTCCGATAAAGTTTTCAATAATTCTTCTTCTGAGGCATTTCTTGTATGTTGAACTGAACTCCAGATTCCTCCTCCACTTTCAGCGATTTCAAGATAGGTTTTACCTGCATTCCGCATCGCAAAATCGTTCGCACGATTTCCACCAAAACAAATGTGAGTATGAGAATCTACAAAAGCAGGAAGAACAATTTGTTCGCCTTCTATCGTTTCTATTTCAACATTTTTATTTTCTGATTTTAATACTTCAAAATTTCCGACTTGCTGAATTTTTTCATTCTGAATTAAAATTCCGCCATCAACAATAATTTCAAGTTGTTCGTCAAACAGTTTTCCTCTTAAAGGGAGATTCGCAAGTGTTACAACCTGCTTGAAAGGACCAATTAGTTTCATTAAATAAGGGTTGAGGTTAAGGTTGAGGCAAAAAACCGCAACTCTAAAATTTTCTCTCTCAAAAATACTCAAAATATCTGTTGTATTCAAATCATGAATTTTTCCTCAATCTCAGTCTCTGCCTAAACCTAAAATTGCTATCTTTACGGTAAATGAAACTGAATTAATGCCTGATTTTTTACATCCAGATAAAGACAATTACTCCAATGAAGAGCTCATGCAGGAAGAAAAAATTCGACCGCAGAGTTTCAAGGATTTCGCAGGACAAAGAAAAACTTTAGAAAATCTCGAAGTTTTTGTCACTGCCGCCAAAAAGCGTGGCGGTGCACTCGATCATGTTCTTTTACACGGTCCGCCAGGTTTAGGAAAGACAACTTTAGCCAATATTATCGCCAATGAACTTGGAGTAGGTTGTAAAATTACTTCTGGTCCAGTTTTAGACAAACCGGGAAGTTTAGCCGGTTTACTGACTAATCTTGAGGAAAACGATGTCCTTTTCATCGATGAAATTCATAGGCTTTCGCCAATTGTGGAAGAATATCTGTATTCGGCGATGGAAGATTATAAAATCGACATCATGCTGGAAAGTGGCCCGAATGCTAGAAGTGTTCAGATTAGCTTAAATCCTTTTACACTCGTGGGAGCCACAACTCGAAGCGGAATGCTAACAAAACCAATGTTAGCGAGATTCGGAATTCAAAGCAGACTGGAATATTATACAATTGAATTGTTATCAATGATTATTATTCGAAGTGCAAGAGTTTTAGGTGTAAAAATTTATGAAGATGCAGCAATTGAAATTGCAAGAAGAAGCCGTGGAACACCGAGAATTGCGAATGCACTTTTGAGAAGAGTTCGTGATTTTGCGGAGATTAAAGGAAACGGCGAAATTGAAATTGATATAACTAAATATGCTTTAAATTCATTAAATGTTGATGAATTTGGTTTGGATGAAATGGATAATAAAATCATGCGTGTCATGATTGAAAATTTTAAAGGAAAACCTGTTGGTATTTCAGCTTTGGCAACATCTATTGCAGAAAATCCTGAGACTTTGGAAGAAGTTTATGAACCATTTCTGATTCAGGAAGGATTTATTATCAGAACTCCGAGAGGAAGAGAAGTGACGGATAAAGCCTATAAACATCTGAATATTTCGAGACCAAAAAATCCGGGAGAACTTTTTTAGTTCTATGCTTAAAGCTCTGCTTTAAAATTTAAATAAGAAAATAAAAACATAATATATATGAAATTATATCCAATACAATGTGGAAAATTTAAGCTCGATGGCGGAGCAATGTTCGGAGTCGTCCCAAAGAGTTTGTGGGAGAAAACCAATCCTGCAGACGAGAGAAATCTAATCGAACTGGGAACAAGATCTTTACTTGTTGAAGACGGAAAAAAATTAATTTTAATTGATTGTGGTCTTGGAAACAAGCAAGATGATAAATTTTTCGGTCATTATTCGCTTTGGGGAGACGATAATTTAGATAAAAACTTAAAGAAATATGGTTTCGTAAAAGAAGATATTACCGATGTTTTCTTAACACACCTTCACTTCGATCATTGCGGTGGCGCTATTGAATGGAATGATGATAAATCCGGATACAGACCTGCTTTTAAAAATGCACAGTTTTGGACGAACGAAAATCACTGGCAATGGGCAACAGAACCTAATGCAAGAGAAAAAGCAAGTTTTTTAAAGGAAAATATTCTTCCTATCCAGGAAAGTGGACAACTGAACTTTTTACCACTTCCGGCAAATGGAAATTATGGATTTGCTCCGGACTTGAAGATGGATGTTATTTTTGTGGATGGACATACGGAAAAGCAGATGCTTCCTGTCATTCAGTATCAGGAAAAAACGATTGTTTTTGCAGCAGATTTAATTCCTACAGCAGGACATATTCCGCAAGTTTATGTGATGGGATACGATACAAGACCTTTGTTGACTATTGAAGAAAAAGCGAAGTTTTTAAAACAGTGCGTAGAAAATGATTATCTCTTGTTTTTTGAACATGATGCACACCACGAATTGGCAAGTTTAAAAATGACAGAAAAAGGAGTTCGTTTGGATGAGACTTATAGTTTTAATGATGTTTTTGGATATTAATTTGAATTATGGAAGAATTACATTCAGAAACTAAAAAAGCAGAACCCGATCCCTTATCGACATCCAAAATAATCGGTTTAACTGGTGGAATTGGTTCAGGAAAAACTACCGTGGCAAAGTTTATTGAAGACTGTGGATTTCCAGTTTATTATTCGGATGACCGAGCTAAAGAAATTGTGAATGACAACAACGATTTAAAACTTAAAATCACGGAACTTTTAGGAAATGAGGCTTACGATGAAAATGGACTTTATAACAGGAAATTCGTCGCTGAGAAAGTTTTTAATGATAAAGATTTACTTCAAAAATTAAATGAAATTATTCATCCTGCTGTTCGGATTGATTTTGAAGATTGGGTGAAAAAGCAGACGAAGTATTTAATTTTTAAAGAAACAGCTTTACTTTTTGAATTAAAACTACATCTGCAATGTTACCGTTCGATTTTAGTTACTGCCGAAGATAATATCAGAATTAAAAGGGTAATGGATCGCGATGGAAAAACCTACAGAGAAGTACAATCTGTTATGGAAAAACAACTACCTGAAAAAGATAAAATCAAATTGGCAGATTGTGTTATTTACAACAATACCAATTTGGATGATTTGAAAGATCAAACTGAAAAAGTCATTTTTGATATAGAATAATAAAAACTCCCGTTATAATATAGCGGGAGTTTTTTGTTGATTAAATTAATGGTTATTTAAATTACATTTAGATTAACTTAATTATCTAATTTAAGTTTAATACAAAAAAAATAAGCTCTCATTTCTGAGAGCTTATTCTATTTAAAAAAGTTTGATTATTCTTTAATGAATTTCTTCTGAGCTGTGCCCTGAACATCATCAATATCGATCATATAAACACCGTTGATCAATCTGCTTACGTCAATCTTATTATTTAAGATTATTCCGCTTGAGATTAGTTGACCAGCTGCACTATAAATCTTGTAATTAGCTTTTTTGCTGATATTCTTAACATTCAATGTTGATTTTACCGGGTTAGGATAAATCATTATGTCTGTTTGATTAAGAGCATTCGCTACTGGAAGTTTAGATATTCTTACTGTATAATCTTCAACTTCACCGTTAGCAAAACTTGTACAGTTTACAGGAATAGCATCTTTAGACATTGCAACTCTCATGACAACATATTTATAATCTGTCATACTCACAAAAGCATCTGTCGGTACATTGAAAGTTGCACTAGCCGTAGTACTTTCATTCGGACCATCAGCAAGGATTCTTTCATTTAAATCGAAAGTTCCGTTTCTGTTAAAGTCAATCCAAACTGCAACACCTCCTTTTGCTCCTGAACCTAATTTTTTGTCAACAACAATCTGGTTACCTGTTGATCCTTGAATCATTTCGATGAATTTCGTAGGTGTACCTGTGTAATCAGAATATTGAGATCCTGCTGTTGTGTTAGTCATTTGAGGTTTTCCTGTAGGTGTAACGGTAACCTTTGAAATGAACTCACTAACAAAATTTGTAGATCCCATCTGACAATACACTACTGTAGGTGTTGTAAAGTAATACAGAGGAGTAAAGTTACCCGGTGTACCAGTACAAACATTTGCTACCTGCATTTCATATTTTGTCAATTCTAATAATCCTGTAATAGTATAAGTATTAGTATTTACATTCACAGTCGTCCAGCTTGGTATTCCTACTTTTCTATATCTGAAAACATAGCTGTTAGTAGCACCTGCACCTGTATATGCATCCCAAATAACTTCAGCAGTTGTTGGTGTAAGTTGTGTAATTGTTAATCCTGGAGGTGGTATTTCACAAACTCTAATCGTTGTAAATACTTCTGGATTAGACCATGGATTTGCAACACTAGCTCCAACACAAGTAGTACTTACTTGTACTTCATAATTTTCAAATGAATCTAAACCTGTAATGGTATAGCTATTTAATGGAGGTTGTGGAGTTCCAGGAGCTGGAGGTGATTGCCAT
The DNA here is from genome assembly GCF_026460885.1 of Chryseobacterium formosum. GTDB lineage: Bacteria > Bacteroidota > Bacteroidia > Flavobacteriales > Weeksellaceae > Chryseobacterium > Chryseobacterium formosus. The sequence continues at coordinate 19,903 of NZ_JAOVZW010000023.1, forward strand.
CCTGCTACACCTGAACCAACTTTTCTCCATCTAATCGTATATACTGCACTTGCAACTAAAGGATTCCACGTTACAACAGCAGAATTTGGTGTGATGTTACTAATTGTAACAGTCGGCGGTGCCGGATCACATTTTGTAGCAAACGGAACCGACGGAGCTGTTCCTTCTGTACCATTACAAATTGCCACTACCTTTACTTCATAATTTGTAGCAGGCTGTAAACCTGTATTAATAGGATAACTTGTGGCTGGTGGTGACAAAATTACTGATGAGTTCGTCCAAGTAGCAGAAGTTAACTCTTTCCAATATACTCTGTAGTTAAGGTTATCTGGAGAAGGTGTCCAGTTAACAATTGCAGAATTATGAGTAATTGTATTTACAGTAACATTTGTAGGTGCTACAGTAGAACATGGTTTAATGATAAATGTAAAATCTACATAGTTACCATAATTTGCTGCACCACAAGGTGTAAGTGTACCTGACCATGATGTAGCAAACCTTGCTCTGTAAGATCCCGAAGGACGACCAGTTGTTAAAATAGTTCCAGTAGCAGTATTTACATATCCATTTGAAAAATAAACTTCTTCTCCACCTGGACCTGTTCCTGGTGTGAATACCATATCATTATTCCAATCAATCCAAATATAATAGTAGTTACTTGTACCACCATTCATACTAAAATCTACAGGGTTATTTGGTAATACAGAGAAACTTGTAGCTGAATTATTTACATACGCCTGATATGTATTAGCAGTATAATTAAGATTAGTAAAACCTCCAGTCGTTGTAACCGTTTTCAGATAGTATGATGTAGAAGATGATCCACCTGTAGGTGTACAGTAATTTGTAAATACTGTTACAGGACCAGACCAATAACTAATATCTGATGAGCTACATTTTGCTCTAACCCACACATAATAGGTAGTACTTGGCGTCAATCCATTAATTAATTGACTAGGACCTGATACTCCAGAAAACTGAGGTACTGTACCTGCTGTAGGAGGTGTATTTGATGTACTGTAATACACATCATAACCACCTGCTGGAGCTGGACTTGGTACTGTCCATTGTACTGTTGCACTCGTAGTTGTTGCACTTTGTAATGTAAAATTCGTTGGAGGTAAACAAGTAGGAGGTGCTACCACAGATAATGTAAAGTCAACATAATTTCCATACGGTGCAGGTCCGCAAGGAGGAACCACTCCACTATAAGAAGTTGATGTTCTAACTCTATAATTTCCTAATGCTGTACCTGCAGGTACCGGAATTGTTCCAGACAGTGTTGCTACATAATTTGCATTAGAAAGTACTAGCTCTCCTGGGTTAGCAAAAACTCCGTCACCATTCCAATCTACCCATACTTTATAATAATAAGAACTTCCTCCTGTAGTAGCTAAACTGATATTAACGTTATTTCCAGGAGATGTCAATACGGTTGTATTCGTATTTACGTATGCATTATAAGATGTTGCTGTATAATTAAGATTAGTCCACCCTAATGTAGTAGTGATATTATTAAAATAATATGAATTTGAACTACTTCCACCAGTTGGTGTACAATAACATTGCGAAGGAAGATTTTGTCCTACGGAAACTATATTCGATGTAGCTGACTGACTACTATTTGCACAAGTTACCACACAACGATAATCTGTAGCTACTGTTTGGCTTGCAACAGTGTATGTAGGAGTTGTTGCACCCGCAATTGCCGTAAATGTACCTGCACCTGCTGGACTACTAAACCATTGATAAGTAATACCTCCTCCAAATGTATAACCTGTAAGCACCAAATTAAATGGTACGCCTATACAAGCATTAGTTGTTGTAGCAGAGGCTGTTCCAGAAACAGGAGCACCTGCGCATGGAGCCAATGCAAGTATATTAACATTATAATCATGTGTTTCACCATAAGAAGCTGAACTACATGCATCAACCCCTAGAGTATTATATATTGCACGTACACGCATTCTATGAACACCAGCAGGTGCTGTAAGCGGAATTGCAATATTAGCGTTTGCAAATGCTGGACTTTGAAGAAGTGGCAAATCTGTCAATAATTTTTCAGCAGCATCAAAAGTACCATTGTCATTAAAATCAATCCAAATGCTTACTTTTTCATAATCAGGTGATGAGTATGTAGTATTAATCTGAACCGGGTAAGATTGTCCCGGTAAAAGATTTACAGGAGTAAATGCAGTTGTTCTGTCATAATATCCTGCTCCGTTACAACCTGTATTCAAATCGCTGATAATAGAAGGAGCAACACCTGTAATTACAAAACTATTTAAGTCATCGCCGCTACCACAGTTGTATGTGTAAATTGGTGTACAATAATTTAAACACTGTCCACCTGTATTAAGTCCTACAGTTACTATATTCGAATTCTGTGTACTTCCTCCATTCGTACAAGTTACCACACATCGATAATCGCTTGCTGCAGTATGATTTGTCACAGCATAAGACATAGTTGTAGCACCTACAATATTAGTAAATGTATTGGCTCCAGCCGGAGATCTTTGCCATTGATAGGTAATCCCTCCTCCGGTTGTTGCACCTGTAAGTACAAGATTGAAAGGTATATTTGCGCAAACTGCTGTAGCCGAAGCTGAAGCCGTTCCTGCGGTTACCGCACCCGAACAAGCGCCTCCAGCGCTATATCCAATTTGCAAGAAAGGTCTTCTATCATCAATAGTACTTATTGAATTTGTAGTTGACGATAGAGTTGTAATCCCTGCTAAAGTTGTATTTCCAGTACCATAAATCCTATTTGGCACCGTACTCCAAAGCCAATCAAAAGTACCCGTTGAAGGATTTCCTGTAACTTGATTAATATCCCACTCAACAGAAATCTCTAAAGATCCACCTGTATATGTAAAAGGGGTATTTAATGCAAAAACGATGTAATTTGGTGTCATCGTTGCTGGGATAGCTTGATTTAAGTTTTGATAAACTAAAGTAGCTCCAGAATTAAGGTTTGCCCAAGTTTCTGATGCTGCAGCATAAGCTGTAGCTGTAGAATTTTTCATATATATTCTGAAAATTCCACCACCAGTAGTAGTTGCATTATTATTCTTTACCCACCCCAAATCATTAATAGTGACCCCCGAGGTTATACCAGCAGCAGCGAGCTCACTTGCGGTATAAAGATAAGAATATCTACTAGCATCATAACTACTTGAGGTACTTGATCGATAAACGGGTCCAGCATTATAGGCAGGTGTTCCAGCGGTTCCGGTAGTTATTTGGGCTACCTGCGCATGAACTAACAAACCGATAAGTAAACCCCAAATCAGTAATATTTTTTTCATATTATACAATTCTTAATAATTAAATTTAAATTCATTGGATCGTTTGTTTAAGTATTTTTTTAGATTCTGCAATACTAATCTATCGTAAACATCATCTAAATGATATTGTTGATAAAAATCAACTTTAAACACATAAAATGTGTTGAGAATGTAAAATTCCGCCATAGGCAATATTATTTTTATATTAAATACAAATCTAAACATTTTTTGTCATTTCCAGCAAATGATTAGTTTTTTTTTTATTATTACTTCACTAAAAACGGTCTTATGATTACATAATAAAAAAATCCTCAAGCAAAACTTGAGGATTCATTAGTATATAAAAAGAAATTATTATTTCTTAATAAATTTCACGCTTTCAGATACACCTTTATCATTAATTGTAATAATATATGTACCTCTCACTAATTCAGATACTCTAACTTGGTTATTGTTAATTTCACCAGCTTTTACAATTTGTCCTACAGCATTATGAATTTCAAATTTAGCTTTGTTAGAAACTTTAGTTATATTTAAAACATCAGTTGCTGGGTTTGGATAAACAGCAAAGCTTTCAAGTTTAGTTTCACCTGTAGCCAAGACAGTAACATTTACAGCTCTTGTTTGAGTATCAAAGAACGAACTTCCCTGGAAAACAATATTTCCTGCAGAATCTTTCAAATTATAATATCCACCATATTCGTAAATTCCATCAGATTCAGAATCATTAATTGTGAATGTATAACATCCAGGAGTTAAAGCCCAGTTTTGAGTATAAAGTGCTGGAAGAGCAGAAGTATCTGTAGTAGCAGCACCACTATAAACAATAGTTCCTGCACTGTTTTTCAAATTCCAAGTAGTTTCAGAACCGTAAATATCTCTTTGTAAATTAAATGCATAAGTACCCTGAACTGCCGGTACTGCACCAGATCCTACAAAATAAGTTGTTAAAGAACTGTTACTTGCTCTTTGATCAGCTACACTATTTACCGTAGTAACTGTAATCGTCATGTTACCTGAAGGCATTGTACTAGGAACTGATAAATCAATCAATGCGTAACGATTTGGCGCTAAACTTCCAGACCAAGTATAGCTCTGAGTATTAGTACCTACCCCATAAGTAATAACCGCTGAAGTCATTGTACTTGTTCCTCTGTTGTATAAAGAAATTTTAGTTGTAGAAGCTGCAGTTCCACCACATGTAGAATTTGCTGTTGTTGTACAGTTTGTTTCTAATTTTACTTCTCCATCGTTCGCAAAAAGAGGAATCGCAATATCTGCTGTTGATGTTTTTAGTTCGAGCCTTCTTGGAGAATTGTTCATTACAGCAGTAATTCTGTCTTTTTGATTTACCGTAAAGATATTCATACAAGTATCGTTTGTATAGTCCATATAATTTTGAACCATCTCAAACACGCTTGCATTATCACAGCTTGCGATAAATTCATTACATGTATAATTTGCTGTATGTGCTGTAGGAGTATCTGCACAGTAATCTGTTCCACAAGTAGCATCGCCCCAAATATGTCTTAATCCTAAAAAGTGCCCCACCTCATGAGTCATTGTTCTTCCTTTATCATAAGGAGCTCCCAAAATAAAAGTACCATCGTCATAATCAGAACTTCCAAATGTAGAATAATTTGCTACTACACCATCAGTAGTTGCAATACCACCACTTGTATTTAGACCTGCCAATCCTGAATTTGAAGGAAACTGTGCATATCCTAAGAGCGTAGAACTAGAACCTCCAAATTGAACACTCCACATATTCATATATTTGGTAGGATCCCAAATTGTTCTTGGTTTCACATAAGAATTAACTCCCGCTTGTGTCCAACTTGCATAACACAGATTAACTCTATCGATACCATTTGTAGGATTTCCGTTTGGATCTACTTTTGCCAAAGCAAATTGTATCATTATATCTGCACCTACAGGATTGGTATTGAATCCCGGAGTTCCGGATGCTTTTCTGTAATCATTATTCATTACAGTTATCTGAGATTGAACTTGAGTATCTGTAATATTCGGAGCCACACCATAAGCCTGTCCTGCATGTATAACGTGTACAACTACCGGAATTGTAATAATCCCTCCGTTTTGAGATTTATTCGATTTTGCATTTTCAATTAAAGGATTAATCCATGCTTCAAACTGAGCCTCAGTCATTCTATCAGGATACATTGCCTGCAGGTATTTCTCATACCCTGTAGAAGCACAACGCATTACCCCATTCGCATCCTTAAGCTCATCCATCGTATAAGCTTTACCAAAAACCAATTTACTGTTTTCTAATTTCTGCGCACTGAATGTTGCAGCAAAAATCATAGAAAACAGCAAAATTACTTTTGAAACTGTAAATTTCTTCATTTTAAAATTAATTTAAATCTTTGGCAAATATAATATAAATTACAATTACATTAATATTGTATTAATTTTATTTAAAAAAAATCATTATTTTGCTTACATTACAACAACAAATACTCATTTACCAATTATTGAAAAACAAGTCATTATGAAATATTTTATCATAACATCAACAATATTATCATTAACGATATTAAGTTGCAAACCAAAAGCTGTTTCTTCTGAAAAATCAATTTCTAAGGTTGAAAAAATATCTTTATCTGAAAGAACCAGAGGAACAAACAGAACTTTTACATTATCAAACGGAAAATTAGAGTCATCTATTAATGGAATTATTAACAATAAGGAAATTTCTCAGAATGATTGGTCTAAAACTACAGATTTTGCAGATAAAATAAAACTTGAAGAAATCTCAAAATTAGAAGCGCCATCCACCAAACGATATAGCGATGCTGCACTGGCTTCAATTATAACCATCACTAAAAACGAAACTGAATATCAATCTTCAGCTTTTGATTCAGGAAATCCTCCTGCGGAATTAAAAAGTCTTTATGTTGAAATTCAGAAATTGATAGAAACAAAAAAAAGCAAGTAAAACCTGCTCTTTTTTATTTTTAAAATACATATTTAAAATTTATACGCTATATTCCAGGCAAAACCCATTGTAAATTTATTAGAGCTTTTTCCAAAACCAGGAACAATCATGGGTACAACTTCATCTTGCTTTCCGGCTACAACCAAATATCTTGGCTGCATACTCACATCGATGTAAAAATTAGATTCAAATAATTGTACTCTTCCTCCTAAAGTTCCTTCCAGCCAAAATGAAGATTGCGAAGATGACGGCATTGAGACAGATGAACTGTTTCCTGCATATCCTCTTACCGGAATTGCCATATATTCCTGAGTATAAAATGCTCCTGCAACTTTTCCACCTCCATAAAATCCGTTAAAATCATTTTCACGATCTCTTGCCAACATATAAAAGGCTCCGATTTTCACGAAAGGTCCGCTTGCTTCAGCATCGTATCCGTTATTTTGGTAAATATTTTTATCAAAACCAGCTTCAATGATTCCGTGAAAATTATCTTTAATTCTTGATGAAACAAATCCCTGAAACATTTGTCTGTCCGAAAAAAATGAAACTCCTGCATTCAAAAGATCTACACCCACCATAAAATTGGGTTCGTACTTCCATTTTGGTTTTTCGGCTTCCTTCTTTTCCTGTGCAGATAAAGTCAGCAAACCGGAAACACTAAAAATTAAAGAATAAATTAGTCTTGTCTTCATTTTCTATAAAATTTTGCCCTTGTTCTACACTTTTCAAAGAGTTTGGCGTTGATAATACCGAATTTACATTTTCGTAATTTCTTTTCACACCACATCCGGGAGATACATAAATTGATTTAGTTGTATAATTGACCCGAACTCTCGTAGAATCTTCTTGAGTAGTAGTTTTCACATAAAGATCTGTAAAAGCAGAATCATCAACACGTAATGGAACAAATACAGAATCCACCGCAGTTTTCCAGCCCAAATCTATCATATTGGTACCAAGATCGGCATATACTCTGATAGAATCCACGTCTGCAATCTTATCCTGTTTTTTAAACATAATTTTTATTCTCGGTGTACCTTCACCGCTGTCGCAAATATCATCATCACCTCCACAAGAAATGATCGATGATAGTGTAAAAAAGAATAAAATGAATTTTAAATATTTCATAATTTATTTTGGATCTAAAGCTTTCTCAATACGGAAAACCAAATCTTCATAATGATATTTATTAACCAAATCGTTTGAAGCCGTTTTTGCAGAGAGATCTTTCTTGATTGTATTTAAATTCCCTCTTACGATTGCAGAAACATCAGATTTATCAGAATTTTTAGTATCAACTAATTTAATTAAAGTATCAACATAATTTCTCTGAAGATTTCTTCCGTAAATATCTGCATTATCTTTTTTAATAATTGAATTATTCATATCCGAGAAAAATTCAACCAAAGAATATGAATTTTGATCAACTGCTTCCGATTGATACAAACTTTGAAGCACAAACGGACTTAAAACTCTACCCAAAACTACATTCTGAATTTCTTCAACAGTTTTTACAGGAGTTTTTCCTGTTTTCTCAAAAATATCTTTTTTCAATAACCATTGTGGTGTAGTGAAAACATTTTCATTTAAAAACTGCATCGCTTCTTTCTGATCTTTTTTCGCTACAACTTCGTAAACTGATCCCGATTGTTCTGCCGTTTTCGGAGTTTCCATTTGTCCACCAATATATTTTGAAACGTGACCTAAATATCTTTTGAACTGCGTCGTTACCTGATCGTACATCATATCAAGATTTTTATAATCTTCATTTGGAGTTTTCGTCCAATCATTCAGATTATCAACAATTCTCTTTAAATTTTTAATTCCATAAGTACTTGCAATCATGGCATTATCACCAACCTGCTCACTTTGAGATCTTGGATCTAAAGGATTGGATTCTGTCCCAAACCAAAGTCTTTCGTTTTTAAGATTTTTAATTACCCATTTATTAAGGTGTTCTTTTTCTGCATCAGGAGTTTTAAATTGATTAAATCTTTTATAACCCCACTCGATTGCCCAATCATCATAATCACCAATTCTTGGGAAGATCCCTGAATCTCCGATATTGTCTTCCGGCTGCGCAACATAATTAAATCTTGCATAATCCATAATCGAAGGAGTGTGACCGTTTTTCTCCAACCATTTTTTATCTCTAAGCTTTTCAACAGGAACTGTCGAGCTTGAGCCGTAGTTATGTCTTAAACCTAAAGTGTGACCAACTTCATGCGAAGAAACAAAACGAATCAATTCACCCATCAGTTTTTCGTCAAACTCCATTTTTCTAGCTCTTGGATCATTTGGGGAAGCCTGTACAAAATACCAGTTTCTAAGCAACAACATTACATTATGATACCAGTTGATATGACTTTCTAAAATTTCACCCGTTCTTGGATCTGCAATTGAAGGTCCTGAAGCATTTGGTACATCTGAAGGTTTATAAACGATAGCAGAAAATCTTGCATCTTCCAAACTCCATTCTGTATCAACTTTAGGATCAGGAATTTTCGCAACAATTGCATTTTTGAATCCGGCTTTTTCAAACGCTTTTTGCCAATCATTAACTCCCTGCATTAAATAAGGAACCCATTTTTTGGGAGTTGCCGGATCAATATAAAATACAATTGGTTTTGCAGGTTCTACCAACTCACCTCTGTTATATTTTTCTACATCCTGCGGTTTTGGTTCAAGACGCCATCTTTTTACCAATGAAATTCTTTTTACACCTTGAGGATCTAAATCAAAATCAGTATAGCCCACTGTAAAATAACCCACTCTCGGATCGAAATATCTTGCCTGCATTTTGTTTTCAGGAAGAAGAACGAAAGAAGAATTGATTTCGACGGTATAATTTCCACTAATTTTTGGTGCAGGTCTTCCCGGAACGGCCGGAGTTACGGGCGTTCCTAAAGTTCTTGCAAAAGTTTTAGTCGTGTTAATTTCAATATTCGTCGGGAAAGATTTCACGAAATTCACAAAAGACATATCTTTTTGGAAAGTTCCGACTCTGTAAGAATCTTTAGACCAAACCGAAAAAGAAGTCAATTCGTTATCAGAATTGAGAATATCTGTAACTTCAATTACAGAAGAATTTTTCTTTACTCCGTAAGCTTTTACATCAAAAGACTTAATGATAGACTGCACATTATTTCTCGTCACGGAATTATACATCTGCGACGTAGAATCTTTAGCATAATCTACATGAGAAATCGAACGTAACAAAATTTTATCTTTTGGACCTTTTTCAAAAGCGATTACTTGCTGCCCAATCTGATCTCCCGCATAACCTGAAGTTCCCGAACGCATTCCTGCAGCAGCTTTTGTTAATCTTGTCACCAAAAGAAATTCCTTTTTCAACATAGAATCAGGGATTTCAAAATAATATTTGTCATCAACTTTATGAACTGTAAAAACTCCCTGATCTGAAACCGCTTTATCGGTAATAATATCTTTAAATGGCTTGATCAGACTTTTCTTTTTATCGTCTTTTTTTACAACAGCAGTATCTTTTTTTACAGTTGCCGCAGAATCTTTCTCTTTTTCCTGAGAAAATAAATTTTGCTGGCTGAAAAACAATGCACCAACTAAGAAAAAAGCTTTACCGTTCTTTATCATATTCATTAAACTTTTGATTTTTATATTTTCAAATTTAATTAAATTATTTTTTAATCAACAACGCAATATTTTCAACATGATGCGTTTGCGGGAACATATCTACCGGCAAAATTTTCACCAAAGCATAATGATCTTTCATCAAAGCCAAATCTCTAGCCTGAGTCGCAGAATTACAACTTACATACACCACTTTTTCAGGAGCTAATTTCAAAATCTGCTCAACCACTTTTTGGTGCATTCCGTCTCTTGGTGGATCGGTAATCAAAACATCAGCTTTAGGATGATTTTCTAAAAATTCGTCATTGAAAACGTTTTTCATATCACCACAATAAAAAGTCGTGTTGGTTAAACCGTTTAATTCAGCGTGTTCGATAGCCGCATCAATTGCTTCCTGTACAGATTCAATTCCGATTACGTGTTTTGCATTTCTTGCAACATATTGAGCAATCGTTCCTGTTCCGGTATATAAATCGTAAACTACTTCATCACCTTTTAAATCAGCAAATTCAAGAGTTTTTCTGTATAATTCTAAAGCCTGTTTGTAATTAGTCTGAAAGAACGATTTTGGCCCAATTTTAAATTTCAAACCATCCATTTCTTCCATTAAAAATCCTTCTCCGAAATAAACATTTACATTTAAATCGTAGATAGAATCATTTTGCTTTGGATTAATTGCATAAACCAAAGTCTTTATCTGTGGGAATTGCTCCAGTAAAAAGTCAAAAAGCTGAGTGCGGTTTTCTTTTTCTTCTCTGTAAAGCTGGAATAAAACCATCCATTCGCCTTTAGAGTTTTGTCTCATCATCAAAGTTCTCAGGAAACCTTTCTGCTCTTTTACATCAAAAAAGTCTAATCCTTTATTCTCCGCAAATTTTTTAACTGCCAAACGAATTGCATTAGAAGGATCTTCCTGAAGGAAACATTCTTTTAAGTCTAAAATCTTGCTCCACATTCCCGGAATATGGAAACCAAGCGCATCCCTGCTTCCAAAATTTTCTTCAGAACTTATTTCATATTGAGAAAGCCATCTTGCATTGGAGAAAGAGAATTCCATTTTATTTCTGTAGAAATATTGCTCTTCTGCTCCCAAAATGGGAACGGTTTCAAAATCGTCGATTCCGCCAATTCTTTTAATATTGTTATAAACTTCTTCCTGTTTAAAATCAAGCTGCTTTTCGTAGCTCATATTTTGCCATTTGCAACCGCCACAAGTTCCAAAATGAATACACTTCGGTTCAACTCTGAATGGTGATTTTTCAACAATCTCTTTTACTTCAGCCTCAAAATACTTTGACTTTGATTTTCTCACTCTTGCATTCACCACATCTCCTGGAATAGCTCCCGAAATCAATACCGTTTTTCCTTCTTCAGTTTTTCCAATAGCTACACCTTTTGCACCTGCTGCAAAAAGTTTTATATTTTCAAGAATTACGTCTTTCTTCTTTCTCATAACAATTCACTGTGACGGAAAATAGCTTTCTACTCTAAATTCCATCTAATTTTTCTATTTTTTCTAATAAATTCTTTGAAACCTTTCAGTTTCAAATCTGTCTGCAAAAATACAATAAAAAAAACCTTATCCGAAGACAAGGTTTTCTTTATATTTTATTAAAGTTTTTATTTTTTTGCCTCTACAGGAGCCGGTGCTGTTTGCGGAGCTTGCTGTAATGCAGAAGGATCAATTTGCAATTGCGCTGCAGGATTAACTTTCGGAGCAGATAAACCGGTTTGCTTATCCAAAACCGTAATCAAATCCTGATCTCCAAGATTGTTGAAAGTTCTGCTTGCAATTTTCCCATTTTTATCTACAATTACGAAGCTCGGTAATTTGAAACCATAAACTCCATATTTTTTAGCAACATCAGAGTTTAAACCTCCATCGCCATAAACATTTGTTCCCTGAATCCCTTTTAACAAAGCGTTGCTTGTTTTTGTAAACTGATCTTTAGTATCATCTACATTTACAAATACGAAATTCATTTTAGACTTATAGAAATTTACAACTTCTTTCAAAACAGGAACTGTTCCTTCAGCGATGTAAGGATTCCAAGATGCATAAAACACCATCATGTAAGGTTTCCCTTTGTTCTCACTTAATTTATAAGCTGATCCGTCTTGCTTTACCAAAGAAGCTTCCGGAGCATCGTCACCAACTTTAAATCCGTTGATTGCGAACTGCATTTTTTTCAAATCAGCTTTAATTGTAGCATCTTTGATATCTTCTTCGATAATTTTTTTGATTTTATCTGTTGTAGCAGCCGGAGTTTGCGGATGAATATCAGACTGAGCCATTACAAACGCCAATAGATAATCTTTTTCAGTTTGAGAAACTTCTTTTTGACCTTTTAAATATTCGCTGAATAATTCTGAAGTCGTAATATCAGTTTTACCTTGAGCTTTTCCTTGAGCAAATGTTTGGAAACCTGAACTCATTTTAGTTAAAAGATATTGTCTGTAAAACGGACTCATCTTTATCATCGAATCTTTATTTTCCTGAAGCTTAGTTTCGTAATCTGTGAAAACTTTACCCAATTTGAATGAAGGGTTGTTTCCAGACATTTGCTTTTTAGTCATTTCATAATTTACCATTAAATTAAGAATTGCCACTTTAGCATCTGTTTTTTTCCATTCAACTACTTCTTTTCCAGGATTGAATTTTTTGATGTTTTCTTCAATATTTTTATTGATATCAGCTTCAATTTTCTGCATTCCTTTCACATATTTCGCTTCATCACCTGCAGCCAATTCCTGAATATTCAGAGTCTGACCGTAAGTCATTAAGAATTTCTGACAAGCCTGGAAGAAATCATTATCAGCTTTCCCGTCACCTGTAACTACATATTCATTCGGGAATGTAGCAGAATTACCAGAAATATTGATAGACTGACCTCCTTTAAGGAAGATTAAGTTTTGCTTTCCTGCATAATTAATTACATACATCCCATTTTTTGGAGCTTCGAAGCTTCCTGAGAAATTTCCGTCTTTATCAACACCAATGTTTATCAAAGGTAATGTTGCAACACCTGAAGCTTCAGCAAAATCAATTCTCTCTAATGGAGAACCACCTGCGATTTTTCCTTTTACTTCAACTTTTTTTGAACAAGACACCGCAAATATTGCAATGACAAACAACAAAAGATATTTTTTAATCATTATTGTACTATAATTTTTTTTAAAAGATTGAATCTTCGATTTCATTTTTGATTTTAAATAATTTAGCAAAAGTAAGTTTTTCAACTCAACTAGATATAATTTTTGAACTTATTTTATGAAAGATTTAACTAAAAATCGCCTTCCTTGAAGAAGACGATTTTATTATTTATTTTAAAAACAGATTATCCTCTGTCTGCATAGGCAGCCATGTACTCTCTGTTCATTCTTGCGATATTCTCAAGAGAAATTCCTTTAGGACATTCTACTTCACAAGCTCCTGTATTTGAACAGTTTCCGAATCCTTCGTCATCCATAGCTTTCACCATATTCAGAACTCTTCTCTTCGCTTCTACTCTACCTTGAGGTAGAAGAGCATACTGAGAAACTTTAGCTCCTACGAACAACATTGCAGAACCGTTTTTACAAGTCGCCACACAAGCTCCACATCCGATACAAGCTGCAGCATCCATTGCTTTGTCTGCATCTTCTTTAGGAACGGGAATTGCGTTTGCATCCAAAGTATTTCCTGAAGTGTTTACCGAGATAAATCCACCTGCAGCCATTACTCTGTCGAATGCGCTTCTGTCTACCATTAAATCTTTAATAACAGGGAACGCAGCACTTCTCCAAGGTTCAATAACGATTGTTTCACCGTCTTTAAACATTCTCATGTGAAGCTGGCACGTTGTAATTCCAGTATCCGGACCGTGAGCTCTACCATTGATGTAAAGAGAACACATACCGCAGATTCCTTCACGACAGTCGTGATCGAAAGCGATTGGTTCTTTTCCTTCGTTGATAAGGTTTTCGTTCAGAATATCCAACATCTCCAAGAAAGAAGAATCTGTAGATACATCTGATATTTTGTAGGTCTCAAACTGACCTTTAGTTTTTGTATTTTTTTGTCTCCAAATTTTCAGCGTAAGATGAAGGCCTTTTTTTGCACTCATAATTTTATATTTATAGGTTGGAGATTATTTATAACTTCTCGCTTTAACTTCGATGTTCTCGTAAACAAGATCTTCTTTATGCAGAACTTCATTTTTAATATCATCACCTTGATACTCCCAAGCTCCTACATATTTGAAGTTAACGTCATCTCTTTCAGCTTCACCTTCAGGCGTAGCGTGATCTTCTCTGAAGTGACCTCCACAAGATTCGTTTCTGTGTAAAGCATCGATAGCCATTAACTGTCCTAATTCGATAAAGTCTGCCACTCTGAAAGCTTTTTCAAGTTCAGTATTCATACCTTCGGCTTCACCCATTACTTTTACATTTTGCCAGAAATCTTTTTTCACTTCATCAATTTCTGCAATTGCCTCTCTTAAACCTTCAGGAGTTCTTCCCATTCCAACTTTATTCCACATAATGTGTCCTAATTTTTTATGGAAATGGTCTACTGAATGTGTTCCTTTATTATTAACAAAGAAGTTTACTTTGTCTTTGATTTCTTTTTCAGCTGCGTCGAACTCAGCAGAATTCGTAGGAATCTCTCCTGTTCTGATGTCTGCAGAAAGATAATCTGCAATAGTGTAAGGAAGAACGAAATATCCATCTGCCAAACCTTGCATCAATGCAGAAGCTCCCAATCTGTTTGCTCCGTGGTCTGAGAAGTTAGCTTCACCGATAACAAAACATCCAGGAATTGTAGACTGTAAGTTATAATCAACCCAAACACCACCCATTGTATAGTGAACAGCAGGATAAATCTTCATTGGAGTTTTATAAGGATCATCCGCTGTAATTTTTTCGTACATTACGAATAAGTTACCGTATTTTTCCTCAATCCAAGCTTTTCCTAAATCGTAGATTTGCTGTTCTGTAGGATTGTGAATATGCTTTTCAATAGCAGATTCTTTACCTTTTTTCATGATTTCTGTAGAGAAATCTAAGTAAACACCTTCTTTAGTATCGTTATTTTCGATTCCGAAACCAGCATCACATCTTTCTTTACCCGCTCTAGACGCAACGTCACGAGGAACCAAGTTTCCGAAAGCAGGATATCTTCTTTCTAAATAGTAATCTCTGTCTTCTTCTTTAATATTTTCAGGTCTCAATTTACCTTCTCTGATCGCAACTGAATCTTCAATTTTCTTAGGAACCCAGATTCTTCCGGAGTTTCTTAATGATTCAGACATCAAAGTCAGTTTAGACTGCTGTGTTCCGTGAACCGGAATACAAGTCGGATGAATCTGTACATAACATGGGTTTGCAAAATATGCTCCTTTTTTATGAATCTTCCAAGCTGCAGAAACGTTTGACCCCATTGCATTGGTAGAAAGGAAATATACGTTTCCGTAACCTCCTGAAGCAATAACTACAGCGTGAGCTGAGTGTCTTTCGATTTCACCTGTTACCAAGTTTCTTGCGATGATACCTCTTGCTTTTCCATCTACGATTACCAATTCAAGCATTTCGTGACGGTTGTACATTTTCACTCTTCCTTTTCCGATCTGACGGCTTAATGAAGAATATGCACCTAATAATAACTGTTGACCAGTTTGCCCTTTTGCGTAGAAAGTTCTTTTAACCTGAACTCCACCAAATGAACGGTTATCTAATTGTCCGCCGTAATCTCTACCAAAAGGAACACCTTGAGAAACACATTGGTCAATAATATTTGCAGAAACTTCAGCTAATCTGTAAACGTTTGCCTCTCTTGCTCTATAATCTCCACCTTTGATAGTGTCATAAAATAGTCTGTAAGTTGAGTCACCATCTCCTTGATAATTTTTAGCTGCATTAATACCTCCTTGAGCAGCAATTGAGTGCGCTCTTCTTGGTGAATCTTGGTAGCAGAATGCTTTTACATTATATCCTTGCTCAGCTAAAGTAGCTGCAGCAGAACCACCTGCTAAACCGGTACCAACAACAATAATATCAATTTTATCTCTGTTGTTTGGTGCAACAAGGTTCATATGGTCTTTATGATGTTTCCACTTGTCTTTTAACGGACCCGCAGGAATTTTTGAATCTAATTTACTCATATTAGTATATTGATAATTATTGAGTTACGTAATGAAAAATTGCAATAAAAATAAAGCCAGCAGGAATCAAGATTGAATACCAGTTTCCGAAAGCTTTGATTACAGGAGTGTATTTTGGGTGTCTCGCTCCAATTGATTGGAATGAAGACTGAAAACCATGAGCTAAGTGTAAACCTAAAAGCACAAAAGCTATCACATACAATACAACTCTCCAGATATCGTGAAATTTGTGGTGTAATTCAGCGAAATATCTTGTTTCATCCGGAGTATTTCCCTGGATGTATTTGTAATTCATTTCCGGAAAATAAAAATCGTAGAAGTGAAGTACAAGAAACGCAAGAATCACCGCTCCTGAAATAATCATGTTTCTAGACATCCATGTAGAATTTGCAGCGCCATTGTTGTTTGCATATTTTACAGGACGCGCTTTGTTGTTTTTAATTTCTAAAACAAAACCCATCACAAAGTGAAAGATTACAGCAAACATAAGAATCGGCTGCATTAAATACTGCACCGCAGGATTATATCCCATAAAATGTGACGCTTCATTAAAAACGTCTTCACTGAAAACGGACATCATATTGGTAGACATGTGCATTACCAAGAAGATCAGCAGAAACATTGCCGAAAGTGCCATTGCATACTTCCTACCTATTGTAGAACTTGTTAAACTTGCCATATTAAGCTCAAATTTGAATTTCCACAAAATTAGGAAATGTTAACAATACTAAAAAGTGAGAAATCTCACTATTAGACAGTTTGTAATGTTTCTAAATAAGATTTGTAACGATATTTAATTCAAGGAAAACCTGTAAAATTTGAAATTACTTTAATTGATAAATTTGATTATTAAACTTTACCATTCTTGCAGAAGTTGGAATATTTTTGACTTCTATATTTTTTATTCTTCGTGAAGATAAATAGGGATTAATAATATATTGTTGAATTTTACTTTTATCCTTGTTTGAACTCAACCAAAATTCTACTCTATTCCCTTTTTTGATTGAAATAATAGTTTCTTTTTTATAATGGTGGACTAAAAAATCATCTCTTTGATTTTCAAACACATTAAAAGAAATTCTAACAATTAAAAATACAAAAACAGCTAAAATCAGATTAGAAATATTTTTTAAGCTGATTTTATTTAAAAGAAACCTCAGAAAATATACAATTCCAAACAGAGCAAAAACTTCAGTTAAGTTTAATGGGATATTTTCAAAAAAAACAGTATCAAAACCAGCAAACCAATGAATTATTTTTAATAAAATTTGAATGACAAAATCATAAATCAAATTAACAATTTCAAAATCTAAATTGAATCCAATTAATGCAGTCATTAAGAAAGAAAAAACAATTATTAATTCTGAAAACGGTACGATAAAAAAGTTTGCCAAAATTGAAATCAATGAAAACTGATGAAAATAATATAAAACCAAAGGCAAAGTTGCCAATTGCGCTGCGATTGAAATCGAAATTGTATTGTAAATAAGCTTTTTAAAATAATTATCCTGTCTTGGTAGATATTTCAAAATCGGTTGATTCAACCAATAAATTCCTAAAACTGCGAGAAAACTTAATTGAAAACCAACATCAAAAATCTGCTGCGTATCAATCATTAAAATAATAAATGCCGAAAGTGCCATAGAATGAAGCAAATCTGGTTTTCTTTGAAGCAAAACATAAATAAAATACACAGAAATCATAATGCAGGAACGTACAACAGAATTTCCAAATCCTATGAATACCGCAAAAATCCAGATAAAAATTAAGCTGATGATGATTGCATATTTTTTTAATTTAATGTATGAAAACCTCATCATCAAAAAATAAAACATCCCGAAAATCACGACGATATGCGTTCCCGAAATCGCTAAAAAATGCACCAAACCAGAACGGTTAAAATCCCGAACAGTTTCAGAATCTATTTCTGTACGGTCAGCGAGAATAATTCCTTTTAGAAATTCACGACTGCGAAAATTCATTTTAGAATCGTCGATTTCCTGTAAAGTTTCTAAACGTTTTTGTTTAATTTTCTCAGAAAAACTTACATCATTTCTTGTTGCAGAAGAAATTTCTCCGTTGATAAAGCATTGATAATAAATATTCTTTCGCTGTAAATATTTAGAATAATCAAACTGGAAGTCGTATTCGGGAGATTTGGGTTGAACAACATAAGCTTCTACTTTGTAATAATGATTGAAATCTAATTCTTTATGGTCTTTTTCAACACTTATGATTGCGTTGAAAGATTGATTTTCAACCTCAGCAAAAACATCATATTTTTTATATTTTTCGTTTGAGTTTAATTTTTTTGAAACTTTAAAAACTATGGTTTCATTGGTTTTTAAATTAAATTTTCCGTCATTCAATTGATTATAAAAATGAAACGAAATTCCTAATCCAAAAAATAAAACGACGAGAAAAACATTTCTAAACTTAAATAAAATCTGATTTTTCAGAAAAAGTAACCCGAAAAAGAGAAAAGAAAATAATAAAATGATCAGAATTGAATTCTGCTCAAAAGAAAATTTATCCTGAAAGAAAATTCCTAGCATAAAAGAAATGACAAGAATCAAGAGAGGTTGTCTGTCCAAAATCATTTGTGTTTGTACAGACTAAGTTAAAAAATTTTAGAATATGAAAACTAAATTCCTCTACTTTTTTAGATTTAAAATAATATCTGCCGCATTTTCACTTGCCCCTTTTCCACCTAATTTTTCTCTCAAAAGTTTGAAATCATCAAGCATTTCGCTTCTTTTTTTACCTTCGATAATGAAATTCAGTTCTTCGACAAGATTTTTTGTATTGAGTTCACTTTGAATTAATTCCTTCACCACTTCCCTGTCCATAATCAAATTCACCAACGAAATATATTTGATGTTTTTAACCAGTCTTTTGGCGATAGCATAAGAAATTTTACTTCCCCGATAACAAACTACTTCAGGAATATTCAGCAAAGCGGTTTCCAAAGTTGCCGTTCCTGAAGTGACTAAAGCGGCTTTCGAACACCTCAATAAATCATAAGTTTTATTGGAAACGAAATGCACATTATCATCAACATATTTTTGATAGAATTCTTTTTCCAAACTTGGTGCACCAGCAATCACAAACTGATAATTTTCAAAATGCGGACGAACAGAAAGCATGATTTCAAGCATTTTTTCAATTTCCTGTTTACGTGAACCGGGTAAAAGTGCAATGATCTCTTTTTCGTTTAAACCGTTTTCAGATTTAAAATTCTCAATATTAATTTCCTGAAGTGAAGAGATGGCATCTAATAATGGGTGACCCACAAAATGCGATTTTACTCCGTGTTTATGATAAAAATCTTCCTCGAAAGGCAGAATCACCATCATTTGATCCACATATTTCTTGATGATTTCTACACGACCTTCTTTCCATGCCCAAAGTTGTGGAGAAATATAGTAGATAACCTTAATTCCCAATTCTTTGGCAAATTTTGCAATTCGCAAGTTGAAACCTGGATAATCAACCAAAATCAAAACATCTGGTTTATTATTTTTAATGTCTTCTTTGCAAATTTTAATATTATTTAAAATCGTTCTCAGATTCATCGCAACTTCAAGAAAGCCCATAAAAGCTAAATCTCGGTAATGTTTCACCAATGTTCCACCTTGTTTCTGCATTAAATCTCCACCCCAAAATCTGAATTCTGCGTTGGAATCTTTTTCTTTTAAAGCTTTCATTAAATTACTTCCGTGCAAATCTCCGGAAGCTTCACCTGCGATGATGTAATATTTCATAAACGATGAGTGATGTACGATGAATGATTTTATCTATTGAACTGACAGTTTCAAACATCAAAGTTCAAATAATAATTGAGTAAATTTGCTTCAAAGATAATGATAAAAATGTCAGAAGAATTTGAAATAAAAAATAAAGTAGCTGCAAGTGGATTAATCAATTTCGACCTTACTGATTTGGTTCCTAAAGGCATCAGAAAAGGAATTGATTTAAAAGATTTTCTGTTTATGGAAATGGTTTTAAAAGAAAAAGATTTCCGTGAAAAAGTAGCCGCAATCAATGTTGAAGAATACCGAGATTCATATGTTTATGTGTATAATTCTGCAGATGCCATCGTTCCGCTTTGGGCGTATTTTCTGATTACTGCTAAATTGACTGAGGTTACTAAGAAAATCATTTTCGGAAATTTAGAAAATTTAGAGATAATCTTAATGCACGACGCCATTACAAATCACGATTTTTCGGAAATGAACGGAAAAAGAGTTTTGGTAAAAGGATGTTCGGATAAAGAAATTCCTGAAAACGCTTATGTAGAATTGGTGGAAAAAATTCAGCCGATTGTAAAATCTTTGATGTTTGGGGAGGCTTGTTCGAATGTTCCAATTCTGAAAAATTAATGCTAAAAGCCGAATTGTAATACCTTTTTGATTTTAATAAAAAATTTTCAGTTTGTGATATATTTTTTAATACATTTGAAAACTTAACAAATAAATTTTAAACACAAAATGAGTCTATTAGATCTTTTAACAGGAAACACAGGAAATCAGGTTGCAACACAGGCAGAAAACAAATTCGGTGTAAGCAAAACTCAAATTCTTGCACTTTTGGCAGTAGCTGCACCTTTGGTTATTTCGTACTTAAGAAATAAATCGCAAGACAGTAAAGAAGCTGAAGCTTTAAACAACGCTTTAGACAAAGATCACGACGGAAGTATTTTAGATGACGTTTCTCAAGCTGATGCAAGACAAAATGAAGGAGGTTCTATTCTTTCTCATGTCTTTGGAAACGACAAAAATACAGTTGAAAATAATCTTTCTCAAAACACGGGTATTTCTATCGACAAGATTGGACCAATTTTAGCAATGCTTGCTCCAGTAATCATGGGTTACATTGGAAAAGAGAAGCAACAGAATAATGTAGGAGCCGGAGGAATTGGTGATCTTTTGGGAGGAATTTTAGGAAATGCTCAAAACCAGTCTCAAGCATCAAACGATCCTTTAAGTAATATTTTGGGAAGTGTGCTTGGAGGTGGAACAACACAATCAAGCGGTGGACTTGGTGACATTTTAGGAAGCGTTCTAGGAGGCGGAAACAACAAACAAAGTGGTGGTCTTGGAGATATTCTAGGAGGTTTTCTTGGAGGAAAATAACCCTTATTACACTTTAAAAATATTTAATACCGAAGTTTATGCTTCGGTATTTTTTTATAATTAAATTAAAAATATTTTAAAATTTTAATAATTAATTATCGTAAAACAATAATTAATTATATATTTGCAATAATAAAATATTACAACAATGAAATTACTCGGACCAAAATCTATCTCTACAGGATTATCTTATTTATTTCTTTTCCTGTTTATCTTTTTGATATTACACACAATTTACATGACTTTTTTATTTGGAGTTAGCTACTATAATTATACTTACTCTGAACATCTTTTACCCGAAGTCATTGAGATGGGAAAATCAAAAGGAAATTATTCGCCTCAGTTTGATATTTATTTTATCTTTAAATATCCATTTTCTAATCAACAAATGATGATGGGATTTTTCACAAAACAAACTGTACTGTTCCATTCTTTTCAAAATATATTCTTCTGTTTATTTTTCTTCTTTTTACATAAAATTTTTAATCACCTAACAAATCATAAGCTTTTCACAGAAAAAATAATACAGCAACTGAAAATATTTTCGATTATTAATATTCTTTATGCCCCTCTATATTTTTTCATTTGGCTTTATCTTTTTAACGCTCATTTAGATAGCTCTATGCTCATTACTTGTTTTATCTTCTTCTTTTTAGGAATTACAATGTATTTTACTTCCGCATTTTTCAAAAGAGGATATCAATTACAATCTGAAAACGATTTAACAATATAACTTATGCCAATAATAATCAACGTAGACGTCATGTTGGCGAAAAGAAAAATGCAGTCTCAGGAACTTGCAGAGAAAATAGGAATTACGCAAGCTAACCTTTCCATCCTAAAAACCGGAAAAGCAAAAGCTTTAAAGCTTTCAACGCTAGAAGCAATCTGCAAAATTCTCGATTGTCAACCAGGAGATCTTTTAGAATACGTAAAAAATTAAGATTTCTTAAGAATTTTACTTCTAAGATTCTGTTAAATTCAAATATCAATTTACCAAACTATCTTAAAACACAGTCCTTTTGTAGATTCAAAAGGATACAGCTCACTACATTTGGAAAAATTTAATACTATGAAAAAATATTTCTTGCTTACCTCATTATTTCTTGCCTTACATTCTTTTGCCCAACAAAAAATTGAAAATCTAAATTTTGAAAGTTTTGATAAAGAACTTCCCACTCATTGGACGACATTTGGTGAAAGCTCAGCAACAATAACTGCAGATTCTCAAATAAAACAAGAAGGAAAAACTTCGGTTCTATTCAATGCGACAGAAAATTCAGGGTTTAAAGCATTGATGTACAAACTTCCTGAAAATTACGCAGGTAAAAAAATAACACTTTCAGGTTACATCAAAACAGAAAACGTTTCTGATGGATTTGCTGGTCTTTGGCTGAGAATTGATCCTGATGTAGCTTTTGACAACATGAAAAAAACAGGTTTGAAAGGAACCAATGACTGGAAAAAGTACGAAGTCACACTCAATATGTCACCAGAAAACACAGATAAAATTGTTTTGGGAGCATTATTGGTCGGAAAAGGAAAAATGTGGGTTGATAATCTTACGGTTTCTATTGACGGAAAAGAGATTAAAAATGCAAAAGTTTTTCAGAAAAAATTGACTAAAGTTGAACTGGATAAAGAGTTTGATCTTGGTTCAAAAATTTTAAACATCAATCTTGAAAAAGAAAATGTGGATTATCTTACAAAACTCGGGCTTATTTGGGGCTATCTGAAATATTATCATCCAAGTGTTGCGGAATGCAATTACAATTGGGATTATGAGCTTTTCAGAATATATGGAAAAACAAGAAATGTTTCGGCAAATCAAAGGGATGCAATTCTTGTACAATGGATTAAAGATTTAGGTAAATATCAAACCGTAAAAAATACTGAACCTGAAAATGTAAAATTTAAACCAGATTTAGATTGGATTACAAACTCCGGTTTTTCCAAAGAACTTTCGCAGGAACTTTCAAACTTGAAAAATGCTAAAAGGCCGCGTGAAAACTATTATGTAGACTTTTTTCCGAGTGTAGGAAATCCCGATTTTAAAAATGAAAATGCTTACCGCAAAATGACTTATCCAGACGAAGGTTTCCGTTTGCTTTCGCTTTACAGATATTGGAATATGATTCAGTATTATTTCCCTTATAAAAATCTTATTGAGGAAGACTGGAAAGGCGTATTGAAGGAATTTGTTCCAAAATTCATCAATGCAAAGGATGAAAAAGAATATGCCTTGGCTTCTTTGGAAATTATCGGACGAGTAAAAGACAGTCATGCCAACATCATTAATTATAATAAAAAAACATACGAGTTTTTCGGGAAAAGATATCCCGCTTTTGAGTTAAATTTTGTAGAAAACAAAGCTGTAGTTGATGATTTTTATAATGAAAGTCTTACTAAAGAAGCCGGAATTCAGATTGGAGATGTGATTACAGAAATTAACGGAATAAAAACAGAAGATTTTGTAAACAGTCTGCTGAAATATATTCCAGGTTCCAATTACGCCACTCAATTGAGAGATGTTGCAGGAAATCTTTTAAGAAGTAATGACGAAACCATTAAAATAAAATTGATAAGAAACGGAAAAACAGAAGAGAAGACCATTAAAACTTATACTCCAACTGAATTAAATTTTAAAAGAGATAAGAAAGAATTTTTCAAAATGCTCGATAATAATACTGCTTATTTCTATATGGGAAGTGTAAAAGCCGATGATCTTCCAGCTATTTTTGAGAAAATTAAAGATACTAAAGGGTTGGTTGTAGATTTCAGAAGTTATCCTTCAGATTTTGTTGTATTCAAAATGGGTAAATTATTAAAGGTCGATCCTTCTGCTTTTGTTAAGTTCACACATACAAAAAATTATCAACCTGGACTTTTCACATTCTCTTCAAATTTAGAAGTTCCTGGTTCCGGAAAGAATTCTTACAAAGGAAAAATCGCTATTTTAATTAATGAAACAACTCAAAGTAGCGCAGAATACCATACAATGGCTTTCAGAACAGCTCCGAATGCAAAAGTTTTTGGTTCTCAAACTGCAGGAGCCGACGGAAATGTTTCAGAATTTGTGCTTCCCGGAAATATTAAAACTCAAATCAGCGGAATCGGAATTTATTATCCCGACGGAAAAGAAACCCAAAGAATAGGAATTATTCCCGATGAAGAAGTAAAACCAACAATTGAAGGCATAAAAAACAGCAAAGACGAAGTTTTGGAAAAAGCAACGAAATGGATTAATAATTAGCAACATGTATCAAAAAAATTAATTAACTTTGTATATTGTTTAGATAAAATTAAGATTTATGAAAAAAATAATTACTACTACTCTATTATTTGGAATTGCTATTTTTGGCAACACTCTTTTTGCTCAGGATATGTCGAAAGACCAAATGAGAATTTTCCAAACAGATAAATTGGAAGACGTGAAGAAGGTATTCACGAAAGATGAGTTTACAAAATGTTTTCAGATTAAAGAAACATCATTTAATCTTTTTACTCTAAGTGCACTATACGAAAGAAAAAATGTGATGAATTATCTTCTTTCCAATAAAGTTGATGTTAACAAATCTTGTAGCGATATGACTCCGCTAATGTACACCGCGATGTATGGTTTAACAGATACGGCAAAAGTTTTGCTTAAAAATGGAGCAAAGAAAGATATCAAAGATAAGAATGGTAAAACAGCAAAAGATTACGCTGTAGAATACAAACATACAGCAACTGCTGCAATTCTTTAGAAAAATTTCAAAAATAATATTTAAAACTTCCTTCGGGGAGTTTTTTTTGTTTTAAAAACTTTCAAAAACCTTATCTTTGCCAACGAAAAATTAGCCTCATAAAAGTCTAATATCTAACGTCTAATATCTAACATCTAAAAACAATGTTTCGATCGCACACAAACGGAGAATTATCTCTGAAAAATCTTAATGAAGAAGTTACACTATCAGGATGGGTACAAACGATCCGTGATAAAGGATTTATGATTTGGATAGATTTACGAGATCGTTACGGAATTACTCAGTTGGTTTTCGACCAAGACCGTTCTACAGCGGAATTGATGGAAAATGCAAAAAAATTGGGACGTGAATTCGTTATTCAGGTTACAGGACGCGTGATCGAAAGAGTCAGCAAAAACCCCAATATTCCAACTGGGGAAATTGAAATTTTAGTTGAAAAATTAGAAGTTCTTAATGAATCTCAACTTCCGCCTTTCACGATTGAAGATGAAACAGACGGAGGTGAAGAATTAAGAATGAAATACCGTTATCTGGATATCAGAAGAGCTCCGGTAAGAGATAAATTGATCTTCCGTCACAAAATGGCGCAGAAAGTGAGAAATTATCTTTCAGACGAAGGATTTATCGAGGTTGAAACTCCGGTTTTAATCAAATCTACTCCAGAAGGAGCGAGAGATTTCGTTGTACCGAGCAGAATGAATCCGGGACAATTCTATGCATTGCCACAATCTCCACAGACTTTCAAACAATTGTTGATGGTGGGTGGAATGGATAAATATTTCCAAATCGTGAAATGTTTCCGTGATGAAGATTTAAGAGCAGACAGACAGCCGGAATTCACACAAATCGATTGTGAAATGGCTTTCGTAGAGCAGGAAGATGTGATGAATGTTTTTGAAGGAATGACGAAAACTTTGATCAAAGATATTACAGGTCAGGAATTCGGAGCGTTCCCAAGAATGACTTTCGCCGATGCGATGCAGAAATACGGAAACGATAAACCGGATATCCGTTTCGGAATGGAATTCGTTGAGTTGAATGAATTAGTTAAAGGAAAAGATTTCAAAATATTTGATGACGCTGAATTGGTTGTCGGAATCAATGTTGAAGGATGTGCAGATTATACAAGAAAGCAAATCGACGAGCTTGTTGATTGGGTGAAAAGACCACAGATCGGAGCATCAGGAATGGTTTGGGCTAAATTCCAGAATGATGGAGTGAAAACTTCTTCTGTGAATAAATTTTACAACGAAGAAGATTTAGCGAAAATCATCGAGAAATTCGGAGCAAAAGAAGGCGATTTAATGTTAATTCTTTCTGGAAACGAACACAAAGTAAGAACTCAGCTTTCCGCCTTAAGAATGGAACTTGGAAACCGTTTGGGATTAAGAAAAGGCGACGTTTTCGCACCACTTTGGGTTGTTGACTTCCCCTTATTGGAATTTGACGAAGAAAGCGGACGTTACCACGCAATGCACCACCCTTTCACTTCACCAAAACCTGAAGATATTCACTTATTGGAAACAGATCCGGGAAAAGCAAGAGCCAACGCCTACGATATGGTCTTGAACGGAAACGAAATCGGTGGAGGTTCTATCAGAATTTTTGATAAAGATTTACAGTCAAGAATGTTTGACCTTTTAGGATTCTCAAAAGAAGAAGCAGAAGCTCAGTTCGGATTCTTAATGAATGCCTTCAAATACGGAGCACCGCCTCACGGTGGTTTAGCTTTCGGATTTGACCGTTTGGTAGCAATTCTTGACGGAAATGAAGTGATCAGAGATTATATCGCATTCCCTAAGAATAACTCAGGGCGAGATGTGATGATTGACGCTCCAGCTGCAATTGCCGAAGCACAACTCGATGAATTGGAATTACAATTGAATTTAAAAGCATAAATTTAGAGCGGAGATTTTTTCTCCGCTTTTTTATTTTATTGATATGAAAAAATTAAATTATCTTTTTCTTCTGATAGGATTTTTCAGTTCAGCACAAAATTATATAGTTGAAAATGAAAAATTAAAAGGCAATATAAAATCTATTGATTTGTTTATTATCGAATATAGTAATAAAGAAAAACCTGTTGAACTAAAAACTTTCGATATTACAGGAAGACCTCTCGTTTTAAAAAAATACAATGATGGATATTTCAGAAGTGAAGAACGAAACGAGTACAAACCCAATCAAATTATTACGACGCTTTGTGAACATTGTGGTGATAATTTCGACCAATATTTTTCTAAATTTTCTATTAAAGAAAATCAAAAATATCCTTATTCTGGTTATGCAACAAATGATCCCAGTGTAAGAAATAAAACCTACAAAACCATTGATAAAAAAGGCAATATTGTTTTGGAAAAATATTATACAGAAGAAGGGTACCTGACTTCTATCGCAAAATCTACTTACAATGCTCAATCTAAACTTCTTTCAAGAGAAAGCTATGACGATGAAAATAAATTGCTTTCGAGCACTAAAAGTATTTATAACAAAAGTAATTTAATAACCGAAGAAATAAGTAAAAGTGAAAACCGACCTGTATTAAAAATGAATTATTTCTACGATGATCTGGGAAGAATAACACTTGAAAAACAAAACTATAACAATAGCCTTTACGAAACATCTTATGATTATCTTAAAGAAAAAGACACCGCAAAAATTTTAAGATATTCTGCAAGTCCACCCAAAGATAAAAAACTGTATCAAATTGAATTAACATATCCCAAACAAAAAGGTAAAATAATAGAAAAACAAAATGTGTCTGATAATAAAGTTGGTTACAGAACAGTTTATGAATATGATGAAACCCAAAAACTAGTTGTACAGAAATATTACGATGACAAAAATGAACTTATCAGAGAAGCGCATTATTCTTATGATAAAAATAGTAACTGGAGTGAAATCAATATTTCAGAAACTATAAATTTAATTTATAATAACGATTCTCCTAAAAAAGAGATTCAAAAAAAGAAATACATCCGAAAGATTGAATATTTTTGATTTTAAGGCAATTTTATCTTTTCAGTACGACAAGCAACAATCTATCTTGAAAACAAAAACCGGAGAATATTTCTCCGGTTTTTTTAACTCTTATATAAAATTACTTTACAAATACCCATTCTGTACCAACCAAGCTGTAATTCTTTTTAGAGTAAGAGCATTCGGATCTACAGCAGATGAAAGAAATTTCACTTTATCCTTTTGAGGAATAGAAACCACTTTTCTCACATTATCTTTAGCGCTAAACAGTTCAAAATTCTGAGCATTATTACCACCTGCAAAATTTACTTTAGCAACCAGAATTCCTCCCGGAATAAAAAATTCATAAAAATCTTGTCCGTTTCTATTTCCTGTAGGATTAAAAAATCCAATTTGTTCTCCACCTTGTTCAATAGCTTTTGATTCTTTTAACTCAATTGGCCAACTTTTGTTACGAGAAACCAATGTATAATTTACTGCAGTTCTCGGTGATACACCTTTTGATGCGATAAGTTCGGTAATTTTCGCTTCATTCAAGATATTTCCTTCAACAACGCCTCCTTTACCAATAAGATTTACAAAACCTTTTTCCATACCTAATGTTGATAATTTGAAAATCCCCACTTGATTGGTTGGCAGAAAGGTAAAGCGATAATACATTGTTGTATTGTCATTTTTATCGCCTTCAAACTCAGTACTCAAAACTGCAATGACCAACTTTTTGCCTTCCATTGAGTAAAGGTTAAAATTTTTCGTCAAGCCCAGATTTTGTTTCTGTACTTCTACTTTTCCTATTTTCTGACCATCAACGGTAATAATATTATTCTTGTAATCAACCTTTTGCGCTAAAAGAAAAATATTTATTCCAAGTACGCATAAAAATGTAAAAATTGTTTTCATCTAAAAATTATTTAATTGTGCTCAAATTACAAATAATTTTCCACGGCACAATCATTGTAAGTTTTATCTAAAAAAACAGACAAAATGAAAGCAATTTGGAACGGCGCCATTGGCTTTGGATTAGTCAATATTCCTGTAAAAATCTATTCTGCAACAGAAACAAGCAAGCTCGATTTGGATATGCTTGATAAATCTGATTTTTCTAATATTAAATTTAAAAGAGTTAACGAAAAAACAGGTAAAGAAGTAAAATGGGCAAATATTGTAAAAGGCTTTCTCATAGATGACAAATATGTTGTTTTAGATGAAGATGATTACGCTGCAGCAAGTCCGGAAAAATCTAAAATTCTGTCTATTGAACATTTCGTAAAAGAAGCTGAAGTAGATTCTGTTTATTTTGAAACTCCTTATTTTCTTGAACCACAAAAGAATGGCGAAAATGCCTACAGACTTTTAATCAAAGCTTTACAACAGACAAAAATGGTTGGAATTGGAACTTTTATACTTAGAGACAGTGAAGCCATAGGAATGATTCGACCTTATAATGATGATATTCTGGTTTTAAACCGCCTGAGATTTGATCAGGAAATCAGGGATTACAAGACTTTGAAAATTCCAGCTAAAAAAGCGCCTAAACCAGCTGAATTGAAGATGGCAAAAAATCTTATTCAGCAACTTTCAGAACCGTTTGATCCAAAATTTTATAAAAACGATTATTCTGCAGAACTTTTGAAAATTATCAAGAAAAAAGCGAAAGGAAAATCTGTTAAAGTGAAAAAATCTGAACCTGCAAAACAGGGCAAAGTGATTGATCTGATGGCGCAGCTGAAAGCCAGCTTACAAACTCCAAAATCTAAAAACGCTTCCTGATCATGGCTCTGAAAGATTACAACGACAAAAGGAAATTCGATAAAACATCCGAACCCAAAGGAAAAATAAAAAAAAGCGATGACAAACTCATTTTTGTGATCCAAAGACATGCTGCGTCAAGGCTTCACTACGATTTCCGTCTGGAGATGGAAGGTGTTCTGAAAAGCTGGGCTGTTCCGAAAGGACCATCACTGAATCCTGAAGACAAACGTCTTGCGATGATGGTGGAAGATCACCCCTACGATTATAAAGATTTTGAAGGAAATATTCCTGAAGGAAATTATGGAGCAGGACAAGTTGAGGTTTGGGATAGTGGAACTTATGAGCCTTTAGACGACACGTCTAGACTTTCTGATGAAAAAGAATTATTGAAAGAATTAAAAACCGGTTCTTTAAAATTTATTCTCCACGGAAAAAAATTGAAAGGTGAATTTGCTTTAGTTAAAATGAAAAATGCCGAAAATAATGCCTGGCTTCTCATCAAACACAAAGATAAATTTGCGACTGAAAAATATGATGCTGAAGAAAATACTGCAAAAAACTCTCAGGTTACAAAATTTTTAGAGGAAAAAAAAAGCCTAAAAAGCAGCAAAAAAAAGTCATAACTTCTGAAACCAAACCAAAATTTCAGCGATTTAATTCTTTAGTCGACGAGAAAAAATTAGAAAATTTCATTAAGCCAATGCTTGCAAAACCTTTTGAAAAAGCATTTGATGATGAAGACTGGATTTTTGAAATAAAGTGGGATGGTTATCGTGCTATTGCCGATCTCAGTGAAAAACAGCCATTATTCTACTCCCGAAATGGGATTTCTTTCGTATCTAAGTTTGACAAAATTGCTGACGATTTAGAAAATCAGAAACATAAAATGATTCTCGACGGAGAAATTGTAGCCTACGATGAAAACGGAAAACCAAGTTTTCAACTCTTACAACAAATTGGCGACAACCCTGATTTAGCTCTTACCTATCAGGTTTTTGATTTGCTTTGGCTGAATGGTCATTCTACAGAAGAACTGCCTTTAATTCAGCGAAAAGAATTGCTTAAAGACGCTTTAGTTGAAACTAATCTCATAAAATATTGCGATCATATTAAAGAAACAGGAATTGATTTTTTTGAACAAATGAAAAAAATGGAACTTGAAGGAATGATTGCAAAAAAATCTGACAGCGTTTATAACGAAAACAGCAGAAGTTCAGATTGGCTCAAAATAAAATTTACGAATACAGAGGAAGCAATTATCTGCGGGTTTACGGAACCACGCGGAACAAGAGAAGGTTTTGGAGCTTTAATTTTAGGGAAATATATTGACGGAAAACTAATTTATGCCGGTCATACAGGTACGGGTTTTAACAAAGAATTGATTAATGAAATTCATAACAAACTAAAAAAAATAGTCAGTAAGACTTCTCCGTTTGAAAATGTTCCTAAAACAAATATGCCCGTAACATGGACAAAACCCGAGTTGGTTTGTGAAATTAAATTCTCAGAAATAACGAAAGACGGTATTTTCAGACATCCTGTATTTGTGGTAATTCGGGAAGATAAAAATCCTGAAGATCTTAATCAAAAAACTAAAGAAATGAAAGCTAAAACGTCAACTAAAAAAGCAGAAACGTCCGACAAAGACAAAGAAATTACTCTGAATAAACAAAAAGTAAAACTTACGAATCAAGATAAAATTTACTTTCCGAAAGATGGAATTACAAAAGGAGACGTAATAGAATATTATCAATCTGTTTCAAAATATATTTTGCCTCATTTAAAGAATCGTGCGCTTTCTTTAAACCGTTTTCCAAATGGCATTGAAGAACTTGGATTTTATCAGAAAGACGCAGGCGACAGCGTACCAGATTGGATTAAAACAACAAAGGTTTACTCAGAATCTACCGACAAAAACATCGATTATATTTACTGTAACGACAAAGCGACTTTAGCGTATCTGAATAATTTAGGTTGTATTGACCTTAATCCATGGAATTCTTCTCTACCCGATTTAGAAAATCCCGATTTTTTGGTTTTAGACCTTGATCCGTCGAAAAAAAACACATTTGACGATGTAATTGAAACTGCTCTGCAAGTGAATGAAGTTTTAAAATCAATAAAAATTAAAGGCTATTGCAAAACTTCAGGAAGTACGGGAATTCATATTTACATTCCGATGGGTGGAAAATATGACTTTGATCAAGTAAAAGATTTTGCACATATTCTGATGAAGCAAGTGAACCAAAAATTACCAAAATTGACCACGCTAGAAAGAAGTTTGAAAAAACGTGATGATAAAAAAATCTACCTCGATTATCTTCAAAACCGTTCCGGACAGACTTTAGCAAGCGTTTACAGCATTCGTCCAAAGGAAGGAGCATCTGTTTCAATGCCTTTAGAATGGGAAGAATTGAAAAAAGGATTGAAACCCACGGATTTTAATATTCATAATGCTTTGGAAAGAGTTAAAGGAAAAGGAGATTTGTTTAAACCTGTTTTAGGAAAGGGAATTGATATGATGAAAGCGTTGGAATTGTTGCAGGATGTTGAGTAAATCAATATTTTTACAAAAACTAAATGCATATGGAAAGTTCTTTACAGGTATTTATCAATTTTGATGAAAAAATCACAAAAACGCAACTCGAGAAATACTATTTCTACACTTGGAAAAAGAAATTACCAACCTTACTAAAGAATTTTTTCTTTATCGTTTTATTTTTAAGCATTGTTGATAGTATTTTCAAAAGCGATAGAAGTAGAATTGATTTTTTAAAGTTTCTCGGGATCTTCCTAGTCATTTTCAGCGTTCTCTATCTATTTATTTTCCTGTTAAATAAAGCAAACCACATTTCTAAATTAAACAAACACATAGCTGAAATTAAGGGATTCAACCCTGTTTCAGAACTATACTTTGATGAAAATTCTTTTTACATCAAAAGTGAGCAATATGATATCAGAAGTATTTGGAAATATGTTTCATACGAGGTTTCTGGAAAAACAGTTTATATTACTGTTCAAATGGGAACAACTTTCACGTATATTGTAACCGAGGAAGAGACTAATCAATATAAAAATATAATCGATTTTTTGAAGAAAAAATCTAATCAAAAAAAGTAATTACGGTAACTTCGCCACCAAACCCTCCGGCAAAACTTTCAAAATTAAATAAATGAGTTTCCATTTAAAATTCGGAACAATTGTAAAAGAATTTCCGGCATTGACGATATGTTTTGCAACGTAATCCGGTTCCATAATTAAAGATTCATTTAATTCTAAACCTTCATTAATCTTCGTGCGGATATAACCTATAACCAAAGCATTGACTTTAATATTTCTTGAAGCTAATTCCTGTCTTAAACCAGCTAAATATGTTGTAAAAGCTGCTTTTGTACTTCCATACACGAAATTACTTTTCCTTCCACGAACTCCAGAAAGAGACGATAATCCGATAATTCTTTCTAAATTTTTATTGTTTTTATCCGTCGCAATAATATTCAGAATAGAAACCGCTCCAATATAGTTTACCAACATCATTTGCTGAGTACCTTTAAAATCATTCAACGCCTTTTCATTATCTACTAAAAATCCTGCAGCGTAAACAACAATATGAGGTTTTATAGGAAGTTTGTCATAAAATTTCTTATGAGAATCAAAATCAACCGAATCAAAAGATAAAACCTTCACTTTTGAACCGAAATTATTTTCCTGCACAAATTCATCCAAAGACTTTGTATTTCTGGAGGCAGCAGTTACCGAAAATCCTTTTTCAATATATTGTTTGATGGCTTGTTTGGCAACATCAGAGTTTGCGCCTAGAATGAGAACGGTTTTGTTTTGATTCATTGGGCAAAGATATTTCTTAAACACGAATTTCACGAATCTTTCTCACTAATAACACAAAATTGATTATGCTTTTTTATTTTCATAATGATTATAAATTTATAGCTGAAATAAAAAAGAATCGGCGCGGGGTCCGTTGTTGACCCCGCCGAAAAACAAAAATATTAAAAAAAAAATAGGGGGGGGTTTTACTTTTGGACACCGCGCCGAAACACAATATTATTAAAACTAAAAATTATTTCTTTTCAGTTTCTGTAACTTCTTTTTTGTCAGCTGTAGCTTTGTCACCAAATCTAGTTGCTGTAAATTCTCTTGAAATTGCAGCTTTCTCAAATTTCAATTTCCCTGAAAGTGTTTCAATAACAATTCCATCCTCCTGAATTTGGGCAATTCTTCCGTGAAGACCAGAAGTAAGCACTACTCTGCTTCCCACTTTTAGATCTTCCTGGAATTTTTTCTCCTGCTTCTGCTTTCTCATTTGCGGTCTGATCATCAGGAAATAAAACCCGACAACCATCACTCCCATCATTAATGGCATCATGTAAGGATTATTGCCTTGAGCTGTTGTAGCTTGTAAAAATAATGTTAACATATGTATTTAATTATGGTTGAACATTCGCATTGAATGTTAATTTTACCGGAGCATTTTCTACGTTAGCAAAAACGTCTGCATATTTATTTACAGCACCGTCGAAGTTTGCAGAATCAAAACTCAAAGTAATTTTTCCTTTTTTACCCGGCATAATTGGTTCTTTTGTAAATTCAGGAGCAGTACATCCGCATCCAGGTTTTACTTCAGAAATAATTAATGGGTTTGTACCTGTATTGGTTACTTCGTAAACGTGGTTTACTTTTGATCCTTTTTTGATATTTCCAAAATCGAAATTGCTTTCAGATAATGCAATTGTAGTTGTAGGCTGATTAGATTTCACAGGAGCCGCAACTTCACCACCAACTGCAGCAGGAGTTACCGGTGCAACTGTAGAATCAGTTGAAGGAGCATTTGTAGAATCTACACCAGCAACTGCAGAGTTTTCTGCTGTTTTGTTTTCTTCTTTTTTACAAGAAACTAATCCGAAGCCAATAATAGACAAAGCGATAATTGATAAC
The DNA here is from genome assembly GCF_026460885.1 of Chryseobacterium formosum. Classification (GTDB taxonomy): domain Bacteria; phylum Bacteroidota; class Bacteroidia; order Flavobacteriales; family Weeksellaceae; genus Chryseobacterium; species Chryseobacterium formosus. The sequence continues at coordinate 54,472 of NZ_JAOVZW010000023.1, forward strand.
GTCTTTTTCATATTAAATTATATTTATATTCTATTTAAATCTTTACAATATTTATCTAAAATTCCGTTGATGAATATATTTGATCTGTCAGTAGCAAATACTTTAGCAATCTCGATATATTCATTAATAATAACTCTTGAAGGTGTAAAAGGAAAATTATCAAGCTCGGAAATGGCAGTCGTTAAAATTACTTTATCCATCAATCCTACTCTTTCCAAATCCCAGTTTTCTAAACGCTCAGAAAGTTTTTTCTCATTTCCTTCCCAATTATTTAAGGTATGTCTCAATAATTTGCTTGCGAAAGTTTTATCTTCTTCATCTTTAATCATTTTAATTAAAGTTCTGCTTTCTTCATTTTCTTTCAAGAAACCGATTGTTTTTTGAACCATTGAATTAGCAATATGAATATCATCTGACCAGGTAAGCTCTCTATCACTGATATAATCATGGAAATCATCATTTTCAGCAATATATCTTAAAAATAATTTACCAATAAATTTTTGATCTTCCTCAAAAGAATAACCTTCTTCTTTCATAAAATCCTGATAACGCTTTCCAGCAGTCATTCGTTGGAAAGTTTTCACCAACATATCATCATGCAAATCCCATTTCAAATCCTTATGCTGACCAGAAAAGAATAATCTTTCAGGGTTTTCCTCAAGCTTTTTTAAAACTTGATTATTGATAAATTTTTGATTGGGGTTGACCTCTGAATCAGTTTTAAAGTACTTATTCTTACCAATTTCCATTTGATTTTCTGCAAGATCTTTCAGACCTACCAAAAAATTCAACTGAAAAATATAGAGATTATAGATTTTCTCTATTCCCGAAAACATGTTCTTTTCTAAAACATCGAATTTTATCGGGTTCTGGTAGTACGAATACACACTTTCTACTACTTTTTCACGGATTTGTCTTCTTCCTAACATTCAAAGAGCTTTTTATGGGTGCAAAGATATGAAATTTAAAATTCATGAAATTCTGAGTCTGCTTCAATTTTTGTAATTTTGTGAAAGTTTATGAAAGCACTGAAAACTCTAAACCCTTACTTTTGGAAGCACAAAATATTATTGTTTTGGGGGTTACTATTCATCATCGCCAGTAATTTTTTCAATATATATAAAGTACAGTTTGTAGGAAAATCTGTTGATGAATTGACGAAACATGGAAATCTTGGCTTCAATAAGCAGGTTTTGATCTACGTTGCGATTATTGTCGGCTGTTCACTTCTTACCGGATTTTTCACTTTTATGATGCGACAAACTATTATTGTTGCTTCAAGAAGAATTGAATACGAACTGAAAAATAAAATTTACAGACATTATCAGGAATTATCTTTAACTGATTATAAACAAACGACAATCGGAGATTTAATGAACCGATTAAGCGAAGATATTGTTGCAGTAAGAATGTATTTAGGACCAGGAGTAATGTACGTTGTCAATTTGGTTGTTCTTTTATTGATTACGAGTGTTTATATGCTAAAAACTGACGTATCTATGACAGTTTGGACATTATTACCACTTCCTATTTTATCTTTTATTATATTTAAAGTAAGTTCAATTATCAATAAAAAATCAAAAGTGATGCAGAAAAGTCAGTCTGCAATTTCCACTTTTGTACAGGATAGTTTTTCAGGAATCAGAGTGGTAAAATATTTTGCGAAAGAAAAATACATTCAAAAAAATTACGGAATCAAAGTTAGCGATTATCAGGACAAAGCTTTAGATTTAGCAAAAACTGAAGCCTATTTCTTTACGATTATTTTATTCGTAATCGGATTATTGAATGTTGCCGTTATTTTAATTGGTGGACAAAAATATATTGCAGGAGAACTTACAGTTGGTAAAATTGCTGATTTCTTTATGTACATCAACATTTTGATTTGGCCGTTTTCAATGGTAGGCTGGGTAACTTCAATCAACCAAAGAGCGGAAGCTTCGATGCAGAGAATCAATGAGTTTATGGAAAAACAATCAGAGATTTATAATAAAAACTTTGAAAACTATCTTATTAAAGGAGATATTGAGTTCAGAAACGTTTCTTACGTTTATCCAAATACAGGAATTAAAGCTTTAGATAATTTAAGTTTTAAAATTGAAGCCGGAAAATCTTTAGCTATCATGGGGAAAACCGGAAGTGGGAAATCTACTATCGCTTTACTTCTATGCAGATTAATTGACCCTTCTGAAGGCGAAATTTTAATTGACGGTAAAAATTTAAAGGAACATAATTTAGAAAATTATAGAAATTTCATAGGATATATTCCTCAGGAAAGTTATCTTTTTTCAGATTCTATAGAACATAATATTGGCTTTTCTATTGATAACCCAACTCATGAAAAAGTGGTTGAATATTCTAAAATTGCAGATGTTCACAAAAACATTATTGAGTTTAAAGATCAGTACAAAACACTTGTTGGCGAACGTGGAGTAATGCTTTCGGGAGGTCAGAAACAAAGAATTTGTATCGCAAGAGCCTTAATTAAGAACCCAAACATCATTATTTTTGATGATTCGCTTTCCGCTTTAGATACAGAAACCGAGCAAAATATCCTTGAAAATATCGACACAAAAATAGATAATGCAACATCTATAATTATCACACACAGAGAGTCTAGCGCTCAAAGAGCCGATAAAATCCTTAATCTTAGCGAAATTACCAATTCTGCAACTGCTTAGCCAAAACATTTTGAATTGTTAAATAAATCATAAAAAAAACTTTGTGATTAAAAGAAATATTTTATATTTGTTCTTAACAAGATTAAAAAATATCTAATAATGAGTGAATACAAGGAACGCCATGAAAATGAAATTTTCACTAAGGTGTTAAAAGCGGGGAGAAGAACTTATTTCTTTGATGTGCGCGAGACGAAAGCAGGAGATTATTATCTTACGATTACCGAAAGCAAAAAGAATTTCGGAGAGAATGGAGAGGCCACATTCGAGAAACATAAAATTTATCTTTATAAAGAAGATTTTAAGAGTTTTCAGGAGATGTTTAATGAGTCCACAGATTTCATCATTAATGAAAAGGGTGAGGATGTTATTTCAGAAAAGCATGATAAAGACTTCAAAAGCAGAACTTACACCATTGATTCTGACGACGAAGTTTAACTAAAAAGAATTTCTAAAAACACAAGCATCTTGAGAAAAGGATGCTTTTTTTATGTTTGAATTTAAATAAATCTCAATAATTTTTATCAACATTATTGCATAAAAAAACACATTTTCAATGAAGAAAATGTGTTCAAATGTGGGTGAATGAGGGGTCTCGAACCCCCGACCTCCGGAACCACAATCCGGCGCTCTAACCAACTGAGCTACAATCACCGTTTTGGTGGTGCAAATATAAGAAAGAATTTTTAATTACAAAATAATTCCGTCAAAATTTTTCAAAGCAAGTAATTTTTCTGTGGTAAAGCCTTCTGCATAGGCAACTCCAGATAATCTTCCCAGATCTTGAGCTCGATATGTCAAGCTTTCATAAAAGTCTTTTGATGTAATTGGAGTTTCTGGTTCTGTCGATTTTGGATCATAAAATTGAGTTTTAAATGCCATACAAGCTTCCAGTTTTTTCTCTAAATGTTCTGAAATATCAATTACAAATTCCGGCTCAACATTTTTCCATTGAATATAGTGGAAAATTTGTTTTGGTCTCCAAACTTCTTGAATTTCTCCATCAATTGTGGTTTCAATTTTTCTTAAACCAGATAAAAAGCACGCATCTGATACTAATTTCGCAGCTTTTGCATGATCTGGATGTCTATCATCAATTGCATTGGCTAAGACGATTTCCGGGCGGTATTTGCGGATCATTTTTACGATCTCCATTTGATATTCTTCAGAATTGACTAAAAAACCATCTTTTAATCCTAAATTTTCTCTTGCAGCAACTCCTAGAATTTTTGCCGACTCAGTTGCTTCTTCTTTTCTCGTAACATCAGTTCCTCGAGTTCCTAATTCACCTTTTGTTAAATCAACAATAACGCAGGTTTTTCCCTCTGAAATTAATTTAGCAATTGTTCCGCCACATCCTAATTCTACATCGTCGGGATGAGCACCAAAAGCAAGTATATCTGTTTTCATTTATCTAAAATTTTGTAAACACTCAAATTAAAATGAGTGTCAATATCTTTTTTTCAAAGGTAAGATTTAAAACAAAAACTTCCCAAACATTACGAATGGGAAGTTTTTATAGTTATAATTTAAATTTTAAATTACTTATTGATTTCTGTATTTAATTTTACAGCGTCCTGATAAGTAGGATCTAACTGTAAAGATTTCGCAACATAGTCTTTAGCTTTAGCCAAATCTTTATCTTTTTCAAGATAAGCTACTGCAAAATATGCATATGCTAAAGTTTGCTTATTAGCTTCAACATCTGCCGGTTTTACAGTTGAAATAAACTTCTCATAAGAAATTTTTGCTGCATCATTATTACCTCCTTGTTGGTGTGCATAACCCTGGCTGTAATAAGCAGGAGCCCAATCTGGAAGCAAACCACTCATCTTTTGCCAAGTTAACACAGCTCCATTCCAGTTTTTAGCATCCTGATAAGCATTTGCTAATTTATACAATGCATCAGAATCTTGAGGGTTTGCCGCAACTTGTTTTTTCAAAGCTTCAATTGCCGGGTTAGTTGGTCCTGCATCTACTGAAGCCTGAGAAGCTCCTCCTCCATTTATTTTAGCCAACTCCATATCCCATTTCAAAGTTTCATCTTTAGCTCCTTTTGCAATGGCAATTTTTTGTTGAGATTCTGTTTGCAAAGCTGATTTTTTAGCTGCGTCAGTTTCAGTTTTAGCTAAACCTGCAGCAATTAATCCCATCAAACCTTGATCAGCAGGTTGAACTCTTGATTTTTCTGCCTGAGATACAAAAGTATCCATATTTTGTTTTGCTTCTGCATATTTTCCATCAGCATAATTTACGTAAGCTCTCAATTTAAATTTGATAGGATCGTTGATTTTATCAAAAATCTTATCTAAAATAGCTTTAGAATTAGCGTAATCTTCATTAGTAAAATACAATTTAGCAATCTCTAACTGTGTGTAAGGATCTTCATCAGCATATTTTGTATAGTTGATCAAATCCTGAGTTGCCTTAGCATTTTCCTGATACTTAATATTATAAGCAGCTATAGCTTTATAAGCCGGTGCATAAGTAGCATCTGTAGCAACTGCCTTGTCTAAACTCGTTTTAGCTTGTTGCCATTGTTGAGCAGCCATCCAAAGCGTACCAATTCTTGTAAGAACTGAAGCTTTATTTTTAGCTAAAGGCAAAGCTTTATCATAAGCTGACATTGCGTCTCCAGGAACTCTTTTTAACCTGTAAGCGTCCCCTAAAGTATAATAGTAATAAGCCGGAACTTCTTTTTTAGAAGCTCTTTCAATAGCTTTATTCAAAAACTGAATTGCTAAATCTGGAGAGTTATTTTTCTCAAATAAAGTTAATGCTTCGGCAGCTCTATATTGAACTTCGGCATCTTTTTCTTTAGAATCAGCAATTTTTTGAATTTCTGCAATCGCAGACTTATCTCCTTTTCCTAATTTAACCGCTGCTAAACCGATTTGGTTTAAATAACTTTTCTTATCAGCAGCTAAACCTTTATTGAAGTTTTCTGTAGCTGCAGCAAAATCAGGCTCTGCCTGTCTTAAGAAAGTATTTCCTAAGTAAAAATAGTTTTCTGCTGTAGGTTCTTTTGCGATCATTGCAGAGAAATTGGTTTTTGCAGCAGCGAATTTATCACTATCAATACTGTTTATACCGTCTTGCAATGTTTGTGCAAAAGCAAAATTGGTAAAAAATACCACTGATGCTCCTAAAGCAATCTTCTTTACATTCATAATCATTATATCTTTCATTATTATTTTAAACTTTTTCTATTTTAAAAAACCGAATTAGAATTACACAATTTTCAGACCAAAATAATATATTTAAATTGTATAAAAGCTAATATTAAGATTTTTTAACGCATTTGAACTTCACGTTTATAGATATTATAAGGTTGCAATCCCTCTTTCTCAACAATCATCTGACCTAATTGCGTACAAGAATATCTGATAAAACCGTTGGCAATGTTAAAATTACCTTCATTTGTTAAGAAATAAAGAACTCTTGTGAAAGGATATTTCATTTCACTAAGACCATTAAAATCCGGAGAAAATGATTTACCATTATTTACCACAGGAAGAATCTTAATCATGTCTCTCAATTTCTGAGCTTCTTTATCATAAGGTCTGCTAATTGTGTTTAAACCAATTACCCCGATTTTATTTGGATATTTATTTAATTCTTCAATAACATTAATACTTCCAGGAATAATAGAAAACTTAAGATCTTTTGGTTGTTTTTTAAGCTTTTGAGCAACAAAATTCAAATTACTTGAATTTGTTCCGTCGAAAACAAAATTTTTATCTTCTGACTGTAATCCTGCAGTAATCTCTTCCATTGTAATGCTTGATTTCTCAGAATCTTTGGGAACAAAGAACACAACAGCATCTGCTGCAAACTTGGCAGGAATGATTTTTAAATCTACTTTATCTTCATAAGCCTTAATTTCTTCAGGAGATAATTCTTTAGACATTACAGAAATCCTAACCTTATCATTCAATAAATCAAGAAAACCTAAATCCTCTTTATTGGTAACTACTTTAATTTTAGTCTCGGGATAACTAATCATATACCCTTCTACCAAAGCATCAGTTACACTTTTAAAAGACTCATCCGTTGAAATTGTCATTTCTCCTTTATTGTAGGAAACTTTTGATTCTGTTTTTTTTGAACAACTGACAATAAATAAAACAGATAAAATGAACAATGATTTAATACTATTCTTCATCTTCTTCGGTGCTTCTAAATTTAGAAATTGCTCTCCAGATTCTGAAAATTCCGTATAGAATTAATACAGCTCCTAATGAATAAGCATAAATAGGCTCGAGGAATTTATAAATCATCATTACGATTCCTAAGACAACGTAACAGATTCCTGCGACTAACGATAACCAATTGAACATCATACAACAAAAATATTAAAAAAAATAAAAAGAGAAGCATAAGCTTCTCTTTTTTAATTATTATTTAAAATAAATATTACCCTTCAAAATTCATTGAAACTGGGAATCTAAAACGTAAACGTACAGATTGTCCATTGATTTTTCCAGGAGTCCACTTATTTTTAATAGACTTGATCGTTCTAACAGCTTCTGCATTAAAATCAGAATTTTTCCCATTAGCTTTTATATCAGTAATTGATCCATCTCTTTCAACTACAAAAGTAATTTCAGATTTAACAGCACCTTCATCACCGTTCATCGCAGATCCATCAAAACTATTTTGGAATTTATTTCTAAAGGCATTAATACCTCCAGGGAATTCCGCATTTTGTTCTACTTCGTTATAAATCTGTGTATCACTCACTTGAGGTTTTACTTCAGCTGTTGAAGCTTTAGTACCTGTAGATGGTGGCGGTGGCGGTGGCGTATATGCCGGAGCTACAACACCTTTTTGATTTTCCAAACCTGTAGTAGTTTTCAATTGCTCAGAAATTGGAGGTGGAGGAGTCTCTACTTTTGGAGCTTTCACCGGTTCCGGAACTACGTTTTGGATAATCTCAATTTTTTCCTCTTCCACTGGTGGTGGAGGAGGTGGTGGTTCTTCTTCTTTTGGCTGCTCAATAATTGGATCCTCTTCAATGATTTCCATCAATTCAGAGTTTACTTCTTTTGGCGCCTCTGCATTCATATTCTTAATCGTCATATAAATGAAAGGAGACAAAGCAGTCACCAAGAATAATCCTGTACCAATAATAAAAGACTTTGTCAGTAATCTAGGATACTGATGTCTAATATCGTAAGCACCGTATTCTTTATTTCTATTTTCAAATACAATCTCGTCTAAAGTAAGATTTTGACCGTAAATATTTTCATCTGCCATTGTATTGCAAATTTAAATGTTAAATTACTTTGCAGTAACTTGTTAGTTACCTACTTTCTTGTCGTAGATAGCTTTTTCATAAGGCTTAAGGTCGGTTACACCGTATCTCTCACTTTTTGTAATTGCCATCTCATCAAGAATATCTACAAAGTTTTTATATACCGCATCGTCAGTAGGCTTAATAATCACTGTAAACAGATCTTTCTTTTTAGCTCTTGCTTTTGCTTGCTTAATAACTTCTCTAATACCTGCTCTATCTGAAGAAGTTTCGTTCAACGTCTGATCATTAAGACCCGCAGGATCTTGCTGATGCCAAAATATCTTATTATCTTTTCCTAATAACAGGGTTATTGAATTAGATAAATCAATTTCGTTTGGTGGTGGTTGTGGTTTTGTAGGATCCGGTTTTGCAGGCAATCCCAAATCCATCACATTCGGTTTACTAAAAGTTGATGTAAACATAAAGAACATCAATAGTAAGAAATTAAGGTCAACCATAGGAGTCATATCGACTCTGGGGTTGTTTTTCTTGGATCGAACCTTGCCGCCTTTGGCACTCTTATCCTGTACTTGTACTTCTGCCATTTCTTCTTATTATTCGTTAGGTTTACCTTCTTGTGACGTAATCAACCAAAATTTAAGAAAATTAATATCTCTTAAACCCTCAAATAAACTTTTCACTTTAGGATATTCTGTTGTAACATCACCCTTGATTGCCAATTTGTAATCAGGTTTAACGCTTAAACTTTGTTCTACCCAGTCTATTAATTGTTTATTTGTACTATCCATCGGAATCCCAGTAGGACTCTTATAACTTTTTTGCTCATCTTCTGGCAAATCCAAATAGCTTTTCAATTGGCTCATAGGAACACCAATAGATTGTACTTTTTGGAAAGATGCTTTTTGATTATTGTCAAAAGTAACATTGTACTTTTTACCCATTTTTTCTAAAAGCTCTAATCTCTCTGTTGCATTTTCTACTGGCTGGAAATAAAATTTTCCGTCCGGAGTAGCATTAATAGTCATTAAACTTGCATCAGGAAGTAACTTCTCTGAGATTGAAGATGGCGGTTTGATCTGCTCCACGTCAGGTTTTTTGAACTGAGTGGTCATAATAAAGAACGTAAGTAGTAGGAACGTAACGTCGCACATTGCGGTCATATCCGTAACTACACCATGTCTTTTTGGTTTTATTCTCGCCATTATTAATTATCTAATTATTAAAACTTCTTTTTTTGTGTAAAAACACAGGTTCACTATTTCTTAGTGAAATTCTGCAAAAGACTGCTGAATGCTCATAGCGATCTCATCGATCTTATAAGTCAATCCGTCAATTTTAGAAGTAAAGAAGTTGTAAAGGATAATTGCTACTGCAGAAGTACCAATACCTAATGCCGTGTTGATCAAGGCTTCAGAAATACCGATTGATAACGCAGCTGCATCCGGAGTACCACCTCCAGCTCCTAAAGCGAAGAATGCTCTAATCATACCGATTACCGTTCCCAATAGTGCTACTAATGTTGCAACAGTACCTAAAGTAGAAAGAATCATCATGTTTTTCTCTAACATTGGCATCTCAAGAGTTGTAGCCTCTTCGATAGCTTTGTTTAGAGCAACCATTTTCTGCTCTTTATTAAGAGTAGTATCGTGAGCTAAAGCTTTGTAAGTTGTAAGACCTTCTTTTACAACATTCCCTACAGAACCTTGTTGTCTGTCACACTCTTCTAAAGCTTCATCAACTTTATTGCTATTTAATAAACTTCTTACTTTTACTACGAAGTTATCTACGTTACCTGCACCTGAAGCTTTGCTCAAAACAAAATATCTTTCAAATGAGAAAACGATTACAGTAATCATGAATGTTACCAATAAAGGTACAATAATACCTCCCATGTAGATCATTCCCAAAAATCCTTCAGGATGCATCTCTTTACCTTCTACATCAGAAAATGCTACTGACGCACCTGCCAATCTTGGATCAGCTTTAAAGTTACCCGGGCTACCCAATACGAATAACCAAATACAAATCCCTATAACCAATAGAATAGGAATAATTACAGCTGGATTAAGACCTCCTGCTTTTCTAGCAACTACTTGCTCATCACTTTTTGAAACATTCATTTCCATATTTAACTAAATTATATTGTTTTAAAATTTTAAAGTTGTAAAATAAAGGCAAAATTAATTAAAATGCAATAGTATCAAATAACATTTTGCCTTTTTTTGATAACGATAATTTGATAAGATTCCGATATCGTAATTATTTTTAAATATTTTATTAATTTTTATCATTTTGAGAAAATACGTTAGAAAATCAAAAATATAAATACCCTAAAATTTTGATTTTACCAATGTTAAATTTCTTTTAAATAACAATATTAACGATTTTTTTTGGCACAACGATGATTTTTTTAGGGGTTTTACCCTCCAAGAGAGCTCCCATTTTTTCATTTTGAAGCACTAAATCTTCAACCTCTTTAGCAGATAATGTTGCAGCAAGGGCAATTTTAAATTTCATCTTCCCGTTAATGCTTACAGGATATTCAATTTCATCTTCAATTAAATATTCTTCATTCAAAATTGGGAACTTTTCAAACTCAATTGAAGAATTATTTCCCAGCAAATTCCATACCTCTTCACAAATATGTGGTGCATAAGGGGAAATTATAACGGCTAAAGGTTCTAAAATATTGCGCTTGTTACACTTTAATTTCTGTAATTCGTTTACAGCGATCATAAATGAAGATACAGAAGTATTGAAAGAGAAGTTTTCGATATCGTAAACAACCTTCTTTATTAAGGTATGCAAAACTTTATATTCAGCTTTCGTCGGTTCTTCGTCCGAAACTTTAAATTGATCTTCGTTGAAATATAAATTCCAGAATTTTTTCAGGAAACCATAAACTCCACTTAATCCTTGCGTGTTCCAAGGCTTGGATTGTTCCAATGGACCTAAGAACATTTCGTACAATCTTAAACCGTCTGCTCCGTATTCATTACAGATATCATCCGGGTTTACAACATTGTATTTAGACTTAGACATTTTTTCAACTTCACGATCAACAATATATTTACCATTTTCTGTAATTATAATAGCATCTGCAAAATCTTTATTATAAAGTCCATCATTTCTAAATGCGTCAATATCAAGTTCGTCTGTTGTACCTTTTAACAAAGAAATATTTATATGAAATCTTTGAGGAGAAAAACCACTAAACTTTTCAATTTCAATTCCTATTTGTTCTTGAATTTGTTTAGTAACTTCTTTCTCATCTTTTTGACCAATAACAAAAACTTCTTTTACTTCTTTTCCATCTGGATTTTCCCAAAAACTAAGATATTTTGAAGGAATTACTAAATTCAATCTTTTCTTTTCAAGAGTTTTATCTTTTAGTTCATAATATTTCGGATCAAGAAAAATTCTATTACCCAAAGCACTCATTCCCAAAATCATCCCCTGATTGATCAACTTTTGGAAAGGCTCATCATTATTAATATATCCTCTGTCTTTTAAGAACATATTCCAGAAACGGGAATATAATAAATGACCGGTTGCGTGTTCGCTTCCACCGATATATAAATCAACTTGTCCCCAATAATCTGATAATTCTTTATTAGTAAAAAGCTCATCATTATTCGGATCCATATATCTAAGGAAGTACCATGAACTTCCCGCCCAACCCGGCATTGTAGATAATTCTAATGGGAAAACAGTTTTATCATCAATTAAATCTGTCGCAACCACTTTTTGATTTGCTTCGTCCCAAGCAAAAGTTTTAGAGTTTCCTAATGGTGGATCTCCATCTTCTGTCGGTAAATATTTTTCAACTTCAGGAAGTTCCAAAGGCAATGCAGAAGTCGGCAATGTATAAGGCATTCCATCCTTATAATATATAGGAACTGGTTCTCCCCAATATCTTTGTCTTGAGAAAATCGCATCACGTTGTCTGTAATTGGTAGTTCCGTGACCAATTCCTTTGTTTTCTATTTCAGAAATTATTTTTGATTTTGCATCATTATAATTTAAGCCATTTAAAAAGTCTGAGTTTACACAAACAGAATCTTTAGAATCAAAAGATTTTTCCTGAATGTCTTCTTCTGTTTCTACAACTTTTTTAATTTCAAGATTAAATTTCTTTGCAAATCTGTGATCGCGCTCATCATGTGCAGGAACAGCCATTACAGCACCCGTTCCGTAACCCATCAAAACATAATCTGAAATATAAATCGGCATTTTTTCTCCACTGAACGGATTGACCGCATAACTTCCAGTGAAAGCACCCGAAACGTTTTTCACGTCTGCCATTCTATCACGCTCAGTTTTCTTTGAAGTTTCTTCAATATAAGAATCTACCTCAGCTTTTTGTTCAGCCGTAGTAATTGTTTCTACTAAAGGATTTTCCGGAGCCAATACCATAAAAGTCGCTCCGAAAATTGTATCAGGTCTTGTTGTGAAAACCTCAACGATTTCATCATGACCTTCAACATTAAATCTAACTTGCGCACCTTGAGATTTTCCGATCCAGTATTCCTGAGAATCTTTCAAGGGTTGTGGCCAGTCTAAAGTTTTTAATCCTTGTAATAATCTTTCAGAGTAAGCAGAAATTCTCATGCTCCACTGCATCATTTTCTTTTGGAAAACAGGGAAACCTCCTCTTTCGGATTTTCCGTCTTTTACTTCGTCGTTTGCCAATACTGTTCCTAATGCAGGACACCAGTTTACAGTTGTTTCCGCTCTGTACGCTAAACGGTAATTTAATAAAATATCTTCTTTATCAATTTCAGAAGCAGATTTCCATTCTTCTGCAGTGAAATTTAATTCGTCATTTTGATTGGCATTTAATCCTTCTGTTCCTTTTTCTTCAAAATGCTTAATCAAAGTCGAAATCGATTCTGCCTTGTCTGTATCTTTATTATACCAAGAGTGGAACAATTCAATAAAAATCCACTGTGTCCATTTATAATAAGAAGCGTCAGAAGTTCTCACTTCCCTACTCCAGTCAAATGAAAAACCAATTTTTCTTAATTGCTCTTCATATCTCGTAATGTTTTGTTCAGTTGTAATCGCAGGATGTTGCCCTGTCTGAATAGCATACTGTTCAGCAGGAAGTCCGAAACTATCGTAACCAACCGGGTGGAGAACATTGAAACCTTGGTGTCTTTTATATCTCGCATAAATGTCGGACGCAATATATCCAAGAGGATGACCTACGTGAAGTCCTGCTCCGGATGGATACGGAAACATATCGAGAACATAAAATTTAGGTTTGTCTGTGTTATTGGAAGTTTTGTAAGTTTGGTTGTCTTCCCAATATTTCTGCCACTTTTTTTCTATCTGCTGATGATCGTAAAACACTTTATTTATAGATATTAGATGTTAGATATTAGATATTAGATTTTTAAATCCTAATCCTAATTTTCACAAAAATAATGAATTTAAAAGAAATGGAAATTGATTTTGAATTAAATCTAATCTATTATTTAAACAAAAAATCTCACCTTACGATGAGATTGTATATTTTGGTAAATAACTTTTGTTATTGAGCAATTCTTTTGAATGTATACGTTGTAGACTTATAAACTGTAGGATCTGTAGTATCTTCAATTTTAAGATTTAAAGTTTGAGCATCCAATAAAGTCACTTTTCCTTTATCTGAAACAACAGTTCCTTGGTATTTGATCTCAAAATTCTTTTCTGAAGCACTATAAATATAAGAAAAATTACGCTGAGAAATTGTAGAACAAGTTGGAGTTGTACCCGCCAAATCTTTATTGGTTCTTTGCCCAGACATATTTTCATTAAACACCCATCTTGATTCTTTTTGACAATCTGTGTAAACAATTTCATCAGAAACACCTGCTCCACTAGCTGGAACCGACGTTCTTACTTCTTTGGTTGGTGACCACGTTCCAACAAGAGGAAACACCTGCTCCGGCGTATCGTCGTCATTACATCCTGTAAAAGCTAATAATGATAATCCTGCAATAAATGCTAATTTCTTCATAGATCAAATTTTTCAAGGCTTAAAATTATGACTTTTTTTAAAATTTCAATCATTTTTTTTGAATTTTGAACTATAATTTACATTTTCTTAAAAATTCACTGACATTACTCTATTATCAAACCCTTATATTTGTAAAAAAAACACATGCCAGAAGTTTCAATCATTACGCCCTGTTACAATTCTTCTCCTTTTTTGGAAGAAACAATAAGCTCGGTAATGAATCAAACTTTTACCGATTGGGAATGGATCATTACAGACGATCAATCGACCGACAATTCTGTTGAAATCATTCAAAAACATCAAGATTCCAGAATAAAACTGATTATTGCAGAAAAAAACGGTGGTGCAGGTCATGCAAGAAATCTTTCTTTAGAAGAAGCTAACGGAAGATTTATCACTTTTTTGGATGCCGATGATTTTTGGGAGCCCAATTTCATTGAAGAAATGGTAAACTTCATGAAGAAAGAAAATGCCGAAATTGCTTACTCAAATTATGCAAGATGTGATGAAAATTTAATTCCGAAAATTGAAGATTTTAAAGCTGACAAAGAAGTTACTTTTAATAATTTATTGAAAACCTGCAGACTTTCCCTTCTTTCTTCCATGTACGATTCTAAAAGAGTTGGAAAGGAGTTTTTCCCAGAAGGAAGTAAAAGAGAAGATCACGTCATGTGGTTGAATTTATTAAAAAAAATTCCCGTAGGAAAACCGCTTCCCAAAACGATGGCAAAATACAGAATGCGGGAAAACAGCATTTCAAGAAAGAAACAAAACATTGTGAAAGATCAATATCTTGTCTATAAAGATTTCATGGGATTTTCGACTTTAAAATCCTTATATTATACAACAAACTGGGCATTGAACGGATTTATGAAGTATTCGAAAATATTTAATTAATGGAGTATTCTAAAGAATTTAAAGCAGCATTAAGTCAGCTTTCAACGGTTGAAAAAGACCGATTGATTTTCAGATTATTGAGAAAAGATGAAATTTTATCTAAAAAATTATATTTCGAATTAATCGATGAAGAAACCGTTGATCAAAAGCGTGATGCAATGGAAGATTTGATTAAAGAAAAAGTAGAATATGCTTCAAAATACATCAGTAATCAAAAATATTTTATTGTACTTATCCGTAAAATAAGTGCACAAATCACAGAGCACGTAAAAGTAACCAGCGATAAATTTGGCGACATCAGTTTGAACCTTTTATTAATCAATGAAATTCTTGAAAGTAACGATAAACTCAGCAGACAAAGATTCAATGATGTTTACAAACTTTACCTTTATATCATTAATAAAATAGTGAAAGCCTTAACTTTAACTAAAAAAATAGACGAAGATTATTGGATGGAAATTGATGAATATCTTTCAGTTAGCCATGAAAGAGTTACAGGCAACATTTATCTTGAAAAACTTTTCATCAACAACGGAATCGATTTTAATTGGTTTAATACAGATAGAATCCCAGATCATTTTGATTTAATTATAAAAGATATTAAGAATCAAGGATTTCTAAAGTGATAAAATCTTTTCAATAATTAGTTTTGATGAATCGGGTTGTTGAGCAACAAATTTCTCTGCATTTTCAGACATCACTTCTAATTGTTTTTTATCTGTAATTAAGTTTAAAACAAATTTAACTGCCGAATTTTCATCTTCAAAAGACTTTCCTCCTTTAGCCGAAATCAAGTTATCCGCTTCAGGATTTTTCTTGTACTGATTTCCAAAAACTACAGGAACACCGAAAGTTGCCGCTTCTAAAATATTATGAAGTCCCGCATCATGGAAACCTCCTCCAACTATTGCAATATCTGCGTAAAAATAAAGTCTGGAAAGAAGTCCGATACTATCAATAATTAGAATTTGAGAGTTTGAGAGTTCAGAAACTTGAGAGTTTTTCAATTCGCTGTACAATAAAGCTTCAGGAAAAATTTCTTTTAAATTCCCTACTCTTTTTAAATCGTGTGGAGCGATTATTATTTTTAAATCAGAATTATTTTCTGAAATAATTTTAGCGATTTTTTCTTCAGATTGCCATGAACTTCCAAGGACAATTGTTTTTTTACTTCCAATAAATTCTTCAACAAAATCAACATGATTATTTCGAAGCTTCAAGTGTTTCACCCTATCAAATCGCGTATCTCCGGTTACCGAAGAATTTAGTAGACCAATACTTTTAGCCAAAACGTAGGAATGCTGAGTCTGATGAAAAAACCAAGTTATATTTTCTTTTAATTGTTTCACAAACCACTTACCATAACTCGTAAAGAAAGACTGACTTTCATAAAACAAAGCAGAGATCACAAAAGTTTTTACATTCCTATTTTTAAGTTCAGCCAAAAGATTGTACCAATAATCATATTTTACAGTAAAAAACAATTCGCAGTCAAACTGAGAAACAAATTCTTTAACTGTATTTTTTTCATCAAAAGGAAGATAACAAACTGCATCTGCAATATGTTTTTTCTTGACTACATTTTCGTAACCCGAAGGCGAAAAAAAAGTAATCAGAATTTTATGAGAAGGGAAATTTTCTTTTAATTTTTCTAAAACAGGAAGCCCTTGTTCGTATTCTCCAAGACTTGCAGCATGCATCCACAAAACTTTATCAGATTTTGAAAATGAAGATTTTACAATATCTAAAGAATTTTTTCTTCCTTCAACGCCTTTTTTAGTTTTATCATTAAACAACGACAAAACTTTCATTCCGAAAATGAGAAGATATATAAATATGGAATATAAAAAAGCCATTAACTCTTCATTAAACCTCTAAAGAATTGAATTCCTCCAAAAATTACGGCTCCGTAAGCAATAAAACCTCCTTTTCCGCTTGCTACAGAAACGAGTGTAACAGCAAGACCACCAACAAACCAAATTCCACCATAGAGAACGTCTTTATTAGCATCTTTCTTTTCCATAGCCTGTCTTTGAAACATTTGGTCACGTCTCAATTTTTCAAGCTTGTGACTTTCTTCATTTGAAATCTCAGAATAGGTAGGTAAAGAATTATAATACTCCTGATAATTTGCAACATTTTTACTTTCAAACAATTCGGTTTCAAGTTGCGAAATAGGTTTTCCTTGCGCATCTGAAAACGCTGTAATTAATTTTTCGATTTCTTCATTAATTTGAATTCCTCTTCTTTTAATTTCAGAATAAGCAAGAATTACGGTTTCTTCCGTGTAATATTGCCAACTCACCAAAATCTCCGAAAGCTGGAAACCTTTTGAACTTGAAATTTGAGCTAATGTTTTCGTGGTTTTCATGTTTAGTTTAAAAAAATATATAGTTTTTATTTATAAATATATGCGGTAATAATCGCAGCCATTACACTTACAAAAATAATGGGAATGAACAATAGGATGTGAACTCTAGCTTTTGAATCAGGGTTAAAGCTATATCTAAAAATATAATCCTGAAGATTTAAAAATAGAAGCAAAACCAAGAGCAGAAGCCATTTCATCACAAGAGTCATAATGAAATATTGAATTTCATAATTAGCTTTCGTAAGTTCTATCGGGAAATTTCCATTTTCAGGATTTTGAGTAATGAAAAAGAAGACTACAAAGAAAATACTTGATAAAATTGGAAGTAAGAAAGCAAATTTTTTCTTACCAAAATGATCAGGTTTTCCTTCAAAATCAAAGTGAGTCGGAATTTTCTCAGGAAGTTTTTTATACGTTCTAAATGTATAGCTCCATAAAAACAGAACCAATAACAAATTCAGAATATCTAAAATTATTAAAACTGTACTTCCCATAAAGATTTAAAGAACGCTTTTAATGACTCTTAATTTATGAGTGTGTTTGTTTAATTCTTTATTGAAAATTCCACTGGAATCCAATGTATCAATTCTTACTTTTCCTGAAGCATGAATGATTTTTTGGTTTTCAAGCATAATTCCGACGTGGATAATCTTTCCTTCAGAATTTTCAAAATATGCCAAATCTCCCGGCTGGCTTTCTTCAACAAAACTTAAAGCTTCACCAACTTCCGCCTGTTGATAAGTATCTCTAGGCATTTTTATATTATGAATTTTGTAAACCAACTGTACAAAACCTGAGCAGTCAACCGCAAAAAAACTTTTCCCACCCCACAAATAAGGAATGTTCAGGAATTCTTTTGCCGTTAAAGCAATACTTTCACGTAAATCATGACTTCTTCTTGACGCAACAGCAGGAAATTCTACCTCAGAACCCATTGAAAGCAATGTTTTTCCGTCAAGCGTCATTACCGAAGAAAAATCTTCCGTAATTAAAGTTACTTTTCTGTTAGCAAGATATTCTTCTGTGACAGGTTTGATTTGTTTGGTATCCATCCAACCTTCATAGCCATCATAGTGCATTTTAATTTTCGTCCAGTTTTTATTGACTTCCAAAATGTCTGCACTTTCACCGTACAAAATTTCGGTCACAATTTCTGCTCTGTCCGAATTTTCAGCACGAACAGGCGCAACAGTCACGATACAAATTCCTTTATTCATTGTATTAATTTGGAGATTAAGAAATTTAGGAATTAAGAAAATCAATGCTTTCTAATGTCTAAATCTCTGAATTCTTTAATTTTTTAATTACTTTCTGCGAAGAAAGTTTACTCCATCTCGCAAAGGTAAAATAAGATTTTCAAAATCTTCATCTTTTGCCGCCAAATCATTAAGTTCCTTAATAATCTGCGTAGATTTTTGTTTAGGATTTTCTTCTAAAACTTTCCCGTACCAGAGCACATTATCAAACAAAACAATAGAGCCTGATTTTGTTTTTGGTTTAATTAATCTGAAATATTCAGCGTAATTTTCTTTATCAGCATCAATAAAAACAAGATCAAAAAACTCATCCGTATTTCTTAAAAACTCTTTTGCATCCTGAATTTTAAAATCAATCTGACTTGAATATTCACTTTCAGAGAAATATTTTCTTGGTAAATAAGCTAAATCTTCATTCACATCAAGCGTCGTAATTTTCCCTTCCGAAGATAAACCTTCCGCAAGACAAAGCGTTGCATATCCTGTAAAAGTTCCTATTTCCAAAACATTTTTAGGATTTAGCATCTTAGAAATAATCGTTAAAAGTCTTCCTTGCTGATAACCGGAAATCATGTGTGGCTGAGTAGTTTTCTGAAAAGTTTCCCGTCTCAATTTTTTAAGAATATCAGGCTCTGATGAGGCATGATTTTCTAAATACCTATCCATTTCAGAATTTTTTTCTTCAAAAAAGCTCATTATTTTTTTTATTTGTTCAAATTTAATTAAAATAAATCGGTGTGTTTAAGGAAAATTAAAACTCCGATAAAAAAAATACCGTAAAAACACGGATTGCCAAAATCACCATTCACCGTTAACTTTGCACCACTGCAACGAAACTGACAGGAGGTAAAAATACTATAATGAAGATGGTGAAAATAAAATTATTATCAGCGAAAGAAACTAAACAGAACACAAAAACTAATTCTTCCGCACAACACAAAACCCTAAAAAGAAAGCGCAGTAATTTCTTAGATCAACTTATATTGCTTCTCAAAAAAGAAGATGTAGTTTGACAAAACACAATAAAAAAATTCCGATAATTGCTTATCGGAATTTTTATTTCTATTGAAATCAGAAATTATTTCTTAGGAGTAATATCCATTAATTTCATGAATTCATCAAGCTTAGGCATAATGATGATTTCAGTTCTTCTGTTCTCAGCTCTTCCTGTAACACTCATGTTTGTCGCTTTCGGATTGTACTCAGAACGACCACCTGCTGTAATTCTTGCAGGATCTACACCAAATTGACTTTGTAAAACTTTAGCAATCGCTGTACCTCTCAATGCAGAAAGATCCCAGTTATCTCTTGGCAAGTTTGCAGAGCTTAATGGTGCATTATCTGTATTACCTTCAATCAATACAGAATATTTATCGTAATCGTTGATCACTTTTGCTACTTTACCCAAAACTTCCTGAGCTGCAGGTAAAATGTTGTAATCACCAGTTTTGTACAACAATTTATCTGATAATGAAATCATTACCACACCTTTAAGAACTTTCACCTGAACATCCTGATCTGTTACATTATCCAAAGATCTTTTCAGTTTGTTTGATAAAGCTAAATTTAAGCTGTCATTTTTAGCATTTGCCGAAATAAGCTGCTTGATATAAGAGTTTGAAGAATTGATTTCTCCAACCAATTTATCAATATTCGCAGAGCTTTTTCCTGTATTTGAAAGACATGCATCCAAAGATGATTTCAAAGCATCATGCTGACTTTTTAATAGGTTGTTTTCCGCAGTTAACGTAGAGTTCTGACCTTTCAGATCCTGAATTTCACGTTGTCTTTCACCAATATTTTCAATACACTGTTTGTAGTTGCCACTTAGGGCATCATACTGCTTCTTACTTACGCAAGATGTCATTCCCAACACCACTGCCGAAGCCATCAAAATTTTAAAAATCTTCATAAATAAACTTTTTAAACGATTTCAAAGGTAACAAAATTCATTTTAATAAATAGGCCTATCTTTGTCCAAAAGAAATTCTAAGCATGATGCTTTCACCATTCGCTTTCGAAAAACAGCTTCAAAATCTTGTAAAAAATTCTGACAATGAAACCTATCTTTTGGCAGTAAGCGGAGGCGCAGATTCTATGGTTTTAGCGTTTCTGTTTAATGAGTTACGAATTTCAGGTTGCAAATTTCAGGTTGCGCATATCAATTACAAACTTCGTGGAGAAGATTCAGATTCGGATCAGAAAATTGTGGAAGATTTCTGCAAAAAAAATGATGTTAAATTTCATTTATATGAAGTTTCGAAGAAAGATGAAAAGCCTGAAAATTCTATTCAGCTTTGGGCAAGAGAACTTCGTTACAGATTTTTCAGAGAGATTCAATTAAAAGAAAATTTAGATTTTCTAGTTACTGCTCATCATTTAAATGACCAACTAGAAACATTTATTATCAATCTCTCAAAAGCTTCAGGAATTAATGGCTTAAGTGGAATTCCAGTAAATGAAAACAATATTCTTCGACCATTGCTAAATTTTTCAAAAGAAGAAATCTACCGATTTGCTGAAGAAAATAAAATTGATTTCCGAGAAGATTTATCCAATAAAAAAAGTGATTATTTAAGGAATAAAATCAGAAATGAAATTGTTACGAAACTTTCAGAAACCAACGAACAGTTTTTAGAAAATTTCAGAAAAAGCATTTTAATTTTAAATCAAACTAAAGATTTTGTCAATCAACAAATCAATGAAATTGAAAAAAATATTTCAATCAAATCTGAAGAAAAGATTATTTTAAATAAAGAAAAACTGAATCAGGAAACGGATTTTATTCAATTTGAAATTTTAAAAAAATACGGATTCAATCAACCCGAAGAAATTCAGAAAATCTTCACCGCAGAAACAGGAAGTTCATTTCATTCAAAAGAATTTAAATTAATTATCAATAGAAACGAATTGATTTTCATTAAATTAAATTCAAACACTGAAATTCAGGAAGAAATATTTTTAACTAATACCACAGAATCGAATCAAAAACCGAGCATCAATCTTTCTCATCATATTGAAATCATCGACGAAATCAATAAAGATTTGAATTGGGAATTTGATGCCGAAAAAATTACACATCCGCTGAAACTTCGTGCAAAAAAAGAAGGAGACCTATTCTACCCTATCGGTTTTTCGGGGAAAAAGAAAGTTTCGAAGTTTTTTAAGGACGAAAAATTGTCTATTTTAGCGAAGCAAAAAATCTGGCTTCTGACAGATGGAAATGACGCTGTTTTGGGCATTATTCCGTTCAGACAAGATCGGCGATACGCAAAAGATGAGAAAACTCAAAAGGTTCTCACAATTTTTAATCAAAAGTAAAATGAAATTTAAAAACTGGTTTTTACTGATTCTTCTGTTTTTGGCAACAGGAATCAATGCACAAATCAAAAATCCCGTAAAATTCAAATTCGCAGTCAATGACCTTGGCAACAATCAGTACGAAGCTGTTCTGAATGCAACTTTGGAAAGCGGATGGCATATTTATTCAAGAGATATTCCGGAAGATACAGGAATTCCCACAGAATATGTTGTTTCAGGAAAAAATATAGAATTAATTGGAAAGTTTCAGGAAATAGGAAAAAAGCATGAGGAATTTTCTGAAGCTTTCGGCGGGACGATTATTTATTATTCCAATTCTGCTGGTTTCAAACAAAAATTCAAACTAAAAGATCCAACAAAAGCTGGAGATTTAGTTGCTGAAATTACATATCAGACTTGTGATGACAGAGTTTGTCTTGCTCCGAATACTTTAGAATTCAATAAAAAAATTACACCAACCGGAGTAACAGAAGAAGTTGTAGATGGAAAGGCAGAATCTGCGAAAGATTCTGTAAAAACTACTGAAACACTTGTAGAAAATCCTTCAACTGGAAAAATTACCGTTGTTGATACACCCAAACTCGATCCTAAGCAATTAAAAATTGCATCAATCGACATCGCAAATCCTTTAACAGATTGCGGAACCGGTTCATCAAAAATCGCTGAAAATTACTGGACTTATCTTTTATTAGGTTTTATTGGTGGTTTAATCGCTTTGTTGACGCCATGCGTTTTCCCGATGATTCCGTTGACGGTTTCTTTCTTTACAAAAGGAAATAAAAATCCTGCAAAAGGAAAAAGAGACGCTTTGATTTATGGGTTTTTCATTCTTTTGATTTTTGTTTTATTAAGTCTTCCTTTCCATTTAATCGATGGAATTGCCGGAAATATTTTCAACGAAATTTCTACCAACGTTTGGCTGAATATCGTTTTCTTCATCATCTTTATTTTCTTCGCAGGAAGCTTTTTTGGATATTACGATATTACTTTACCAAGTTCGATTGCTAACAAATCTTCAAAAGCTGAAGAAGCAGGCGGAATGATTGGTATTTTCTTTATGGCTTTAACTTTAGTAATTGTTTCTTTCTCTTGTACAGGTCCAATTTTGGGAAGTTTACTAGGAAGTGCGATTACTGGTTCGGCAAACGTTCCGATGTTGTTGACATTTGCTTTGGGTGGTTTCGGATTGGCTTGGGCGATTGTTTTCGGATTATTAGCATTATTTCCGCAAGCTTTACAGAGTCTTCCAAAATCTGGAGGTTGGATGAATACTGTGAAAGTGGTTTTAGGTTTTGTGGAATTGGCTTTAGCTTTAAAATTCTTATCAAAAGCAGATTTAGTTTCTAAAACATTCTTAATTAAAAGAGAATTGTTCATCGCAATCTGGATTGTAGTTGCCATTGGATTGGTTATTTATTTATTCGGATTGATAAGATTCCCTCATGATGATAAGAAACCAAAAATTTCTGTTACAAGAAAGATCATCGGAGTTTTGGGGATTGGTTTTGTAGTCTATTTAATTCAGGGATTAATTCCTGCTGAACGCCCGAAACTGCAATTATTGAGTGGGATTTTACCTCCATTAAATGTAAGTTATTTCCATGACGAAAAAGATGGAATTTTGGGAATGCATCCTGAACATGATTTCTTTAAATCTATCGAATTAGCAAAAAAGGAAAACAAACCAATTTTGATTGACTTCACTGGTTATGGTTGTGAAAACTGTCGTAAAATGGAAGAATTTGTTTGGAGTGAGCCAGATATTTTACCAATCCTGCAGAACGATGTTGTTCTTGCTTCTCTTTACGTTGACGACAAAGAAGAGCTTCCAGAAGATCAAAAAACAAAAATTGATTTGGGAGACGGACAAGTAAAAAAAGTAAAAACAATTGGAGATAGATGGAGCTTATTCCAGACGGCTAATTTTAATAATAATTCGCAACCGCATTATGTTCTTTTAACTCCCGATGGAAAAGTAATTAATACACCTGTTTCCGGTTATATGGAAAAAGAGAAATTTAAAAAATTCTTGGAATGTGGTGTTAATTATTTTAAGAATAATAAATAAGACAGTTCAATTATAAATTCTAGCCTTATCAATTCATTTTGATAAGGCTTTTTTAATTAAAACACAAATCAATTAACAAGACAAACAACAATTCTAACAATTTAACACTAAAATGAAAATTTAGGTATAAACTTTGCATCGAATCAATTTAAAGTGAAATAAAATTTCATTGATTCTAAAAATTTGTTCAACATTTAAAAAACTGAATTATGGCTGAAGTTATTACCCAAGAAAAATCCGGAGGCAAGCAAAAAAAGAAAAACGTCAAAATCGACATGACTCCGATGGTCGATTTAAATTTTTTATTACTGATGTTTTTTATGTTCACATCAAGTTTCTCAAAACCCAATGTGATGGATTTAGGATTGCCCGCAAAAGATCCAAATCCTATTCCCACAAACTATGATATTGACCAACGTAATCAAATCACGTTCATCATTGGTGAAAACAACAGAATTTTCTATCATCAAAGTAATGAAAAGGATTTGAAGGAAACAGGTTTAAAAGAAACAGATTATAATGGCTTAAATGTTTCAAAAATTATTTCTGAAGCCTATGAAAAAGCTCCGAAAAAAGAAATTTTCACCATTATTGTAAAACCAACTGATGATGCGAATTACAAAAATTTCGTAGATATGATGGATAATATTTCAATCTCTAAAAAAGAACGATACGGAATAAGCGACATCAAACCCTGGGAAAAGAAAGTTTACGAAAACGTAATAAAATAAAACCTTAGAGCATTTTTATAATGCTCTTTTTTTATATAAATTTGAGCATAAATTTCAAACCAGGATGAAAAAAATTTTAGTTTTAGCAGGTATCGGCATTCTTACTTTATCGTGTTCAAAAAAAGAAACAACAACTGTTGAGAATAAATCAGACAGCACAAAAATTGTAGATTCTATCAATGCTGCAAGAACAAAAATCAACGACAGTATTAAAGCTAAGAACAGTGAAAACCGTTTCAAAGATTTTAACGGAAGTCATAAATTTACCTACGAAACTTCAAACTTTAATAAAATTACAGGAAACATAGATTTCAAAAAAATTGAAGGCGAAAGAGATAATTATAATGTTTCAGGAAACATTAAATCTGGAAATAATTCTCTAAATATAAAAGGTTTTGTACAGGTCGTTTCTGCTAAATACATGAATTTCACAGGCGAAATAACTCAAAAAATACCTGAAAACGGAAAACCGTACACAAGAAAAGGCACTAAAACATTTGCATCTAAAGACGGTGGAAAAACCTACCGACTTCAGGATATGGTAAATGGTTCAGGATTTGTAGATTATATCGACATTCAATATTAAAATTTTAAGATTATGCTCAATTTTGAAAAAAAAGGCGAAGGAAAAGAGACATTGGTTCTGCTTCATGGTTTTATGGAAAATATTTCGATATGGAGCGACCTTGAAAAAAAACTATCCAAAGATTTTACTCTTCTAAAAATAGATCTTCCAGGACATGGAAAATCAGATATTCTAGCGGAAGTTCACACTATGGAAATGATGGCTGAAGAAGTTAAAAAAGTTTTAGACCATCAAAATTTAGATAAAATTCATTTGCTCGGTCATTCAATGGGTGGTTATGTTTCGTTAGCGTTTGCTGAAAAATTTCCTGAATATTTAAAAAGTCTGACTTTATTTTTCTCCACTTATTTTTCGGATGATACCGAGAAAAAAGAGCAGCGCATTAAGAGCTACAGAATTATAAAAGATGCTTTTGCACATTACGCGAAAGCCGGAATTCCTAATTTATTTAATCCTAATGAAAGAGATGTTTTGGAAGGAAAAATAGAAACTGCATTAGAAGTTGCACTTTCTACCAACAATCTTGGAGCTTTAGCCTGTGTAAAAGGTATGGTGGAAAGAACCGATAAAAAACATATTTTAGAAAATTTAGAGTGTCGAATTTTAGTTTTAGCAGGAAAGCACGACAATGCCGTAAAAACTGATAAAACAATCAATAATCTTCCCGATCGTACCAATATCAAATCTTATGTTCTTGATTGCGGGCATAACGGGCATTGGGAAAAACCTGCAATTTGTGCCGAAATTATTAACACCGAACTTCTTCATCATTTGCCTAAAAAACTTTTACTGTAACGCCTAAGCTCAGATTTAAAATCAACACAAAACAGAATTAACAAGGTTTTAAAATAAATCTTGTATCTTAGTAAGGCTTAAATTTTTCAATGGGTTTATTCTCTTTCAAAAAAAAGAAACCGATTATAGGACTTACACTTTCCGGCGGCGGAATGCGCGGAATTGCCCACATTGCCGTTCTAAAAGCTTTAGAAGAATACGATTTGAAACCCGACATTATCTCCGGAACAAGCGCAGGATCAATCGTTGGAGCGTTTTATTCTTTCGGAAAAACTCCTGATGAAATGATGAAAATTGTCCATGAGACCACTTTTTTTTCACGTTCATATCTCAAGCTTTCTAAAAACGGAATTTTCAGTTCAAAATTTATTCTAAAACTTTTTAATGATCATTTTCCTGAAGATGATTTTAAAATTTTAAAGATTCCGGTTTACGTTACAGCTACAGAAATGACTCATGGTATTGTAGATTTTTTCTCTGAAGGTGAACTTTTCGGACCACTTTTAGCATCTTCGAGTGTACCTTTTGTTCTACCACCCGTAAAAATTGGTGAAAAAATTTATGTTGACGGCGGAGTTTTAGATAATCTTCCGATTGAGCCCATCATTGATAAATGTGATTTTCTAATTGCTTCACACGTCAATTCTATCAGCTATGACGGATTGGAAAACATGAGTTTAATGAAAGAGTTTGACCGTATCTTGCACTTAGCGATTGCCAAATCTGTTTATTCTAAGGCAACTCATTGTGATATTTTTTTAGATCCTCCGAAAATGACAAAATTCAGTTTATTCAACAAGAAATTTCTTGATGTAATGTTTCAGGAAGTTTATGAATATACTTGTAATAACCTTGAAGAAAGAGGTTACAGAAAAATTTAATTACAAATTTTCTTCTGCAATTCTGCTTTTAAAAGTTTCGATTGTATCTGGTAAAGATTCCATTGATTTTCCTCCAGCTGCGTTGATATGACCTCCTCCACTGAAATATTTTCTTGAAAACTGATTCACATCCACATCATCTTTACTTCTGAAAGAAATTTTAATGAAATCCTCATACAAATCTTCCATGAAAAACGCTGCTATTCTTACCCCAACAATACTCAGTCCGTAATTTACAAAACCTTCTGTATCTCCTTTCTGGAAACCATATTCCTGAAGTTCTTTTCTCGTTAAATATAAAACAGCAACTTTTCCGTCATTCACAACCTCAATTCTACCTAAAATTAAAGCCAGTAAATGCATACGTGAAACAGTATTCGTATCCCAAGTATTTGAAGTAATCACAGAAGGATCTGCGCCTTTTTCAATTAAATTAGCAACAATTCTATGCGTCGTCGCACTTGTAGAGCGGAAACGGAAACCTCCTGTATCGGTCATAATTCCTGTATAAAGACATTCTGCAATATCTTTATTAACCAAATCTTCATCATTCATTGCCTCAATAAAATGATAAACCATCTGACAAGTTGCCGGAATAATTGTGTCAGAATACACAAAATCAAAATCTTCAGGTTGTTGATGGTGATCAATAAGAATTTTCTTGGCTTTCGCTCTCATCAACCAATCACCTAAAAGTCCGATTCTTGCAGGAGAATTAAAATCAAGACAGAAAATTACATCTGCTTCATTAATACTATCAAAAGCTACCTTTCTTTTGTATTCACCAATGATATTTTTCTTTGCTTCAGGCATCCATTTCAGAAACTTCGGAAAATCATTGGGAACGACAACTTCAGCTTCCAGACCTTTAGCTTTCAGATAATGTTTCAGACCTAAACTAGATCCAATAGCGTCTCCATCCGGGTTATAATGGGTAAGAATTACAATTTTATTTTCCGGAACAAGCAATGTATTGATTTCTAAAAGTTCTGCAGGTGTAAACATTTTCTTTAAATTTGAGTTTCCAAAGATAAAGGTTTTTAATCTAGATAACATTTACAAGTTCTTAAACATTTTTTTGCTTTTTTAAAATTAATTATTACATTTGTTACTAATCAATAAAAACACAATAACTAAACAATACTAATGATGAAAATATCCTCAGTTACAAAATACCAAAATTCTTTTTTTATAACAATATTTAAGTTATAAAACAAAAACTCAAATCTAGCAATTATTATTTTTCAACGTCGATTGAAAAATTCAAAACATTTGTAAATACTATTCGCCTTTATTATTTTTCACGTTGCGTTTTAAAAGGATAGCAAAGAACGATGTAAAAAAATAAAAGAGTTAATAATATTTCAAAAAGGTAGGAAAACCTGAAGCCTCCCTCGGAAAGGAAAGATTAAAAATTTCAAAGTGAAATAAAAATTGAATAAGTAGGGATTAAAACATTAAATTTTAAAAAATGAAAAAAATGATTTTTACAGCGACAATATTGTTAACTTTAGGAGGATCTGCGTTAATTAATAACGTCAACGCATGTTCAAAAGATGGATATGTAGGACCAAACGGAACAAGCTGTTTATATTGGGACGCTTCAACAAAATGTTATATGCGAGTAGAACATCATCGTGCTTTCTTTGGGCTTTTCCAATGGAATACGGTTGAAGTTGCTGGTTGTGACAAACCATCAACAGACATCTCAGCTTCAGTAGAGTAAAAAATAATACTTGGTATTGTTATTATATTACAATACCAAGTATTTATATAAAATCTCTAATTAGCAACTTAAAATATTCAATGAAAAAACTATTAAAACTTATTCTCTTTTTTATTTTTGGAAGTTATTTTTGTCAAGATGTTCAGGGATTCGTTTCTAATGAAAACTTAATAGGAATAAAGGATGTAGTCATTAGCCTAAATAATAAAACAATAACCTATACTAATAATAATGGTTATTTTTCAATTCCTAAAGCTAAAGAACTAGATACTATATCATTTAACAAATCCGGTCATCTAAGAAAAGATATTCTTATGAAAGACTTTAAAGAAAGCAACCATAAAATAACTTTGGAGAGAGTATACGACATTGAAACTGTAGTCTTTAACGAAAAAGAATACAAGAAAGTAAACTATAATTTTGCGCTTAAAAAGCAATCAAATATAAGATTCATACCATACCCCAACTGGGAAATGGGGCTAAAATTTAAAAATGATTTAGAAAAAAAAGGCTTTGTAAGTAATGTGACTTTATATTTACATAAAACCGATACTGATGTAAGAAATACTAATGTCGAGATAAATTTTTATACTATAGACTCTCTTACAGGTAAGCCCAAAATGAAACTTAACAAAAGTAAAATAATCTATACACCTTCGGATAAAAGCAGAAAACAAGCAATTGTAAATGTAGAAAAACTAAAAATTCCTTTTCCTCTAAACGGTATTTTTGTAAGCATGAAATGGCTTCCAAATGAATTTAATGATAAAAAATTAGGTCCCTCTATTAGATATACTACATCATCAGAAGAAGAGCTTACTTATGAAAGGTTATATGGAGATTGGGGA
This sequence comes from Chryseobacterium formosum, assembly GCF_026460885.1. Classification (GTDB taxonomy): domain Bacteria; phylum Bacteroidota; class Bacteroidia; order Flavobacteriales; family Weeksellaceae; genus Chryseobacterium; species Chryseobacterium formosus. The sequence goes on from NZ_JAOVZW010000023.1 coordinate 83,894, forward strand.
TCAAAAGCTGGTCAAAATCCACGTAAAAGCAGTTTTGTAAATATGATGATGGGGTTAGAGGTTTACATAAAAAAAACAAAGAATGAGTAAAAAATATTTATATATAATCATAGGGATATTGGTTCTTATAATTATTGGGTTTGCAACTCACGAAACAACCACCACGTTAATTATAAAAGACAAAGAAGATGGTACTACCGTAGATTTTGGAATATTAAAGAAAAAAAATACTTCGACAAAAAACTATACTTTCAAATATGTTAACAAAATGCACGATTCATTAAAAGTATATGATGTACTTGATGGATGTGATTGTACAATAAGCAATGTAAAAAAAGGATTCTATCTTCGTAATGATACTATTACAGTTGAAACCAACTATAATCCTAATAAATATAAAGACCAAGGATTAACTGTAAAGCAAATATTTTTAGTAACAAATAAAACTATTTCAAAATTTGATACGATTTATCCTTTAACATTAAAAGGCATTGTCGAATAAATTAAAAAAAGATGTATAATATTTGCATCTAATAAAAAAATCTATATCTTTGCAACCTGAAAATTAATAGATAATTACGACTTAAACATATAGTAATGAGTAAAAGAACATTCCAACCATCAGAAAGAAAGAAAAGAAACAAGCACGGTTTCAGAGAAAGAATGTCTACGCCAAACGGAAGAAGAGTTTTGGCAGCGAGAAGAGCTAAAGGTAGAAAGAGTCTATCTATCAGTTCTGCAAGAGCTAAAAGATAATTCTTTAGTTACAATATACAGATTATGCTTGAAAAGTACTTTTTCAGGCATTTTTTGTTGTTAAAATATACTAATTTTTTAGGTTTATAGAATATCTTTTTTTATTTTTAAAATCTGAAAAATTGCTTTCTGAAAAGCCTCATAAAAATCAAATTATGCCACATACAAATATCACGGGAGACAGCATCGTAAGTCTGCAAAATGCAAAGATTGCCCAAAAAAACTTCACGGTACTTTCTGACGTCAACCTTAATATCAAAAAAGGAAGATTCTGTTATCTTATCGGGAAAACAGGTTCGGGAAAAAGCTCATTGCTGAAAACTCTTTACGGGCACATTCCGTTGGTTGCAGGACAGGCAAAAGTTGTTGGTTTTGATTTGGCTAAATTAAAAGCTTCAGACATTCCAAATTTGAGAAGAAAACTGGGAATTGTTTTTCAGGATTTCCAATTATTGTCTGACAGAACAGTTGAAAAAAATCTAAAATTTGTTTTGGAAGCTACAGGATGGAGTGACAAACAAAAAATGGACGACCGTATCAACGAAGTTCTTTCAAGTGTAAATATGAAAGGCAAAAAGCATAAGATGCCACACGAACTTTCTGGTGGAGAACAGCAACGTATTGCGATTGCAAGAGCTCTGTTAAATCATCCAGATTTAATTTTAGCGGATGAACCTACAGGAAATCTTGACCCAGAAACTTCTAACGAAATTATGACTCTTCTTAAAAAAGTTGCCGAAGATAATCACGCAGCAGTTGTAATGGCAACTCATGATTATCACATGATTCAAAATTTTCCGGGAGAAGCAATCAGATGTGAGGATGGGAAAGTATCTGTTTTAGATACAGCAGAATTATTCGAATAAATTTGATTGAAAGATTTAGAAATTAAGAGATTTAGAAAACACTAATTTGTAAAATCTAATCTCCAACTTCTTTAAATACATGAAACTCTTTGGTGAGTTCAAGATATTGGTCCGAGTATTTTCTCGGACTTTTTTCTATAGTAAATTCAGATTCTTTCAAGTCTTTTTCGGTTAATGAAAATTCCAGAACCAATCTTTTTATTTTTGAATTTTCTATTCCTTTAATATTGATTTTTCGGATTAAAAATAAGTGATTTTCACGAGCCAATTCAACAAAATTATCACCAATTTCAAAAGGAATAATTACTGATAAAATCCCATTTTCAGAAAGCAATTTTGAAGATTTTGAAATTAATTGTTGGAAATTCAATTCGACCGTTTGCCGCGCCAATTTATCTTTTTCAGAATCTGATTCTTCAAAATATGGCGGATTTGAAACAATTAAATCAAATTTCTCTTTGGTTTCAAAACTTTTAAAATCCTGATGAATATTTTTCAACCTTGAATTATAAGGAGAATTTTCAAAATTAACCTGAGTAAGATTCACCGCTTCCTCATTAATATCAATTCCTAAGAATTGTGTAGAAGAATTTCTTTGTGCTAGCATTAAAGAAATTAAACCCGTTCCCGTTCCTACTTCCAAAACTTTTGAAGCATCACCGACATTTGCTAAAGCACCCAACAAAACACCGTCTGTTCCCACACGGAAGACGTTTTTTGACTGTTGAACTTCAAATTGTTTAAACTTAAAAGATTTCACTATAAATTTGTAGGTAAAGTGATCGTAAAAGTAGAACCTTTTCCGACTTCGGATTTCACAGAAATTTCACCTTTGTAATCTTCTACCATTTTTCGAACCATTGATAAACCAAGTCCCATCCCACTGTTTTTGGAAGTAAAATTAGGTTCAAAAATTCTTTCGTACATATCTTCCGGAATTCCGATTCCATTATCTTGAACAGAAATAATGACCCTCCTTTGATGCTGTTCAATATCGACATTTACCAAAAGATCTCTATCGTCACTTTGTGCCTGCTTCGCATTGGTAACCAAATTGGTAATGATTCGTGAAAGAAAAACACGATCCATCGTAATCATAATATTGCTCTTATTGGCATGAACAAATATCTGATCATCATTGAAAACTCTTAGAATATCATCAACTTCAGTATTTAAATTAATTACTTCGTTGTTTTTTTCGGGAAGTTTTGCAAACTCAGAAAATGCAGAAGCAACCGTTGCAATTACATCGATCTGATCTACCATCGTTTTGCTCATTTGCTTCACTCGTTCAGTAACATTCGGATCATTTGGATCAAATTTTCTCTCAAAATTTTGAATCGTCAGTTTCATTGGAGTTAAAGGGTTCTTCACTTCATGAGCGACCTGTTTTGCCATTTCACGCCAAGCTTCTTCAGATGCTTTAAAACGAAGTCTTTCTTTCTGATCCTGAATCTGAAGAATCATTCGATTATAAGCTCTTGCCAAAGCATTTAATTCATCATTTTTATAATATTTGATTGGGCGCATTTCATTCTCAAAAAGAGTGATTCGCGTAATCATATCAGAAAATTTAGTGATATTTTTAGCTAAATTATTAGAAGTAACCCAGCTTAACCAAATACTGAAAATAATAATTAAAAGATCCACTAGAAGAATGTAAATCACATATTTATGTAACACATCCATATAAGCAGATTCGTTGTGATAGAGAGGTATATAGATAATTCCGATTGGTTCCCAGTTATTATTTTTAAGGACTAAATAGGATGAAGTGTAAACCGCATCTTTATCTTCATCATAACCACGAATATCATATCTCGTTTCCTTGGAAAGAATGCTGTTAACAATTTTAATCGGAATTTTCTTTCGATCAACCTGATTTTGTTCTTTATTAGAAAGTAAATAATTACCTTTTAAATCATAAATAATAATATCGTGTTGATTGATATCGGCAATTTCAAAAATTTTACTGCTCAAAATTTTTTTAAGATCACTCGTTTGAACAGAAGAGCGGCTCAAAGCATAATCGAAATATGCCATAACCGCATTCGTTTTATTCTGCATATCAATCTTACTCTGTTGAAGCGCATTATTTCGTAAAACAAAATAAGGCACAAGCGAAGAAGCTACAACACTTAAAAGACATATTAATAAGAAACCGAAAAATACTCGGTTTCTCAAACTATATCCTTTATATTTATTAAATGCCATTCTGCCTATTAACTAATTTTGAAATATATTTACCTATAATATCAAACTCCAAGTTGACTTTATTGCCTACCTGAAGAGTATTCATATTGGTAAATTCCCATGTATAAGGGATGATTGCTACAGAGAACTGAAAATCTTCACTCTTAGCTACCGTTAAACTAATTCCATTTACTGTGATTGAACCTTGAGGAACTGTAACAAAATTACCTTCTGAATTATATTTTACAGTAACAAAATAACTGCCATCTTTATTTTCGATGCTTACAATTTCTCCGGTTTTATCTACGTGACCTTGTACAATGTGTCCATCAAGCCTTCCGTTCATCATCATACAACGTTCAAGATTTACAACACTCCCCTCTTTCCAGTTTCCTAGATTTGTTTTTTCTAAAGTTTCATTAATTGCAGTAACGACGTATTGATTGTCTTTAATCTCAACAACTGTTAAACAACAGCCATTATGGGCAAGACTTTGGTCTATTTTCAATTCGCTCGTAAAAGAGCAACTTAGTGTAAAGTCTATATTCGTTCCGTTCTCCTGTATTTTTTCAATAACTCCTACTGCTTCAATAATTCCTGTGAACATATTATTTTTTGCTAAATTTGTAAAATTATAATCTTCAAAGATAATCAAAATGAGCCCAAAAAACCATAAAGTACGAGTAGGAATTTCAATTGGCGACTTCAACGGCATCGGCCCGGAAATCATCATGAAATCTCTGAAAGACAAAACAATTACAGATTTTTTTACTCCTGTTATTTTTGGTTCGGGTAAACTTTTCACTTATCAGAAAAATATTTTTAAATTAAATTTAAACTTCAACTACATTACAGAAGCCTCACAAGCACAAAACGGGAAACTGAACATGGTAAACCTTGTGAAAGAAAATTCTACTGTAGAATTGGGAAAACCAACTGAAGAATCCACAAAAATGGCAATCGATTCTCTTGAAGCAGCAACCGAAGCTTTAATAAAAGGAGAAATTGATGTTTTGGTAACTGCACCGATCAATAAAGATGAAATGGTGAAAATGGGTTTCAAACACGCAGGCCACACTGGTTATTTTGAAGAAAAATTTAATAAAAAAGGGTTGATGTTTTTGGTAACAGAAGATTTAAAAGTGGCCGTTTCTACGCATCACATTCCTTTGTCACAAGTAGCTGAAAACATTTCTAAAGAAAAAATAAAGAAGCAGATTCGAGCTTTAAATCAAACTTTAATTGAAGATTTTGCAGTTAGAAGACCGAAAATTGCTGTTTTAGGCTTAAACCCACATTCCGGTGACGGAGGCGTTATTGGAAATGAAGAGATTGAAATCATTTCTCCGGCAATAAAAGAACTTTCAGACAGCGGATTTCTTACTTTCGGACCCTTTCCGGCAGACAGCTATTTTCAACCTGGAAAATATAAAAACTATGATGCCGTTTTAGCGATGTATCACGATCAGGGATTAGCTCCATTTAAAACTTTAGCTTACGAAGAAGGGGTTAATTATACCGCTGCACTTCCTTTTATCAGAACATCTCCTGATCACGGTGTTGCTTATGACATTGCAGGAAAAAACATTGCAGACGAACAGAGTTTTGTAGAAGCAATTTTTACAGCAATAAAAATTTTTAATAACAGAAATGATTATAAAGATTTGATGAGCAACCGTTTGCAGCCAAAAAGAATACCTTCAGACAATGGAATTGATGAAGATTTACCTGTAGAAAATGAAATGTAAAATTTACAAACAGATTAAAAATTAATTTGTTACGGATTTTATTTGTAATATTAAAAAAATTGCATATTTTTGCACACTCATTTTATGGACAAGTTAAGAAACTACGATGTAAGCTTTTCCGGATTAAAAACCGGCAAACATGAGTTCAGGTTTGAGATAGATAAAGAGTTCTTTCAATTATTTGACACTGAACAGGAATTTACAGAACCTAAAATAACAGTAGATGTTTTGCTTGACAAACACACTACTTTTTTAGAGTTTGAAATTAAAGTTGATGGTACAGTAGAACTAGTTTGTGATATTACAAACGAAAATTTTACCCATCCCATCGAAAACCAAATCGGTATTTTGGTGAAGTTTGGCGAAGAATACGATGACAGCGAAGAAGATGTGATCACCATTCCTACCAACGACCATGCTTTTAATGTATCTCATTTGATTTACGAAAACGTGGCACTTTCAATACCAATGAAAAAAATATCACCTAATATAAGTGATGAAGATTTGGAAATTCTTGAAAAATTCAGTCCAAAAGAAATAGAAGAAGAGCAAGAACAGCAAGGCGATCCTAGATGGGACGCACTAAAAAATTTAAAGAATAAAAATTAAATAGTTTAATGATGGGATGAGGAATCTCATCGATCATCAATTAAAAAAGTTATTACAAAATGGCACATCCAAAGAGAAGACAGTCGTCTACAAGAAGAGATAAGAGAAGAACTCACTACAAAGCTGTAGTTCCTCAATTAGCAAAAGATGCTACAACAGGTGAAATGCACCTTTACCACAGAGCTCACTGGCATGAAGGAAAACTTTATTACAGAGGTAAAGTAGTATTGGAAAAAGAAGTAGCAACTACTGACGAAAACTAAGAGTCGCTTTTCCTCGAAAAACACTCGTTTTAATACAGAAACCGCCCGATTTTTATAAAATTTGGCGGTTTTTTGTTGTTTTTTATGTTTTTTTGGTATCTTTGGCTCAAAATCAAATATCAAATTTATGGACATTAAAGACATACAAAATCTTATTAAGTTTGTATCTAAAGCTGAAGTTTCTGAAGTAAAATACAAAACAAAAGATTTCGAAATTACTATTAAAACCCCACTTGGAGGTAATGAAGTAAGCTATGTTGCTCAACCGGCAATGTATCAGCAAGCTCCACAACAAGCTGCTCTGGCTCAAGCTCAAGTTGCTTCTCCTGTAGCTACTGAAAAAGTAGAATCAGCTTCTGATGACAGTAAATATGTAACGATTAAATCTCCAATGATTGGAACTTTCTACAGAAAACCATCTCCAGATAAAGACGTTTTTGTAAATGTAGGTGACGAGGTTTCTGTTGGAAAAGTGGTTTGTGTAATTGAAGCAATGAAATTATTCAACCAAATTGATTCTGAAGTTAGTGGTAAAATCGTTAAGATTTTAGTTGATGACGCTACTCCAGTTGAATACGATCAGCCATTATTCTTAGTAGACCCATCTTAAGTAGAAGTTAGATGTTAGACATTAGATGTTAGATTAAATTCTACATTAAAATAACATTATCTAATTTTCAAATTATCTAATTTTCAAATTGAAAAAGATGTTCAAAAAAATATTAATTGCCAATCGTGGCGAAATTGCAATGCGTATTTTACGTACTTGCAAAGAAATGGGAATCAAAACGGTTGCAGTATATTCTACTGCAGATAAAGACAGTCTTCATGTAAGATTTGCTGACGAGGCTGTTTGTATTGGTCCTGCGATGAGTAAAGACTCATACCTAAAAATCCCTAATATTATTGCGGCTGCAGAAATTACAAATGCAGATGCAATTCACCCTGGTTACGGTTTCTTATCTGAAAATGCTAATTTCTCAAGAATCTGTCAGAAAAACGGTATCAAATTTATTGGTGCAAGTCCTGAGCAAATAGAGAGAATGGGAGATAAAGCCAATGCTAAAGCAACAATGAAAGCAGCAAACGTACCTTGTGTACCTGGTTCTGAAGGTTTAATTGAATCTTACGAACACGCTGTAAAAACTGCTGAAGAAACGGGTTATCCTGTAATGATCAAAGCTACTGCAGGTGGTGGTGGAAAAGGAATGAGAGCCGTTTGGAAAGCTGAAGACCTTAAAGAACATTGGGAATCTGCCATTCAGGAAGCTGTTGCTGCGTTCGGAAACGGAGGTATGTATATGGAAAAACTGATTGAAGAGCCTAGACATATCGAAATTCAAGTTGCAGGAGATCAATTTGGTAAAGCTTGTCACCTTTCTGAAAGAGATTGTTCGGTTCAGAGAAGAAATCAAAAATTGACTGAAGAAACTCCTTCTCCGTTCATGACTGACGAACTTCGTGAGAAAATGGGTGAAGCTGCTGTAAAAGCTGCTGAATTTATCGGTTATGAAGGTGTAGGAACGATTGAATTCTTAGTTGATAAGCACAGAAATTTCTATTTCATGGAAATGAACACGAGAATTCAGGTTGAGCACCCGATTACTGAACAGGTTATTGATTATGACTTAATCAGAGAGCAAATTCTTTTGGCAGCAGGAACTCCAATTTCAGGAATAAACCATTATCCGAAATTACATTCAATTGAATGTAGAATCAATGCGGAAGATCCTTATGCTGATTTCAGACCGTCACCTGGAAAAATCACTGGATTAAACATTCCTGGAGGACACGGAATCAGAGTTGATACTCATGTTTATTCTGGATATACAATTCCTTCTAACTACGATTCAATGATTGCAAAATTGATCACAACGGCTCAAACCCGTGAAGAAGCAATTGCAAAAATGAAGCGTGCTTTGGAAGAATTCTATGTAGAAGGTGTGAAAACCACTATTCCTTTCCACAGACAGTTGATGGAAGATGAAGCTTATCTTTCAGGAAACTATACCACAAAATTCATGGAGAGTTTTGTAATGGATAGAAAATATGATAATCATTAAGATTATTTTAAAAATAAATTTTAAACCGTCTCAGCATTGAGACGGTTTTTTTATTTGAAAATCAAAAATAAAAGCCTAAAAATACCCCTTTTGGGTGATTGCAGTTTTTCAATATCTCTAATATATTTGGATAATAAATTTATCTAACTAATACTAAAAACCATGAAAAATTTACAATTACTATTTCTTTGTCTGTTTGCAAACATCCTTTTTGGACAGACAAAATTTGACAATGAAAAACTGATGACTGTTCAGGACATCTACCACAACTCTACCAAGAAGAATATCAACACTTTCATGCAAGCTAAAGGTTACACTGTTGCAGAAGTTGAAAAAAGTGAGGAAGAGGGCGATGCTCACAGCTTCAAATCAGAATTTAACCGAGTACAGGTATTATACACTCCAAAAGGCGAAATGGATGGGGTTATTATGCTTTATGCGGGAGCAATGAATAATACTTTTATAGAAATGAAAATAAGAGACGCAGGATATTCAGCAACGGAGCATTCAAATGTTATTGATGGTAAAGATTTCACAAGAAAACAATGGAGTAAAAAAGGAGAAAAAACTTCTTTTGTCACCTATGCAGATAGTGACGAAAAAATTGGTTTTTTAGGCTATGGCGAATTTAAAGATTAAACTAACTGATTAAATATCTTTTAAATCTCATAATTTTCTGAATTGTGAGATTTATAGTTTTAAGCTATTGATTTAAAAAAATTATTAAAATATAAACTAAACAAAATTATGAAACAATTCATCACACTCTATCTTCTGATAATACAACCATTTTTAATTAATGCACAAAAGAAAATCGGAAATTTTAACGATAACGGACAAAAAATAGGAATCTGGAAAACCTATAATGCATATGGCAAATTATTAGAATTAGCTCATTATGATAATGACAAAAAAAATGGTGAATGGAAAAGCTATGACAACGATGAAAAATTACTGGAGGCAGGATATTATAAAAATGATGTAAAAACCGGAGAATGGACTAGTTATTACAAAGACAATTCTCAACTACATGTGAAAGAAACATACGTAAACGGCGAGTTGGATGGAGAATCTATAGCTTACCACAAAAATGGACAAGTACGCTCCATTTCAAATTATATAAAAGGTGAAGGAGAAGGAGAATGGAAAGATTATTATGAAAATGGACAATTAGAAGAAATAGGAGCATTAGAAAATGGTGACAAAACAGGCGAATGGAAATATTACCACGAAAACGGGAACCTAGCTTCAATAGGGAAATACAAAAATAATGACGCTACAGGAGAATGGATTGTTTATTATGAAAGCGGAAAAGTTGAAAGTATCTCAAACTATAGAAATAAAGGACAAAATGCAGAAGTAAAAAATTATCACGAAAATGGAAAAGTGAAAAGTTTGGAATATTATAAAAATGAAGAAAAATCAGGAGTCTGGAAAACCTACGATGAAAACGGAAAGCTAATAGAAACAAAAAAATATTAAAATTATAATCTCGAGTTTCAAATAGATATAAAAACTACAAATCTACATTTCGGATACTAAAATTTAACTTCCGGTATGATTGTTCACTATTAAAACCAACTTAATTCATAGTCATCCTTAGTACTACACAACTGTTGAGCAGTTTCATTTATAATAGTTAAATTTGTAAAAAAGCAAAAAGAATATGTCAACAGTTGAACAAACAAAAAATTCTCAATATTTTATTGAACTTGAAGAAAAACACGGTGCTCACAATTATCATCCGCTTCCAGTGGTTTTAGATAAAGGTGAAGGTGTTTTTGTTTGGGATGTTGAAGGCAAAAAATATTACGACTTTCTCTCAGCTTATTCAGCGGTGAACCAAGGTCATTCTCACCCGAAAATTGTTGATGCTTTAGTAAATCAGGCTAAAAAATTAGCACTAACTTCAAGAGCATTTTACAACTCAAGTTTAGGAGAATACGAGAAAAAAATTACAACTCTATTCGGGTTTGATAAAGTTTTACCTATGAATTCCGGAGCTGAAGCAGTGGAAACCGCAGTGAAATTAGCAAGAAAATGGAGCTATGAAGTAAAAGGAATCTCTGAAAATGCAGCTAAAATTGTAGTTTGTGAAAACAACTTCCACGGAAGAACAACAACAATTGTTTCTTTCTCAAACGATCCTGATGCAAATAAAAACTACGGACCTTTCACTCCAGGATTTGTAAAAATCCCATATAATGATCTTGCCGCTTTAGAAGAAGTTCTTAAAAATGACGCTCAAAATATTGCTGCATTTTTGGTTGAACCGATTCAAGGTGAAGCTGGAGTTTACGTTCCAGATGAAAATTTCCTTAAAAACGCTTCAGAATTGTGTAAAAAACATAATGTTCTTTTCATTGCAGACGAAGTTCAAACCGGAATTGCAAGAACAGGAAAATTAATTGCTTGTCATCATGAAAACGTACAGCCGGATATTTTGATTTTAGGAAAAGCACTTTCTGGAGGAATGTATCCCGTTTCTGCGGTTTTGGCGAATGACGAAATCATGAATGTCATCAAACCAGGACAACATGGTTCTACTTTTGGTGGAAATCCGATTGCTTGTGCTGTTGCAATTGCAGCTTTGGATGTTGTGGAAGAAGAAAAACTTTCTGAAAGAGCTGAAGAATTAGGAAAACTTTTCAGAAGTGAGATTGAAAAAGTGATTGAAAAATCTGATTTAATTACTAAAGTTCGTGGTAAAGGTTTATTGAATGCGATTTTAATCAACGATACACCTGAAAGTTCTACTGCGTGGAATCTTTGTTTACAATTAAAAGAAAACGGATTACTAGCAAAACCAACTCATGGAAATATCATCAGATTAGCACCACCTTTGGTCATTACAGAAGAACAATTATTAGATTGTGTAAAAATAATTGAGAAGACCATTTTAGAATATAAAAAATAGATTTTTCATCATATTTAAAATTAATAACACTCTAAATCAGAGTGTTATTTTTTATTTAAGAAATTAAACAAACGATTGCTTAACTTTTTGAGATTTCTTTCATCTAATTATTTTAATAATGAAAATGACTATGAAAGATCCGAAAATAAGCGCATTGCTGATTGTATTTAATGAAGAGAAAAATATTGAAGAGGCATTAAAATCAGTTGAGTTTGCAGACGAAATCATCGTCCTGGATTCTTTCAGCACCGATAAAACCATTGAAATTATTAAATCTAAATTCCCACGAGTAAAATTATATCAAAATAAATTTGAAGATTTTACCAAACAACGAAATATGTGCATTTCTTATGCAAAAAATGATTGGATTCTGTTTTTAGACGCTGATGAAAGAATTACATCAGAATTAAAAACTGAGATTTTAAAAGAAATTAAAAAACCAGTTACTCAAACAGCTTATTTCTTCAAGAGAAAATTCTTTTTTATGGGAGAGAAAGTAAATTACTCAGGAACTCAGAATGACAAAAACATTCGTCTTTTCAAAAAAGAAGTTGCTCATTATGATGAAAATAAAAGAGTACATGAGGGTCTAAGCAACGTAGATAATCCTGGAACTTTGCAAAATTATCTGCTTCATTTTTCCTTCGATTCTTACGAAGCCTACCACAAAAAAGTACTTCATTATTCCCACTTAAAAGCTCGGGATCTTTACGAGAAAAGAATTCAGTACAAGAAGATGAAACAACTTTCTAAAAGTGCATTCAACTTCTTTAAAATGTATTTTTTGAAACTAGGTGTTTTAGATGGAAGAAAAGGGTTTATACTCTCCTATTTAAGCGCATTGAGCTCATTTAAAACTTACGAATTTCTGAAAGAAGAATATGCATAACGATTATTTTACAGCCGCTTTAAAATTCTGAAAATAAACTGTATTTTTGCATCAGTAAGTCACGTTTTTATGAAGCTTTCTGTAGCAATCATCACTTATAACGAAGAAAGAATAATCGAAAAAAATCTGAACGCCGTTCACGATTTAGCCGATGAAATTATCATTGTAGACAGCTTTTCTAAAGACTGTACAGGAGAAATTTGTTCTAAATTTCCGAAAGTAAAATTCATTCAGCAAAAATTTTTAGGTTTTGGAAAACAGAAAAACTTTGCAATCGAAAAATGTCAGTCAGAATGGATTCTTTTTTTAGATTCAGATGAGATTCCTGATGAAGAACTCAAAAACTCAATTCGAAAATTAATCACAGAGGCAAAGCCTGAATTTAATGTTTATGATGTTGAATTTAATAATATTTTCTTAGGCGAAACTTTAAAATACGGAGGCTGGGGAAACATCAAAAGAGAACGACTTTTCAGAAAAGGTCACGGAAAATATTCTGAAGACATCGTTCATGAAGAATTTATTACAACCGAGTCCAAAGGAAAATTAAAAGGCAAAATCAACCATTACACCTACAAAGATATTTATCATCACATCGAAAAATCTAACAAATATACTTCGATGATGGCAGAAAAAATGTACAAGAACGGTAAAAAATCTAATTTATTTAAGATATTGTTTAAACCGCTTTTTCAGTTTTTCAAGTCTTATTTTTTACGTTTAGGTTTTCTGGATGGTTTGGTTGGATATTATGCAGCGACAACTGCGGCGTTTTACACTTTTCTTAAGTATAAAAAACTGCACGAAATTCATAAATTCAAATAAGCCATGATTCAATTTCTAAAAATGATTTTTGGCTTTTCGAAGAAAGACAGCGTCAGAATTTTGATGTATCACCAAGTTTTGCCACAATCGATCGCTCCAAAAAATGATTTAATTGTAACTGTTGAAAATCTTGATGAACAATTAAATTTCATTAAAAACAATTATAAAACCATATTTTTCAAGGATTTAGAAAAGGAAAAATCTACTGAAAATAAAATCATCCTAACTTTTGATGACGGATATTACAACAATTTACAATATCTCCTTCCTTTATTGGAAAAACATCAATTGAAAGCGACTATTTTTATTCCAACTGAATATATTCAGAAAAACGAAAATAACGGAGAGAAAGTTTACATGAATTTTGATGAAATAAAATCTTTGAATCCCGATTTAATTGAAATTGCTTTACACAGTCATTCTCATCGTAATTTTTCTCAATTATCAATCGAAGAAGCAGAAATAGATTTGCTTAAAAACATTGAAATTTTAGAGCAAAATAAAATTAACTTCACAAAAGTTCTTGCCTATCCTTACGGGAAATTTCCGAAAGAAAAACAGAAGAAAAAAGCGTTTTTCACACTTCTCGAAAGAATCGGAATTACTTCTGCAATGAGAATCGGAAATAATGTAGATTTTTATCCATATAAAAATAAATTTGAAGTAAACAGAATCGACATAAAATATGGTGATAGTTTGAAAGCTTTTAAATGGAAACTCAAATTCGGTAAAACGAAGCTTTAATTCAATAAATCTTCATAAAGTTTTTCATAGGAATCAGCCATCTTTTTATAACTGAATTTTGAAGCTCTTTCTTTTAATTTTTTTACAAAATTTTCTTTATCAGCATTAAATTTTTCAATTCCATCATTATAAACTTTTCTCATATTTTCAGGTAAAAAATCTTTAAAATAGAAAGCTAAATCTCCGCCAATTTCCGGAAGGCTCGTTAAATTGCTCAAAAAAACAGGCTTCCCAAAATACATCGCTTCAACCGGAGGAATTCCAAAACCTTCTGCCAATGACGGATGACAATATGATTCACAATGTTGAAGAAGAAAATATTTTTCATTATTTTCTACATTTTCTAAAATATGAACTCGTTTTTCTAGACCTAAATCTTTAATTTTATGAAGAAATTTTTCTTTGTAATCAGACTTTGCTGAAGAAGTTATCAAAACTAAATCACGGTCATTTTCAACAATTAAATTCAATAAAACCTCTTGATTTTTCTTCGGAAAAAGAACACCGATATTCAGAATATATTTTCTGTTGATGAATTCATAATTTTTATCCGAGTTAAATTTTTCATTTTCAGGGAAAACTAATCCGTTATAAATCACTTCAACTTTAACATCGCTTTTCAAGTTAAATAAATGCTTGTTCTTAAGAAAATCATCTTTTACAAAGTCTGAAATACAGACAATTGCATCTGCGTTTCCTATATTTTTTTGAACTAATTTCTTAGATTTTTCGATTTTCCTTTCAGAACTATTATCATGAAGAAAGTTCAGATCATGAAGCGTAACCACCTTTTTTTGATTAGATTTTTTTGAATGAAAATAATCTGAAAGTTGATGCGTTACATGAATTAATGAAAAATACGACGTATTGATTTTGAGTTTTTTCTGCCAGAATTTCCAATCAATAATGTCAAAATCTGCTTTGATTAAGGGGATATTTTTTTTAGGGCCATAAAGCGTATAGTCAAAATGGCATAATTTTTCGTCTAAACCTTTTATCAGAGAAATGCACACATTTGCAATTCCAGATTTGGGGTATTTTAGTCGTTCAACGTCGATGAGAATCTTCTTTTTCATTAAAAACCGTGGCTTTTCTCCAAAAATAAAAATTTAAACTTAAAAATCTTTACTTTTGCTTTATGAAAATTTGTTTAATCAGTTTTGATTTTTGGCACTATGATGAACATATCGTAAATAAACTCAAAGAAAAAGGTGTTGAAGCGTATCATATCAACATTGGAGCTTTTACGCATAAAAATTTTGGAGCCAGAGTAACGAACGCAATGAGCAAAGTTTTCATCGGTAAAAATCTAAAACACGAAAAAAGACAAGATTTCATCATCGAATCTCTTGAAAAAATCGGAAGACAAGATCAGATTTTGGTTATTAACCCAGAAAATATTGAGGAAAGAGTACATGAAGTTATTCGAAAATATGCAGATAGAAATATTGCCTATTTGTATGATAGTATGTCTAGAAACCCAGCTGAACATATTTTGCATTACTTCGACACAGTCTTTTCATTTGATGATGAAGATGTAAAAAAATATGGGTTTAAGAAAATCACCAATTATAATTATCTTGAATATTGCCCTGCAGAGAAGCAAAATCCTAAATTAGATTTATTTTATATTACTTCGTATGATACACAAAGATTATTGCGTCTAAATCTTTTGATTAATCAGATTAGCGATTTAAATATAAAATTCAGAACAATTGTTGCCGGAAAAAAAAGCTGGAAAAACAAAATTACACAAATTGTTGATACAAAAAACATTGACATAATTACTTTCAGAACTAAAAATATCCCCCAACAATCATTACCTAAGTTATATAAAAACACAAAGGTAATACTCGACCTTCAAAGAGACAACCAAATAGGATTGAGTTTCCGTATTTTTGAAGCGATGGCATTGGAAAAAAAGTTTATTACAGATAATATAAACATTAAGAATTACGATTTTTATAACCCTGATAATATTTTGATTTTGAATGAAGATTTCAGTAATATTGAAAAGTCTTTTTTCGATACTGAATATCAAAAACTTTCAGACGAAATTTATTACAAATACACACTTGATAGTTGGGTGAATACAGTTTTTAATTTGAGCTAAATGACAAAAATTTCAGTTGCACTTTGTACTTATAATGGTGAAAAATTTATCCACGAGCAAATTGACTCTATTTTAAACCAATCTTTAAAAGTTGATGAGATTATAGTTTGCGACGATGGTTCAACGGATAAAACTCAAAATATCCTCTCTGATTATCAAAACAAATTCCCTGACATATTTCAAATTTACATCAACGAAAAAAATCTTCGAAGTGTAAAAAACTTTGAGAAAGCAATTTCTCTTTGTAAAGGTGAAATTATTTTCCTTTCTGATCAGGATGATATTTGGGAACGAGACAAAGTAAAAGTTTTATTGAATTATTTTAATGATAATCCTTCAATAAATGCAATTTGCAGTAATGGTAATGCTATCAATGAAAAAGGAGAAACTTTAGATAAAATGACAATTTGGGAAGTTCCAACTCTGCTTAAAAATGCAGATATAAAAATCGATTATTTTAATATTCTTGCTTTTATAGAAAATATTGCAACAGGGGCAGGAATGGCTTTCAGGTCAGTTATTCGAGAAAAGATTTTACCAATTCCTATTAAAAAGGGATTTCATCACGATGAATGGATCGCTCTAATTACCGCACATGATAAAAGTTTCACGATGATACCTGAAAAGCTTTTCAGATATAGAATTCATGAAAACCAGCAAGTTGGCGGAGTTATTTACGAGAACAACGAATCAACAAAAAACAGACTTGCGCATCATTTTAATCTTTTTTCTGAAGACAAAACCTTTTCTCAATATAAAAAATTCTTAAAAAGATTGAGCCAAAGTTATTCCAAACATAAAGAGCTAAGTATAGAAAATGATAATGAGAATACAAGCTTATCTAAAGACATCATTAAACGCTGCAGAGAATTATTTGATTATCATCGACAAAAAATGAAGGAGAAATATCCTTTTAGATTTTCTATTTTAAATTTAGCAGACCTATTCAGTAAAAAAAGAAAAATACAATGAACATGAATTTTGGAGCCAATAAAAAACTTTTTCTTGCAGCACCATCAGATTTTGAAATTAATAAAAGAATCAAACAAAATCTCGAAAAGTTCGGATTTGAAGTTATTCTTCACACTTATATTTACAGATGGAGCATCCCTCCAAAAGATATAATTATTCACAATTATAAAAAAATCATACATAAAGACAGGACGTATAAAACTGAAATCAGAAAAGTACGTAATGAAGAATGGCAAAAAAAATACGAACAAAGCATTGCTTCTGACCATAAACATTTTGATTATGCACTTTTTATAAGACCTGATCAATATTCCTTAGAGTTCGTTAAGAGTATTGTGGCTATTTCTGATGTTTCTGCAGCGTATCAATGGGATGGAATGGATCGTTTTCCTGAAGTAAAGGAGTACACCAATCTTTTTAGTCGTTTTTTCGTTTTTGATGAACATGATTTAGAAGCTTACCCTAGCTTTCATTTTATCACTAATTTTTATTTTGAAAAAAATACTTCTGAAGATAACATTCAGGATATTTTCTTTATTGGAAGCTATCTGCCGGAAAGAAAAGAACTTTTGAATAAAGTAACCAAAAGGTTTAAACATACAGGATTACGTACAAATATCAATATTTTCTCCTTAGATAAGAAATTGAGAAAAGAGAAAAATATTTTTAATATTGTTGATCGTTTTTTTACATTTGAAGAAAATCAGGAAAATGTAAAAAAGTCAAAATTTGTACTCGATATTTCAAACTCTGTACACCATGGATTATCGTTTCGTACTTTCGAAAGTTTAGGTTACAAAAAGAAACTGATAACCAATAATGCTTTGGTAAAACAATATGACTTTTATAATCCTAACAATATTTTTGTATTTGAAGATTATGAAATGAAAGGGCTTGAAGAGTTTATAAAAACTCCTTATGAAGATATTCCGGAAGACGTTTATAATAAATATTCTTTTGAAAATTGGATCAAATATATTTTTAAAATACATCCATTCACTGAAATAACAAGACCATGAGTATAAAAATCTCTTCAAAATCTGTCATTTATATTTTATGCCCTGCTAACTTTGCAACGGGTGGACCTGAAGCTTTGCATCAATTAGGAGAACAACTCAATCAACTTGGCTTTAATGCACAAATGTCTTATCTGGAAAACGATCATGGAACTCTTGAAAATCCTGTACATGAAAGTTATAAAAAGTACAATGTTCCTATAGCAGAAAAAATAATCAACGACCAAGATAATTTTTTGATACTGCCAGAAACATATACCTGTTTTTTGTGGGATGAAGAATATAAAAATTTAAATAAAATTGTTTGGTGGCTAAGTGTTACTAATTATTTAATCTCACTTGAGGATCATTTTTCGCAGTACAGACATTTGAAAAATTTTAAATTCAAACATTATTTTAATAAATATCCCATTCCTACTATCAAGAGAATGAAAAAGACTAAGAAACTTTATCATTTGGCGCACTCCTATTTTTCTGTGGATTTTTTAGCTAAAAATAAATTAGAAAAAATTGGCCAAATTTCCGACTATATGAGTGAAAGCTTTAGAAAAGGTGGAGATTATAGTTTACAAAAAGAAAATATCATTATTTACAATCCTAAAAAAAATGATGAATTTCTCGAAAAAATTAAAGAAAAAAACAGTCAATTCACATGGCTTGCTTTAGAAAATATGACTCCGGAAGAAGTTTCCGAAAACATGAAAAAAGCTGAAGTTTATATTGATTTTGGTTACCATCCTGGAAAAGAAAGGATGCCACGAGAGTCTTGTATGATGGATTGTTGTTTAATTATTGGCAAAAAAGGTTCTGCTGCGTTTAAAGAAGACATGCCAATAGATGAAAAATACAGATTTGAATTTGACGAAAAAAATATCCCTCAGATCTCAAAAATTATTGATTACTGTATAAATCAATACGATGACGCTTCTCAAGATTTTAAATCTTATAAAAACATTCTATTAAAAGAAAAAGAAACATTTATAAAAGACATTCAGACTGTCTTTCTAAAAAGATAAAAAGACCGAAAATTTCGGTCTTTTTATTTATTTTCTATCATACTCATCATCCAGCCTCACAATATCATCCTCACCAAAATAAGTTCCGGTCTGAACTTCAATAAAAACAACAGGTTTTTCAGAAAGATTCATGATTCTATGTTTAGCTCCCAATGGAATGAAAATACTTTCTCCATAAGACAGTTTTATCTCTTTATCATCAAGAATTATGGTAGCATCACCTTCGATGATTGTCCATTGCTCCTGTCTTTGGTGATGGTATTGGTAAGACAGCTTTTGTCCCGGGTTTACTTCTATTCTTTTTAGTTTATAGTTGGGTTCGTCCGCTAATACGTAATATTTTCCCCAAGGTCTTTCGCCGATTTCTAGCATAATTGATGAATTCTAAATTTGTACAAATGTATATAATAAGATTAAAAAATCCCAACATCAAAAATATTAAACATCTGTAAAATATTTAATTTGAGTAAATTTGCAAAAATTTTATTTAAAAATGGAGAAAGTAAGAGTCCGTTTTGCTCCAAGTCCTACAGGACCTTTGCATTTGGGAGGCGTAAGAACCGCATTGTATGATTATCTTTTTGCTAAAAATCAGGGTGGCGAGTTTGTATTGAGAATTGAAGATACAGATACCGCAAGATACGTTGAAGGTGCAGAAGATTACATTGAAGAAGCTTTGGAATGGTGCGGAATTATTCCCGATGAAAGTCCTAAAAAAGGCGGGAAATTTGCTCCATACAGACAATCTGAGAGAAGAAACATCTATGACAAATATACTGAGCAAATCTTGAAAACAGACTATGCTTACATCGCTTTTGACACCGCTGAAGAATTAGACACAATCCGTGCTGAATATGAAGCAAAAGGAGATGTATTTTCTTACGATAACAAAACTAGAAACCGTTTAAGAAACAGTCTTTCGCTTTCTGAGGAAGAAGTTCAAAAATTATTGGATGAAAAAACTCCATATGTTGTAAGATTTAAAATGCCAGTTGACAGAACTTTAGGTTTAGTAGACATTATCAGAGGAAATTCTGCGGTAAACACAGATGTTTTAGACGATAAAGTTTTAGTAAAAAACGATGGAATGCCAACTTACCATTTCGCCAACATCATCGATGATCACGAAATGGAAATTTCTCACGTGATCCGTGGTGAAGAATGGCTACCTTCATTAGGTTTGCACATTTTATTATATGAAGCAATGGGTTGGGAAGCTCCACAATTTGCTCATCTTTCTTTAATTTTAAAACCGGAAGGCAAAGGAAAACTAAGCAAAAGAGACGGCGATAAATTCGGATTCCCAGTATTTCCTTTGAATTTTACAGATCCTGCAACCGGAAATATATCTAAAGGCTACAGAGAAAGCGGTTATTTACCGGAAGCATTTATAAATATGGTTGCACTTTTGGGTTGGTCTCCTGCAGACGACAAAGAAATTTTGACTTTGGAGGAAATGACTAAAGAATTTGATTTAAATAAAGTTCACAAAGCCGGAGCAAGATTCAGCAAAGAAAAATCTGAGTGGTTTAATCATCAGTATATTCAAAAAACTTCAGATGAGGATTTAATGAATATTCTTAAAAATTCAGATTTAAATTTAAATATTGAAGATGAGAAACTTCTCAAGATTATTCATCTGATGAAAGAAAGAGCAACTTTCCCGAAAGACATTTATGAGAACGGAAAATTTTTCTTCGAAGCACCAACTTCTTACGATGAAAAAGCTTCAAAAAAAGCCTGGAATGATGAAACTTCCAGCCTTTTGACTGAATTTGCAGAAAATTTAAACTCATTAAATGATTTTATCTCTGAAAACATTAAACAAAATTTACATGATTTTGCAGAAAGCAAAGGTTTAGGAATGGGGAAAGTAATGATGCCTCTCCGTCTGGCTTTGGTGGGAGAATTGAAAGGACCAGACGTTCCAGATATTTTAGAACTCATTGGTAAAGAAGAAAGTATCGCTAGAATAAGCAATGCTGTAAATAATTTTAAATAGGTTTTCATAATTTTTCATACATTTGAAAGATTTAATTTACTTCAAGAATGGAATATTTAAGTTTCGAACTTCCTATAAAAGAGCTGATGGATCAATATCAAACATGTTCTTTGGTAGGAGAAGAAAGTGGTGTTGATGTAAAATTAGCATGCAGCCAGATCGAAGACAAGATCAGAGATACAAAAAAAGAAATCTACGGAAATCTTACACCTTGGCAAAGAGTACAGTTATCGCGTCATCCGGATCGCCCTTATACTTTAGATTACATTAAAGGAATGGTAGATAAAGGAAGCTTCTTAGAACTTCACGGTGACAGAAATTTCGCTGATGATCCTGCATTAATTGGTGGTTTAGCTACTTTAGACGGTCAGAGAATTATGATTCTTGGAACTCAAAAAGGGAGAACTACCAAAGAAAGACAGCACAGAAGATTCGGAATGCCGAATCCTGAAGGATACAGAAAAGCTTTAAGACTAATGAAATTAGCCGAAAAGTTCAAAATTCCTGTAGTAACTTTGGTTGATACACCAGGAGCTTACCCTGGATTGGAAGCCGAAGAAAGAGGACAAGGTGAAGCAATTGCAAGAAATATTTTCGAAATGACGATGCTTAAAACTCCAATTTTTACTTACATTATTGGTGAAGGTGCAAGTGGTGGAGCATTAGGAATTGGCGTTGGTAACAAAGTTTACATGTTGGAAAACACTTGGTACACAGTAATTGCACCAGAAAGTTGTTCATCAATTCTTTGGAGAAACTGGGATCACAAAGAAGATGCAGCTAATGCATTAAATCTTACTCCAGCTGATGCATTAAGAGAAAAATTCATTGATGGAATCGTAGAAGAACCACTTGGTGGCGCTCATTACGATCCTGAAGTTGCTTATTTAAATTTAAAAGCTTCAATTTTACAAAACATTAAAGCTTTCTCTAAATTTACAGGTAAGGAATTAGAAACTCACAGACAAGACAAGTTTATTGCGATGGGGCAATTTAAAGGATAACAAAAAAAGCGGTTAAGAAATTCTTAACCGCTTTTTTTATTTTATTGTCAATTTAATCAGCAACATTTAATGCAATTTCGATATCTCTGGTCACTTTTTTAAGAGAAGAATATTTTGCATCACAAACTGAGGTCGTCAAAACATACTCGCCTTTTTCTACCATTACAAAATTCTGTCCATTTGGGGGAACATCAAGATTGTAATATTTTTTTCCACTGATTTTTACAATCAATCGGCATTTAGATTTATTTTTAATATTAATATAAGCTTCATTATCATTAGGATCATTATTAAAAAGATGCGTTAAATAAGAAGCTGTTTTTTTTGCATCAGCACTTGGCTCAGATTTCTTACTTGAACTTCCTACTGCAGCATAATTTACTGTGCGTTGTGGCGTTGCAGCTTTAGAATTAGACGCTAAATCTTTTCCTTTATTAAGCTCACTATTGCTTACTATTTTTTCAATTTTATCTTTGCTGATTGGTCTTATAGTAGGCTTAGCCTCTATAGAATTATCTGCCATAATAATATAAATTAGTTTTCTTTTTAACTTATCGTTTTTTTCGTGTCCTGGATTTTGTTTGATAAAACCTGCAATAATTCTTGCTTCCGCAGTACTTTCTGCTTCTTCAAGTGTATAAATAATAACAGTTTCTTTCTCTGCAACGACTTTGGCTTTGGCTTTTTTCTTCTTTTGAGCAAAGCCTATACTGAAGATTGATAGGAATATAATTAGAAATATTTTTTTCATGTAGCGGAAACCTTTAAAAATTTATTAAATAAATACTATAACGTGAAAAGTCATTTTTTAGTTTATCATTAAAATCATTATCTTTGCACATCTTTAAAATAAACTATTAAAGTTAATCATAATTTTAAATAAAAAAATAATAAATATTATGTCTTATTCACCAGCTGCTGCAGACGTAGCAAAATTGAGAAACCAAACAGGTGCAGGTATGATGGACTGCAAGAAAGCTTTAGTTGAAGCAGAAGGAGACTTCGAAAAAGCAGTTGATATCCTTAGAAAAAAAGGACAAAAAGTTGCAGCTAACAGAGCTGACAGAGATTCTTCTGAAGGTGCTGTAATCGCTAGAGTAAACGAAGATAACACTTTAGGTGTTGTAATTTCTCTAAATTGCGAAACTGACTTTGTTGCTAAAAACGAAGCGTTCATCGAGCTAGCTTACGAAATTGCTGAAATGGCTATTTTCGCTGCTACTAAAGAAGAATTATTGGCTACAGATTTCCACGGAATGACTGTTGCTGAAAAATTGATCGAGCAAACTGGAGTTATCGGTGAGAAAATCGAGATTGGTGCTTTCGAAAGAATTACAGGACCTTTCTTAGGAGCTTACATCCACGCTGGAAACAAAATCGCTGCAATCACTTCTCTTTCTGCAAAAGTAGACGGAGCTGATGAAGCTGCTAAATCTGTTTCTATGCAAGCTGCTGCAATGAACCCAATTGCACTTGACGAAACTTCTGTTTCTCAGGAAACTATCGACAAAGAATTGGAAATCGAAAGACACAAACTTACTGAAGAAGGTAAGCCTGCAAACATTATCGATAATATCTTGAAGGGTAAAATGCAGAGATTCTACAAAGACAATACTTTGGTACACCAAGATTTCATCAAAGACAGTTCTATTTCTGTTGCTGATTACGTAAAATCTGTAAACGGAGACCTTAAAGTAACAGGATTTATCAGAGTTAGCTTATAATAACTTTTTTAAATTTAAAATATTAATCCCGATGATTTTTTCATCGGGATTTTTTTTGCATAAAGCTCTTTATGATATTAATAAAGCATAAAGTATTTTTTTGAAATTTCGCAAGTATATTAAATTATAATTAAATGTTAAAAACATTACGTAAAAATTTGATTATTAATATGTAAATTTGTCGCCCCTAAAACTGAGGCATGAAAAGATTTCTACTTATTATTTGTACATTTTGGTGTTTAATCATAAATGCTCAACTTGATACAGAACATTGGTTTGCTCCAATGTCTGCAAAAGCCGGAACTAACGGATTGGAAGGATATTTATATTTATCTACCGACGAAGCAACTCCTTTTGCTGTTCAGATTTTTAATAACAATACATTATACACTACTGTTCAGGTAAGTAAAAACAATCCTGCGCAAGTTATTATTCCTAATAACTTTTTAGTTGCATCATCGCAATCACAATTGTTTACTTCTAACAATATGGGATTAAATGTAAAAGGTTCAAAAAAATTCTTTGCCAATTACAGGTTTGCAATGCCTAATCATGCCGAAATTTTAACTTCAAAAGGTGCAGCAGGTTTAGGAACTACATTTTATGCGGGTGTTGCTCCAATTACAGGATCAGAAGATCACATGAATGCAACAATCGGAGTAATAGCAACTGAGGACAATACCGTTGTGACTATTTCTGGTTACAATCCAGCTATTACTTTTTCGGATGGAATTTCTTCTCCAACAAGAACTTTTACACTTAATAAAGGAAAATCTTACATTTTAGATGTTGTAAGTTCGTGGTCAAATGCCAATAAAACAGGTTTAGTAGGAGCTAAAATTGTTGCGACAAAAGCAATTTCTGTAACAAACGGAAACTTTAACGCAGCTTATACTACTCAAAACCTTACCAATAATGACATTTTGATGGATCAGGCAGTACCTGTTGATCGTTTAGGAAAAGATTTCGTAGTGGTAAAAGGAAACGGAACGGTAACTTCTCAAATGGAAACCGCTTTAATTATTGCTACAGAGAACAATACACAGATTACATTTAACGGAACCGGAGCTGCAATAACTCTAAATGAAGGGCAATATTATCAAGTTCCAAGTGCAAGATATCAAAATCAAGGTAATGGACATTACAATATGAATATTTCTGCAACCAAAAATGTTTATGTTTATCAATTACTTTCTGGCGCAACCAACGGAAACGAATATGCTTCCGGAGGAATGAATTTCATACCACCTTTAAGCTGTTTTATGCCTAATAAAATTGATGAAATTGGTTTTATTAACAGAATTGGAGGTCAAACTTTTGCAACAAGATTAAATATTATCACCCAAACCGGAGCAACGGTAACTTTAAACGGTGGCCCAATTGCAGCAGGAAACGGACCCTATCCTGTAACAGGAAATCCAAACTGGGTAAGCTACTCTATTCAAAATGTGACAGGAAATATTACTTTAAATTCCACAAAAGCTATGACTGCAGGAATCGCTGCAGGAAGTGGTGCCGTAGGATATGGAGGGTATTTTTCAGGATTCTCTTCTGTTCCCGCAATTACGAAAACTGGTGACTGTTACGCAGGAATTGAGCTTCAGGTTGATAACAATTATGATGCTTATCAATGGTATTTAAATGGAGTTGCGATTACCGGAGCTACAACTTATTTTATTAATCCTGAATTGTATGGAGCAGGAGCATATACTTGTTCGGTAACGAAAAATAACTGTGAAACAAAATTGACGACGATTTATAACTACACATTATGTCCGCCAATTTCAACAACAACTTATACAATCGGATCTTGTAATACAAAAGTAATTACGCCTGCATTTACAAGCTCTACACAAAACATTGTTCCTTCATTAACAGCAATTATTGCTCAGCCAACTAACGGAACAGCAACTGTAAATTCAACTACAGGTCAAATTACATACACACCAAATGCAACGACCGTAAATACTACAGATCAGTTTATTTATTATATTCAAGGAAACGGAAATCCATTTGCTTTTGAATATTTTAAAATTATAATTAATACAGATGCTCTTCAGGTAAATAATGCTTCAATAAGCATTTGTAACAGTACTTCAGGAAATGGAACCTATAATTTGACAACTGCGAATGTAACATCGGCTGTTGGAGCAAGTATTACTTATTTTACCAATTCAAATTTGACCGGTCAAATTGCTGTTCCTACAAATTATACAGGACCTGCAGGAATTATTTACGCTAATGTAACTTCAACTTACGGATGTTCTAAAGTTGCGCAGATTACATTAATCATGAACCAATCTCCAAATATCAATACAAGTGCTTATAATGCAGAG
This sequence comes from Chryseobacterium formosum, assembly GCF_026460885.1. Taxonomy (GTDB): domain Bacteria; phylum Bacteroidota; class Bacteroidia; order Flavobacteriales; family Weeksellaceae; genus Chryseobacterium; species Chryseobacterium formosus. The sequence goes on from NZ_JAOVZW010000023.1 coordinate 109,950, forward strand.
TTTTGTGATGATAATTTTTCTGGAGTTATCAATATAAATTTTGCAACCGTTACTCCTCAAATTGTTACAAATTCAGCGAGTTTTATTGTAAAATATTATTTAAATCAAGCTGATGCAACCGCAGGAAATAATAATACATTACCAACTAACTGGAATTACACTTCAAATACAACAGTTTATATAAGAGTTGAAAGTACAAACGGTTGTCCTCCCGCTTTTGGACAAATCAATTTTGTGATTAAAAATAAGGTTCCTTTGTTAACTCCTACACATGTATTAGAAATTTGTGACACAGACATGAATGGTTCTGAAACTGTCAATTTAATGAATTATAAAAATATTTTCACCACAGATCCTGCAACCTCGGTTACTTTCCATAGTAGTTTGGCAGATGCACAATCAGGAGCAAATGCAATCTCTGCAACACAAACAATCAACAACGGAACAACAGGAACTTTTTATTTAAGATTCACTAATGCAACACAGTGTTTTAATACAGCTAATTTAGCTATCAAAGTAAATGCTGTTCCTAATATCAATATTGCGAATTTTAACGGTAATCTTTGTGATGATAATTTTGACGGAATTGTAAACGTAAATTTTGCGACCATAACTCCACAAGTTGTAACAAATTCAGCAAATTTTACAGTAAGATATTACTTAAGTCAAGCCGATGCAACTGCAGGAAACGGGAATACACTTCCAACCAACTGGACGTATACTTCAGCAACAATTGTTTACATAAGAGTGGATGGTACAAGTACAACTTGCCCTACTGCTTTTGGACAAATTAATTTTACCGTAGGTAACAAACTGACTCTTCTAACAACAAATGTAACGACACAAGTTTGTGATAATGATTTAGATGGCTCTCAAAGTGTAAATCTTAGTGATTATAAAAATCAATTTACGGCAGATCCGTCAGTTACCCTTACTTTCTATTCTACTTTAGCCAATGCGCAAGCTGGAACTAATGCCATACCTGCAACTCAGGTTATTACAACTTCAGCAACTTTCTATATTAGATTTACAAGTAATAATGCTTGTCCGAACATTGGAACTCTAACAATTAGTTTAAAATCTCCAAAAAAATCAAGTACTTTACAAGATCAGACTATTTGTCTAGACGCAAAAGCAATTCTTAATGCAGGTAATGGATTTACATCTTATTTGTGGAGCACAGGAGCAACTACCTCGTCAATTACCGTTGGTGTTGGAACTTACTTTGTAGATTTAGGATTTAACGGATGTATTTACAGACAAACAGTAACCGTAACAGCCGCTCAAGCTCCAACAATCACAAGCATTGTTGTTACAGGAACAAGTGCAACAATTAATGTTACAGGAGGAACTGCACCTTATCAATATTCATTAAACGGTTCAGATTACCAGAGTTCAAATGTATTCTCAGGATTAACAAGAGGACCGCACAAAGTTTACGTAATTGGGAGAGATGGATGTCAACCCGTGATTAAAGATTTCTTAATTTTAAATTTAATTAATACAATTACTCCAAATGGGGACGGAAGAAATGATGTTTTAGATTATTCTGACTTAAAAATTAAGGATCAAGTAAATATTGAAGTGGTTGATAGATACGGAGCAAAGGTTTACAAATCATCCCCAAATAACTACAAATGGGATGGAAAATCAGGTGGCAGAAATCTACCAACAGGGACTTACTGGTATATTATCAGATGGATTGAACCGGACACAAAATTGCCAGTTTCTCATTCTGGGTGGCTTTTAATTAAGAATAGAGAATAGATTTTAAATTTTATTTATGATTTATTAACAATATATTAAAATTTATTCTAATTTTGTAGAAATCCTAATTCCATAATTTTATGAAAAGATTTCTACTAAGTTTTGCAGTAATGCTTCTGACAATCAACAGTCTTTTTGCACAAAGAGATACTGATCATTGGATTGCACCCTATTATAATTCAGGGGGAACATATTCTACTGCCGTTTATCTGTCAACAGATTCTGTAACGCCATTTGCAGTGAATATTTTCAGTAATAATGTGCAGATCAATACCACTCCTATTATGGTGAGTAAAAACAATCCTGTTACTTATGATGTGGGAACTTATATTTCTACAGCTTCCACAAGTGACGGTTTTAAAGTTCTTAATAAAGGATTGTATTTAAAAGGAGCAAAACCTTTTTATTGCACTTTAAGAACGGCGCAAATCTCTCATGGCGAAATTGTAACAAGTAAAGGAAAAGCTGGAATAGGTAAAGAGTTTTATGTTGCAAATACACCTTACGCGGGAAGTACAGCTACCCTTTACAGTTTTACTGCAGGGGTTATGGCTACCGAAGACGCTACAACTGTGACAGTTAGCTGGCCAGGAACAATAACGTTTTTTGGACAACCGGCCACCCCACCGTCCAATCCCTATACTTTTACATTAAATAAGGGGGAATCATTTATATTTGCAGGAAATGCTGCAAGTGCCGCTCCGTTTATGGGAGCTAAAATAACTTCCACTAAACCAATCACGCTCACTAATGGTAACATGAATGGAAATTTTGGAAATTCACCTTCAGGTTCAGATGCAATTCTTGACCAGTCTGTCCCTACCGAAAGATTGGGAAGCACTTTTGCAATGGTGAGAACACTTTCCACATCTTCAGACCTTGAAGGAGGTATAGTGATTGCTACGGAAGATAATACGCAAGTATTTATAAATGGATCATTGATACCTGCAGCTACTATTAACCAGGGACAATGGTACCGAATTCCAGGTTCGTCATATCAGTTGCAAGGAACTAGTGGACATTACAACATGCTCGTATCTACTTCTAAAAACGTTTACTTATATCAGTTGGTTTCTGTAGATGATAGCAATGCCACTTGTGGATTTAATTATATTCCTCCCCTCAACTGTTTCCTACCTAGAAAAATTGATGAGATTGGTAAGGTAAATGAAATGCCAAACACATCATCTACTATCACTCTTAAACTTAATATTCTTACTGAGGCAGGAGCTACGGTTACTTATAGTACTAATGGAGGAACACCAATCACACCAACGGCAGCACAAGGGCCTTATCAGCTTCTAGGAAATACAAACTGGGTGACTTATGCAATAGAAGGTGTTACAGGAAATCTAACTATTCAATCTACAAAAGCGGTTACAGCTGGCGTAAACGGAGGATATAGCACTGCAGGCTACGGTGGTTATTTTGCAGGATTCTCTTCAATACCAGTTATTGCAAAACAAACTGGAGATTGTATTCCCGGTATCATTTTGGAAGTTGACGACAGCTATGAAACTTATCAGTGGTATTTGAATGGTGGTATCATTACAGGAGCTACATCTGCTACATATACACCAGCAGTTGCAGGGGATTATACTGTAAAAGTAACGATGGGTACGTGTCCACCAGTTACTACACCAATATATAAAGTATTTACATGTTTAACTAATACCGTTAAAACTTTAAATATCTGCGGTACGAAAGCTATTATACCTGCATTTACTAGCTCAACGCAAACACCAGTACCGGGAACTGTACAAATCATTACGGCACCAACACAAGGTACTGCTACACTAAATCCTGCTACAGGAATTATTACCTACGTACCAAATGCAGGCTACTTAGGGGCAGATAAGATTATTTATAAATTCTGTGGAAATGCTGCTGAATTTGTAGATTGTGAACAAATTACACTAAACCTAAATGTTGTACCATTTGTACTTACAGATGTAACAATCAAAACTTGTCAATATGCCGGCAAAGGATATTTTGATTTAACTACTGCGCCTGTAACTTCTTACAGCCCTACAACTAAAAAATTCTATCCAACTTTAGCAGACTTAAATGCAAATACAAACCAAATCAGTAATCCTACAAATTATTTCTTTGGATTAGGATCAGTATATGTACAAGTAACTACAGACGAAGGATGTATTGGAACGGCAAAAATCACTCTTGATTTCTACCCTACTCCAGTTGTAAATGAAACTACATTAACGGTATGTTTTATTGAAAATAATGAAACAAAAGGAGTATTTAATCTTCCAAATGCGAATGTTACATCACAAACTCCAGTTACTAAAAAGTATTACCCAACGTTTACAGATGCAAGCAACGGAACGAATGAAATAACACTTCCAGTAGATATGTATATTTCAGGAGACGGTGCTGTTTATGCAAGAGTATTTAATAGTAACGGATGTTATGCAATTGCAAAAATCAATCTTAAAGTTACTCCTCCAAAGAAATCATCTTTATTGGTTGACAAATATATCTGTATTGATAGCAGAACTACATTAGATGCTGGAGCAGGATATCAGTCATACCAATGGAGTACTGGTGCAACTACGCAAACAATTCAAGCAGTACCAGTAGGAGATTATTGGGTTATTCTTCAAAATGCAGGATGTTATACTAAACAAACGGTTAGTGTGAAAAAAGCTTTGGAGCCAGTAATTACTTCAATAGAAATTTCTAATAATACAGCAACAGTTATTGTAACCGGAGGTACTGCACCTTTCAAATATGCGGTAGACGGAACATCAACTTGGCAGGATTCTAATGTATTTACAAATTTGAGCAGAGGTCAACATACTTTCTATGTGAAAGACGAGTTCAACTGTTCTCCGGTATCTGTAGAAATTACAGTTCCAAATCTTGTAAATGCAATTACTCCAAACGGAGATAAAATAAATGATTTCATCGATTATAGTGAATTAGCTTACAAAGACAATCTTTCTTTCACGATTTATGACAGATATGGTAATAAAGTCTTTGTCGGTGATAAATTCAATAACTACAAATGGGATGGAACTCAATCCAATAAAAAGATTGTTACCGGAACATATTGGTATCACATCAATTGGACAGAACCAAATGCTACTAAAACTCCAATAAAATACACAGGTTGGATTTTAGTTAAGAATAGAGAATAGAATCTTAAATAATAGAATGAAAATACCACAACTTAACTGTTGTGGTATTTTTTTATCATAAATTTAATTTTTTTTATATTTTTTTTATAAAACATATGAATTATTACATTATTTTTGTATGAATCCTAATCCTAGACTATGACAAAACTTCTACTTACTTTTTTAATGGTAATTTTTAGTAGTAATATCCTATTCGCTCAGAGAGACACAGAGCATTGGATAGCGCCCTACTATGAATCAACCTCTTACACTGGACGAACATTATATTTGTCCACAGATTCGACCACACCTTTTACCGTTACTGTTTATAGCAATAATGTTGCACTCGGAACAGTGACAATAAGTAAAGGATCTCCTCAAATTTATGCAGTTCCAGCGCAATATATTGCCGGTTCTAGTGTATCTGATGCCTTTAGAGTAATTAACAAAGGACTTTATTTGAGTGGAGAAAAGCCATTTTACTGTACACTAAGAATGGCAAGTAGTACAACGCACGCTGAAATCGTTACCAGTAAGGGTAAAGCCGGTATTGGTAAAGAATTTTATGTAGCGGCAACTCCTTCAATTTATACCTCTACAAGTAACAACTTTACTGCGGGAGTTTTAGCAACAGAAAACAATACAACAGTTACTGTAACATGGAGCGCAACTACACCTATAACATTTCTTGGTAGTGCACCTGCAACAAACACCCATACGTTTGTATTGAACAAAGGGCAATCTTTTATTTTTGCTGGAAACGGGGCAACTGCTGCAAATATGCAAGCATTTATCGGAGCTAAAATTGTTTCTGATAAACCAATTACTTTGACTAACGGTAACATGAATGGAAATTTTGGTACTGTAAGTAATCTTGGTTCTGACTCTATTTTGGATCAATCTGTTCCAGTTGAAAGACTTGGAAATACTTTTGCAATGGTAAGAACAAGATCTACTTCTCCAGATGTAGAAGGTGGAATTATAATTGCAACTGAAAATAATACACAAGTATATTTAAATGGTTCTGGAACTGCTGTTGCAACCTTAAATCAAGGTCAATGGTATAGAATTTCAGGAAGTAATTATATCGTACAGGGCGGAACGCATGCTAATATGTTTATTAGTACTACAAAAAATGTTTATTTATATCAACTTGTAACTGTTGACAACAGTAGTGCAACTTGTGGTTTCAACTACATTCCGCCATTGAACTGTTTTTTACCTAGAAAAATTGATGAAATTGGAAAAATTAACGAAATGCCTTCCGGTACTGGTGGAGCAAGTGTTGTAGCAAGCGGAACTAATGTAAAATTAAATATTCTTACTGAAGCGGGTGCTGTTGTTACTTATACCGTTAATGGAGGAGCACCAATAACTCCAACTGCAGCACAAGGACCATATGTAGTGACAGGAAATACGAACTGGGTAACATATGGTATAGAAAATATGACAGGAACTGTAGCTGTAGCTTCTAATAAAGCTGTAACTGCAGGAATCAACGGTGGATACAGTACATCAGGATATGGTGGTTACTTTGCAGGTTTCTCTTCTATTCCACTTATTGCAAAACAGACGGGAGATTGTATTCCAGGCTTAGTTTTAGAAGTTGATGATAGTTATGATACTTATCAGTGGTTTAGAAATGGGGTAGCAATTCCTGGAGCTACAACCAATTCATACACACCTACCACTGCAGGAAACTATACTGTAACTATTACAGTTGGATCTTGTATACCTGCAACAACGCCAATCTATAAAGTTTTTACTTGTTTGCAAAAAACAACAAAAACAAAAACAGTTTGTGAAGGTTATTTAAATATTGTACCCGAATTCACAACATCTCAACAAAATTTCACACCAGGAAGTGTACAAATTATTACACAACCAACAAATGGTACTGCAATATTGAATCCTACAACGGGTGTTATAGGGTATACTCCAAACTTTGGTTTTGTAGGAAATGATAAAATTGTATATAAATTCTGCGGAAATGATCCTGAGTTTGTAGACTGTGAAGAAATTACACTTACTTTAACAATAGCAGAAAGCCCTACAGTTAATCCTGCAACATTAAGAACTTGTTTTCTTGAAAGTAATACAGCAACTGGATTATTTAATCTAACAACCGCTAATGTAAGTACACAATCAGGTATTATTAAAACATATTATCCTTCATTAACGGATGCTCACAACCAGACTAACGAAATTCTAAATTTTGCAAATTATACAGCACCAAATGGTGTGGTTTATGTAAGGGTACGCAATGCAAACGGATGTTATAATGTTGCTCAGATTACTCTTGTAGTATTTCCTCCAACAAAATCAACAGTTCTTGTAGACAAAGTAATTTGTATTGAAGACAGAACTATATTAGATGCAGGTACAGGTTTTTCAAGTTATGAATGGAGCACAGGAGCTACAACTCAAACCATATCTAATGTAGGAGTTGGTACATATTGGGTGAAACTTAAAACAGGAGACTGTACCACAAAACAGGAAGTTAAAGTATACGCTTCAGAACAGCCGGTAATTTCAAATATTGATGTTTCAAACAACAGCATTACTATAACTGCAGTTGGAGGAGTAGGACCTTATGAATATTCAATTAACAATAATAATTTTCAATCTTCAAACGTATTTACAGATCTTCCAAGAGGTGATGTGAAAGTTTATGTAAGAGATACTTTCAAATGTGTTCCGATTGAGGTAAGCATTACAATTCCTAATATTGTAAACGTAATTACCCCTAACTCAGATGGAGTAAATGATATTTTAGATTACTCAGCTCTTGCTAATAAACCAAATTTAGTTTTCGACATTTTTGATAGATACGGAAACAGAATTCACCAAGGAAATAAAGAAAATCGTTATACTTGGGATGGAACAACCAATGGTAAAAAGAGAGTTTCTACAGGAAACTATTGGTTCAGCATCAGTTGGAATGAGAATGGACAAGCTAAAACACCAATCAAATTCTCAGGCTGGATTTTAGTTAAAAACAGAGAATAATAATTCTTCCACTTAAATATTATAAAAACCACGATATCAAATCGTGGTTTTTTGTTTATTTTAATAACTATTAACGTATTTTATTATTAAATTTGTGATAAAATCAAGTGCAAAATGAAGAAAATTCTATCTTTTTTTCTTATTTTTTATATATTCTCTACTACATTCGCTCAATTAGATAGAGATCATTGGTTCGCACCTATGGTAGATCGTACAGGAAATCCAAATCCGTATCAGCGATTATACCTTTCTACAAATCGTACAACTCCATTCGCAGTTACTATTTACAATAATAATGTGGTCATTGGTACTGTAACGATTAGTAAAAATAATCCTCAGAGATTTGATGTACTCCGCGATTATATTATCACAACTCAACAAACAGATCTTTTTACTACTACTACAAAAGGTTTATATTTAAAAGCAGACTTTCCTTTTTATGCCAATCTAAGATTTTCTGTTTTCAATCATGCAGAAATTATTACTTCAAAAGGTATTGCTTCAACGGGGACGACTTTTCATGTAGCGACTGCTCCAATTACCGTAAATAATGGTATTCTAAATTTTATGACGAGCGTTTTGGCTACAGAAGACAATACAACCGTTACAATTTCAGGCTATAAACCAACTGTACAGTTTTCAAATGGAACAAGTGGTGCAACAAATCCTACACTTACTTTCACATTAAATAAAGGACAATCTTATATTCTCGACGGAATAGGAAATATTACAGGAAATTTTGACGGATTTATCGGTGCTAAAATTGTTGCGACAAAACCTATAAACGTTACCAATGGAAATTTCAACGGTCAATACGCCGGAAACAATCCTACAAGTTCTGATATTTTGATGGATCAATCAATACCAGTTAGCCAATTAGGAAATACATTTGCATTAGTAAAAGGTAATGGGAATGTGGGAAGTAGTATGGAAGGCGCTTTGGTTGTTGCGACACAGGATAACACTTTAGTTTACGTCAATAATGAAGGATTACCAATCGCCACTTTGAATACTGGACAATATTTTGTAATTCCCGATACCAAATACCAACTTCAAGGAACTACGGGTCATTACAATCTTTATATTGTAACGAGCAAAAATGCTTATGTTTATCAATTACTCGCTGGAGCAGCAAGTACTGGAAATGAAGTTGCAACTGGTGGTTTCAATTTCATTCCAGGGCTAAACTGTTATCTTCCGAAGCAAATTGATGAGCTCGGATTTATTAATGAAAACTTTGTACATACCAATGTAAATCCTGCAGGAATACTTACAAATCCAACAAAATTAAATCTAATTACAGAAAGAGGTGCCGCCGTTCTTGTAAATGGAGTTCCCCCTCCTGTAGGAACGGGACCTTTCGACATGACGGGAACCCTAAATTGGGTAACTTATGGTATTCCAAATACAACTGGAACCATCACAGTAACTTCTACAAAAGCAATCACAGCAGGAATTACAGCAGGAAGTGATGCTGTAGGTTACGGTGGTTTTTTTGCAGGATTTCCAACACAACCTGTTATTTTAAAAACCGGAGGTGACTGCGTTCCAGGAATTGTTCTTACGGTAGACCCAATTATTTATGAGTCTTATCAATGGTATGTTGGCGGCGTTGCTATTATCGGGGCCACTTCACCTTCTTATACTCCTACTGGATCAGGAAATTACACTTGCGCTGTTACAATGGGAACTTGCGCTCCGCTTATTACTATACCTTACAAAGTTTTAAATTGTACAAAACAAAGTGTCGCATCTTACAATATTTGTGATGTAAAAACAATTACTCCGGCTTTCACGACTTCTACACAAACTCCAGTAGCATCGACTGTATCGATTACCACACCTCCTACACTAGGAACTGCAGTTATCAATACTGCAAACGGAATTATAACGTACACTGCAACCAATCCAAATGCAGCCGGAACAGATACTTTTGTTTATACATTCTGCGGAAACAACGTTGATTTTCCGGACTGCGAAACAGTGACAGTGACCATAAATATTCAACCTGTAACATCAAACAATGCAACATTAAATGCGTGTAATGTAAATGGTGTTGGAACATTTAATCTTACTACGGCAGTTGTGACAAGCAATAATCCGGTTACGATTACTTATTATCCGACTCTAACGACAGCACAAAACGAAACTTTAACGGCATTAATTACCGTTCCCACAACATATTCTGCTCCTAATGGAACTATCGTTTATGCAGTTGTAAAAAATAGTACAGGGTGTAAAAGCATTGCACAAATTACTTTAAATCTTTTTCCTTTAGCCATTGTGACACCTGCAAATATGGGTAATCAATGCGATGAAAATTTAGATGGAACAGTAAATGTGGTTTTATCGAACATTACTCAATTAATATTAAATAATCCAGCCTACTTTACCAATGTAAGATATTATGCTCAATTAACAGACGCCAACTTAGGAAATAACACGACACTACCCAATAACTGGAGTTACAATACAAATACAACAATTTACATTCGTGTAGAATCTCCTGATGGATGTGCTCCTGTGATTCAACCTGTTAATTTCACCGTTGGAACTAAGCTAACTTTAATTAAAAATATTTTTTCTACAACTTTTTGTGATGATGATTTAGATGGAATTAAACCAATGAATCTATCGACATTCCTGAATGAATTCACTACAGATCCGCTTGTTACAGTAAGTTATCACTCAACTTTAGCCGATGCTCAAAATGATGTATCACCTATAAGTGGAGCTGTAACACTTACCGGGCTTCATACTTATTACATCAGATTTGAAAAAGCAGGTTTCTGCCCTGATGTTGCAACAATTAGAATTACTCTTAAAACTCCTAAGAAATCTGATATTCTTGCTGACCAAGCCATCTGTCCTAAAACTAAAACAATTTTAGATGCAGGATCAGGATTCACCGCTTATCTTTGGAATACGGGAGCTACTACTCCATCTATTTCTGATGTAAGTGCAGGAAATTACTGGGTTGACCTTACTTTTGACGGTTGTGTTTACAGACAGTTCGTGAATGTTTCAGAAGCAACTTTACCTGTAATCAAAACAATCGACATTAACGGAACAACAGTAACAATTGGAGTTACTGGAGGAAATCCTGCTTACCAATATTCGCTTGATGGTTTTATTTGGCAGACATCAAATGTATTTACAAATCTTGCTATTGGTACTTATACGGTTTATGTGAGAGATACTCTTAATTGTGGTATTGTAAAAGAAAACTTCGTTATCATTAAACTCATCAACACCATTACACCAAACGGAGACGGCAGAAACGATGAAATTGATTATTCTTCATTAATGAATAAACAGGATCTAGAATTTAGAATTTTTGACCGATACGGTGCAGAATTATTCCGAGGAACTCCTTCAAATAAATTTACCTGGGACGGAAATATGAAAGGCAGACCTGTTCCTACAGCAACTTATTGGTACTTCTTAAGCTGGACAGAACTTGGAAATATTACCACCGTAAAATATTCGAGTTGGCTATTGGTAAAACACAGAAACAACAGTCTTTGGGACAAATAATTCTAAAAAATATTATTAAAAAACACTTTCTATAACATACATTAACAGTTTCATTCAAAGTTTAATATAATTTTAACCTGTTATTGATAAATCTCACATAAAGATTGACGCAATTCTTATGTAATTTTGCACGAGATATGAAGAAACTTATTATTATAATGCTGTTGGTTTTTGTAAGTAAAATTAATGCGCAAAATTTATCGGGAGAGGTATTTTTAAGAGACAATTCGGTTTTGTATCTTAATCAGGTTTATGTCACCAATCTTAATACACTTAAAACTGTTCTTACAACTTATAATGGAGATTTCAATATAAAAGCAGATCCCGGAGATGTAATCCGTTTCACATCAATTGTCACAGAAAGAAAAGATATAAAGCTTACTCCACAAATGTTTAACTCTAAAAATTTGGTTGAACTAAAAGTGGCGTATCACGATATTCAGGAAGTTGTAATCAGCAGATTCCGCCCTACCGGAAATTTGAGATATGATATGAATTCTCTTCGTAAAGAAGATAAAGCTTATGCCCTGAAAAAAGTAATTGGTTTACCCGAACCAAAAGGTGACGGAACTTCGCCTGTACTTCCGGTTGCCGGCTTAAGAGACGGAGGTCTTACTTTTAGCCTTGAAAGTATTTTTGATATTATTTCGGGTGAACGTAAGAAAAAACAGCGTTTAGTAGCTTATGAAAGAATGCATACTTCCGTTACCAATATTAAAAATTATTTAGGTAAAGATTATTTCACAAGAATTAAAATTCCGGAAAATCTTATTGATAATTTCTTGCAGTTTGTTTATACTTCAGAAAATATTGAAGTTTATTTACAAGCCGGAAATATTGAAGCGGTAAAATTACCTATCGAAAAATACCTTCCCATTTATCAACGAAGACTTAGAAATTCTCATCTTCAGGAAGTCATCAATTAACATTTTGAATCATTTTTGATTTAAATATTTAACTAAAAACAAATCTTAACACTTTAATCGGTGATGTTTTTTGAAAATTTGTTTATTTTTAATGAAACTAATAATTCACTAAAGCTTTAAATAGATTTGAGAGAATTATGAAACCACATCACCAAATCTTTTATTCAATGAAAAAGTTAGTTTTACTTTTTACCACATTATTATTTGTATCCTTTTCAGCGCAGAAACAAGGCAAAGATTACAGCAATATTCTTAAAAGTAAGAGTATTTATGAAATCAATGCTTTTCTGAGAGATGCTCATCCCGATGATCCGCGAAGATCTGTACTCAAACCAAGAGTAATGGATTTTATGAAAGATTACATCAAAAATGCTCCTCCGGGTGACAAAAAAGTACGAGAAATGCAGGACAATCTTGCAAGACTGAAAAGAGGACCGTCTACAAAAGTTTCTTTTGAGGAGATGAATGCAATGATTAAGCAGAAACAGATTTTAAAATATCAAAAACAGCTACAGGTTGGTCAGTCAGCAGTTGTTTATACACCAAGTTCAGCGCAGAATGTCTATGTTACAAACACAACTGCAACCAAAAACACCAAAGTAATTGCAGATACAGAAGCCTCAGAATTTAATATGTTGATGGGAGAAAACCCTACTGAACATAAAAATAAAACGGTAAAAATCTTAAACTCATTATTTGATAACGATCCCAATGCGAAAGAATGCATCGTGATGATCGAAAACAAATCTGATTGTAATATTATTGTAAGAATTGAGGGTATTGGAAATACAAAATACAGACTTCCGATTCCTGCTCATGGAGACAATTCTATTGTGGTAGAAAAAGGTGATTATCTTTTCACAAGTATTGTTTGTGGAGCACAATATGCATCGCAAAAAACTATTCAAAAACCGTTGATGGTTGCTTTGGGAAGCTCTTCAAAATAGATTTTAAAGTCTCCCTTTTTTCGTTCCGATTTAAACTTTATATGCTCCATAATTTTCGTAATTTTGCAGCATTTCATATATATTTCATGGGCAAAAACAAATTAAGAAGATTCGCTGAAAATAAAATATTACCAAACGTTATTCAACCCTCAAGAGAGCAAGCTTTAAGTGGTTTTGAATTGAAAGGAAACTGGAGAAAAGATTTCTTTAAAAATGACCAACCTATCGTTTTAGAATTAGGTTGTGGAAAAGGAGAATATACAGTCGGACTTGCAAAAACTTTCACAGATAAAAATTTTATCGGGATTGACATTAAAGGGGCAAGGTTTTGGTTCGGTGCGAAAGAAGCTGTAGAAAACGGAATGACAAATGTCGCTTTTTTGAGATCGCAAATCGAATTGGTAGAATATTATTTTGCTGAAAATGAAGTTGATGAAATCTGGATTACTTTTCCCGATCCTCAAATTAAATTTAAACGTACAAAACACAGATTAACACACCCTGATTTTCTTGAAAGATATAAGAAATTCTTAAAACCAGGCGGAATTGTTCATTTAAAAACAGATTCTGAATTTTTACACGGCTATACTTTAGGCTATTTACAAGGTGCAGGTTATGAAATCATTTCTGCTCATCACGATATTTACGGAGCTTTGGAATATGATCCGAATACACCACATTTGAGAGACATTAGAACTTATTATGAAGAATTGTTTTCAGCAAAAGGAAAAACAATTACCTATATAAAATTTAAGATTAATTAATTTCTTGAAAATAAAATTTAAAGGCTGTAAAATGATTTTGCAGCTTTTTTTTATGACAATAAAGCAACTTTTAGAGTTTAATAAAAAGTTTAAATTTGAACCTTGAAAAAATCAACATGAAAAAGCTTTTATTATTTTCTTTTGCAGTTACACTATTTCTGAATAGTTGCAGCACCACAAATTATAATTCCAAACGACCAATATATAAGTCTTCTTCAGTCAATCCAAATAGCGGAATAAATATTAATCCTAACGCACAAACAGAAAGAGAATATCAGGCTTTACTAAAAACTTATAAACCGGAAACTGCAGAAGTTTTAAACAGTTTGCTTAATGATTCTTCAAGCAGCCTAAATGTATCTATTTCAGTAGAAAACAAATCGACTTGCAATATGGTTTTAACAATCAGCGGAAATAATTATTTCAAAAAAATCCCAATTGGAATTAATAAAATCGGTTCAGCAATGGTTCCAAAAAATCAGAACTATAATCTTTCGGGAATGCTTTGCAACTCGGTTTATCAGAAAACAAAATTTGTTTCAAATTCTTTTAGTATAAAGTTATCCAATTAGTTAAATTATTTATCTTTGTAATCAACAAGATATTCTGAATAAAATTCAGATTTAATTTAAACACATTTTGATGAAGAAAAAGACTTTTACTTTTTTCTTCTTTAGTCTCATTATTTCATCTTGCGCCAGTAATACTGCTGACAAAGTTGATATTCTTAAAAGTAAAAACATTACTGAGATTGAAGAATACCTTGGAAAAACACATCCACAAGATCCCAAAAAAAACATCCTGAAACAACGTGTCATTGCATTGAAAAATGCAGAATGGACGAAAGGTGCCAAAAACGCAAAACCTATGGAAGCAAGACCTGTTTTCATAGAACTACCCGATCAATTGAGCCGTAAAAAAAACAGCGAAGCCAATCAGGAAATCTTTAAAAAACTAATGTCTGAAACCCCGGAAGAGCATAAAGAAAAGACAAAAAAGCTTTTGAACAATATGTTTAATGAAGATATTACTCATAATGAAGCGATTCTTTTGCTTAAAAATAATTCTGACTGTAATTTGGTTTTAGAAATATCCGGAAAGAAGTTCTACAATCTGGCTGTTCCAGCAAAAGGAGAAAATTTCATAGTTCTGAATAAAGATTCTTATAAATTCTCTGGAAACCTTTGTGATGTACCATATCAAAGTTCAAAAGACATTTCTAAAGGTCTTATTATCGTTCTTCAAAACCCAGCTTTAAAATCTGATGATAATAAAGATTTACTTGCACAGAACAGATCAGATAGGGATTCAGAAAAATCTGAAATTAAAAAGAAAATTTCAACAAAAGGAAAGAAGAAAAAATAAACAATTAATATAAAATAATAAAACCGCCGAATAAATTCAGCGGTTTTATTATTTTAAAGATAATCTTCAGATTATTCAGCAGAATCGAAATCTGCATCTTTATCAGCAGAAACTACTTCACCTTCTTCTTTAGATTTTTCTTTATCAGCTTTTCTTTGAGTCTGACCTTCTTTGATAGATTCTGAAACAACGCTCAAGATCATATCGATAGATTTAGAAGCATCATCGTTTCCTGGGATAACGAAGTCAACTTTTCTTGGATCAGAGTTTGTATCAACAATACCGAAAACTGGAATACCTAATTTCTTAGCTTCAGTTACAGCGATGTGTTCTCTCATGATATCTACAACGAAGATTGCAGAAGGAAGACGAACCATGTCAGAAATAGAACCTAAGTTTTTCTCTAAGTTAGCTCTTTGTCTGTCAACCTGAAGTCTTTCTTTTTTAGATAAAGTTTCGAACGTACCGTCTTTTTTCATTTTGTCGATATGGTTCATTTTCTTAACAGCCTTTCTGATAGTAACAAAGTTTGTTAACATACCTCCCGGCCATCTTTCTGTAATATAAGGCATATTAAGTTCAGCAGCGTGTTTTGCAACAACTTCTTTTGCTTGCTTTTTAGTAGCTACAAAAAGAACTTTTTTACCTGCAGAAGTTAATTTTTCTAAAGCGCTACAAGCTTCATCCAATTTAACTGCTGTTTTATGTAAGTCTACAATGTGAATACCATTTTTCTCCATAAAAATGTATGGAGCCATATTTGGATTCCACTTTCTAGTCATGTGACCGAAGTGTACACCAGCCTCTAGAAGGTCTTTTACATTTGCTTTTGCCATGTTTTCTGTTTTTGTTAGTTTACTTTCCGCTTTTTATGCAATCAACAATTTCTTTAGATGGGAGAAATGTTTGGATGCTAAACGTAACGGGCAATTTTTGCTTTGGGCTTTAGGCAGTAAGCTTTAAGCTTTCAAGCAGATAAAAAAATTTAATAAGTTTTTCAAAAAGCTTATTGCATATTGCTTTAAGCTTACAGCAATTCTTAACGTTTTGAGAACTGGAATCTCTTTCTTGCTTTTTTCTGACCTGGTTTCTTTCTTTCCACCATTCTTGCGTCTCTTGTAAGTAAACCAGCTGGCTTTAAAACTAATCTGAATTCAGCATTGATTTCGCATAGAGCTCTAGAAATACCCAATCTGATAGCTTCTGCCTGACCTGTATTACCACCACCGAAAACATTTACGGTAACGTCATACTGACCAACAGTTTCAGAAAGGATGAACGGTTGGTTTAATTTATAAACCATCACGTCTGTAGAGAAATAAGTTGCAGCTTCTTTACCGTTTACTGTAATGTTACCAGTTCCTGGCTTTACATAAACTCTAGCTACAGAAGTTTTTCTTCTTCCGATTTTGTGAACTATAGACATAATTTAATTATTTAAATTCGTTAACATTAATTGTTTTCGGCTGTTGAGCTTCGTGCTTGTGCTCAGTTCCTTCATATAAATAAAGGTTTTTAAGCAATGCAGATCCTAATCTGTTTTTTGGAAGCATACCTTTTACAGATTTTTCCAATACTTTTAAAGAATCTTTTTTCTGAAGTTCAAGAGCTGTCATAGACTTCTGTCCACCAGGATAACCTGTATGCCAGATATAAGTCTTATCGTTCCACTTGTTTCCGGAAAGAGTAACTTTCCCAGCATTCAAAACAATAACATTATCACCACAATCTACGTGAGGTGTAAAGTTTGCTTTGTGCTTACCTCTCAAAATCTTTGCAACCGTAGAAGCTAGTCTTCCTAATGGTTGTCCTTCAGCGTCTACTACAACCCATTCTTTATTTGCAGTAGCTTTGTTCGCTGAAACAGTTTTGTAACTTAATGTATTCACACGTTTTAGTTAAAGATTAAACATAATTTTCCCTTAAAAGGGTGTGCAAAGGTAAACATATTTTTCTAATCTGAAAACATATTTTGAATTAAAGTCTTGAAAATAATGATTTTAAGGAAGTTAACAATTCTAAAATAGCCAAAATATCAACTATTTATAAAAATTAAACCTTAATAAAATGAGATAATAAGAGGTTTTACACTAAATAATTAACATCATATCCAGTGATAATTAATTACGTAATGATTTGCTTCCTCTGAAACTTGCGAATAAATAATAAGCAACGAAAACTGTAGAAAATTTAATAATAGAAGGAATTGCCAATTCTAAATTAAAAATCAAAGCACCTACAGCAACTAATATAGCCATTGCCCCAAAAGACAATCCCATTTTTTGAAGAAGAGAAAATTTTACGTCATCTAAAAAATAAGCTAATCCCCACGCAAGACCGAAAGCGATAGAATAATACAACTCCAAACCAAGATCTTTTATTTCCGTAAACAAATAATTAATCAGAAAAATAATTCCAGTCCCCAATACAAAATAAATCAGCGCTCTTTTCATACCTTATTATAATATGCAAAAATAAAGAATTTAATTTTTAGATTTTAAACAGTTGATTCACAAACAATAAAAATATTTACTGCTATTCTGAATAAGTTTCAACCATTTAATTTAGCTGTAATCATCAGAACGAATGTTTGTTAAGTTGGTAAATATTAAATTTCGACAAAACCAACAATCCTCTATAAATCAACAAGATAAATCAATAACAAAGGTTTTTAATTTATTGTTATATTTGAAAATTCAAGAAAATTTTCGAGAACTTATATGGAAACCCAAAAATATACTCCAACAAACAAAGTAAGAATTGTAACAGCAGCGTCGTTATTCGACGGACATGATGCAGCTATTAATATCATGCGTCGTGTGATTCAGGGAACAGGATGCGAAGTTATCCACCTTGGTCACGACAAATCTGCTGAAGAAGTTGTAAACACAGCCATTCAGGAAGATGCCAATGCAATCGCCTTAACTTCTTATCAAGGTGGTCACAACGAATATTTCAAATACATCTACGACCTTTTAAGAGAGAAAAACTCTCCGCAAATCAAAATTTTTGGTGGCGGTGGTGGTGTAATTCTGCCTGAGGAAATCGAAGATATCATGTCTTACGGAATCGACAGAATTTATTCTCCAGACGACGGTCGTGAACTTGGTTTACAAGGAATGATCGATGATTTGGTGAAAAGATCAGATTTCGCAACAGGAAAAGATGTAGAAGCAAGTGATTTAGATTCAATCAGTTTTGAAAATTCTACAAGCATTGCTAAAATCATTTCTGCTGTAGAAAACTTCTCAGAAGAAAAACCGGAATTAGTAAAAGCCATTGACGAAAAATCAAAAGACTTAAATATTCCAATCATTGGTATCACAGGTACTGGTGGAGCCGGAAAATCTTCTTTGACAGACGAATTGGTAAGACGTTTCTTACGTTCCAATACAGACAAAAAAATTGCGATCATATCAATTGATCCATCGAAAAAGAAAACGGGAGGTGCACTTTTAGGCGATAGAATCCGTATGAATGCGATCAATGATCCGCGAGTTTATATGCGTTCGATGGCAACGAGAGAAAACAACGTTTCTGTCTCTCCGTTCATTCATTCTGCCTTAAATGTATTGAAATTGGCTCATCCTGATGTAATCATTCTGGAAACTTCAGGAATCGGACAGTCAGGTTCGGAAGTTTCAGATTTTGCCGATGTTTCCATGTATGTAATGACGCCTGAATACGGAGCTTCCACTCAGTTGGAAAAAATCGATATGTTGGATTATGCAGATTTGGTTGCTTTAAATAAATCTGACAAAAGAGGAGCTTTAGACGCGCTTCAGGCTGTAAGAAAACAGTTTCAGAGAAATCATTTGTTGTGGGAAAGTCCGTTGGATGATATGCCGGTTTATGCGACAAAAGCATCTCAGTTCAACGACCACGGAACGACCGATTTATACAACAGATTAATTGAAAAAGTTAATGCTAAATATTCTGATTTAAATCTTCAAGGATTTGTTGAACAGGAAGTTTCGGAAGATATCACGATAATTCCGCCAAAAAGAGTTCGTTATTTATCTGAAATTGTTGAAAATAATAGAATCTATGATGCTAATGTTGAAAAACAAGCTGAATTAGCAAGAAAAATGTATCATATTGAAGGTGTTAAAAAATTCCTTTCTAATGAAACTCTGGATGCTGAATATCAAAAAGCCGAAAAAGATCTTCAACAGGAAAATATCGACTTTTTAAAAAATTGGGATGATACGAAACAGGCTTTCAAAGCTGAGTTTTATTCGTATTTCGTTCGTGGAAAAGAAATTAAAGTTGAAACCTCAACAGAATCTTTATCTCATTTAAAAATTCCAAAAATTTCTCTTCCAAAATATACAGATTGGGGAGATTTGATTAAATGGAAAGGTCAGGAAAACCTTCCTGGAGGATTTCCTTACACGGCGGGAATTTATCCTTTTAAAAGAACAGGAGAAGATCCTACAAGAATGTTTGCCGGAGAAGGAGGCCCTGAAAGAACCAACAGAAGATTCCACTATGTTTCTGCGGAAATGGATGCAAAACGTTTGTCAACAGCGTTTGACTCTGTGACTTTGTATGGACAGGATCCTGCCCTACCACCGGATATTTACGGTAAAATCGGAAATGCAGGAGTTTCAATTGCAACATTAGATGATGCAAAAAAACTGTATTCCGGATTTGATTTGGTAAATGCAATGACTTCTGTTTCAATGACAATCAACGGACCGGCTCCGATGTTGTTGGCTTTCTTTATGAATGCTGCGATCGACCAGAATGTTGAAAAATATATTGCTGAACACAATCTTGAAGCGAATGTTGAAAAAGCCTTAAAAGCAAAATTTGACGATAAAGGTTTAGAAAGACCAAAATATAACGGTGAATTACCACCATCCAATAATGGTTTAGGTTTAAAATTGTTAGGTTTAACAGGAGATGAAGTAATTCCTGCGGAAGCTTACGCTGAAATTAAAGCTAAAACGATCGCCACTGTTCGTGGAACGGTTCAAGCTGATATTTTAAAAGAAGATCAAGCACAAAACACTTGTATTTTCTCTACTGAATTTGCTTTGAGATTGATGGGTGACGTTCAGGAATATTTTATCACAGAAAAAGTAAGAAACTTCTACTCGGTTTCTATTTCAGGATATCACATTGCAGAAGCGGGTGCAAATCCTGTTTCTCAGTTGGCATTTACTTTGGCAAATGGTTTCACTTATGTTGAATATTATTTATCAAGAGGAATGGACATCAATGATTTTGCTCCAAACTTATCTTTCTTCTTCTCCAACGGTATCGACCCTGAATATTCAGTAATCGGACGTGTAGCAAGAAGAATCTGGGCGAAAGCAATGAAGCTGAAATACGGTGCCGACGAAAGAAGCCAGATGTTGAAATACCACATCCAAACTTCGGGTCGTTCGCTTCACGCTCAGGAGATTGATTTTAATGACATAAGAACAACTTTACAGGCTCTTTATGCAATTTACGACAACTGTAATTCACTTCACACGAATGCTTATGACGAGGCGATTACAACGCCGACTGAGCAGTCTGTAAGAAGAGCGATGGCGATTCAGTTGATTATCAATAAAGAATTAGGTTTAGCGAAAAATGAAAATCCGCTTCAAGGTTCATTTATTATTGAAGAACTGACAGATTTGGTTGAAGAAGCTGTTTATGCAGAATTCGACAGAATAACAGAAAGAGGTGGCGTTTTGGGTGCGATGGAAACGATGTACCAACGTTCAAAAATTCAGGAAGAATCAATGCATTACGAATGGTTGAAACACACCGGAGAATACCCGATCATCGGTGTAAATACTTTCCTTGGAAAAGATGGTTCACCAACGGTTCGTCCGGGAGAAGTTATCCGTTCAACTGAAGAAGAAAAGCAGGTTCAGATTGAAACGCTTCATAATTTCCAGAAGTCTAATGAAGATAAATCCGAAGCTGCCTTGAAAACTTTACAACACGCTGCCATCAATCAACAAAACTTGTTTAATGTAATGATGGATGCCGTGAAATATTGTTCTTTAGGACAAATTACTAATGCCTTATTTGAAGTGGGCGGAAAATACAGAAGAAACATGTAAGCTCGTATTTGGGCAGGCAATTTTTACTACTAATTGTTTTAAAAATTATATAATTAAACCTCAAGGAATTTTCTTTGAGGTTTTTCGTATTTTTGAATTATCGTTATTTTTTAAATTAACTCTACTTAAAGAAACTATGAAAAAATCTTTTTTGACTATCCTTACTATTTTCGCTTTACTATTTTTAAAAAGCTGCAACTCATATCCAATGGATAACAAAAAAACAAGTGAAATGAACAGAAATACTGAAGAATTACAAAAAAGACAGGAGGCGGAAAAAAATAAGATTGAACCCAATGCTCTAAATAATTTTGGAAAGCCGGATAATAAATAAAATATTACAGAATAAGCATTATAAAAACGTAATCGGGCAGACAGTTTTTAATACTAACCGTTTTCAAAATTATAAATCAAAACCTCAAGAAATTTCTTTGAGGTTTTTTCGTAATTTAGATTTAAATAAAACTTTAATGATGAAAATAATTCAGATTGAAAATCCTTGTGAAGAAAGATGGGATAGTATGCAAAATATTTCGGATGGAAAGTTTTGTGATTTATGCCATAAAACAGTCTTGGATTTAACTCAAAAATCAAATCAGGAAATACTTAAAATCTTAGATGAATCAAACGGGAAAATCTGTGGGAGAATTTTCAAGCATCAATCTAATAGAAACTCTCTAAGATCTGAAAAAATTGTTATTAATCACGAAAAAAGAAAAGGATATCCCAAACTCGTTGCAGGCTTAGCGATTGTAGCAAGCTTAACGGGAATTCAAACTCATGCTGTGACTTCTGAAAAACCATTAATTCAAATCTCAGAAAACAAAGATTCCGGAGAAAAAGATTTAGAAAAAGAAAAAATATCTGATAATGATTTTATTATTTCGGGAAATCTTACAAACTCTGAAACAGGAAAGCCAATATCAAACATTGAGGTAACTTTAATTACAAAAGAAAAATTTTTCACGGCAAAAACAGATCAAAATGGAAACTATAAATTAGTAGTTCCTAACTTCCATATTCATAAAAACGACAATGTTTTACATCTAAAATTCGGAGGTATAAATGACAAAGAATATATTCTAACTAAAGAAGAATTAAAAAATAAACAGTTCTCTTTCAAGAGTTCTGAAATTGATGAAATGGCATTTGTAACAGGAGGCATTTCTTCAAGAAAGCTCGAACCTACAATATTTTTAGATGGTAATCAGATTGAAGAAGAGGAATTATATGAATTAGGTGTAAACAATTTTAAAGTCTTTCATTTTTCTGGAAAAACTGCAAAAGCTCTTTATAATGATGTTTCGAAAGATGGTTTATTTTTGGTTTTTTCAAAATAACTTTCTGAAATTTATATAAAAAATCGGCGCAAATAAATTTGCGCCGATTCACTTGTATATAATATTAACTTATTTCTTATTAAAATCCCCAGCAAAAACCGAGATCACATTATTTTCAGAAAGATATTTTTTCAAGGCTGCATTGACTTCAGACAAAGTCAGATTCTGAATTTTTGCATTCTGCTCATCATATTTATCTAAAGAACGTCCGTAAAGTAATTGTGTATTCACAAGATTGATCAACGTATTGTCAGTTCCCAAACTTGTCGTTCTTTCGTTGGCATAACTTTTTTTGTTGGAATCTAATTCCTGTTGAGTAAATCCTGAAGCGATCGCTTTACTCACTTCTTCTTTTATCGCAACCTCTACAGCATCTCTTTTTGTCGGATTTAGATATGCATAATAATTCCATGAAGAAACATCATTGGAGACAGGAATATTCAGATATGATCCTACTCCATAAGAAATTCCGTCTTTTTCACGTAACCTCATCGGAAGTCTTGCGGAAAGAAAACCACCACTTCCTAAAATCTCATTTGCCATAACCAAAGCTGCATAATCAGGATGATCCTGAGTCATTTTGAAGCTTGAAGTTCCAAGCGCTACTGCATTTTCTTTATCTGGAGTAATGATATTTTTATCCTGTTTTTTCGTTTCGAAAAACGTTGGTTTTACTTCGGTAAATTTCGATTTTGCAGTAAATTTCCCAAATGTTTTTTCTAATTCTGATGAAGCTGTTTTTGCATCAATGCTTCCGATCAAAGTTCCGACACCATCGGTAGCTCCCATAATATTCTTATAGAAATCTTCTACTTGTGCTTTGGTTACTTTTTTATTGTCATCAATCTGTTCCTGAAGTGAAGCAACATAGAAAATACTTGTTTTTGGATATGGCGCTGCCAATCTTTGCAGTTCGTTATTCGCAATTGCATTAGGATCTTTCAATTGACCTTCAAGCCAGGTATTTGTTTCGGTGATGGTTTTAGTCAATTCATTTTCAGGAAAAGTAGCATTGGTTAACATATCTTGCAAAATCGCCATTACTTTCGGATAATATTGCTTGTAAGTATCTATGCTGATAATTAAATTTTGTCCGTAAACATAGGCTCCGACAGAAGATTTCATCTGATCGAGTTCATCCTGAATCTGCTCTTTTGTTTTGGTTTTCGTTCCGGCTTTTAGAAGAGAAGCCGTCATACTTCCGATTGATTCTTTCCCTTCCAAATCTTTTTCGTTCCCAATTCTGAAACGGAAAGTCCCCTGAATTTTGTCACCTTTCAATTCTTTATTGATCAATCCATATTTCATTCCGTTGGAAAGTTTTCCTTCTGTAAGATTTTTCTTGACATTTGCGATAGAAGCTTCAAAAGGAGCAGGTTCTTTTTCCAGAGCTTTTCCTTTGTAATCTTTTACTAAATCTGCAATTTGTTGATCTCTGAATTCTGAAGGAAAAACCCTTTCTTCGTTCGATGAAGGACGAAAAACACCAATTGTACGGTTATTATTTTTAAAATATTTCTGCGCTACTCTATTAATGTCTTCAAGTTTTAGATTTTCTACATTATCACGGTAAAGAAACCCAAGTTTGTAATTTCCTGCTCCTACAATTTCCGTAAGATTGATGGCAAAATCGATGGTATTATTTCTTTCATTTTCAATTCCTTTGATCAGTTTTGCTTTTGCTCTTTTAAGATCATCCTGTGAAAATTTTATAGAAGAGACTTTATCAAGCTCGGTTCTTACAATACTTGTTGTTTCGTCAAGATTTTTATCTTTCGGAACATCAAAATTAAAATAAACCATTCCCGGATCTCTTACAACCGGACTGAATGTCCAAATAGAAGAAACCTTTTGAGTTTCCACTAAATTTTTATATAAATACCCTGAAGGATCGGAAGTCAGAATTTCATAAAGCGCAGAAAGTGCAGCGAAATCTTTGTCTGCAAAAGCCGATGTATGATAACCTGCTGCAATGATTTGCTGATCATTATTCCTTTTGATTTCAAAATATTTTTCACCGTTTTGGGCAGGTTCTACAGTGTATGTTCCACCAAGATTACGTTCCGGTTTTTTTAAGACAGAAAAATAATCTGTGATATACTTTAATGCGTTTTTCTCGTCAAATTTTCCTGCGATAATCAAAGTTGCATTGTCCGGCTGATAATATTTTTCGTAAAACTTGCGGAGAGTCGGTGATTTTACACGTTCAATGTCTTCTTTACTTCCAATGGTGCTGTTTCCGTAATTATGCCATGTATAACCATTTGAAAAAACATTCTGTATCATCACTCTCGTCGGATTGTTTTCTCCGATCTCAAATTCGTTTCTTACAACAGAAAATTCTTTGTCAAGATCTGTCTGAAGAATCGTTGCATTGATCATTCTGTCGGCTTCCATTTGTAAAGACCATTTTAGGTTTTCATCATTGGAAGGAAAAATTTCGTAATAATTGGTTCTATCAAACCATGTTGTTCCGTTTGCTTGTCCGCCTTTGTCAGAAAGCTGCTTTTTAATGTCACCTAAATTCTTGGTGCTTTTAAAAAGCATGTGCTCAAGCAAATGCGCCATTCCTTTTTCACCGTAACCTTCATCTTTCGAACCCACATTGTAGACAATATTCACAACCATATTACTTTGTGATGCATCTGCAAGCAAAAGAACTCTCATCCCGTTATTGAGACTGTATTCTTTTACCCCTTCTGTATTGCTGATAAATTTGGGAGCATCAGTTTTCTGTGCTGAAACGGGATTGACAACTCCTATGTAAAAAAGGACAGCCGTACCTAATAAAAAGTTTTTCATGGAAATTTGATTTAATTCGTATAAATTTAAAAAGTTTATCGAAAACTTTGTCACTTAAATAAAACAAGTTGAGTAAATTATTTATCATATCTGACTTTTATGAAACCTAAAGCCATTTTCAACTGGAGCAGCGGAAAAGATTCTGCTCTTGCATTATATAAAACTTTAAAAGAAGACAAATTTGAAATCACTTCTTTGCTGACAAGTATCAATAAAGAGTTTCAGAGAATTTCTATGCATGGAGTTCATGTGTCTTTATTGGAAAAGCAAGCGGAAAGTTTAGGGTTAAATTTAATTAAAATGGAACTTCCGAAAGAACCGTCGATGGAGGAATACCTTGATTTGATGAATAAAATCATGAACGAAATAAAATCTCAAGGCGTAACTTATTCTATTTTCGGGGATATTTTTTTGGAAGATTTAAGAAAATACAGAGAAGAGCAATTGGAAACTATCGGAATGAAAGCCGTTTTCCCACTTTGGAAAAAAAATACAACAGACCTCATCCATGAATTTTTAGATTTAGGATTTAAAACGATAGTGACTTGCGTCAACGAAACCTATCTTGATAAAAGTTTTGCAGGTAGAGTTATTGATGAAAATTTCATTAAAGATTTACCAAAAAATGTAGATCCATGCGGAGAAAATGGAGAATTTCATACGTTTACTTTTGACGGACCGATTTTTAAAAATCCAATTGATTTTGAAATTGGGGAAGTTGTAAAAAAGACATACCCAAAACCAAAGTCTGATGAAAATGATGAGAATGGAGAATATATTTTTTGGTTTTGTGATTTGATTTCAGAATAAAAATTATAAAATAAATGCCTTTCACTTTTAGTTGAAAGGCATTTTCTTAAGACTGTATTATTTAATATTTAAAACGAGTCGATACGTTATCTCCATACTTAATAATATAAATTCCTTTTTGTAATGAATTTATATTGATAGTATTCGATGATTCATTGCCTAATAATATTTCACGTCCCGAAAAATCATAAATGTAATATTTCCCAAAGCTTCCTTTACCTAAAATTAAATTTTTATCTTTTACTGCAATTTTAGAATTATTATCTTTTTTCACTTCATCAACACTTAAAGAGCAGAAGTTATTCAGTGAAGCAATTTCCGCATCGGTAATTGCCCTATTGAAAAGACCAAATTCATCCATTGTCATCCCTGCTTTCATTCCCGTATTCGTAGCATATGTACCAAGTTTAAATAATGCACCATTAAAAACCAAAGGAGCAGATTGAGCCACTGTTGTTTTAAGGACACCATTCACGTAAGCTTTTATATTTTGTAAACTGTTGTCATAAACAAATATTAAATCTACTAATTCCGGAGTAGTAGAAAAAACGGCAGGAATATCTACATTAGACATTCCGTTAGCTGTTAACCTCACACCTCCTGTACCTGGAGCACCATTTGTAAACATACGAAAAGAGTTTCCTCCGGTTATAGCATCTCCCAAAAGATAATATACCGTCGTTACATTACTTGTGTAATTATTAAATTTTAAATGTATCGTCCAGGATCCGCTTAGAGCAAGATTCCATTTTGTATTAAAATAATTTGAGGTTCCTGTAGAACCGCTACCTATTAAACCATTTCCTAAACAAGTTGTATTGCTTCCTAACGTTAAATTGCCCACAATTTCGCCAACTAATGTTCCCGTAGGTGGACTGGTTGCAAGATTCGGAATATTAGTGGATGTTCCTTCAAATTTGTAATATAACAGTTCCGGGGTTTGAGATTTTAGGAACAAACTTGCTCCTATCAATAAAAGAGAGTAGATTTTTGTTTTCATATTTTTAATTATTTGACAATTAGCATTCTAATTTACCAAATAAATCATACAGAAATATTATTTTATTCAACAAAGTTGCAATTTATTAATTAAATCAAAAACAAAAACATTTCAACATATTCTTCATTTAACTAAAAACTTCTCATTCACCGACACATTTTTATCGTTTACCTCAAAATATTTCTCAATTCTTATACAGAATTTACTTTTGTTCTTAAAAATAATATAACAATGAAAAATTCGAAACTTTTAAGCAAATCGATATTGGTTTTCTTACTGTTGTCGGCATTATTTTCTTTTGCTCAGACAGGAATTAAAGTCACTTATTACACGGGTACGACTCAAGATTACACCGTAGAAACTTCCGGAAAATTATACTTTTCAGGAAGCAATCTTTTGATAAAAACATCGACTACGGCAAATAACGTTTCCATTCCAACTAACATTATCCGGAAAATTACTTTTACCAATACATCTTTGGCGACTCAAGAAATCGGACAGAACACATCGAAGTTTAAACTGTATCCAAATCCTGCTTCTGATTTTATTAAAATTTCATCTGATAAAAAAGATAAAATAAATGTGAAAATTTATTCGGTTTCGGGACAAATCGTTCATCAGGGAACATATTTACCGGATGAAAACATCAATGTAAGTAATCTTAGAATGGGATTCTATTTTGTACAAGCAAACGATACAACCTTTAAAATGATTAAAAAATGAGAAAGCATTTATACATCTTTATAGCAATGCTTTTATCTTTCGGATTGAGAGCACAGCAGAATATTATTGCCCATAATTCAGGAAATAATATGTACAGTTCGTCGACTTCAGTGATTGACAGCATTAAATTTGACACCAATTATTCTAAATTCAAATTATCCGGAAACAGCACCACTTTAGATATTCAAAAAACAGTAATTGACAGTCTTACTTTTACTTCAAACACTGTGAATCTGACTAAAATTTATATTATTTATAACGGAACAGATAACGCAACGATTATTAATCCGTATTCAACTCAAGGAGTAAATATCACGGCTTCTGGTGGAACCGTGAATGTAATTTCTACGGCAACGATTAACAATTTGGAGTATAATTTATTAGGAACAAGCGCAACAGGAAGTTTAACGATGAGCTCTACTCTACCTGCAACTTTTGTGATGAATAATTTGAACATTGCGAATGCTTCCGGAGCTGCAATTAATATTACAGGCGGACAAATTCATACATTCAATCTGCAAACCGGAACCACAAATTCTTTAACAGATGGTTCTTCAAGTACAAAAAACGGAACACTTCAAACCGATGGAAAAATTATTTTCAACGGAACCGGAACTTTAAACATTAAAGGAATTAAAAAACATGGTATTTCTACCTCAGGAATTATTGAAGTTCAGAATGGGAACATAAAAGTGATTTCTGCTGCATCAGATGGATTTCATTCCGAAGGTTACATCATGAGTAACGGATCGGTAAATATTACTGCAACAGGAGACGCCATTGATGCAGGAGATGCTGCAATTTCAATTTCTGGAGGAAATATTACAGCAACTTTAGCTTCAGCAGATGTAAAAGGCGTAAAAACAGGAACAAATACAATTTCAATTTCAGGAGGAACAATCAATCTTACATTGACAGGAGCTCAGTCTAAAGCAATCAGTGCAAAAGGAAATATTACTTTTGATGGCGGAAATATTACAGCCAACCTTTCGGGAGCGGCAGTTCTTACAGCTTCAGGAAGTGGTTATGATCCGTCATATTCCACAGCAATTAAAACTGATGCCAATGTTATCTTAAATGCAGGAACATTAAATCTCACTTTAGCTTCTACAGCAAATGGAGGAAAAGGAATTTCCGCAAGTGAGAATATCACCATCAACGGTGGAGCAATTACCATTACCAATGCCGGAAACGGAGCAACCTACACCAATATTTCGGGAGTTTTAGATTCTTATTCTTCTGCAGCGATTACAACTGATCTTAATCTTTCGATTACAGGAGGTTCAATTACTATAACAAGTTCAGGAACAGGAGGAAAAGGTTTGAAAGCTGACGGAACTGTAACTATCGGAACAGCAACAGGAAGCCCGACTTTAAATATTAAAACAACCGGAGCAAGATTTTTAGTTTCCGGAACAGATTACAGCCATCCCAAAACATTAGTTGCAACCGGAGCAATCAGCATTGTAAATGGTAATAACACTTTCAATTCTACAGACGACGGAATTCATTCGGATACATCAGTAAGCATTAGTGGAGGAACCAATACGGTAAACGCTATTTCTACAGTTACTGGTGTTGGAGAAGGAATTGAAGCCCCAATCATAAATGTTTCTGGTGGATTAACAAATGTTACCGCTTCCAATGACGGAATCAACGCAACCTACGGAACTGTAAGCGGCGGAACAGAACAAAACGACAACAGTCAGTTTAATGTTTCGGGAGGAATTATCATTGTTGCAGGAAGCGATGCAGTAGACAGCAACGGCAACATCACCGTAACAGGAGGTTATCTTATTGCAACAGGACCAACAAGCCAGCCGGAAGAAGCTATCGATTTTAATGGAAGTTTTAATATTAACGGCGGAACCGTAATTGCAGGAGGTTCTAATGCAAATATGACAAAAGCAGCGAGCACAACTTCTACTCAGCCGAATATGTTTTTGAAATCAAGTGCTCAATTAGCTTCAACTTCTCTAATTCATATTGAAAATGCTGCGGGAACTGAAATCGTTACTTTTAAACCAAAAAATAATGTTTATTATTTCCATGTTTCCACACCAACTTTACTGAAAAACACCCAATACAAAGTTTATTTCGGTGGAACGTACACTGGAGGAAGTTATGTTGGAGGAAGCTCAGGATGGGGATTATACACTGGTGGAACTTATTCTACTACTGGCGGAACTTTGAAATCTACTTTTACTACTTCCAATACAGCGAATGTAAACACACAATCATTCTAAAAGATTTAAACTTTTATATTATTACGAGCCCTGAAAAGAAGAAAAACTTTTCGGGGTTTTTATTTTTTCTTATTTTAGAGAAACCAAAAGCACATTATGAGATTTTTGATAACTATTATTTCCGTTTTTCTTTTTTTATTTTCTTGTACTAAAGTTAAAACTCAAAAGCCAATCAACAGAAAAGCAATCGCTGATTCTGCAGTTTCGGTTTTTCAACAGAAATTATATAAAACTCAGCTTGATTCGGTTTTCAATCAATATCATTTTAACGGAAGTGTGGCTGTTTTCAAAGACAGTATTGAATTATATCGAAAAAATAATGGCTTTTCAGATTTTGAGAACAAAACAGAAATTAACAATTCAACCGTTTTTTCAATTGCCTCAATCAGTAAACAATTTACTGCAGTTTTAATATTGCTTCAAATGGAACAAGGAAAATTGAATCTCGACGATAAAGCTTCAAAATATTTTAAAGAATTCCAGAAAAAAGAGTACGAAAACATTACTATTCAACAACTTTTAAATCACAGTTCGGGTTTAAATAATTTCGGAGAAAAATTGATGTTTAAAAGTGGCTCTGGTTTTAATTATTCCAATGACGGATTTAATGCTTTAGGCAAAATCGTTGAAGTCGTGTCAGGAAAATCATTCGATGAAAATATGTTGGATTTATTTAAGAAAGTAGGAATGAAAAATTCTTCAACAGGAACTGCATTTCAAGGCGAAAATTTTGCTAAAACGTATATTGGAAATTCAAAAACTCAAAAAGTTATCGAAAATATGCCGAAAAGATTAGGCAATAAAGAAATAGGAATTCCTGCAGGTGGAGTTTTGTCGACTATTGATGATTTGCACACCTGGAATAATGCTTTGTATTCTGGAAAAATTATTAAACCAGAAATCTTGAAAAAATTCATGGCTAAAAGTACAGAAAGACAACATCCAGTTCTCGGAACTATGGGTTACGGATTGGGAATTATGATGAATGACAATAAACCCGTTTCATACTTTCACAGCGGTTATGTGAAAGGCGCTCCTTCACTCAATATTTATTATCCTAAAACAAAAACTTCAGTCATTATTTTATCTAATATTGCTGATGAAGAAAAAGGCAAATCTGCAGCTTTCAGACCTCATCTAAAGATTAAAGAGGTTTCAGATATGCTAGAAAATATTAATTAGAAACTTTGAAGTTCTCCTGTAAATACGGAATGATGTTTTTAATCATCTCAAGATATTTTTTCTGAGCAATGATGATCGTTGCTTCAAAAAAGAAAAAGAAGGCAAATAAGCAGTTGGCCAAAATTCCTTTCATAAAATTTAAATCTAAAAAACCATCATTCATCTCAAATACAAATCTGAAAAACCAACCTGAAGACATCGGCAGAATAAAAAACACCGTTACTAAATCCTGATACGCAGAAAGACGAATGTTTTTATATTTTTTGGGAAGTTCAAAATATTTCTTTTCTTTAATATACATAATGAACGGAAAAACCATGATAAATAAAATCAAAATACCGAAGCCTATTCTAAAAACATCAAAAGGAATAATTAAATAAGATAAAAACATAACAGCTTGGCAAACCAGAGCAACAATGAATGATGTCTTTAAAATAGGATATAATTTTTGTCTTGTCGATTTTTTAACTAAAACAGAAGTATCTTCCAAACTCCAGTTTCCATCCCAAGATAATTTCAAATCGTCGTGCCACGAAATGATTACGACATTAAACGCATCATTAAAAGAGAGATTTTTCTCCGTTTGTTGTTCATTAATTTGGCTTATAAAATGATCTTCCACTTCCATCATCAAATCGACAGGAAGTTTCTTCGCTAAAAGATATTGTCTTACTTCGTTTTTTTGTTCGGTTGTCATGAAAGTAAAATATTTATTTTTTTAGTTCGATAATAAAGAAGTTGAACCTGAATGCTTATTCCAAAAATGAGAATCATTTGATTCAAAACAGAATCCCAAATATTTTTATCCAGTAAAAAACTTATTGGAATAAGTAATAAAAACAAAAGAAGATTTCTTAAAATCAAAGGATGAAAACTCATTGAGCGGTATTCTGAAAATTTCATTTTCTTAAAAGCAAAATTATAAACTGAAAAAAGAATGTAAATACTTAACAAAATGATCTGAAATATCCAATAAAAATCCTCGGAATACATAAAAGCGAAACCTCCCACAAGTGAGATCACAATTGATAAGTAAGTCATTTTTTCAAATCTTCTTTTTAAAATACTTTTCTCAATTCTTGCAATTTTCTTAAACGAAAGCCAATCTGCTTTTACCATTTCTAGTTCAGACTTCCAATTTATTTTTGTCTGAATAAAAGCTTCCGGAAAACTGATTTCCTCTTTATTCATCAAACTTGAAATCTGCATTACAAAATGATCTAAAATTTCAATAAAAACAGCATTATCAAGACTTTTAGTTTTAAGATATTTTTCTATTTCCTGTAAATTTTCTTTAGTCATATTTCAAGTTTAAAGGTTAATAAAAGCTTTGATTTTTTTAGCCGATTTAATAAAAGCAATTTGAAAAAGAAATCCGAAAGAATAAAACCAAGTAACACACATTAATATTAAAAAGTAAGAAAATCCTCTTGCAGATACATTATTATAAAAATCATAAATAAAACCGGCAGTAATGGAAATTGAACTTGCTGATGTAACGATGATAAGACCAGCAATAAGAATTAATAAATTTCCATTTTGAAAGACATTCAATTTTGTGGATTTATAATTTTTAGCCAAATTAAAAATCTTGATATTTAACAAATAATGTAAACCGGGAAGACCTAGAAAAATAAATGCTAAATAAGTGATAATTTCAGTAAATACTTCTTTGGTTGCAATTAAACTAAAAAAGTAAATTGCTAATCCAACAGAAACGGTAAAAAGAACACTTTCTAAGAGAATTTTGTTTATTTTTTTCTCAGAAATCTTCTTTACAAATACAGCGACTTCCCTCCCATTGTAATATTTATCTGTTTTTAAATCATCTTTCCAAAGATTTTTCACCTTGTCGAATGCAATATTAAAGCTAACATTTTCATTAAGAACAAAATTTTCTATCTGGTTCAAAAAATGATCTTCTACTTCAATTAAAATATCCAAAGGAATTTTCTTTTCAATCAAATATTGCTCAATCTGTAATTTTTGTTCTGCTGAAATCATATATCAAAAATGGTTTTTAGATTAAACAAATAACTTCTCATTTCATCTTCCTGCGTTGCCTGTTGTCTTTTCCCTTTTTCGGTAAGCAAATAATATTTCCTGCTTCGGCCGTTGATTTCCTGAACTTCAGAAGTAATAATTCCATCGGCTTCCAATTTGTGTAAAAGCGGATACAATGCGCCTTCTGTCATTTCCAATTCACCTTCCGTTAATTCTTTAGCTCGTTGAGTAATTTGATAACCATACATTTTCACTTCTTTTGAAAGCAATTTTAAAATGATATTCTGAAGCGTTCCTTTGTAAAGGCTATTTTTTTTCATTTCGAAAAATTTAATACCTCACAAATCTATGCATAATTTTCTTATGTATTAAAATAATTTTTGAAAATTCTAAAAATCTTAACTTTATAAAATGAAAAAAATGTATTTCATCGCCATTTACCCTGATCAGAAAATCATTGATGAGGTAAGAGTTTTTAAAGAAGACTTAGCATTAAATTTTGAAAATTCTAAAGCATTGAATAATGATGCCCACATTACATTATTTCCACCTTTCGAAAGAGAACTTGAATTGGAAGAAGACATTCATATTGCCTTTCAAAAAATCAACACTCGTGTTTCTCCTTTTGAAATAACGTTAAACGGTTTTGGAAGTTTTCCCAATCCAAAAAATCTTGTTCTGTTTATAAAACCTGAAGAAAATGAAAATTTAAACCAGCTTTATCTTAATGTAACAGAAAAATTTAGTTTCGGGAAATACTCTTTTAGTCCTCACATGACGGTAGGTTACAGAAATCTCACTTATGAAAACTTTTTAAAAGCATGGGAGATTTATAAAGATAAAAATTATAAAACTAAATTTACCGTTGATAAAATTCTGCTTTTAAGACACGATGGAAAGTGGGTTCCGATTAACGAAAAGAAACTGTCACAAGAATAAAATTTAATCTAAAATAAAGAAAGCCGTATCTTTGCCAAGATGGTTTCAGCAGAGAAAATAATTTTAGGAATTGACCCCGGAACAGCCGTGATGGGATTTGGTTTAATATCAATAAAAAAAGAAAAAATGGAAATGATTTCCATTCATGAATTGATTTTGAAAAAATACCCAAATCATGAAACCAAACTTAAATATATTTTTGATAAAACTTTAGCCTTAATTGACGAATTTCACCCCGATGAAGTTGCTTTAGAAGCTCCTTTCTTTGGAAAAAACGTACAGTCGATGTTGAAATTGGGAAGAGCTCAAGGTGTTGCAATGGCAGCAAGTCTGCACAGAAACATTCCGATTACAGAATATTCTCCAAAAAAAATAAAAATGGCAATCACCGGAAACGGGAATGCCAGTAAAGAACAAGTTGCGGGAATGCTTAAAAATCTATTGAATCTAAAAGAATTCCCTACAAAATATCTTGATGCTTCCGACGGTTTGGCGGTTGCGGTTTGTCATCATTTTAATTCAGGAACGATTACAGATACAAAATCATATTCCGGTTGGGATAGTTTTTTGAAGCAAAATCCGGATCGCTTGAAATAAATCTTTGTTATTTCTCAATATATTCAGAAGGTGCAACCGAAAAATCTGTAGTTGGTTTTCCGTTTTTGTCGTAATAAACATAATTCAATGTAACTTCATTCTCTCTGAAATTCTTCATATCCGGTGAAGTTTTTATACTCTTCAAAGCCTCTTCTTTTGCAGCCGATTTATAATTACTGATTTCTTCGGGTTTCAATTCTTCTTTCACATCGTCAGTCAACGTGTAATTATATTGCAAAGTTCTATTTATTTTTGCGGAAACACTGTCTAACCTTACTCCTTCACCCAAAATCTGAGGGGTCATTTTATTCATTGTTGCAGCAGCTTCTTTTAATTCATCATCAATTGTTTTTTCTTTTGAACACGATGAAAGAATTAAAACTGTAGAAGCAAAAGTTAGCATTAATAAGTTTTTCATAATAATATTTTTTTGAATGTATTTAAAGATAAGCAATTTTAAATTACAGAAATTAAGCCATAGAATAGTGTGATTTTAAGTCAATTTAAAATTACTTGGTAAAACATATTACTATTTGTAACATTGGTATTCTTTTTAATACTAATTTTGTATAAATTTTCAATAATGAAAAACGCACAAGCAACTATAAATCAAACAAATCATAGAATAAACTGGTTTCAGAAATTCCTGTTACTCTGTTCAGGAGGAAATATTCATATCTTAAGAAAAACACCAAGTGAATGGAATAAATTTGCAGGAATCGGTGGAATTGTACTTTTCACAGCTGTTTTTGCAACATTATCTGCAGCTTATGCGATGTACACGATTTTTGATGATATTTGGGCATCCATCGGTTTCGGAATTCTTTGGGGTTTAATGATTTTTAATTTAGACCGATATATTGTTTCCTCAATAAAAAAAACAGGAACGTGGTGGAATCAGATACTAATGTCGATTCCGAGATTGATTTTGGCAACATTCTTAGGAATTATTATTTCTAAACCATTAGAACTGAAAATTTTTGAGAAGGAAGTCAACAAGCAATTAAATACAATTATTCAGCGAAATAAAACAGAACTTCAAAAACAGATGAACGGCAGAATTCTTCAGCAAAGCGGACCGTTTGATACAGAAAAAAAACAAATCTCCGATAAAATTGCTCAATACCAAAAGTCTTATGATTCTGCAGCGGTAGAACTGGAAAAAGAAATTTTGGGGAAACAGTCTACTTTGACAAGTGGAAAAGAAGGTTTCGGACCCAATGCAAAACGTAAACAAGAACTAAAAGAACAACGAAGAAAGGATTTGGAAAACTATCAAAAACAAGTTTCTACGAGATTAGAATATTTAGACAAAGAAATTTCAAAAGTCTACACCAATCTTGAAACCGAAAGAAAGTCGACAGAAACTTTTGAAGATAAATTCAACGGATTTGCGGCCAGATTACAGGCTTTGGATGAATTAGGGAAAAACTCGGCAATCATAGCAACTGCAGCAACTTTCATTATGGGACTTTTTATCTGTCTGGAAATTTCACCGGTTTTGGTAAAACTTATTTCTGCTGTAGGACCTTACGATTATCTTTTAGAAAAAACAGAAAATGATTTCAGATTGTATTCTAAAGAAAAAATAGAAAAAGGAAATGCTTTGACTGATTTTAGAATTGATAATTTCAAAGACAAATTAAAACCCTGAAAACCTTCATTTGTAGATAAATATCTATAGTGTTGTAGAAATACATCTACAAGATTGGTAGTTATTATATGACGAAACATTTCTAATTTTACATCGTAGAAAAAGAGAAACTTAACTTTATAATAACTATTACTTTTAAAAACACAAAAAAGATTACTGAGGGAAACTTTAGTAATTTGACGAAAAAATCTTCATATGTCATGTGATTTGGACATTAAAATGCCTCTGAAATTTCAGAGGCATTTATTTTATTTTAAATATTCTTTTTCTACAAAGAATAATTCGGAGCTTCCTGCGTGATGATTACGTCGTGTGGATGAGATTCTTTCAATCCGCTTCCTGTAATCATTACCATTTTAGTTTCAGTTTGTAAAGCTTCAATATCTTTCGCTCCACAATATCCCATTCCGGCTCTTAGACCACCTGTTAACTGGAAAATTACTTCTTCCAAAGACCCTTTACTTGGAACCCTTCCTTCAATTCCTTCCGGAACGAATTTCTTAGCCTCACTTTGGAAATATCTTTCTTTTCCGCCTCTCTTCATTGCAGAAAGACTTCCCATTCCCTGATACGTTTTGAATTTTCTTCCCTGGAAGATAATTTCTTCACCCGGAGCCTCATCAGTTCCAGCTAAAAGAGAGCCTAACATTACTGCTCCTGCTCCACTTGCGATAGCTTTTACGATGTCTCCTGAAAGTTTTATCCCTCCGTCTGCAATTACGGCTACATTTTTAGTCTGAGCATATTCGTAAACGTTATAAATAGCAGATAATTGAGGAACCCCAACTCCTGCTACAACTCTTGTTGTACAAATCGAGCCAGGTCCAACACCTACTTTTAAAACATTTGCTCCAGCTTCAATCAAATCTTTAGCAGCTTCAGCTGTTACAATATTTCCACCAACGATATCCAAATCAGGATATGTTTTTCTGATTTCTTTGATTTTATTTAAAACCCCAATAGAATGCCCGTGTGCAGAATCGATACCGATAATATCAACTCCGGCTTCAACCAAAGCAGCGATTCTGTCTAAAGTATCTTCACCTACACCAACTCCTGCACCAACAATAAGACGACCTTTCTGATCTTTATTTGAATTTGGATATTCAAGCTGATTATCGATATCTTTAATCGTAATTAAACCTACCAATTTATTGTTTTCATCTACAATAGGAAGCTTTTCAACTCTACTTTTAAGAAGAATTTCTTTTGCTTTTTCAAGGTTGGTATTTTTATCAGAAGTAATCAGATTATTTTTAGTCATGATTTCTTCAACCTTAAGGTCAAGATTTTCCTGATACTTAACATCTCTGTTGGTAATAATACCGATTAATGTATTCTCAGCATCAACCACAGGAAGACCAGAAATTTTATATTTCGCCATCGTCTCTTTAGCTTCTGCTAAAGTATGATCTTTTGAAAGCGTGACAGGATCAGAGATCATTCCGTTTTCAGAACGTTTCACTCTGTTTACTTGAGCAGCCTGTTCGGCAATAGTCATGTTTTTATGAATGAAACCCAAACCACCAACTCTTGCCAAAGCAATCGCCAAATCAGCTTCTGTTACTGTATCCATTGCAGCGGAAACTATCGGAACATTAAGCGTAATTTTATCGGTAAGTCTTGATTTTAATGAAACCTGATTAGGTAAAACTTCAGAATAAGCAGGGACTAGAAGCACGTCATCGAAAGTGATGGCTGTCTCTACAATTTTGTTATGAATAGACATCTTTACTTTCTTGCAAAATTAAGGCTTTTTAATGAGATACGAAAATTGCTTTTAATAGTTTAAATAAAACTTAACAATTCATTCTATAAATCGCAAAAAAGCCACTCATAGAGTGACTTTAACAAAATAAATATGTTGAATATGAAATTACTTATCCGTTGCTATACTAATCATTTTGGAAATATCGTCTGCCGAAAAACTGCCTCTAACATCTAAAAACACCATATCTTTTTTAGAATTTACAGTAATCAGCATATTTTTAATCATATCTCCTTTTTGTCTTACTCTGATGTTTACATTGTCACCGTCGTGTCTGATAGTTGCCCAATCTTCGTAGTTTTCATTCTTTAAATAATTGGCGTAATCTTTCAACATTTTCTCGCTTCCATTGGCAACGGTCATCATTTTAATTTTTGAAACTTTCTTTACCATTGCAATCGCAGCTTCACTTTCACCCTCTTCTCTTAAAGCTTTTTTGATATAAGGTTTCGCTAAAAACAACGGAACATTAAAACTTGCAAACTGGGCATTTTGATAATCATAGTCAGAATTTGAGAAGAATGCAATATTCGGTTTGCTGGACACAATACAAGATTGCAGTAAAAATAAAGTACAACAAACGAGAAAAATGTTTTTGAAGATTTTCATGGCTTTTGATTTTTAGTTGATTTGATTTAAACTTCCCGCAGAAGATTTGCTGATGTTTGCTTCAATTTTAGGATTCCCTCTATATCTCACCGATCCTGCCGAAGAAGCTTTCACCGTTAACTTATCTTTTGCATTTACAGAAGCGCTACTTCCAGACGTAGATTCTACAATTGCAGTATTTGATCTTAACTGATCTGCTTTACAAGATGCACCACTACTCGCATCGATGGATACATAATCAGTATTTCCTTCTAAAGTAACACTCGATCCGCTTGAGCTTTTCACCATAACTTTATCTGAACTGATTGAAGCTTTCACATTAGAACCAGAGCTGGCTTCAAAATTTGATGTTCCAGAGATTTGAAACTTTGCAACAATCGCAGATCCGGAAGACGCATCAACATTCATCTCTCTTTCTCTGATTTCATTCACTGCGGTAAAATTCGAACCTGAAGAAGTTTTAATTCTATCCATTTTTGGAGAGGAAACATTTACACTTAAGTTTTTGAATCTTAAATTTTTTGTTCCTTTATTATCAATTGAAATTCTTAAAATTCCATTTTCCACTTTCGTGATTACATTCTGAAGTTTATCGGCATCAGCAAAAACTTTTACGCTTGTATTATTTTCCTGTGTAAAAACTATCTTTACGCCTGAACTAACTTCTAATCCTGAAAATTGTCCTACATTTCTATTTTCACCATTCAAATAAGAAGATGTATTGTCTGAAGTGAAACTGTTTGTGATTGTAGTTCTTGTAGTATTCGTTTTAGCTTCGCTGGAATTAATAATTTTATTGACATCATCCATAGAAAGTTTCCCGTCAAGCATGACCAAGATATTTTCTCCACCACCGCTATCAATACTTAAAAGCATATTTTCGAGTGTGCCGTCATTTTTCGCTTCCGATGATAGAAATTTAATTTTACTTCCTGCATTTTTCACAGACATGATTTCACTGTAATTCAGTTTACTTAAATATGATGAAATTTCTTTATTTACATTCGCTAATTCTCCTCTCGTATTTTCTGTTATCAATACTTTAAGTCCGTCTATTTTGGAAAGCAAGGGTTTAATTTGATCTAATTCTGAATCGCCAATATTAAGATTACTGAGCATTCCGAACATAGGTTTTGCAATTTTAATGGAAGTCACTCCTTCCACTTCCTGATATTTATCAAAAAGTTGGTCTAATTTATTTTTCTGCCCGTAAACATTGAAAAAATGTGAAAGAACAAGTGTGCATATAATGAGTATCTTTTTCATGAGTTAAATTTAATTTTAGTTGATTACAAGCCTGATCAGTTGCATAATCTTATTGTTAATAATCTATTGTTCTACATTATCCATGACTTTGGCGTTCAACGCCTGATTAACATTGGTTGCCATTACCTGAAATGAATATTTTGTTATATTGATCGCTTCTTCCATGTTTTCGATACGTTTTCCGTTAACGATAACATAAGAATCTTTATATCCTGTGGAATCTTTTAAAATATTATTTTTAAAAACTGCGTTTTGTACATATCTCGGCTTCGATTCTTTCTTAATTCTGCTTTTTTTAGAAAGAATTTCATCTAAAACATCTTTTTCCGCAATAGAATTTTCTATAAAAATGGAATCCCTTTTCGCTCCTGTAGCAGAATCTACAGTATGAACAGCAACCTGAACATCATGATTATGATTTTCATTAATAAAATCAGATTTCTGTTTCTGAATTTCATTTTCAACCAATTTTGCCTGATCTACAATTTCACTGTTTTGATTATAATTAAATATAAAACCAAGACTTAAAAGTATCACAACACTTGCAGCCATCCAAGACCACTTCGGAAACGAAGGCTTTTTACCTTGAATTGGGATAATCGGAACTTCAGAAACCTCATCATCATTTCCTTCTGCTTTTTTTAGGAAATCTTCAAAATTCCAGTTCATTTTTTCTTCCTTTAAACTTTGGAAGACTTCTTTATATTTATCTTGAAATTTGTCGTTGCTCATAGCTCATCAATTGTGAGATTTGTTCTTTTACTTTTTGTCTTGCTCGCATCAGATTCACTCTTACTGCGTTTTCTTCCATTTCCAACATTTCAGAAATTTCAGACACATCATACTCTTCTACATCTTTCAAATGGATAACCATTTTTTGTTTTTCCGGAA
The DNA here is from genome assembly GCF_026460885.1 of Chryseobacterium formosum. Lineage (GTDB taxonomy): Bacteria > Bacteroidota > Bacteroidia > Flavobacteriales > Weeksellaceae > Chryseobacterium > Chryseobacterium formosus. Next base: position 151,301 of record NZ_JAOVZW010000023.1, read on the forward strand.
GCTGATTAATAAAACCAATGATTTGTTCCTTCAAATTATTCACCTCCATACTGTAGAGTTCCGAACGGTGAAGTTGTAAATCCGCAAAACCTAATTTTACATCGTGATGCTTCAATCGGTTCAAACATTCATTTCTTACGGATTTTAAAGCATAGGATTTTAAATTTCCAAACTGCTCCAGCTCTTCTTTTTTCTGCCAAAATTTAATCATCAAATCCTGTACTACATCTTCGGCTTCATCGCTGCTCATAACAAACCTTTTCGCAAAACGGAACATCTCATCTCTGAGAATAAATACCGTATTCTTGAAAGTTTCGTGAGTCATAAGTTTTGTTTCTATTAATAAGACAACATGAAATCGAAATATATTACATTAAAAATAAAAAAACTTCAAAAAAGTTTTTGAAGTTTCATTTTTATGTCGAAAAATCTATCAATTTTAAAACATTAAGTGGTATTAAGAATTTTAGAATTATTAAGTTGAACTTCGCTTTAAGAAGCATGCTTCATGAATATCTTCAGATGTTTACCTTAAAAAAACTTAACAACTTAATTTAATCTTAATGGTTCAAATATTTTATCAGTAAATTTTTAATAATTTTCAAAAACATGTTTAAAGATTGCCTTGTCACTATCAGTTAAAGGTAATTTTCTTCTTCCCATTACTTTTTCAGCAACTTCGTAAGCTTTATCTAATTTAAAACGTTCATCATCTTTAAATCCGCCCCACGAAAAATTTTCAATTAAATTTGGAGGAAATCCTTCTTTGAAAATATTTGAAGCAACTCCAATTACAGTTCCTGTATTTAACTGAGTATTAATTGCTGTTTTAGAGTGATCTCCCATAATTAAACCTGCAAATTGCAATCCTGTATCCTGAAAATCTTTTGTTCTGTAATTCCAAAGTTTCACATTTCCGTAATTGTTTTTTAAGTTGGACGAATTTGTATCCGCACCGAGATTGCACCATTCTCCAATCACAGAATTCCCGACAAAACCGTCGTGACCTTTATTAGAATAGCCAAAAATAATGATGTTACTTACTTCGCCACCCACTTTAGAATGTGGACCAACTGTAGTTGCACCATAAATTTTTGCTCCTAAATTAAATTTAGAACTTTCACAAAGCGCAATCGGACCTCGAAGATTACAACCTTCCATTACTTCGGCATTTTTTCCGATGTAGATTTTTCCGGTTTTGGTATTAATCGTTGAAAACTCAACTTCCGCGCCTTCTTCGATGAACAAATCTTCTTTATTTCCTAAAAATCCATTAGTGGAAGATAATTCCTGTGAAGCTTTTCCTTTCGTCAATAGTTCAAAATCAAAATCTATCGCTTCTTTATTATAAGTAAATAAATCGGTCGGTTTTTTATAGAAAACAAGCTCTTCTTTAATATCAGTCATTTTTTCAATCTGATTTAAAGAAAAACCTTCCATATTAATTTTTGCGGCAACCAATTCATCTTCATAAACCAAAGCTTCACCTTGTTTTAAATCTTTAATTTGTTGGATAACCGCTTCTGTTGGTAAAAAATTCGGAACTAAAAAAAGACTTTCCTTTTTTTCCGGATCTCTGAATTTCTGTTGAAGATACATTTCTGTAAACCACGAAATTTCAGTTGAGTCTAAAATTTTCTGCCATCTTTCAGAAAAGGTAAGAATTCCGCAACGCATTTCTGCAATCGGGCGTGTAAAAGTAAGCGGAAGAAAATCTTCCCAATATTGTGCATCGGAGAATACGAGTTGCATTTTTTCAGAGGTTAGAGGTTAGAGATTAGAGATTTAAAAGCTTATATCTTCAAGATTTTAATTTTTAATTTCTAATCAAAGCAAAAATACAAATAGTAAAGCTAATTTCTAAACTCTAACTTCTAATTTCTATCATTTTAATTCACAAAAAAAAGTCTTCCGAAAAATCGAAAGACTTTAAATATTGTAAAATCAAAAAATTACTTAGCGAATTTTTTGTATTTGTTCATGAACTTATCTACTCTACCTGCAGTATCAACTAATTTAGTTTTTCCTGTGTAGAAAGGGTGAGAAGTAGAAGAGATTTCCATTTTAATCAATGGGTACTCAGTTCCTTCATACTCGATAGTGTCTTTTGTGTCTGCAGTAGACTTACATAAAAATACCTCGTCGTTACTCATATCTTTGAAAACAACAAGTCTATAATTTTCTGGGTGAATTCCGTTTTTCATAATAAATTTTTAAAAAATTAAAGTTTGCTTTCGAAATAGTAATGGTATTTCTTCTGCTAAATTTTAGGTTGCAAAAATACAATAATTTTTAAAATATACAAATACTACATCAACATTTTTTAAAAGATAAGATTTTCAAAGTATTTTCGTTAAATTTGAAACTTATATAAATTTTAATTTCTATGAAATTGCTAAAACTCCTTTTTGATAACAAAAATCTAAGAAGTAAGCGATAACATATGACCTTTAAAACAAAAATTTCTACATATGAAATTCAAATCATTACTATTTTTATCTTTTTGGATGCTATTTTTGGCAATTTCGTGTGACAAAGACGACATTACTTTTGACGCACCTTCTCAGGAACTGAGATTTTCAAGAGATACTGTGTTTTGTGACACCGTTTATCATCAGGTACGATCTGAAACTTATGTTGTAAAAGTATTTAATAATGAAGATAAAGATGTAATGATTCCGAGAATCAATCTTGAAAAGGGAGCGGCTTCTTTATACAAAATAAATGTAGACGGAAAGCCAGGTCATGATTTTCAGAATGTCCCTTTAAGAAAAAAAGACAGTTTATATATTTTTGTAGAAATTGCTCCTCAAGCTTCAGGGCCGGAAGCAATTGCTGAAGATAGAGTTTTGTTCACAACCGGAGCAGGACAACAACACGTTACATTATTCTCTGTTGTTCAGGATGCAGAATTTTTCATCAAAACGCCAACAAACCCAAATTTAATCAGTTCAAATACAACTTGGTCTAAAAATAAAGCGAAAATTATTTACGGCGATTTGACAGTTGAACCGGGAATTAATCTTAATATCCAACCAGGAACGAAAGTTTATTTCCATAAAAACAGCGGAATGAAGGTTGCGACAGGTGCCACATTAAATATCAATGGAACAAAAGATGACCAGGTAATTTTCCGCGGAGATAGAAATGACACATATTACGATACGATTCCGAGAAACTGGAATTCCATCAGAATGGCGGCAAATTCTAATTTATTAATGAATCATACAAGACTTTTCGGAGGAACAAGAGGTTTAGATATGAAACAAGCCAATGCTACGATTAAAAATTCTTTCATTCATACTTTTCAGGAATACGGAATTTACGCAGTTGGGTCTACGGTAAATGCAGAAAATTTAGTAATGAACAATTGCGGAGAATCTGCTATCGGAATTTTCAGAGGTGGAAATCATTCTTATATTCATTCAACAATTGCGAATTATTCTGAAACGATGCATAGTCTTAACCGAATGGGAATTTTTGCAACCAATGAATGGACTAATGATAATGGGCAAAAAGAATATGGTGCACTTCAGAATTTAAATATTCTCAACAGTATTGTTTATTCAGACAGAGATAATTCTATTAATTTAGAACACGTTGGTTTAAATCAATTTAATTATTTGATTAAAAACTCTTCCATAAAATACACCAATCTTTCCGGTGCAGGATTTTTATTTGAAAACAATCCTACAAATAGTGTGATTCAAAGTATTAAAAATGTAGATCCGAAATTCGTTAATTATTTTGCCGCTAAACTGAATTTACGTGTAAAAGCAGATTCTCCGGCAAGAGGTAAAGGTGATCTTACCATTGCCAATTCGGTTCCTACAGATATTGTGAATGCTTCAAGAACAACCAACCCAACTTTAGGAGCTTATCAGTAATATGAATGATGAATGATGAATGATGAATGATGAATGATGAATGATGAATGAAATTAACTTAATTCTATAAACTTTTAACTTGTCTCTTAAAAAAATGGAAATTACAAATCTGCAACAGCAAGTTGATGAATGGATAAAAACAATTGGTGTACGCTACTTCAATGAACTCACCAATATGGCAATGTTGACGGAAGAAGTGGGCGAAGTTGCAAGAATTATCGCAAGAAGATACGGTGAACAAAGCGAAAAAGAAAGTGATAAAAACAAAGATTTAGGTGAAGAATTAGCAGATGTACTGTTTGTAACTTTATGTTTAGCCAATCAAACCGGAGTCAATTTACAGGAAGCTTTTGATAAGAAAATGAAAGTGAAAACTGATCGTGATAAAGATCGTCATCAGAATAATGAAAAATTAAAATAGATGTTAGAATTTAGATATTAGCTTTTTAATATTTTGTCTGACATATAAAATGTGAAAAGAAGAAATAATGAAGAAGTTAGAAAAATCAAAATTAAAAGGAAACCAAACCATACAAATCAGCGGTTCGAAAAGTATTTCGAATCGTTTGTTGATTTTGGAAAGTTTGTTTCAAAACATAAAAATCGGGAATTTATCCAATTCTCAGGACACACAATTACTAAAAAAAGCACTTTCAGAAACCTCGGCAGAGGTTCGTGAAGACCTTGAAAAAAAACAAAAATATTCTGAACAAAACACCGAAATTGTTGACATTCATCATGCGGGAACGGCAATGCGTTTTTTGACGTCTTATTATTCCATTCAGGATGGAAAAACGACGATTTTGACGGGTTCAGGAAGAATGAAGGAAAGACCAATCAAAAATTTGGTTACCGCTTTACAAAATTTGGGAGTTGAAATCGACTATTTAGAAAATGAAGGTTTTCCGCCTTTGAAAATTACGGGAAGAAAAATTACTCAGACGAAAGTTGACGTTCCCGCAAATATTTCAAGCCAGTTTATCACTTCTCTCCTATTAATTGCCGGAAAACTGGAAAATGGTTTAGAAATCAATCTTGTTGGCGAAGTGACTTCAAGGTCTTACATTGAGATGACTTTGGATATTTTAACCAAATTCGGAATTAAAAACAATTTCGTAGGTAATACAATAAAAGTTTTCAACTTTGATAGGAATAGTCAATCGTCAATTGTCAATTATGAAGTAGAAAGTGACTGGAGTTCTGCATCGTATTTCTATTCATTCGCCGCATTGGGAAGAGAAACAATTCTTCTGAAAAGTTTTTACAAAGAATCAACACAGGGAGATTCTGCGATTACAAAAATTTATGAAGATTTTTTCGGAATTAAAACAATTTTCACGGAGGAAGAACATCAATTAACGCTACAACCGATTGAAAGTTTTCAGTTTCCGGAGAAGATTGTTTTGGATATGAATAATTGTCCGGACATTGCTCAAACACTTTGCGTAACAGCTTCAGCTTTGAAAATTCCTTTTGAAATTTCAGGTTTGGGAACTTTGAGAGTAAAAGAAACAGACAGATTGCTGGCTTTATATAATGAGTTGCAAAAATTAGGAACAGAGACGGAAATTACAAATTCTACGATAAAATCAGTTAGTTTTAATGAAACTCAGGAAAACATTTCCATTAAAACATATCAAGATCACAGAATGGCGATGAGTTTTGCGCCGTTTTCTTTGATTAAAGATATAAATATTGAAGATGAAAATGTGGTAGAAAAATCGTATCCGATGTTTTGGGAAGATTTGAAGATCATTTTAAATCAAAATTAAATGAAAAAGCTCTTTATCATACTATATCTCTTAGTTCCATTGACATTTTGGGCTCAATATCTTTTACCTAATGAAGAAATTATTTATTCATTTGAAACCAAAAACGGAAAGAAAATGTCTTTGGTGAAAGATAAAAACAATAAATACATTCAGTATCGTTTTGGAACTAAAAATAAAGTTGAAATGGAATTTCCTGCCGAAAGAACGAAAGAAAGTTGGAAAAAATTTCATTATAATTCTTATTGGCGAGGTGGAGGAATACAAAATGCTGGAATGGAAATAGACAATCTTTCATTTAATAATAATGGTTATGATTATTTATTATTCAGAACCTATCATGCAGAAGGCGAAGTTTACACCGCTGGAATTATTATTAAAGATAAAAAAGGAAAAGTAACACGTATTAAAGGTAATTATAAAACTGTAGAAGGTTGTATTTGTAATCTACAAGATACAGGAATGATTGAAAGAGAAGATATTGGCTTAACATTTTAAATTAGAAAAAATTGAATAAAACTATAATCATCACAGGAACTTCTTCAGGAATTGGTTTCGTGTTAGCAGAATATTTCGGAAAGAAAGGTCACAACGTTTACGGTTTGAGCCGAAAGTTTACCGAAAGTCAATATTTCAAATCAATCCCGACTGATATTACAGATAATAACGCCGTTCAGAATGCCATAGCAGAAGTTTTAAAAACAGAAACCAAAATCGATGTTCTCATCAACAATGCCGGAATGGGAATGGTGGGTTCTGTGGAAGATTCTTCAAAAGAAGATATTTTAAAATTATTTAATCTAAATCTTGTCGGAGCCGTACAAATGATGAGCGCAGTAATGCCGAAAATGCGTGAAAATAAATTCGGACAAATCATCAATGTTTCCAGTATTGGAAGTGAAATGGGATTACCATTCCGCGGATTTTATTCAGCTTCAAAAGCTGCTTTAGATAAAGTGACAGAAGCAATGAGATACGAAGTTTACCCTTGGAATGTAAATGTTTGCTCGCTTCATTTGGGAGATATCAAAACCAATATTGCAGAAAACAGAGTTAAAACAAAAGTTTCTGAACCTTATAAAAATGTGTTTGATAAAGTGTATGCTTTGATGAATTCTCACGTTGGCGATGGAACCGAACCTTTGGAAGTTGCTGAATATATTGACCAACTTTTAACTAAAAATAGGTGGAAAGCTCATTATTATTTTGGTAAATTCGGGCAGAAAATCGGGGTTCCTTTGAAATGGATTCTTCCACAAGGAACTTATGAGAATTTAATGAAGAAATATAATAAACTGGCTTAGATTCAGTTAAACTTATTATGTTTATTTTAATAAAATCCGATTAAATAAAACAGGCTTTTGTCATTCCGTAGGAATCTCAACAAAGAATTTAAAATAGATAGTTTAGATTCCTACGGAATGACAAACAAAGATTAAACTTCTTTATTAATTGAAATTATTTTTAAACATATTTTTTATACTATTTTGCGTTTTTGTACAAGCGCAAAAGAAACATTATTTCCTAATTGATACAGAAACAAAAGTCAAGAAAAAGGTAAAAGATTCACTTTCAGCGGTAAAGTTTCTTGATTCTTTGGCGCAAAGCAATTATTTTTTCACCGACCTGAAAGAGGTAAAAGTAAAAGGCGATTCCACAGAAATTTTCTACGATAAAGGAAAAAACTTCAACGAAACTTACGTCAATCTTTCAGATTCTATTGTTGATCGGTTTAAACTTGAAAAAGAATTTTTCACAAAAAATTTAGATTCAGTGAAGAAAAAAATCAACAAAAGATATATTGATGACGGTTTTGCATTCAGCAGAATAAAATCTCAGTTTAAAGGTCAGAAAAACGGTTTCCCGATTGTAGAACTCGACATTAATAAAAATAATAAACGAACGATTGACGGTTTTGTAGCGAAAGGTTACACAAGAATCCCGAAAAGATTTATTAAAAATTTAGAGAAAGAATTTAAAGGAAAAACATACGATGACAAAAATCTGATTGCCATCAATAAAAATTTCCAAAGTCACCCTTTCATCACTTTAGAACGGCAACCACAAACGCTTTTCACAAAAGATTCCACACAAATTTATCTCTTCATGGAAAAGAAAAAGACCAATACTTTTGACGGTGTTATAGGTTTTGGAAATGATAAAACTGATAAATTTACGCTAAACGGAACCTTAAATGTAAACTTTAAAAATATGTTCAACGGTTTTGAAGCCGTGAATTTATACTGGCAAAGAAACCCCGATAAAGGTCAGACTTTTGATTTGCAAACCGATATCCCATATTTATTTAACTCAAATGTGGGTTTAAATATGAAAGTAAATATCTTCAGACAAGATTCAACTTTCGCTAATGTGAAAGCTTTACCTGCGTTTTATTATCATCTTAACAGCCGACAGAAAATTGGTCTGAGAGGAACTTTTGAGAACTCAACAATTATCGACAGTCTTTATATTCAAGGGAAAGATTACAACAAAAAAGGGATTGGTATTTACTTCGACATGACTGAACCAACCGACATTGATCTTTTTCTTTACAAGTCTAAAATAAATGTTGGATATGATTTTCTGGCAACAAATTATACGGGCGAAAACATAAAAGCCAATCAGAATCAGTTTTACTTTTTTGGTGAATACAACTATCATATCAACGGAAATCATTTCCTCAACATCAAAGCTGAAGGTGCGATGATGGATTCTAAAATCGATTTCTCTGCCAACGAATTATACCGTTTTGGAGGCTGGAATTCACTCCGGGGTTTCAATGAAAATTCACTCGCCGCCGATTTCTACTATTACGGAGGTTTAGAATATCGTTATCTCATCGGAAATCAGGCATTTTTTGATGTTTTCGGGCAGTATGGACAGCTCAATAATAAGTCGCTCAACGTAAAACCGAAACTTTATAGTGTCGGTCTGGGTTTCAATTTCTTTATTCCGATTGGTTTGATGAGCTTCCAATTGTCGAATGGTAACGAATTTGGAAATCCGTTCAAGTTTAACGATATAAAAATTCACTGGGGAATTCTGAGTAGATTTTAAGCAAAAAACTCAGCGTTTATCGATGCTTATATATATTATAAAAAAACAAAATTTCTTTTACATACCACAATTTTCACGTTTATTATTATATTAATTTTTATCATTGTCTCATATTGAAATTATGTTTTTATCTTAACGACATGTTAAAATTCCTGTAATAGTGTCATTCTAAATTTGCACTCAAATTTAGAAAATGAAAAAAACTTTAGCCACGTTTACCGTATTATTACTGCCGCTCTATCTCAGCGCACAGGAAACCAACATTACAGGTAGCGTAAAATCAGAAGATGGAACAGTAGTTTCCGGAGTAAATATTACCGATAAAAATACAGGCAAAACTGTAACTTCTGATGACAACGGAAATTTTACCATTTCTGCCAATCCGAAAGATATTTTAGAATTTTATTCTTCAGATTATTCTTTGTACACAGTTGAAGTTTCTTCGAGAAAAAATTATTCTGTAATTCTTAAAAAAGTAAATGAAAAGCAGATTGAAGGTGTTGTAATTACTGCTTTAGGAATTGAAAAAAAGAAAGAAAAACTGGGATATTCTACTCAAGAAGTAGGAACCAAACAGTTTGAAACCATCACAACTCCAAGTATCGGAAACCTTTTCTCTGGTCAGGTTGCTGGTTTAAATGTTTCCAATCCGACAGGAATGCAGCAAGCTCCCGCATTTTCTTTAAGGGGAAATACCAATTTGGTTTACGTTATCGATGGAGTAATTGTTGACAAAGAGGTTTTTCAAAATTTAGATCCAAATAATATTGGAAATATCAATGTTTTGAAAGGAGCAACAGCATCTGCACTCTACGGTTCGAGAGGAAGATACGGAGCTGTTTTAATTACAACTAAAACTGCTAAAAAGCAAGGATTCTCAGTCGAGTTTTCTCAAAATACAATGGTTACAGCAGGATTTACCAATCTTCCTGAAACTCAAACAGAGTATGGAAATGGTTCTCACGGAAAGTACGAATTCTGGGATGGAGCCGATGGTGGTGTGAATGACGGAGATATGATTTGGGGGCCAAAATTTACTCCAGGTTTAAAAATAGCTCAATGGAACAGTCCAATTCGTGATAAACAGACCGGACAAGTAATTGAATGGTATGGAACTGTTGCAGGAAGTGCTTATGACGATAAATCAAGATACGAAAGAGTTCCAATTGACTGGAAATTTCATGATAACTTAAAAACTTTCATGAAACCTGCGGTGATTAATAATAATAATTTTTCTATCAGCTATAAACATAATCAGGATTCTTACCGACTTTCGGGGAACTTTATGAACTATGATGACAGAATTCCTGAAGCTTCTCTTCAACGATACGGAATCAACTTTGCATCAGAAAATCATTTTGGGAAGAAATTTATTTTTGATACTAAATTTAATTTCAACCAAACCTTTACGCCAAACATTCCAAATTATGACTACAACCCAAGTGGACATATGTATACTATTTTGATTTGGATGGGAGGCGATGTTGACGGAAATGCTTTGAAAAATCATCTTTGGGTTCCGGGACAGGAAGGAAAAACACAAGCCAATTGGAACTACGCTTGGTACAACAACCCTTGGTTTGGAACGGAGAAATATAAAAACCAAAACCGCACAAATATCATTAATGCTCAAACCGGATTAGAATATAAAGCAACAGATGATTTATCGATAAAAGGAAGAGTTTCGATTGTTGAAAATCACAACAAGCAGGAAATTTTAAGTCCATACTCTTATTTCAATTACAGCGCGCCAAGAAGTGGAGGTTATATTTTAAATGACACCAAAACATGGAATTTAAACTCAGACGTTCTTGCGACTTACAAAAAGAAAATTTCAGACAATTTTGATTTTTCCATCAATGCGGGAGCTTCAACATTTTATTATAAAAACGACGTAGATAATGCTTCAACAGACGGTTTGAAAACACCCGAACTTTATTCTTTAGACAATTCAATCGGTGCTGTAAAATATTATGATTATTTAAAAGAAAAACTGATTTATTCTACCTACGGAACTTTAGATATCGGTTTATACAATGCATTTTTCATCAACGTTTCCGGTCGTAATGACTGGTCTTCAACTTTACCGAAAGCCAACAGATCATATTTCTATCCTTCGGCTTCATTAAGTACCATTGTTTCTAATTTGGTTACCATGCCTGAAGCAATTAATTTATTAAAAGTTTCGGCTTCATGGGCAAAAGTTGCTTACGATTTTCAGCCTTATGCGATTAGAAATTATTATTTAAATAATAGCGGAGTTGCATTCAACGGAAATTCTACTTTCTATTATCCAAGAACACTGAACTATGAAAATTCTTTAAAACCTGAGCAGACAAAATCTTACGAAATCGGTTTAAGTGCAGGTTTGTTGAAAAACAGAATTACTTTAGATGCAACGTATTTCAGAACTTTAGAATATGATAACATACTTCAGTTTCCGAGCACGCCGTCTTCAGGATTTACCTCTCAAAACGTTAACGGAAATGAATATACTACGAAAGGTTTTGAAATTTCATTAGGTTTAGTTCCTGTTAAAACGACCAATTTCACTTGGAGATCTTTAATCAACTGGAGTACTTACGAAAAAACATTAACGGAAATTTACGCTGGAATGCCAAACTACAACAACATTAAGTTGGGCGAAAGAATGGACAGCTACTATGATTTGACGTGGCAAAAATCTCCGGATGGAAAAGTAATTTTAAATCCTACTACCGGAATGCCGACAAGAGCAACAACTCCATCAAACTTAGGACATTTTAATCCAGACTGGACTTTCGGTTTTAACAATACATTCAAATACAAAAAATTAAGTTTAAATATCGGAATCGACGGAAGCATCGGTGGTGTAATGAGATCTCAGGTTGTAGAAAAAATGTGGTGGGGTGGAAAACATCCAAACTCAACAGCTTACAGAGATATTGAATATGCAAATCCGGGAACTTATTATTTCGTACCAGATGGTGTAAATTATAATTCGGCAACCAATACGTATACTCCGCATACTACACCAATAAGTTTTCAGGATTGGGCGCAAAATTATCCTTATCAGGCGAGAGTTACAGAAGATGAAAGTGAATTGTTTGCGAATGTTTTCGACAGAACTTTTATTAAGCTGAGATCGGTAGTTTTAGAATATGACTTCACCCATTTATTGAACCCTAATAGTTTTGTGAAAAGTTTCAGTGCAAATATTTCAGGATATAATTTAGCAATGTGGAAAAAATCTAAAAACCTTTACTCAGATCCCGATTTCCAGATTGGAAGCCAGACAAATGGCTCCGGGAATGACATTCAAGATCCTTCAAGCAGATGGTTCGGAGTAGGTTTTAATCTTAAATTTTAATCAAAACAAATGAAAAACAATATTTTAAAAATAGCAATTTTAGCCATTGGATTATTTTCTCTTTCATCTTGCGAAACCAATCTGGATAAAATTAACGAAAACCCAAATGATCAAGCTAATATTGATCCTAAATATCTTCTTACTTACATTTCAAAATCGGCTTTCGGAGTGAATGGCGACAATATGTATGCTTCGAGAATGCTGATCGGAACTGATGGAGAAAACGTTTATCAATACATGAAATGGAATGACGCATCATTCAACACCTACAGCGAAGATCTTTTGAATACCGTAAAAATGATGCAGGAAGGTGAAAGAATCAACAATAAAAATTATCAGGCGATTGGTAAATTTTACCGCGCCTATCATTTTTATAATTTAAGTTTAAAATTTGGCAGTATTCCCTATTCTGAAGCAATAAAAGGAGAATTTGGGATCACTCAGCCAAAATATGACAGTCAGGAAGCGGTAATGTCCGGAATTTTAACTGAATTAAAAGAAGCCAACGATTTAATAAATACTTCTGATGCGATTGCAGGAGATATTATTTATAACGGAGACGCTTCAAAATGGAAAAAATTAATCAATTCTTTCAGGCTGAAAATTTTGATTTCACTTTCTAAAAAAACAACCGTTGGAAGTTACAATGTTGCCAACGAGTTTGCTTCAATTGTAGGAAGCCAGACTTTGATGACTTCAATTGCAGATAATGGAGAATTGAAATTTGCAGACGTTGCAGACAGCCGATATACTACTTTCAACAGCAGTGGTTATGGTTCAGCTTTGTACATGGCAAATTTTTTCATCAACTTATTTAAAGACAGACAAGATCCGAGATTGTTTACTTTTGCTGAGCAGACTACGTCAGCAAAAGAAGCAGCTTTGCCAATTACCAACTTTACAGGTTACAACGGCGGAAATCCGACTTCGCCATATTCTGACAATGCTGCTTTGGTCGCAGCGAAGAATATTTCTAAAGTAAATGAGCGTTTTTATAAAGATCCCACCAATGAGCCTTCTTCCATTCTAAGTTACCCTGAGCTTGAATTTATTTTGGCAGAAGCTACAGCGAGAGGCTGGATTTCGGGATCTGCAAAAACACACTACGATAATGCAATTAAATCAAGTTTTCAATTTTATCAGACGTATGTAAAAAATCCGAATCTTTATTTTGCAGGATTTAGTGTTGACAATTATTTAGCAAGTTCTTTGGTGGTTTATAATAATTCAGCAACGCTTCCAACACAGCTTGAAAAAATTATTACTCAAAAATACATGACAATGTTTCATCAAGCACAATGGACTTCTTATCAGGATTATTTAAGAACAGGCTATCCAAATTTACCATTGCAAACCGGAGTTACGACTCCTTCAAGATTCAGATATCCGCAAGTGGAATACAATTATAATAACGCTAATCTTCAAACTGCTTTATCAGCACAATACGGAGGTCAGGATAATATTAATTCTAAACCTTGGTGGTTACAATAAAAAGCTAACAATTTTGTAATATTTAATTTAAGAAACCGTAAGATTATCATCATAACTTGCGGTTTCTTTCTTACGACTACTTTTCAAGATGAACAGAAGAGAATTTTTAGAAAAATCGGGCATTTTAATGGCAGGTTTGGGAACATCAAGTATGCTGCATCCCGCTATTTTAAAAGCTTTAACGATTGAAGCAAAAGCTGGATCTACATTTTATGATGCAGAACACGTTGTGATATTAATGCAGGAAAACAGATCTTTCGACCATGCTTTCGGAGCCTTGAAAGGAGTTCGCGGATTTTTAGATCAGACTGCTTTTATAAAAGAAGATGGTCAATCGGTATTTTTTCAGAAAAATAATGAAGGAAAATATGCAGCTCCGGGAAGATTAGATTTAAAAAACACAAAATCTACCTGGATGAGTTCGCTTCCTCATTCCTGGTCGGACCAGCAACATGCTCTGAACGGAATGAAGTATGATAAATGGCTTCAGGCAAAAGCTTCCGGAAATAAAGATTACAAAGAAATGCCTTTGACTTTAGGGTATTATAACCGTGAAGATTTACCTTTTTATTATCAGTTAGCAGATTCATTTACAATTTTTGACCAATATTTTTGTTCGTCTTTAACGGGAACTACACCAAACCGATTATTTCTTTGGTCAGGAACAATTCGTGAGCAACAAAACGGAAAAGTAAAAGCCAATGTTTTTAATGACAACATTGATTACGATAAAAACCGACAGGCAAGATGGAAAAGTTTTCCTGAAATTTTAGAAGAACAAAATGTTTCATGGCGAATTTATCAGAACGAAATTAGTCTTCCAAAAGGAATGCCCGGTGAAGAAGAATCGTGGTTGAGTAATTTCACCGATAATCCGATTGAATGGTTTTCAAATTTTAATGTGAAATTCTCGAAAGGTTATCACAAAAATATCCTGAATCTGATTGCTTATTTAAAATCTGAAATTGAAAAGAGTCCGAAACAGAAAGAACGTTTTGAAAATTTAATTAAAGAACTGGAGGAAGATTTAATTAAATATCATCCCAATAATTTTGCAAAGCTTTCTCAAAAAGAAAAAAATCTTCATGAAAAAGCCTTCACCATCAATTCTGACGATCCCGATTATTGGAATTTAGAAGTAGGAACCGACGAAAACGGAGAAAGATTAGTCGTTCCGAAAGGAGATGTTTTGCATCAATTCAGAAAAGATGTCAAAGAAAAAAAGCTACCTCTGGTTTCGTGGCTGGTTGCGCCTGAAAGATTTTCCGATCATCCTAGTTCGCCTTGGTATGGAGCGTGGTATATTTCTGAGGTTTTAAATATTTTAACTAAAGATCCTGAAACGTGGAAGAAAACAATTTTCATTATTAATTATGATGAAAATGATGGCTATTTCGATCACGTTATTCCTTTTGCACCACCTGTAAATCCGAATCAACCAGTTGATATGAACGGAAAAGAAGGAACGGAATATGTGAACAAAAACCAGGAATATATGTCGACTCATGATCTTCGTGAGAACGAAAGAATTGAAGGAACAGTCGGTTTAGGATTTCGTGTTCCGATGATTATTGCTTCGCCTTGGACGAAAGGTGGCTTTGTAAATTCTCAGGTTTCGGATCATACTTCGGTATTACAATTTTTAGAAAAATTCATACAGAAAAAATATAACAAAGATGTAACTGTCGAAAACATCAGCGATTGGCGAAGAGCAATTTGCGGTGATTTGACGTCTGCTTTCAACACATCGGAGAGCAAAATTCCAAAAATGAATTATTTGGATCAAAAAGATTACGCAAAGACCATTAATTCAGCAAAAAACAAACCTACACCCAATCTCAAATGGTATTCTGAAAAAAATCTCAACAACACATTACTTGAAATTCAGGAAAGAGGCATGAAACCATCAAACCCATTACCGTACGACTATAACGTCAACTTTGAAAATGATGAGATTACGATGACTAATCTCAGAGACACTGCGGTTCCGTTGATAATTTATGATAAAAATAAATTTAATACGCCCGATTATTATTTCTCTTACGCACTTTATTCAAACGAAAAATTATCTCATCAGGTAGCTTCTGCAAATTACAACTATGAGATTATTGGACCGAATGGATTTGTGCGGAAATTTAAAGGAAATAAAAAACCAGATATTGAGATAACGTTATTTAATAATGTTTCTAAAAATGAGGTCGAATTAAAAATTAACCGTTTAGGCAAAGAAAATCTTACCGTAAGTCTAGAAAATCTTTATGAAAGAAAAAAGAGAGAAATTGCGTTGGATTCCTCTGAAGAAAAAATAATTTTCAATCTCGACAAAACAAAAGGTTGGTATGATATTAAAATAAAAAATGATAACAACAGTTGGCATTTTGCCGGAAGAATAGAATCCGGAAAACCTACAGTAACCGATCCGCATTGGTCTTAATCTAGAATAAAATATAAAAAAATCTTACATAAATTTCTATGTAAGATTTTTTTTGATATTGATTTTAGTCATAAAATTCACACACTCGTTTTTAATACCTATGCAAAATATTATTTTAAAACATAATAATATATTGTAAATGAATAACTAACAATAAAATTTATCGCTAATTATTTCCTATCTATTTGAATTTTTATTAACTTCACAAAACCAAATTTCAACACTATGAGAAAAACAACATTTAGTTTAGCTATGTCTTTAGCAGCGCTTGCTTTCTCAGCAAATCTAAACGCTCAAGACACAAACACCGACAATCACACTATTTCGATTACCGTACCCGAAGTTGCACTAGTGGATATAGAACCTGCAGCAAACAAAAACATTACTCTAGGATTTACAGCTCCAACTGAAGCAGGACTTCCTGTAACTCCAACCGGAACCGACAACACATTATGGCTGAATTATTCATCCATTAAATCTGTTGCTGATGCTACTCGTACTGTTTCGGTACAATTGGATGCCTTGATTCCAGGAATTGACATCAATGTAACTGCAGCTGGTGCAACGGGAGCAGGTGGAGGAACTTTGGGAAATCCTGCAGCTCAATTAACTTTGAGTGCCGCAGATCAAACGATTATCTCAGGAATCGGAAGTGCTTATACAGGAGATGGTGCAAACAATGGTCATAATTTGACTTATTCATTGGCTGCTGTTGGTGGAATTGCGAGCTATGCAGATCTTGAAGCGACTACCACTGCCGTTGCAACGGTAACGTACACAATTTCGGATAACTAAAATCTGACAGAAATTTAACTTTTAATCAAGGAGAAATTTTCAATAAAGTTTCTCCCTGGTTTTCTATGGTCTTTATTTTAAACCTAAAACTTACATCAAAAATGATAAGGCGTACTCTCTTTCTCATTACTCTCTTATTCTCAGTTTGCTTTTTGCAGGCAAATATTGTTATTCTAAACGGTCTTTCACACAATCATAAGGTTGAAAACGGACAAGTTTATAACGGAAAAATTTCAATTGAAAATATAGGTAATCAGCCTCAAAGCGTAAAACTCTTTTTACAGGATTTCACCTATCAATCTGATGGATCTATTCATTACACCGCACCGAATACGAACATAAAAACCAATACAAACTGGATTAAACTCAACACCAATCTTATCAGTTTAAAAGCTAAAGAAAAAACAGAGATATTGTACGAGATTACTGTTCCGAAGCAAATTACAGATTCTGGAAGTTATTGGAGTGTTGTGATTGTAGAACCTGTAGAAAATATCAAACCCAGCAATGAAAAACAAGGAATTAATATCACTTCAGTTGTTCGATATGCCATTCAGATAATTACCGATATAGATTCTGAAAAAGCAAAACCAGATTTGAAATTTGAAGGTGTAAAAATAGAAAAAGAAGAAGGAAGGCAAATATTAAAAATTGCTATTGCCAACAAAGGAAATTTATACTGCAAACCTACTGCAACAATAGAAATCTACAACAAAAAGAGCGGAGAAAAGCTTGGAACATTTTCAAGTCTTGCAATGGGATTGTTGCCCCAAACCTCAAAATCATTTCATGTTGATATCAGCAAAATGCCGCCAAATAAGTACAATGCTGTACTTATTGCAACTGATGAAGATGAAAATGCTTTTGCACTCAATGTGGAACTAGAAGTAAAGAATGACTAAAAAATGGATAATATATTTTATTCTACTCTTCCCTGTACACACTTTTTCTCAGAAAAAAGATAGTTTACAACCGGGAACATCTACTTCTATTTCTTTTATTGTAGAAAACAAAACTTCTGATACTAAAATCTATAACTTGAAAGTTGAAACATCGAATCCTCAAATTAATCCTATTTTAAAAAACGGAGAAATAACAATTTTGCCCAATGAAAGCAAAGCTTATATTGTTCCTTTAAAAATAGCAACCGAAACTCCTCAAGGAAAATACTCTGTGATTTTATTTGGAACTGAAAAATCTACAAATGAAAAATTTAAACAAACTTTAGATTTTTATGTTCTCGGAAGCCGAAAATTGTCTTTAACAGCTTTAGAATTTCCTGAATTTGTAAAAGCCGGAGAAAAAATTGTTTCTACTTTTCTTTTAAAAAATAATGGAAATATTGCTGAAGACTTTGTTTTAGAAAGTAAAAACGCCGTTGTAAATGAAGGAGCATCTTTAATTTTAGCTCCCGGAGAAGGAAAAATAGTTACCATTACCAAAACTACCCAATCAGATTTAGGAAAAAACGAATATCAAAATTTAAATCTAACTGTTTATTCTAAAGACAGACCTGAAGAAAATCAAACGGCATATTCAAATGTGAAAATTATTTCAGTAAAACCTATTGAAGATGATATTTTCCACAGATTTCCGGTTTCTGCGTCAGTTTCTTTTATAGGAATGAAAAACAGAGGGAAATATGATGACGGTTTTCAGGGTGAAATCTATGGAAAAGGAAGTTTAGATCAGGAAAATAAAAATCTTTTAGAATTCCGAGCATTATCTAAAAACCCTGTAGAATTTAATTCTTTCACACAGTATGAAGAATATTTTGTGAATTACAAACGTGAAAATTTATTTATTCATCTCGGTGACAAAAATTATTCGTCTTCGTTTCTTACAGAATATGCAAGATACGGTCGTGGCGCAGAAATTCGTTTCGATTTGAAAAGAATAAGCTTTGGTGGATTTTACAATCATCCGAGGTTCTTCAGAGATATTAAAGAGGCATTTAATTTATATTCTAAACTTAAAATTGCCAAAGAATCAGAAATTACAGCAGGTTATTTATATAAAATTCCTAGAACTGAAGATGCAAATTTCAGTTTTATCAATCTTCAGCTAGACTCAGATGCACACTTGCCATATCTTGCAGGAAAATTTAAGCTTAATAAAAATCTTGAAGTTGCAGGAGAAACATCTTACAGTAAAACTGAGAAAACAAATGGAACTGCGTTTATGCTTCAAACAATTGCAAACTATGAGAAGCTGAAAGGAAATGCGATGTACATGAGAGCTAGTCCGGAATATGCAGGATATTTTAACAATACAAGCACGTTTAACGGTAATCTTCAATATCAATTATCGAAACGGATTTATCTAACCGCTAATTATGTACAGGATGCAAAAAATTTCCAGCGAGACACTTTATTTTTAGCTGCGCCTTACCGAAAATTTCTGCAATATGGAATTCAATATAAATATTCCAAAAACGGAAATTTGATGCTGTACAATGGTTCACAACGATATGAAGACCGGCTGATGCCAAGAGAATTTGATTATAGAGAACGATTTTACAAGTTGTCAGTCGATCAGCAAATCGGAATTTTTCAATTAAATTTAGAAGGACAATTAGGGAAAACAGACAATTATTTAACCGGATTTTCAGGAAATTCGAGTTTTTATACTGCAAATATTAGTTTCGAAAAATTTAAAACTTCGTTTAATTTATATGGAAGTTATGCGGTCACTTCTCGATATCAATTACAAAACCAAAAGCAATTTTATTACGGAGCCAGGGTTTTAAGCAGGTTTTCAGATAAAACTTATTTCAGCCTTTTTTATCAGAATAATTATATGCCCGAAGATTATTATACAGATAGAAATCTTTTTGAATTGCTTTTTCATCAACAAGCTTTTCGCAATCACGAATTTGATATTTCTGCGAGATACAATTTACAGCGCGGAGAATTGGGAAATAAAGACTTTATTTTTTCGCTTCGTTATACTTTTAAAATGAATGTTCCAACTCAAAAGATTGCAGAATACACAACTTTATCAGGAAATGTTAAAAATTTAGGAGTAAAAAAGGTAAGTGGAATTCGATTGACTTTAGGCAATCATCTTTCGATAACCGACAAAAACGGAAATTTTGTATTTAAAAATGTAAATCCCGGAGATTATGTTTTAGAAATTGACCGCTCTACAACAGACATTAATGATATTGCGGATCGAAATGTTCCAGCTTCTTTGCTATTAACCAATCAAGAAAATATATTCAACTTCGGATTAACAAGTGCGGCAAATATTCAGGGAAAAATTGATTATTCAGAACAGGAAAATAAAATAAGTCTCATACAACTTCCTCTTAAAACATCAAAAAAGAAAAAAGAAGATCTGATTATTGAGACTACAAATGGGGATCAAACTTTTAGAAAAATGGTTGTAATTGGGAAGTCTTTTGACTTTACATATCTGCGTCCAGGAGATTGGAAAGTTAAAATTTACAGAAACGGCTTAGATAAAAGATATAAAATCCCAATTGATCAGTTTGAATTTAATTTAAAATCTGCAGAAACAAAAAATATAACCATCAACGTTATTAAACAATCCTCTGAAATAAAATATCAACAGGAAAGCATCAAAGTAAGTTACAACGAAAGTAAAAAGCAAAAATGAGTTATTTTAAAGTATCATTCTTTATCGGTTTAATTATTTCTTGTCAGCTATTTTCACAAACAACTGGAAATCGAACTGTGGGAATAACGTTACCTGTAGTGGCTTTGATGGATATTGAAACACCAGCAACAATTACTTTGAATTTTACTGCACCTACTGAAGCAGGAAAGCCTGTTGTCGCACCAAGTTCCAATACAACAAAATGGATTAATTATACTTCGGCAATTGCACAAGGTGGATTAACAAGAAGAATCACAGCGTCAGTAAACCAAGTTCTTCCAGGAATTACCATAAGAATACAAGCTGCTGCTGCTTCAGGAAGTGGAGGAGGAAGTTTGGGAATTCCTTCTGCCCAAATAACTTTAAGTACAACGTCTCAAACTATAATCAGTGGAATTGGCGGAGCTTTTACAGGAAACGGAGCAAATAACGGACACAGATTAACTATAAGTTTATTAGCAAATACTTACGGGAATTTATCGGCAAGAACCAATACTCCGGTTGTCATTACCTACACAATTACGGAATAAAATATCAAAAATGAGAATCTCATCTACTTTTTTTAATCGAGTAATATTTTTCAAGTCAATATTTTTATTGTCTATAATATCATTTCATAATTTAAGCGCACAAAGAACTTTAACGGTAGGAGGAAATAATTGGACGGTTACAGTTCCTTCAATCACAGAGGCAGGAACAAATTATACAGGAACTTATGAAAGTGCAACCAATCAAATATTATTGGCAGCAAGTGTTCCCCTATTATTGAGTAGTGGAAAGGTTTCAGTTCACTACGAACCCAATCCAACGTGGAATTCTAATATAATATTACATACAAGAAGAACGGGTGACGGAACAACACTTTGTGTTTTATGCTCGATCACAGGTGGAACAGCATATCAAATAGTAACAACGGTTGATATAGAGTTATTCAGAATTGTGGCAGTATTAGCGTTGGCATCATATTCAAATATCCCAATTCAATTACAACTTACAGGAGTTTCGGTAACAATTCCAGCTGCAACTTATAACAGTAGAATGGTGTTTACGATAAGTGCTTTATAGGAGTTAAAATTTAAAGAACGAGCATTAAAATTTTCCAGGAGCTTCATCCTGCTCTCCGCTATTACTCCGCTAAAGCCCAGCCTTTCGACCGCCTTCTGGGGGTAACCGCTTCTTATCCTAAATCCATCAACTAACTTAAGCTTTTACGCAGTATCAATTATTATTTAGATAGAAGTTTGGAGTATGCTTATTGTTTCTTTCAAAGATATTGTTGTGAGATAAAATTTAGATTTGATTTATTTGCCTATCAATTAGGATTTCTAAATCCATCTTTTTAGAATTCAATATTTACCA
>NZ_JAOVZW010000024.1 GCF_026460885.1 Chryseobacterium formosum
TTCGCAGGTTCGAATCCTGCTCTCCCCACATTTTATATTAAAAAATCTTGTAGATTTTTAGGTTTATTCCTAAGTTTGTACAGCGTTTACCAATAGTTTTGGAAACAAAATTGCGGAAGTAGCTCAGTTGGTAGAGCGTCAGCCTTCCAAGCTGAATGTCGCGAGTTCGACCCTCGTCTTCCGCTCAACAGAAATCATGCTTTTTAGTGTGATTTTCTTGTTTAAGCCGACTTAGCTCAGCGGTAGAGTGCTTCCTTGGTAAGGAAGAGGTCACGGGTTCAAGTCCCGTAGTTGGCTCATCTTACATCCCGATTTCTTCGGGATTTTTTTTGTCTGAATTTCAAATATTGACTTATCTTAGACATTCAACTCTATATTTAAATTTAAAAGTTTAATATTATTTTAATCAATCTTAATATAAGCTTCAAAATACTTTAGCAATAAGTCTTTAGGAATTCTTACTATTGAACTTAAAAGCTTAATCAAATTAATTCCAGCAAAAAATCTTGAAATTTTCATTAAATTCGTAATTAAATATTTCCCAAATGAATATTCTTTTATTGGAAGACGACCTTATTCTCTCTGCTGAACTAAGTAAGTTTCTAGAATCAAATCAATTTACGTGTGATAAAATCTATGACGGAGAAACTTTTCTTCGTCAGATTAAAAATAATTCCTATGATTTGTATCTTTTAGACATCAATGTTCCGAAGATTAATGGGCTTGATGTTTGTCAGACCGTTCGTTCTTTCGATAAAAATACCCCAATTATTATCATTTCTGCTTACGGCGATATTTCAGATAAGAAAGATGCTTTTACAAGATTGGCAGATGATTATTTGGTGAAACCTTTTCAGTTTGAAGAATTGTTACTCCGAATGAATTCTCTTTTAAGAAGAAAAATATCTTCCGAGAACATCGATTTAGATATTATAAGAATCGATGATTTAATTATCAATAAAACCGAACAGAAAGTTTTCCGTGCGGGAAATGAAATTGCTTTAACCTTAAAAGAATTCCAGCTACTGGTTTATTTGGCGGAAGCACAGGGAAGAACAGTTTCCAAGCAACAGATTACAGAGAATGTCTGGGAACATAATTTTAATACCAATACCAATACCGTAGAAGTTTACATTAATTTCCTTAGAAAAAAGATAGACAAAGAGTATAAAGTGAAGCTCATTCACACAAGATCAGGTTTCGGATATTATCTAAATCCTTTATAGATGTCTTTAAAAAGAAAGATTGCGCTTACTTTAAGTGTTTCATTTTCCTTGCTTTTTGGGATTGTTTTAATCATTATTTATATTTCGTTTAATGATTTCCGGCGTGAAGAATTCAAAGACCGATTTATAAGACGATTAGGATTTACGACCAATTTTATTTCAAAATCTAAAAATTTTGAGGAAGAAGCGCCTATTTTTTTTAATGAAAACTCAGACAACTTTCTTTTAAACGAAACCATCTTAATTTTCAACGGTCAAAAAGAACTTATTTATAGCACCATTAAAGATCAAAAAGTAACTTGGGATAAAAATATTCTTACTGAATTAGATAAAGATAAAGACGTCTATAAAGAAAATACAATTCCGGAAATTTATGCTTCTCTTAAAAATATCAACGGCGAAAATTATTATATCCTTACAAGTGCTTATGATACCAACGGAAGATCGAAACTGGCCTATCTTAAATACCTTTTAATTACAGCATTTATCACCTGTACTTTGTTGATTGGATTTTTCTCCTATTATTTTATGGGAAGATTTCTTCGGCCTTTAGAAGATTTGAATAAAGAAATTTCTGAAGTCACCGCTCATAAACTTACGACACAAATTCCTGTTGAGCAGTCAAATGATGAAATTAGCATTCTTGCAAATTCATTTAATACAATGATTTCAAGGCTGAATGATGTTTTTCAGTCACAAAAAGATTTTACGGCAAGTGCGTCACACGAAATCAGAACGCCGATTACAAGAATGGCTTTTCAATTGGAAAATTTAATTAAGCTCGAACAGCATTCTCCGGAAACACTTTCTGCTTTAAAACAAATGTCCAAAGATGTATATCAACTATCAGATTTAACAAATTCTCTATTACTTCTTACGAAATTTGACAAAGAAAATATTCAAAGCATTTATGAAGAAGTGCGAATTGATGAGGTTATTTTTGAATCTTTTGATCGGGTACAAAAAAGTTATCCCAATCTTAAAATGGATTTCGGTATTTCCGAAGAAACTCAGGAAAATGCATTTCTTACCATTAATGGAGTACAGTCGCTTTTAGATATTGTATTTATTAATTTGCTTAAAAATGCAGCAATTTATTCTGATAACGCCGACGCAAAAATTTTAATCACAGAAACTGAAAGTCAATTAACAGTAGATGTCTTTTCTTATGGAAATACTATTTCAATAGAAGAACAACCCAAACTTTTCGAAGCGTTTATGCGTGGAAATAATTCTCAAAATATTTCAGGCTCAGGTTTAGGTTTAAGAATTGTAAAAAGAATTTTAGAATATCACGGAGCTGATATTTTATACTCATCTCCATCTGAAAATTTAAATAAATTCAGTGTTATTTTTAATAAATAAATTTGCCGTCAATTATTGAGGTTTATAGGCATTATAAAATTCATGCGCATAAGTTCGTTAAATGATGCGCATAACTTTATAAACTCATGCGGGTGACTTTATAAACTCATGCGGATGAATTTTTGAACCATTAAGATTAAATTAAGGAGTTGAGAATAGTTAAGTTGAGCTTTGCTTTAAGCGAATTGCTTCATAAAATCTAATTGATTTTTCCTTAATGAAACTTAACTTGTTCAATCTCCTTAATGGTTCAAAAAAACTTTTCAATTTATTGTAAAAATTACAATTTAATTTTTTTTTAAGCCTCCTTTAAGTTCGTTTTAATCGAGCAGCCGCACTTTTGTCATTAAAATAGAGAGAATGAACAAAATTGCAGGACTGTTCGTGGTTATTTCTTCGGTAATCACTGCGCAGCAGCAAATGTCGCTTTTGGAGTGCGAAAATGCCTTTCAGCAAAATAATCTCCAGCTTCTTGCCGAGCAATACAGCATCAATATGGCAGATGCAGATATTCTGCAGGCGAAAATATGGGAACTTCCACAGATGAACGGTTACATCAACGGATATAATCCTGAAGACAAAAGATTTTTAGACGCCGGAAGAGCAAAAGGTTTCGAAGTTACCCAGTTGATTTACATGGGTGGAAAGAAGAAAAATGAGATTGCTTTCGCAAAATCAAATAAAGAACTTTCACAATTACAGTTTTCACAACTTTTGGTTGAGCTGCGAACTCAGCTTCATACCAATTACTATGATCTTTATTACGAAAAGCTCAAGCTTGAAAATACCAATAAGCAATTAGGTTACATGAATGACCTTCTGAAGGCGTATAAAGTGCAGTCTGCAAAAGGTAACGTTTCTTTAAAAGATGAAGTAAGACTTCAAAGCATTGTTATTCAGTTAAATAATGATAAAGTCGGAATCAATAAAAACATTCTTGAATTTGAGCAAAACTTAAAAGTTCTTACAGGAATTACAGAAAAAATAGAACCTCAGATTTCAGAAGAAGAAGCAAAAGATATTTTGGCGGCTCAACCTTTTGGCGATGAAGCTGAATTGAAAAGAAAAGCTCTCGAAAACAATGCAGATTATTTATTCATTTTAAAACTGATTGATAATTCTAAACTATTTGCACAGTGGCAAAAATCATTGAACGTTCCGGATTTGAATGTCGGAATGGAATACGATCAGGCTTCGGGAACGTTTAACAATGAGATCAATTTAAAAGTGGGAATCCCGATTCCTTTGTGGAAAAGCAATAAAGGAAATGTAGCAAAAGCCAATTTCGCCATTAAACAAAATCAGAAAAATGCAGAGTTCCAAAAACTTGATTTGGAAACAAAAGTAGAATCTGCCTTTCAAATCTGGAAAACCCAATACGAACAGTTAGCCGAAATTAAAGCAACCGACTTGAGTAATCTCGATTTGGTTTATAATGGAATGCTGAAAAATTTCAGAAACGGAAACATCAGTTTAATCGAGTTTACAGATTTCATGGAAAGTTACCGTCAAACGGCACTGCAGATTTATGACATGAAAAACGAACTGATTCAGTCTGCGGAAAAGCTTAATCAATTGGTACAAACTAAAATCTTCTATTAAGTATTAAAATTGCGGTCTTTGCTAAGTGAAACGCCTTTGCGAACTTAAAAACAGCGTGTTATTTAAAAAAATCTTTGCGCCCTTTGCGTTTAAAATAATAATCTAAATGAAAAAAATAATTATACCCCTATTTTCAGCTTTCCTTTTATGGTCATGCTCGAAGCCTGAAATTGCAAAAGCACCCGAACCGAAAGGTTTTGAACTAAGCAATACCATGCTTGAATCTATTTCCACGGCAAAGGTCGAAAACAGATTGATCGAAGATTCTTACAGTTTTTACGGTAAAATTGCGGCAGATGCCAATTCATACATTGATGTTTTCCCTTTGGTTGGCGGAAACGTGATGAGTGTAAATGTTGAGCTTGGAGATTATGTGAAAAAAGGACAGGTTTTGGCAACAATTCGAAGTACAGAATTAGCAGAAATTCAGAAAGATGTAAGTGATGCTAAAACCGATTTGTTGGTTGCACAAAACAATTTGCGTGTTGCCAAAGAAATGTATGAAGGAAAACTAAATACCGAAAGAGATGTTTTAGAAGCAAAAAGTCAAGTGCAAAAAGCTCAGGATCAAATGCATCGATCTTCAGCGGTGAGTACGGTTTACAATGTGAAAAATGGAAATATTTACAGCGTTTTAGCACCAATCAGCGGTTATATTGTGCACAAAGACATCAATAAAGATATGCAGCTGAGAAGCGACCGAAGCGAAAATATTTTCGATGTTGCCAATACAACAAACGTTTGGGCAATTATGAACATCAACGAATCTGATATCAATAAGATAAGCCTTGGAATGCCGGCTCAGGTTTCCACATTGTCTTATCCCGATAAAGTTTTTGACGGAAAAATTGATAAAATATTTAAAATTATCGATCCGCAAACCAATGCGATGCAGGCAAGAGTAGTTTTGGATAACGCAAACGGATTGTTGATTCCCGACAGTAAAGCAACGATTAAAGTTTCTAAATCTGAGGACAAAACTGCACTTTCAATTCCTTCAAAAGCGGTTATTTTTGATGACAACAGAAGTTATGTGGTGGTTTTCAAATCAAGAACGGATGTGAAGATAAAAGAAATTCAGGTTTTAAAACAGCTTGGAGAAGTGACTTACATTTCAGAAGGGCTGAAAGAAGGTGAAGAAGTGATTACCAATAATCAATTGTTGATTTACCGTTCGCTAAACAATTAATTTATTTCAACCATTAAGATTTGAGATCAATAAGCAATTGAGAATTAGCCTATTATTTAACCACAGCATCATTTGATG
The DNA here is from genome assembly GCF_026460885.1 of Chryseobacterium formosum. GTDB lineage: Bacteria > Bacteroidota > Bacteroidia > Flavobacteriales > Weeksellaceae > Chryseobacterium > Chryseobacterium formosus. The sequence continues at coordinate 5,461 of NZ_JAOVZW010000024.1, forward strand.
TTACTTAATTCAGCTTTAAATTTCATTTTCTTAATGGTTTTAAATCATTTAGATAAAATTAAAAACTTAGGTATTAATCTGATATCTAAAGTCTAACATCTAATTTCTATCATGAATAAATTCATAAAAAATATAATTTCCTTTTCACTCAAAAATAAAGCATTTACCTTCATTTGGGTCGCAATTTTGGCGGTGGCGGGATTTATCAGTTTTAAAAATATGCCGATTGAGGCATTTCCTGATGTTACGAATACTCAAATCGTGATAATCACCCAATGGGACGGAAGAAGTGCCGAAGAAGTCGAACGTTTTGTAACCACACCGATTGAATTGGCAATGAGCCCGGTTCAGAAAAAAACAAGTGTGAGAAGTACGACGATGTTTGGGCTTTCCATTGTGAAAATTCTTTTTGATGATGGCGTAGATGATATGTTTGCCCGAAATATGGTCAACAATCAGCTTCGAAACATCAGTCTTCCTGAAGGAATTGATCCGGAAGTTCAGCCACCTTATGGCCCGACAGGTGAAATTTTCAGGTATACTTTGGAAAGTAAGAAAAAAGATTCCCGGGAATTATTGACTTTACAGAATTGGGTTATTGACAGAGCGCTTCGTGGTGTTCCCGGAGTTGCAGACATCAATGTTTTCGGAGGTCAGGATAAAGTTTTTGAGCTGAGTATTGATCCTAGAGCTTTGGATAAATACAACTTAACACCGCTTCAGGTGTATGAAGCTGTGACGAAAAGCAACTTAAATGTCGGTGGAGACGTTATCGAAAAAAACGGACAAGCCTATGTCGTTCGAGGAATTGGTTTGGTGCAATCAACGGATGATATCGCCAATATTACGATTCAAAATGACAATGGAAATCCTGTTTTAGTAAAAAATGTTGCTGAAGTACATGAAAGTTCACGACCAAGAGTTGGACAGGCTGGATTAAACAATCAGGATGATACCGTTGAAGGAATTGTCGTGATGAGAAAAGGTGAAAATCCGCGTGAAGTTTTGGTGGGTGTAAAAGCTAAAATTGCAGAACTGAATGAAAAAATCCTTCCGAAAGATGTAAAAATGGTGACGTTTTACGACCGTGATCATTTGATGGATTTCACCACGGAAACTGTAATGCACAATTTACTGGAAGGAATTATCCTTGTAACGGTTATCGTTTTAATATTCATGGCAGACTGGCGAACGACGCTTACCGTTTCCATTATTATTCCGCTGTCTTTGCTTTTTGCATTTTTATGTTTAAAACTTTGCGGGATGAGCGCCAATTTACTGTCTCTTGGAGCAGTAGATTTCGGAATTATCATTGACGGAGCCGTCGTTATGGTGGAAGGGATTTTTGTAATGCTCGACCACAAAGCCAAAAAATACGGTCCGGAAAGATTCAACAAAATGGCGAAAGCAGGTTGGATTAAACAAACCGGAACAGGATTAGGAAAGGCTATTTTCTTTTCTAAATTAATCATAATCACCTCATTGATTCCGATTTTTGCATTTCAGAAAGTGGAAGGGAAAATGTTTTCTCCTCTAGCATTTACGCTAGGTTTCGCTTTGATGGGGGCTTTGATTTTTACGTTGACTTTGGTTCCGGTATTAACGCATTTGCTTTTAAATAAAAATGTAAGAGAAAAGAACAACCCATTTGTGAATTTCTGGGACAGAATTGTTTTGAAAGGTTTTAGGTTCACATTTAAAAATAAGAAAATTAGTCTAATTGTTTCCATTTCAATTGTTGCAGTGGCTTTATTTTCAGGGAAATTTTTAGGAACAGAATTTTTACCTCAATTAAATGAAGGCTCGCTTTGGATTACTGCCGAAATGCCGATGAGTTCATCTTTAAAAGAATCTTTGAAAACTGCAGATATTTTGAAGAAAGATATTATGAGTGTTCCCGAAGTGACTGATGTTTTGGCTCAAACCGGACGAAGCAACGATGGAACAGACCCGAACGGATTTGGATTTGTGCAGTTTGCGGTTAATCTAAAAGATAAAGATGAATGGACTCGAAAGATTAGTTACGAACAATTAACGGAAGAAATTGATAAAAAACTGAGTAAATATCAGGGAATTACTTTCAATTATTCTCAACCTATTTCTGATAACGTTGCTGAAGCAGTTGCCGGATTTAAAGCTGAAAACGGAATTAAAATCTATGGTGACAATCTCCAAACTTTAGATGAATTGGCAGATAAAGTTTTAAAATCAATCAAAGATGTTGATGGAGTTCGTGATGCCGGAATTATTAAAAATATTGGTCAGCCCGAAGTAAATGTGGTTTGGGACAGAAATAAAATGGCAGCATACGGCGTAATGCCTGAAGATGCGCAAACCGTTCTGGAAATGGCTTTTGGTGGAAAAACGGCTTCTGAAATGTATGATGGTGAAAGAAAATTCCCGATTCGTCTGAGATATTCTCACGAGTACAGAAAAGATGAGAACGACATGGCTTCACTGATGATTCCTACGCAGGACGGAACGATGATTCCTCTGAAAGAAGTTGCAACTATCGAAAAAAACAATGGTGCTGCGTTTATTTATCGTGATGATATCAAACGTTATATTGGGATTAAATTTTCAATTCGTGACCGTGATTTAGGTGGAACAATTTCTGATGCCCAAAAAGAAGTGGCGAAAATTGATCTTCCTGAAGGGTATAAAATAGGGTGGACCGGTCAGTTTGAAAACCAGCAGAGAGCAACGAAAAGATTAACGGAAATAGTACCCATCAGTATTTTAGGAATATTTTTCTTGTTATTTATCCTTTTCGGAAACATGAAAGATTCATTCTTAGTTTTGGCAAATGTACCTTTTGCTTTAATTGGTGGAATTATTGCGCTGCATTTAACAGGAATGAATTTTGGAATTTCTGCCGGAGTCGGAATGATTGCTTTATTAGGAATCTGTATTCAAAACGGGGTAATTCTAATCACAGAATTTCATCAAAATATTAAAGACGGGTTAAAATTGGATGAAGCTGTTTTGAGTGGAGTAAAATCCCGAACAAGACCTGTAATTATGACTGCTTTAATGGCATCCATCGGATTATTGCCGGCTGCACTATCCACAGGAATTGGTTCTGAATCTCAAAAACCTTTGGCAATTGTTATCATTGGAGGTTTAATAACAGCAACGGTTCTTACCTTGTTAATATTCCCAATCATCTTTTGGATTTTTAACAGATCCAAAAAGACCGAGGAAATTATTTAAAAATTATCTTTCATTTACATTATATAGTTAGAAGGGCTGAAAAATTAATTTTTCAGCCCTTCTTTAATAATAAAAACTATGTTTGAATGTGTATTTAGAAACCAAGACCTACTGTAAATCCTCTTACAGCATTAGGATAGTTTGCTAAAGAAGCTGCAGCTCCGGTTGTTGTATTTACAGTGTATAATTTTGTTTCTGCACCAACTGTTGCAACTAAATATGCTTTTTGGCTTGTACTTCCGATATCAAAACCATTGGCTCCTGTGATATTTAATCCTAAAGCACCCACTTCAACCAATGTTCCATTGTTTGGTGGATTTTGAAGATATAATTTATCCGTAGAATGATCAATTACAAATAGGGAAGTACTTGTTGCTCCTGCAAAGTTATTGGTATAGGCTGCAGAACCTAAGGTTGGAGTTCCAGGGTTAATTGCTCCGTCAACTGCGGTAACAGCTCCTGTAACTGGATCTAATCTTAAATTTTGTCCCAAATTACTTACAACTCTGATTTTATCAACTGTCGGATTAAAATCAAAACCGAATTCTGTTCCGACAAGTGCCGTAGTAAGTGCTCCTGTTCCAACTTGAGTTGCTGCTCCGGTTCCTAAGTTAATTGTATAAATTCTGCTTGAATTTCCTAAAGCGTATAATTGTCCGTTTAACGGTCTGAAATCAATACCTAAAATATTTTCTCCTGTCTGAAGTCCTGTGATAGCTTTAGCTACAGGTTGAGGATTATTAGGATTAAAAATTTGAAGAGCATTTGCTTCATTTACAGCGTAAGCTACAGCATTTGTAGGAATGGCTAAATCAAGAATTTTCTGTGAAAGGTTTCCGATGTTTGTTGCTTTTCCGTTAGATAAATCAACTCTGTAAAGACTGTTTTGGCTTCCAGATGTTGCCGCCATTAATGCAACAGTACTTTCTGGATTAATGTCGAAAGCAGCTTGTCCTGTAAAAGTAATACCTAAACTTCCTACTTCCACTAAAGTTCCGTTGTTTGGAGGATCTTGTTTAAATAGTTTTCCTGAAGTTGCATCTAAATCATATAAAACGGTTGATGCAGCTCCTGAAACACTATTTGTATAAGCAATACCCATAATAGATGAAGAAGTTGCAATACTTGTGTCCATTGCGGCAAGAGCTCCAGTTTCAGGGTTTAGACGAAGATTTTGACCGGTATTTGTTACCAATCTGATACGGTCTACTGTTGGATTAAAATCAATTGAAGTAACCGTTCCTGAAATTGCAGGGGTGAAAGCTGTTGTACTCACAGGTCTTGCGCTTCCCGTTGAGGTATTGATAATATAAAACTTACTTGCATTAGAAACAGCATAAAGCTCTCCTGTTGCAGGTCTGAAATCAATACTTAATAATTTTTCACCAGATGGTAAACCAGCAATTGCTTTAGTTGAGGCAAAGGAAGCAGAATTGTTTGAGTTGAAAGCAACCAACTGATTGTTGTCGATCAATCCATAGACCATCATGTCGGGAGCTGGAGTAATCAATTCTGGAAGCATTTCAGCCACATCATCGTCACAAGAGATTACCGAGACAAAAGTAAATGCAGCTAAGCAGATGTAGGATAGTTTTTTCATAATAATTTATTTTAAGGTTTTGTAATTCTATATACGAGGCAAAAATAATGCTGGATTTTAATAAACAGTTTTTTTTAAAACATTTTTTTGTTTAAATTTGCAATTCTGTTTACAGAAAACACCACGGTTTGTAACTTTCTGGGTTTAATATAAAACTTTTTTTCATAAAAAGATTTTGGTATATAAAAATTCATTATATTTGCACACCGAAAATTTGAATAAAACAATAAAATAAATAATTTAAATCATGGCAAAGGAAACGTTTAATCGTAACAAACCACACTTGAACATTGGTACTATTGGTCACGTTGACCATGGTAAAACTACACTTACTGCAGCTATTTCTGCTGTATTGGCGAGCAAAGGTCTTGCTGAGAAGAAAGATTTCTCTGCTATTGACTCTGCTCCAGAAGAAAAAGAAAGAGGGATTACTATCAATACTGCTCACATCGAGTACGAAACTGAAAAAAGACACTACGCTCACGTTGACTGTCCAGGTCACGCGGATTACGTAAAGAACATGGTAACTGGTGCTGCTCAGATGGACGGTGCTATCGTTGTATGTGCTGCTACAGACGGACCAATGCCTCAAACTAGAGAGCATATCCTTCTTTGTCGTCAGGTAAACGTACCAAGAATCGTTGTTTTCATGAACAAAGTTGACATGGTTGACGATGCTGAGTTATTAGAGCTTGTTGAAATGGAACTTAGAGACTTATTGTCTACTTACGAATTCGACGGAGATAACTCTCCAGTAATTCAAGGTTCTGCTTTAGGTGCTCTTACAGCTGCTACTGCTGAAGGAGGTGCTAAAACTGATGACCAATGGTTCAAATCTGTTGAGCAATTAATGGATGCTGTTGACGAATGGATCGAGCAACCACCAAGAGATACTGATAAGCCTTTCTTGATGCCAATCGAAGACGTATTCTCTATTACAGGTAGAGGTACTGTTGCAACTGGTAGAATCGAAGCTGGTATTATCAACACAGGAGATCCTGTAGATATCATCGGTATGGGTGAAGAAAAATTAACTTCTACTATTACAGGAGTTGAAATGTTCAGAAAAATCCTAGATAGAGGAGAAGCTGGAGATAACGTAGGTCTATTGTTGAGAGGTATTGAAAAAACTGACATCAAGAGAGGTATGGTTATCGCTAAGAAAGATTCTGTGAAGCCTCACAAGAAATTCAAAGCTTCAGTTTATATCCTTTCTAAGGAAGAAGGTGGACGTCATACTCCATTCCACAACAAATATCGTCCTCAGTTCTACGTAAGAACTACTGACGTTACAGGTGAGATCTTCTTACCAGAAGGTGTAGAAATGGTAATGCCTGGTGATAACTTAGAAATCACTGTAGAATTGTTACAACCAATCGCTCTTAACGTAGGTCTTAGATTTGCGATCAGAGAAGGAGGTAGAACAGTTGGTTCAGGTCAGGTAACTGAAATCTTAGACTAATCATCTTAAAATAAATTAAAGTTCCGTAAGGAAACTTACGGAACTTTATAAATCTACGGGCATCGTCCAATGGTAGGATACCGGTCTCCAACACCGTTGATCAGGGTTCGAATCCTTGTGCCCGTGCAAATATAAATTATGAGTGCATTTGTCGATTTTTTAAAAGGTTCTTATAACGAATTTAGACATAAAGTGGAGTGGCCAAAATGGTCAGACTTACAGTCTTCTACTATTGTAGTTACTGTTGCAACTGTTATTTTAGCGTTATTTACTTTCGGCGTTGATGAGTTGTTTTCAAAATCAATCAGCAACATCTTAGGAATATTAATTAACAGCTTCAACTAACAAAAAGTAATTTCCCATAATGAGCGAATTAAAATGGTATGTGCTGAAAGCAATCAGCGGACAGGAAAATAAAGTGAAAAACTATATTGAGACGGAAATCAAACGTTTAGGATTTGAGCAGTACGTTACTCAGGTGGTTATTCCTATGGAAAAGGTAATTCAGCTTAGAAATGGCAAGAAAGTTCCTAAAGAAAGACCTTATTACCCAGGTTATCTGATGGTTGAAGCAGACTTAATGGGAGAGATTCCTCACGTAATTAAAAATATTCCGGGTGTAATTTCTTTCTTAAGCTTAACTAAAGGTGGAGATCCTGTACCGATGAGAAAATCTGAGGTAAACAGAATGTTAGGTAGAATGGATGAACTTTCAGAATTTGCTACTGATGCTGAAATTCCGTTTATCGTTGGTGAAAACGTTAAAGTGATCGATGGTCCTTTCAACGGATTCAACGGAACAGTTGAAAAAATTCTTGAGGATAAGAAGAAAATTGAAGTTTCAGTTTTAATCTTCGGAAGAAAAACTCCAATGGAGTTGAGCTACATGCAAGTAGAAAAAGTATAAAACAATACTTAATTATATAAACCACCTTTTTTAAAGGTGGTTTTTTTATGCCGTAATCATAAGTATGTTTAGAACGAGTTATTATTTAAATAAAACTGTTAGTTAAATTTAATTAGGTATAATAAGATTAATTGTTTTGCCATCTTTCATGATAGGCATCTGGTCTGGTGCAATGGTATTCGGTAATACTTTTAGATTCATTATCTGTAGTATGATCTAAAATTAATTTATTTCCAAATGTATCCAGCAAAATGTACGATGGTCTATAATGATTAGAATCTTGTATTTGTCCGCAAGCAATTCCGTTTTGAACCACTGTTATGCTTTCGTACTCTGGTTTTGTAATAATGTTAGAGCTTTCATCTTTCAATCCGTACAGAAACTGCTCAGTTTCTCCTTCTTTATTTGCTTTAATCTGAAAAGGAAAGACCCTTCTCTGATTTCTGAAAAACTGCTTTATTTCGCTAAAATCGCCTTTTAGATCAGAAATGATCACTTTTTTATCTGGAGCAATCAGTTGTGTGAGATTTTCAGCTTTAGCAATAAAATAGTTTCCGTAATTTCCCTCATTGTCAAAAAAACTTTCAATGTTTTTATAAATCGTAGGTAGAATAGATTTCCCTTTATAATTGATAAGCCCATATTTATTGTTACTTATTACTATGATGTTTTCTCCATAGTTTCGAATTTCATCATATATAAATGGTGTGAGTATTTTTCCATCCCGGCTTATTATCCCGCTTTTCTTAAAATTGTCCGTTTTGGCTGTAGCATAATTATAATTCTCAAAACTATCAATCATGTCATAAGTCGGTTTGGCAAGTATTTTTCCTGACTCATCCATAATTCCCCATTTTCCATTTTGTGAAAAAACAATTCTGCCATTTCGGACATGAGAATTTTCTGCTGTTATAGCAATTTTCATGAAATCTTTTGTGAAGTAAACTATAGAATCATTATGTTTTCTTGCATAAAAATTCATCAGCTTATCTTCTTTTCCGGAAGAAAGGCCTACATCTTTATAAATGCTGTCAATTACCAATTTTCCCGTACTATTAATAAGACCAAAGTTTTTATCATTTTTAATCGTGTAATATTCATCTGAGGATTTTCCGAGATAATTTGCTGTGATGATCGTTTTCCCGTCTTTTCGTAAAAGTGTATATTTTTCTCCGGATCGTACTATGAAAACATCCATGTCATTTCCGTAATTAGAGTAGTTATCTTGGTCTGAAAAATTGTAATTGATATTAATTTTCACATCACTCAGTCTTTCACCTGTTTGTTGATTAAGAAGATAACGAGCGCCATCTTGTTGCCCAAAAAGAAAGTTCTTGTGCTCATTAATGTAGTAGAAGATAAAATCAGTGAGCTGCTTGCCATCTTTGTTTATCAGAGCCCATTTACCATTGTTTTTTATTGCAGTGACTTTTTTAAATGACAAAATATCGTCAAATTCTGTAGGAATTATTTCCGTTCCGGATTTATCAATTAACCCTTTTTTATTACCAGAGGTTGTTACTATTGAAGCATAAGGATTAAAGAATGGCTCAGAATTATTATAAGCAAAATAAAATGTAATGTCATCATAATCTTTGTAAGTCAACATATTTCCATTGATGTCTAAAAGACCTGTAAGGTTTACATTACCTAAATTTCCGGTTCTGGGATGTTTTCTTTGAGCAGTATATGTTGCTTTGCAAATGCCATCGTGAAAATCTGTCAGGAAGATATACTTTGTTTCTATCACTTCATTTCCGTTTTCATCGATATATCCCCACCCTTTGTATTTCTTAAATACTTTTGCCAGTTTCTTTAAAGGTTTTTTCTGTGCGACAAAAAAGTCACCTACAAGATCATATTTTCCAGATTTTGCAATTTCAGGTAAAATATTTTCTGAATTTTTATTCTTAGTTAAATCTGATTTTTGACTAAAAACAAGAATGCTGTTAAAAAAAACTGACAGAAAAAAGATGATTCTTATTAACATATTTTTGCAGGATTGATTTATCTAAAGTAAAAAAATAAAAGTAATAATTTGAAATGCTATTTAAATGTAATATAGAAGGCTGACTGATAAAATTATTTAGCAAGTAAATTTATTAAAATGAATTTCGATATTTTATTATTAAATAATATTTAATTTCTGAAATTTAATGAGTTAAGTATTTGCTAATTAAAATTTATTTCATAATTTTGCAGTCCGAAAAGTAGGTTTACTTTATGTGAGTGCGGTAACCTGCTGAATAATAAATGCTTCCAAACTCATTAATTATTCAAATTTAAAAAACAAACAATGGCTAAAAAAGTCTTTAAAATGGTTAAGCTCCAAGTAAAAGGAGGAGCAGCAAACCCATCTCCACCAGTAGGTCCAGCTTTGGGTTCTGCAGGTGTGAACATCATGGAGTTTTGTAAGCAATTTAACGGAAGAACTCAAGATAAGCCAGGACAAGTTTTACCTGTAGTAATTACAGTATACGAAGACAAATCTTTTGAATTCGTAATTAAAACTCCTCCTGCAGCAATCCAGTTAATGGATGCGGCTAAAATCAAGGGTGGTTCTGGAGAACCAAACAGAAACAAAGTAGGTGCTGTATCTTGGACTCAGGTTCAAAAGATCGCTGAAGACAAGATGACTGATCTTAACTGTTTCACAATGGATTCTGCAGTTTCTATGGTTGCAGGTACTGCAAGATCTATGGGATTAAGAGTAACAGGAACTAAACCAACTTTTAACGCTTAATACTTAGAGAAATGGCAAAATTGACTAAAAAGCAAAAAGAAGCTGCTAGCAAAGTAGAAAAAGGAAGAATCTATAACCTTGAAGAAGGTTCTGCTCTTGTAAAAGAGGTGAACACTGCAAAGTTTGATGCTTCTGTAGATATCGCTGTAAGATTGGGTGTAGATCCAAGAAAAGCAAACCAAATGGTAAGAGGTGTAGTATCTCTTCCTCACGGAACTGGTAAAGATGTTAAAGTTTTGGCTTTAGTAACTCCAGATAAAGAAGCAGAAGCTAAAGCGGCTGGTGCTGATTATGTAGGTCTTGACGAATATTTACAAAAAATCAAAGAAGGTTGGACAGATGTTGACGTTATCGTTACAATGCCGGCTGTAATGGGTAAATTAGGACCATTGGGTAGAGTATTAGGACCAAGAGGTTTAATGCCTAACCCGAAATCAGGTACTGTTACTATGGAAATTGGTAAAGCAGTAACTGAAGTAAAAGCTGGTAAAATTGACTTTAAAGTAGACAAATACGGTATTATCCACGCTGGTATTGGTAAAGTATCTTTCGATGCTGCTAAAATCAAGGAAAATGCTCAGGAATTGATCTCTACTTTGATCAAAATGAAGCCAACTGCAGCTAAAGGTACTTATGTGAAGTCTATCTATTTGTCTTCTACAATGAGTCCTGGTATTGCAATCGATACTAAATCTGTTAACTAATACTAAATCCTAAGACAATGACAAAAGACCAAAAAGTTGTAGCGATACAAGAGATCAAAGACTTGCTTCAGGATGCTAAAGTAGTATATGTTGCAGATCTTGAAGGATTGAATGCTGGTAAAGCTTCAGACTTCAGAAGACAAGCTTTCAAGCAAAACATCAAAGTAAAAGTTGTGAAAAACACACTTTTGCAAAAAGCAATGGAACAAATTGACGGAGTAGATTTCTCTGAAATGTTTGGTACTTTCAAAGGTAACTCTGCTTTAATGATTGCTGAAACTGCTAACGCTCCAGCAAAATTAATCAAAGACTTCAGAAAGAAAGAAGAAAAGCCGGCTTTAAAATCAGCTTTCGTACAAGAAACTTTCTATGTTGGTGACAATAACCTTGATGCTCTAGTAAGCATTAAGTCTAGAGAAGAAATGATCGGTGAAATCATCGGATTACTTCAGTCTCCAATCCAAAGAGTTGTTTCTGCTCTTCAAAACAAATCTGAAACTGTAGAAGCTAGCGCTGAAGAAGTTGCTGCACCTGCTGTGGAAGAAACTCCAGCTACTGAAACTCCAGAAGCTGCTGCAGAAGGAGAAGCTCCAGCTGCAGAATAATTAGACTCTCAAAAAAATCAATCAATAATCAACAAAAACATTACAACAATGTCAGATTTAAAAAATTTAGCTGAAACGCTAGTAAACTTAACAGTAAAAGACGTAAATGAATTAGCTACTATCCTTAAGGATGAGTACGGAATTGAGCCAGCTGCTGCTGCTGTAGTAGTTGCTGCAGGTGGTGCTGAAGCTGCTGAAGAAAAGACTGAATTCGACGTAATTCTTAAGTCTGCAGGTGCTTCTAAATTAGCTATCGTTAAATTGGTAAAAGATTTAACTGGTGCAGGTCTTAAAGAAGCTAAAGATATCGTAGACGGAGCTCCTTCTGCTATTAAAGAAGGTATCTCTAAAGACGAAGCTGAAGCTCTTAAGAAGCAATTAGAAGAAGCTGGTGCTGAAGTAGAATTGAAATAATTTTCAATTTTTAAATATAGAGAAGCGATAAACTTAGTTTATCGCTTCTTTTTTGTTTTGTAAAAGTAATTTTGAATCCATAATTGTTTAAAAATCTTTATAATTTTAAAAATTAGTTTAGTTACGAAAGGAAATATTGGCTCTTACTAGTCAAAAATAATATCAAGCTTAGTCTCAATAAAGCTTTTATTGAAAGTGATTTCAAGTTCTAATTGATGTGATTTAAAATAAAATATTTTTACTTTTTTTTGCACACCTGATGAAATTTATTCATTATAAATGTACAATTATCATAAATGTTATGACTTAAATCATAAAGTTGTGTAAATTTGCAAACGAAATTCCTTCAAATCTAATAAATACATCTTCTTTATTTTGGAAAAAACAAAAATTCTTTTTTCGGTACTGCTTTTCATCCTTTTATCCTTTACAAATACTTTGTTTGCACAATCAAAAGATTCGGTAGCTCAACTGAAGATGCCCAAACCAACAATTGCTTTAAAAGACGGTGCAACACTTTTTTCGGCCGATAAATCATTTAATAGCCAAATTTCTGATAATAAAATTGTGCATGACAAAGCAAGTATTGCCAATTATGATAACAAAAAAGATTCAAAAAAACTAGAAATGGTGACTCCAAAGCAAAGTAGCAGAACAGTAACAAAAAATACTGAGACAAAAAAACAAAAGGAAAGTAATAAAGAGAAAGATAAAAACACTGAAAAGAGAGAAAAAAAAGGTGTGCCATAGATTTGTACTATATCTTATCAATTATAGAACAAACATACCTCTTATAATCTAATAAATATTCCCCTTGCATATTAGTAAGGGAATTTTTATTTACTACCATTAAGTTTTATTTTGTAGTGATCGTTGTCAATAAATAAGTTTAAAATTGTCATATCTTGACCAATATAAAATATGTTGCGAATGTAATTGTTTTTATTTATTTTTAAATAAGCATAAAATGTTATACGTAAAATAGTTTACTGTTAATGAATGCATTATTGTAAAATAAATATTTAGTCGAAAATAATCAACTTGAAGTTATGGCTTATTCTACGAAACAAAATTTTTCAAATCCTCATTCTTTAAAATAATTAAACGTTGATATGTAATCCTTCACCTGAAATCTACGCAGTAGTTAGTTTACAATAAGAAATAAAATTCTCCATCCTCAGAGGGGGTGGATATGATAGGGATAGCTAAAAAGTATACCAACACAGATGAAGATAAATTATGCATTTGAGTTTTTACAGAGCAAATTGTATGTACGTTAAATATTTTTTTCAATGTTATCTCCAAGTGTAAAACAACCTTCAATAAAATACTGTTACTGCATTTGATAGATAACTTTGTACATGATTACAGAAATTCAAGTGTTAATTTTTTAAATTCTTAAAAATTATTCTTATCTATGTGAGTAAAATCATTATAAATTGTTTAAAATTGATTTATACCAAGTTATTGGTGCTGTAATTATTGGTTTAGTTTTTGGGTTTATTGTAAGATATTATTTGAAAAACAAAAGCAAAAAATTGTAAACTTATAATTCCCACTCCCGCACATTTCTATCTTATGGTTTGTTTTATAGAAACAAATTTTTCAAATCCTCAGTTTGTATAAAAATCATTAAGCACTTTTATATATAGCCTTCTGCACCAAGAAAAAAATTCCCTTCCCTAGGAAGGGTGAATTATTTCGCAGAAATAAGACGGGGTGGTTGAGCTCAATTCCCCTCACTCCCCTCAAAATCTGTCTTAAGCTTTCAATCCCACAACAATCATCTAATGTTGCCTATCTGAGCAAAGACTCTTGGTTTTGACCAGAATATTATCTCTTTTGTATCATCCCACAGTCAGTAGGTACGGGAAAGCGGGAAATGGTTACATTCATACCGATTAATAGGATAATCATTACCCTCAATCCCGCAATAACTCTTTCATAAATACCAATACGAAAACTTCTTGCTTTTCCATCTCTCAAACAAAAATTATTTATAGATTTTAGGCTCATGTAATTTTGAAGCATTCTAAAATCCTAAAAGTTTCAGTTTAAATTGTATCGCAAAATTATCCTTAAAACTTGATGTGTTATAATGCCCTACTCTGTAAAAGAATCCTAAATTAAACTGGGAAGACAAAAAATTATTCCATTCCAATCCCACTTCATTATAAAGATGATCCAGTTTCTCAAACTCAAATTGATGATATTCCGGGTTTTTCATATCGCCAATTACCCCGCGATAAATAAAATCGAAACTGGAAACATTTTTACCAAAGCTCTTAAAGTACCAAGGAAGTCTATGGGTAAGATAAGTTCCTGCAAATCGATCATTAAAGTATTTTCCTCCTTCCATGGTGGCAAAGCCTAGATAAGAAGTTAGATTAAAGTTGAGGCCGTTTCTGCCATTTGCGAGACCGTTCATTGTAAAGTTTTTCCATATCGGAGCATCGCCTACAAGCAATCCGCCATATGCCCTGATGCCTGTTACACCAAGTTTTGTCTTGAAATTTTGCGTAAACAGAACATCAAATCTACTGAAGTTAAAATTTCCATCCAATCCCTTAAATCCCTGTTCATAGTTGAAATATACTTCCGGAAAATTCTGCTCATAAGTGAATTTTCCTTCTGGCGTCATAATATTTTTTGACTTGGGTGAATATTTCAAAGTAATAACCGCTGATGAAATATCAAATTGATTCCCAAGATCCTTATAGTTGTAAGCAAATAAAGATTGTTCCTCACTTTTTTTAGCCGCTACATTTACGGTGAGGCCGTTGGTCAGGTCATTTTCATAACTTACTTTAAAACCTTGATAACGGTAGAATACATTATTGTTAATTGCTACTCCCGAACTCATAATTTTCATTCTGAAGTTCCATAAGTTTTCGGTAAATCTTCCCGCAGCCATGACATCATTGAAATATTCAATGCGGAAAAAAGAATTCTTTTGTAATGAAGTACGTAGATCTACACCTGCACCAAACTTAAATTTTTCATCATATATGCCGTACGCAAAATAGGCATCAGGAGAAATGTATTTACTGAATCTCTCATTGAGTTTAATGCCGGCTCCTAGTCTGAAATGTTCATATTTGTTATAACCGATTACTCTTGCAAGATCAAAATCGATAATTCCTACACGTATTTTCCCTTTTAATAAACCGGTTAATGCTTTTGCTTTGCGGTCCAGTTTATATTTGCTGCTTAAACTGTCGATGGTAACGTAGGTTTCTTCCTCACGTTTTGATAGTTCAGAGGTTCGGTACTGGTCGATCAGAGTGCCGTCAGAATTTTTTACATCAATAGTATACCCTTGGAAGTCTTTTGAGCTGCTGTTGATATTTGTTTTAAAGTCAAAATAATCAGCGGTAGCATAGGCGTATTGACCAAATTTCTTTGTATTTTCATGATCTCTTTTTTTCTCCTCTTTGTTTTTCTTACGGTCAGGGTTCAAACCGGTATTCAGAAGATTATTATTTAATTTCAGTTTATAATCTTCTTTTAATAAAAACCATTTTCCTCCATTGTAGATCCAGGTACTGGTGATGCTTCCTTCATTTTCTATGGTACTGTTACTTTCTATTTTTTTTAATCCAAAAGTCTCCTTGTCTACATAGATATATCCGGTAAATTTTTTCTTGTCGGCAGTTTCTCTGTAGTTGGTTTGTCTGAATCTGATAACGTAGTTTTCTCGTCCGTCAATATCTAGAGAGTCTGTTAGGAAATAGCGGTAAAGATTGCGGTTTTCTTCTTTTATTTCCTTGGGAATTTGAGTTCTGTTGGAGCGGAATGCCATCAGTTCATACAAGGGTTCTTTGAGGCCGGAAATTTTATTATCGAGGATATTTATTTTTTCTCCATATTTGCTGGAAAATAAAATTTCTGAAGCTCTTTCCCATAGAAACAATTTGCTTTGACCAGCAAGTTTAGCAAACTGTACAGATTCTATAGAGTCTTTTCTTTCTGTGGCTTTTAAAGGTCTTTCCGGTAACCTTTTCAAAGAGTCTATTCTTTGGGTGATAAAATCATTGTAGGCCTTGATGCTGTCTTGGTCAAAATCAAGAGATATTTTTTCATAAGATTTATAAGAATAAGAAGGAAGGCTTTCTGGCGAGTTGAATAGATAATTATTATTCACCTTACGTAAAATTTCAAGCGCGCGCGGATCACTTTTGTCCTGTAAAATGACAGCTTCAATATCTTTTGTCTTTACTTCCCCATTATTATTAGTCTGAGAAAAAGTGAAGTTAGATACTAATGCAAGTAGTAAAAGATAGTATTTGCTCATGCCTGCGATGGGTGTTTTTTGTATTTAATATTGATTCAGAGAATGACGGCATTCCGTAAGTATCTCAGCATTGGCAAAAAAGATGCCGATTAGAAATTACAATTGATCGTGGGGTATGGTATAGCAGTTGTAGGTAATGCAGAACACATTACAAAATAATAGATATGGAAAACACTAAAACAGTAGCAACGCTGAACGATTTGCTAAACATTACAAATGATAGAATTAAAGGTTTTACTAAGGTTGAAGACAAAGTTTGGGATTCTTATTCGGCTCTAAAAGTTGATTACGATCAAATGGTCAGACAGTCAAAAGTGATGAGAGCTGATTTAATTGATCTTATAAATGAGCGTGGGGGTGAAGTTAATGATAGTTCAACAGTGGCAGGCGCATTGCATAGAGGATGGATTGATGTTAAAAACGCATTTTCAGGAAACAACGCTGAATCTACAATCGAAAATGTAATCTTTGGTGAGAAAGCTGCTATAGATTCTTATCAGGAAGCGCTGCAAAGCGGAAATCTTTGTCCCCAAAGCACGGTAGTTGTTGCCGACCAGCATATGCAGCTGCAGGAGTCCTACCGCAAATTTGAAAATATTGAAAAGTCGGTTGACTAGTACTGGATAGAAAAATCTGAAACTCCTGATAATAACTAAATCAGGAGTTTTTTTATAAATGTCAATAAAGCCAATAGGTTAAATACAATTTTAGCCCGTTATGCATTTGAACTATTGTCTTTCTAAAATAAGTGAAACGGATTTGTTTAGCTTTATATCAGTATTTTTTTACAATTCTTTGTATAGCCTTGCGTTTTTAATCGCTTGAAAAGGACAAGTAGTTATAATAATATGATTTCTTAAGATAAACAATGGCATTTCAATGAGCAAGGAAATACAAAGATTTTAATGTATAAAAATCAGTTCTGAAATCATGATATTTTCTTTGAAAATCAGTGTTTTGCAGTGTTTTTATATCGTGATATTTCACAAATTTTTACGTCACTATTTATAAATGACACCCGGTGAATGTTTTTTTTAATAGTCTTTCATTTTATATTTGTTTCAGAAATAAGATATCAGGTTATCAATAATAAAAATTTCATCATTCAGTTTTCTTGTAGAATAGCAGGGTTCATATAGTCTAGGAAACCGAGCCCTGTTCTCTGCAGATTTAGAAATGCGTTTGCAAAGAAATCAAATCATACTACACCAAATTACATCATATATTTTTTAAAAACAGGATCCTCGAAGAGGATCCTGTTTTTTTTGAAAGAACAATAAATTTATAAAAGAATTGATGAGCATTTTCAATAAAAGCATTTTTGTTGTTCACCACATGATCACAAAAATTCTGTTAAAAAATAATTTTAATTTTAAACAGTAGCAAGGCAGTAAATAAAAAATCCATCTTTAAAAATACCACTTTAGGGGTATTTCATTTTTATTTCCGAAAATATATCTTTGAGCGTATTTAAATATAAATTTGGAAAATCAAAACTAATAAAGTCAACATGAAACAAAAAATATTTTTATTATTGATTCTTTGTACCGGCATGGCAGCGTATGCTCAAAATCTATCACTAAATCAAGTTATTGAAATTCAAAAGCAGAACGTAGACAATGCTAAAAAGGTATTGTTACAAAATGGGTGGGAATTTTTAGATTACAATAAAAGCAATTTCGAATCTACTTTCGGATTTCATCCCGATGCTTCAGGAAATGCAGAGAACTATTTTACATATAAAGATGATCCCGCAAGGGGAGTTGAAGTAACGATTGCTGCAACCACTAAAGCGGTCTATAACGAGTATAAAAAATTTCTTTCTGATAATAAGTTCCAGTTGATCTATTCAGAACCAAATGGAGAAAATACAGAACGATTGTATGAAAATGCAACGCATTCGGTTCGTACACTTTCAAGTTATTCTAATGACATAAGTTATTTTATAATCTCTAAAAAAAAATAATACATAATCCGTTGTACATTTTAAATCATTGTCTTTCTAAAATAAGTGAAACGGCTTTGTTTAGCTTTATATCAGTATTTTTACAATTCTTTGTATAGCTTTGCGTTTTTTATCTTTAGGAAAGGCAAAATATTATATATAAACCCGTTGTACGTTTTAAAATACTTTCGTCACTTCGAGTAGATTTTTGAAAAAAATCGTATCGAGAAGTTTGTAATTTTGAAGATAAATCTATTCTCGATACATTTTTTCTCCACTTTTACGAAAAAATACTCGATCTGACGAATGCAATATTGAAATTTTTCAAAATGCGTGACGGATTATAAACAAATAAATATAAACAAATGAAAATAAAAATCACAATTTTAGGAGTACTGTGGTCTATTATGTCGTATAGTCAGGGTATTCCTCCGGTATACAGTACGCAATCAGATGATAAAAATAAAACAGATGTTTTAGCAGATCAAAATAGAGTGTATTCAGACGTTGATCAGGCTGCAGAATTCCCAGGAGGAATCAATAGTTTAAGAAGTAAGTTTGCAAGCGCATTTAAAAGTTCGAAAATAAAAGCAGCAGGAAACATATCAACTGTTGTAAGCTTTATTGTAGAAAAGGATGGTTCTATCTCTAATGTAAAAGCAGATGGAAGCAACTCACAGTTTAACACCGAAGCAGTTAGAGTAATGAAGTCAATCAAAAATAAATGGGCACCTGCAAAGATGAATGATGAAGTTGTGCGTTCTGCCTTCAGAATTCCTTTAAAAATGAATTTTGAATAAACCAGCCTATTGTCTATATGCTACTCTAAAAAAGTTAGGAAAGTTCCGGAATGGGTGGCAATGTCATAAATTTTGATAGTTCCTGAATGTTTTTTTACTGTTTTCTTTAATAAAGCACTTTAATACATAGCCTTCACCACGAAAAAAATTCCCCTCCCTCGGAGGGGTGGATTATTTCGCAGAAATAAGATGGGATGGTTCCAATTCGCTTTATCGTTATGAGAGGCATGTTTTATTGTACACCACTCATCGCCACCACACATTTCTATTATGTATCAATCTGCTTAGCTAAGACAGGCTTACATTTGAATCCCCAAAAAAGCTGTCTTCAATTTTACTTTATTTTCAGTTTCTTTTCTCTCTGCTGCTGTACTATATGCCAAAACAAATCAGTGAGTGGTTTAATTCTGTTTCTAAAAGTCTGGTAGCGATTCATATTGTAAATTTAATTGTTCATCCTAAATATACAGTTGATGCGACAAAACTTGACGTGTTATAAAAAAAGGCTTCCACAAAGTGGAAACCTGATATACATTCTGATTCAATTATTTATTGCATACAATCCCAAATACCGTCGTGATTATTATCAATAGGTACTAAATTTTCATCATAGCAAGAATCTGGCTGATTGAAAGGCCTTGAAAAACAATTATTGATATATCCATCGTAATCAACTCTATTATAATTTTGTAATGTCTCAACATTGCTATTTAATACGGATAAAATTCTAATCTTCACATCACCTACTTTTGAAGATTCATTATTAAATATAATTACATTTTCAGACACATTTTGATAAGCAGGTATCGTTAACGGTTGAACAAAATAAAGAGCAGTGCCTTTAATTATTGTTGAATGCACCACTCTGTCATAAGAAACTACATCACTTGCAGATACGTAATATCTATAATTATAGCCATAGCCTGAAGCTAGAGAATAGCAGGTTTGTCCTGTGGTGAAAATTGTTGCGTTGATGGTGGGTTTGGTAAATGTTGTATCGATAATTAGAGAGTCTAAGGGAGGCTTCATCATCATCTGAGAATCTGATACTTCTTGTGCTTCATCTAACAATTCATCTCGTCCGCAAGAGATTATAATAACAGACAAGAACATAGAGAGACATAATAAAAAAACATGTTTTTTCATAGTTATTTTGTTTTGGTTTAGATGGCTAATATAATATTATTTTTAATATAATTCTACATTAAGATGACTTAATATAAAGAAAAAAGGCAGGATATTTTTTAATAAAAAAAGCCAAGTTGAAGGTTCGTAATATATTGGCTAAAAATTTAAAATGGATCAATTAAAAAAATCCCCCCGCTCCCGCGCGATTGTATCGCGTGCACTATCTAAAAAGATTTACAAATCCTCCTTCTATAATAAAGCACTTCTACACATAGTCTTCACCACGAAAAAAATTCCCCTCCCTCGGAGGGGTGAATTATTTCGCAGAAATAAGACGGGGTGGTGCAACTCCCCTCACTCCCACAAAAATCTGTCGTGTGGCTTCAATTCCACAACAATCATCTAATGTTGCCTATGCTGAGGTAAGTCTCATAAAATGTTATCTTCTTGTATTCCTTCAAAGTAAAGAGATGTCGAAGAGCGAGGAAATTTATTTTATCAAAGTCTAATCTGATAGTTTATAAAAAAGGTGTCAATAATAAGGGTAAGTATACTCAGCCAGAATTATTTAGTAAACATTTTCTTTCAATATAAAAACTCCTAAGTCGAGAGTCTTAGGAGTACAACGAATATATCAATGAAATGATTTCCGGAATTTTTAATGAATAAAAATCATACTTAAATGTATAGGAATTTATAAATAAAAAACGATACTATTTATAATTGAATCCTATAAAATATAGTATGTCAGCCTGATACTTGGATAGTAAATAGTACCTACGTATTTTAATTGATGGAGATAGTTTTTATTCTTATAATTCCACAAATATTGGTAATTTGATTCTTTTGTCTGAATTTTCTGAAACGGTAAATTCATAGACAACCCCATATCAAACTGATTTCTAGATCCGAAATTTAATCCAATTCCTATATTGGAACTTATTGTGTAACTCTTTTCTCCCAAGTTGGTATCGTAAAAATTTTCAAAATTTAAAACACTATTTAAAGCTTCTTGTGATTCACCATTTCCTTCATTATAGCTCATAACGTTATTGTTATAATCAGCTCCCACACTGCCTTCAACATAAATAGCGTTCTCATTTAGGAAAAATAATCTTCTATATCCTACAAATAAAGATATGCAATCATATTTTTGTCCGAACTTTTCTTTGTTGTTAAAAGGAATTTCTGCTTCATTAAGCCGATAATCAAATTCTATTTTTTTTCTCGTAATAAAAAGTTCAGTATAAAGTTTATTTTCTTCATCTAAATTTTTAGACAATCTTACACCAAAATTAAGTGACAAAGGTTGGCGTGTCTTAAAATGGCTTTTGTCAGCATATAGATTATTGTGATAAAGGTTTAAGCCGCCACCCAAAGTTATTCCAAGTGAATAATCGGATTGGGAAAAGCAAAAGTTCCAAAAAAGAAAAAAAATTATTGAAACAATATTTGAAAATGATTTCATAGAGTATAGATAAAAGAGCTTCCTGCATAAAAATGCAGGAAGTCTTCTAAAATTAGTTTTTAATTATTTGCTTTGAAAGTTTTTTACCATTATTATCAACTAAAATGAGATATACTCCCTTAGGATATGATGAGATATCAACTTTTATTGATTGCGATTTGCCTCTATTGCTAATTTCAGCAAATACATCCTTCATCTTTACTCCTGATAGACTGTAAATTGAGATATTTGTCTGACCTGAAGATTGATTATTTGAGTATTCGATATTGATAAAGTCAGATGTTGGATTAGGATAAACCTTAAATTTAAAATCATTATTGGATATTGCCAAATCAGTACTGTTTGACATTTTAGCCATATTTGATTTAGTATCAGGAGCTCCGTCTCCTTCAATTTCTACTGCGATATCTTCAAGTGCGATATTAGAATCAACAGGAATTTTCAAAGAAACATCATTAAAAACAACATATATTTCTCTTCCATTGTCTACCACAGTAAATTTTGATTTAAGCTCTTCACTTACTAAATCTCCCTTAAAAATTAACCCGTCATCTGTTAACTTTATTGAAAGTCTACTCAAAATTTCTGATTCATCCATTTTTTCGTCCTGAACCATATTCACATTATCATCGTTTGGTTTCCAAACTGAAAATCGTATGTCAGAATAAAAACCATTATTTTTCACAAGTTTAATTTTACCTGAAATATTAGGTATAACTACTGTATGTGAACCTGGGTCAAAAATAGTTGCATCAGCAGTGATTTCTGATTCCTCAATATTTTCTTCAATGTCATCAACCATAGGTAAAAAGAACTGATCGAAATCTGTCACGACTTCTCCTCTTGAACAAAACTTATTACTAACGCCACCTTGTGCCCAAACACCATTGTCACCACGAGAAGCTTTTTGCCAAGCACAATTTTTAATTTTTTCAGCATAAGCATATCCGCAATTACCTGTAGTTTGAACGGCAGGAAGACCTGTGAATACTCGTGCTGTTGCATGGTATTTACGAGCCCACCATTTACAACTGTTTCTTTCTGATGTACTCCATCCAGCAAAGACGCTATTAGAAAATAATAGCATAAATAAAATAATTACTAGTTTTTTCATAAATTTTTTTTTATTTCCTACTTTCAGAGTTTTTTAGTCGCTGTTTCGGGAATTCCGACTCATAAAAGAAAAAATGGATACAAAATATTTTGATAGTTCAACAATATTTCCTGTCAATAAATCACTCCCTCGCATATACTACATTTCATCTGCGTTTCTGCCAAGATTAGTAGTCAGACTTACCCGATAACTTCTTTCATTGGCTAAATATAATTTAATATTTCAATCGATGATCTTTTTTTTCACAAAAAAAAGATTTAAGTTTTAAAATGCTGTAAATGAGCTATTTATTTTTTTTTAAATTGTTTTTTTAAAAGAAAAATTAAACATAAGTAATTGTTTTGTGAAAAAAAAAATAACCTTATTTCTAACAGGAGAAGATATATTTTTTTAATTTTAATCTAAACCTTTACAATTATTAGTATTTCATTATTCATTTTTATTGGAAATTCAGTTTGCGTCATCTTTGCAGGAAGTCAAAAGAATTAATGTAAGTTAAAACAGGAGTGTTTTCATTTTTTAGTGATAATTTTTATATTTGTGAAAATTATTTTAAATGTTTAATATTGAAATTTATCAGTTGGTTTTAGGTGTAGTTGGGGTGTTGTTTTTGGCTTTATTGTAGGAAAGTTATCGAAGAATAAAAAACATTAAGGGGTCTTTTGGCACTAATATATCTAGATGATGTAGTGCTTATGACACTGCTTATTTTTTTTGAGACAGTATTAGGCTTAATTCAGTTTCTTCTACAAGAACTGAATTTCAATCCAAATAGACATATTATTTCTGCAAGTCTATTAATATTTCTGAGGTGGCAAAATTAATGTTCGCCGCTGCCGCACGAAATGCAATTCAACGAAGTCAATCCTTTCTTGTTGCTACAATCCCCCCGCTCCTGCCCGATGGTTTCGCGTGGTCTATCCTAAAGAAATTTTACAAATCCACCTTCTTTAATAAAGCACTTTAATACATAGTCTTCACCACGAAAAAAATTCCCCTCCCTTGGAGGGGTGGATTATTTCGCAGAAATAAGACGGGGTGGTTCAGCTCAACTCCCTTCGCTCCCGCAAAAATCTGCCTTGTGGCTTCAATCCAAGAATTTTTTAATATTATTCTTATTCAAAGTCTTCCACCTTTAAGCTGGAGCTTCTAAATTTCTATAATTTTCACTATTTATTTTTAACAATCCAAGTGAAAGTGTTTGATAAAGTAATAAAAAATGAAGTTAACCTATGTTTTTTTAGTAATGTTGGGTTTCGAAAATTCGAAACTCAAGGTTATTTAATATTATACAGGATAAATTGTTTTAATTATGTTGAACTTTCTTATGAATACGACTATCATAAAAAAGGTAAAATCTTCTTAATCTTCAAAGGAAAAAACTCTTAATAAAACATGAGGTCATTGATGTTTAGCGTACAACGATTAACTAATTTATAGATTAAAAAAATAAAATAAAACTTTGGGTGTGTGAATTATTTTTATATATTTACAATTCAAATTTAATATTTATTATATTAAAAAAATTATGTTATTAGCTGCAATAGGTGTAGCTGGGTTAGTAAGCGCTAATACGACTCTACCAAAAAATGAAACTGATAAAAAAGAAATCGTTTCAAAGAATGAGGAATTAAAAGTTGAAAAGGAAGAAACAATAACCTTAGAAACGGAGCGTCGATTACAAGAGGATAATTGTAGAACTGTAGTAGTAACTTGCACTTCTGCATATACTTGTCAGAATTGGTCTGAAGCTCAATGGCAAAATTGGGGTTCACAAATACAGACTAATTATTGTATGTATGACAGTCCTTTTACTCCTTAAATAATTTCATCTTAAACAAATTTACAGAACCGCACAAAAATCTCTGAGATATTTGTGCGGTTTTTCACTAAATAAAATAGAGTAATGCATTTTATAAAAAAACATGTTTTAGTAGTCATATTTTTATTTTTATCGATTATATCATTTTCTCAAAAAGTCGATAAAGATTCACTAAGAGGAGAATTTAGTTATTTACTTCAATACAAACCGAATACTTTAAATCAAGATAATATTACAAAAGAATTTTTTTCATTACAGGTGAGCGACACTCGTGCCTTTTTTATAAGTGAAAATAAATTAAAATTTGATTCTGCTTTCAGTGCAGAATTTAATAAGAAGCAAAGCGTAATTAATGTGAGCAATATTCCTGCTTCAAAGTCTAACTTTCTGATTATTCAGAATAATCAACATTCACAATTTTACGAAGCGGTTGGAATGACACTTCTATCGTATAATAGTCCTATAATAAACAATTGGAAGCTTGTGAATGAAACAAAAGTAATTAATTCTCTTGTCTGTAAAAAAGCAGAAGTTAGATATAAGGGAAGAGATTGGATTGCTTGGTATTCCACTGAAATCCTTTTCCCTATGGACCATATAAATTTAGTAATCTTCCAGGATTAATTGTGAAAATTACGGACAGAACAGGAGATTACGATTTTGAATTAATAAAATCAGTTTCAAATTCTAATCTAAAGGGAAAATTAGTTCGGGTAAGTAATGCTCGATATCAAAATATTAAAATAGTTACGAAAGAAGAATTATCAGAAGCTAGAACAAACTTTAGACAAAATGCTAGACGAGAATTAGAAGGGATGGGAACTCTCTTTTTAGAGGATCAAAAACCAAAACAGATGGTTAGAGAAACCGAAAAAAAAGGACATAATCCTATAGAATTAGAAGATTGAATAGTTTACTAAAATTTAAAAATTAATATAATATTTATATTAATTTTTAAATTTTATTCTTTGAAATAATGATAATAGTTGCTACAAAAAGTCTACTCATTTTGAAGTAAATCTGTAATAACTCCAAAGTTATGAGACTTCGGATAGTAGTACAATAAACCGACGCTTCTAAATTTCTATAATAATCACTAATTATTTTTAACACCAAAAAAATTCCTCTCCCTTGGAGGGACTACTTATTTCGCAGAAATAAGTCGGGGTGGTTAAAACGAGAGTAATCCCTTTTAGGCGAAATCTATTGCCTCACCAATCCACTCTGGAACTTCTCCACCACATTCCAGACCTCATAAAAAACACCTTATTTCCCTCATTATCCGAAAAGTTAGTTTTAAAAATAATGATTCTTCTTACCCTTAGTTTTCGAATCAAAAATTAACATTGCCATCGTTCTGGGATTTCCATCTTTCTGGGCGTTGTAGCAAGTTATACCAAAGCCAATCAAGAACAGACGGGCAGAAATAATTTAAGGTTCTATTTTATTTTTCTGAAAGTCGAGGTTAAAATTGATTGATCAATTAATTTTCTGTCTTTTTCGTTGACACTTGCTGCAACAATCATAAATTCTTTGCCGTCAATATCAGCTATATAGAAATACTTTGATCCAATATGATTATCTTTTTTAAAAACAACAGTCTCTCTAATCACTTTAAAATTTATTTTATCAATAACAATGTCTTCAACTACCATCGTAACATCATCATCGGGGTATTGCATCTTTTCTACATCCAGCATCGAGTTCTTCATTAATTCAGCATAACCGCCTAATGTCAGTTCATCAATTGAGCTGTTGTCTCTGTAGCTTACCATAATGATGTTACTTGTTTTATCTTTTTTTTCAAGAGTTAGCAAAACAACATCATCATCACTGGGTTTTATATCTTTTTCTTCAAGATATTTTGTACCTGCTTTTATTTCCTTTTCAAACTGGTCAATTTTGGGGATATAGTCTTTTGGTGAATCAAAAGACCAGACGTACTGTTCAATTTTATATTTTTTTTGAGCGAATAGATAATTACAAAGAATCAGTGTTGCGACGATAAGAATTTTTTTCATGTTTTGATTTTAGTTATTAATAGTTTTATAATGTTACTGCCTTCTTCAGTTGTTAGTCCTACGGTTTCAGCTATATCTTTTAAATAACTGAATATATTTTCTGCATTTTTCGTTTGAATGGCAGATTTTACAATTTGAATTCTGCTTTCATTATAAGAATAAGATTTACCGTTATTTTTATAAGTTACACTGCACTTCTCACCAACGAAATTATAAGATTCTATTTCATAAGTTCTGTCTTTGCCGTCGATATACATAGCCTGAGATTTTAGATGTGAGGTCGCAATTTTTTAAATAGGTTTTTAGTTCATTTCAAATATAGTGAACTGTGCATAAATAAAAACTCCAAAGTAGGGAGACTTTGGAGAGCAGGTATATTAACTTGGTCGAACGTTATCATTTCACATTTAAGACCTAAATTTACTTGAAGCAGTCTTAAATCTACTTTACTGCTTATATAAGTTGTTAAGGATCTCAAAAACTACTATTGACTGAATTTTTTGTCAAACCTACCATCTGCGACGGTTACAATCTCTCCATTTGAATTTTCAGCTTTAAAGCTAAATGTTCCGGACACAACTTGTTTGAAGATATCAAAATGTGTGATTGTAACAGAGCCGCCCGTTGATGAAGTTATATCGTATTTAACAAAATTTTTATCAGTGTAATATCCTTCTACATTTGAGGAAGAATTAACATTGTACGTTTTTGCTGCTATATCCTGTACATCTCTGATATATATTTTGATTTGAGAGCTCTGGTCATTAACTTCCTGGAGCGTGATTTCCATTTTATATGCATTGCCAACATGACTATAAGAAGTAATATTTCCACCTGCAATGGAACTTGGTGCCTGTACTTTTGCAACCCATAATTTACTGTTTACGATAGCTCCACCGGTATTTTTTCCCGATTGCGTTGTTTCAGGAAGTACGTCGGTGTCTTGATCACGGTCTTTGCAATTAAGTAACATTGCAGTTGTTAAAACTAGAAAGAAGATTTTTTTCATATTATTGTTTAATGAGATTGGATTATACACATAATGGATTGGAAGATACAAATCTTTCATTAATAAATCATTACTATCTTAATACCGTCACTTTAGTATCATCTAATGCTACATAAAATTTAAAATCTTATACTTCTTAAAAAATACAGGAATTTTAAAGTTACTGATATTTAGTTTTTAGAAATTATCAAGAATAATTAACTCAAGGAGATGAAAGCAAACATTACTGCTGATTATCTTTCTGTTTTTTTTAAAAGTTTAAAGTAAATTAAATCTTTTTGTATAAAACTATCTTATTTATTTAGCTGCATAGTGAGTTTTTCAATCAATCTTTCCCTCTCCCCACTTCCCGTAGTCGAAAACCTCAATAAGGGAATACCATACTTTTCTAAAATCTTATTTTTCATCACATCCCTTTCACCTTGTCGGCTTTCTGCTCTGTGATACTCGTAGCCATCAACCTCTATCGCTAACACAGGATTTTTCCCAAGCTTGTTGTAGATAATAAAATCTGGATGAGTGGCGTGATGTCGGGCATATTTTTCTTCTTCATGATAGAGTTTGCTGAAATCTGATGTGAAATTTCTCAGCGGAAAATACAGAACAACATCATATTTTGAAAATTCTTCTATTGATAAAACTTCTTTGATTAAAAAGTACATAAGATTCTCTACCTGTTTTTAAATGAGCTTCAGTCATTTTAGGATGATTATTAACAAATTTTTCTTTTAATTCAATCATTGCTTTTTCATAAATAACTAATTGTTCATCTGATAGTGATCTTTTCAATGGTCTTATTCTACAAGATAATGCTGCAATTGAAATTTTTAATGAAAGTAAATCTATAATCTTTTAGTTTCCTCAAATATAGATATTTTCAAGGTTGAAGACTTACGCAAGTCTTACGCCTTTTTCATTATATTTGGAAAAATATAAACCATGAAAAAACTTCTATCTCTATGCGCAATAATTTGCGGCTTTCTTTATTCTTGCGAGAAAAAACCAGTTCTACCTCAAAAATATACCGTTGAAATCCGAGTAAATAATTGGACCGATATCAATGGCGATGATTATGATACAAAAGAAGAAGAAATTACTGCTAAAAATTTAAAAGAAGCCTATGCAACGGGGTACAAAAATTACATGATCAGTAAAAGAGTTTCTCAAGCCACCAATAATCATATGGCTCGTCGAATGATTATCAGTTTTCGGGTTTTAAATGAAAAACGAAAAAATATTGTCGATCAAATATCAAAAAACAGCTTAGATTCAATACACACTACTGTCGACAAGGAAACAGCTTACATTACGGAAGACCTGAAAAATAAAATTGAAAACCATAGAAATAACACAACAAATTAATATGTAGCAATGCCATGAAAAAACTATTATTAATTTTATTAGCATGTCCTGTATTCACTTTTGCGCAGGAAGAATGGGAAAAAGTATCAACGTTAGAAACCGGAGCCTCAAAATTTCTATAATAATCACTAATTATTTTTAACACCAAAAAAATTCCCCTCCCTCGGAGGGGTGGATTATTTCGCAGAAATAAGACGGGGTGGTTCAGCTCAGATCCCTGTCACTCGACGCCTCTAAAAATCATGTTTGTTGACCTTTTTCACAATTTCAATTGGTGTTACACGCAATCGAGAAATGATTGTGAGAAGAAAAAATAAGCCTTATTTCTTGGAGGAAAATAAAGAAAAACTAAAGCTTATTATGTAAAATGTAACTTTAAACACGCTTAATCATTGATTGGGAGCAAACCATGTAAAATTATATCTCATGCATATATTGCAAACATTAAATAATTGTTTATGTTTATAAATATTTCTGGTAGAAAATACCACATGAGAGTAAGAAGAGTAAATGGTCAATTAAAATTATTCTTCAAAACAAATCTAGAGAGTTACAATGAGAAAGGATTTGATTTTCCACATTGTAGATGTAACAACAGACGGCATCGTTTAGATTCTTGGAAGAGATTTAAACAATTCTTGATAGAGGGTCATTATTCAAGTATTTTAATATTATTTCCAGAGTTTTAAATAAAAACTTAGGAAAAATGTAAGCCATCTATTGTAGATGGCTTTTTGTTATATTTGTGAAAACTATAATTATGGAGGATAAATTGGAATTATTTAAAGCATCTGTTCCGTTTGCAACGATTACTGGTGTCATTATAGGTGCATTATTAAATTCAAGACTAGGCAGAAGGGATAAGATCAGGGATCATCTATTTAGTTATAAAGTGAAGTCGTATACTATTTTAGCAGAATCCACCTCAGAAATAAAGAGAGATGTTTTAAATATCAGAACTGATTTAAGATTAAATAAACCAAAGAGCAAATATATAAATGATATTTGGGAAGCTTTTATAAAGACATCAAACGAACAATCGTTGTTTTTAAGTAATCAAACTAAACACGACTTATTTATCTTAGAAGGTGTTATATTTGACGCTTTCAATAAAGAGATAGATGAACTCATTGACCCTGAGAGTTATTCTACAGACGAAATGATATTTGAGTGTGATAACATTTTAAAAGCATGTGATATTTTTGTTTCCAAGATTCAGAAGGAATTGGGAATCGACAAATTAAACAATAAGAAGATATTTAGCTGGAATAGAAAGTATTAAAGCCCAAAAATTTCTTTCAGTAAATCAAATGCTTCTTTTCCACTAAACCCGTCGTCAATGCTTTGATATACCTTTCTTCATATTCTTCAGGAGTCTGCATTAAATATTCTTCTTATTTGTAAAAAGATTAAACTTCGCTCACCCATTTAAGCAAACATTTTCCGAATAAGTATTCGATGAATTAAAAATAGTAAGGTGTCATCTAGCATTATATAATCTAGATATATTGGTGCCCACGCTCCCGCGCGATTGTATCGCGTGGTCTATCTTAAAAAGATTTTCCAAATCCTCCTTCTTTGATAAAGCACTTCTATACATAGTCTTCACCACGAAAAAAATTCCCCTCCCTCGGAGGGGTGGATTATTTCGCAGAAATAAGACGGGGTGGTTCAACTCCCCTCACTCCCACAAAAATCTGTCGTGTGACTTCAATTCTAAAACAATCATCTAATGTTGCCTCTGCTGAGCAAAATCTCCTGGCTTGAGCAGATGTTATTTTCTTATATTACTCCAAAGTCAGGAGACTTCGGAGAGCGGGGGCAATTGCCAGAGTTTTACACGGCTGTGATTAATATTCTTTTAGCTCCCGGTAATAAATGGTGGTGGCACATGAGCTGGAATAATTACTTACTTTTGCTACATTGAATTTTGGAACCCGAGGCCAAGGCCAGAGCTTCCCAAAGCTATCGGGCCGGATTGAAAGTTCTTTTGATCTGATCATATTTTGGTTACAAATAACCATTGACCGTAGTACAGAATAACTTTAAATTTGTTTAGTATTAAATATTCAAATCACAGAACAGGGTTTCTGAAAAAAAATACAGGCCTGCCGATCAATCTATTTCTGCTGGTCATTAAAATAAATTATTATTCTTTATGAAGATTTTCTTTCTGCGCTATATCTTGATATCCGCTCTTGTCTACTCAGTCCAAAGTAAAGCGTGCTCGGCATTTTTGCTGACAGGGAACAATTATAACGTCGTTGGCTTCAATGAAAACTGGAAAACAATGCCCGGAATGATCGTCATTAATAAGCGGGATGTCCTGAAAAGGAATATCAGCTGGCAAAATCTGACAACTGATCAAACACAAGCCAATAAACAATGGACTTCAAAATTCGGTTCCGTTACGTTTAATCTTTTGGGATATGACCTTCCCTGCTACGGCGTCAATGAAAAAGGTCTTTTTTTGGTTGAATTATATCTCGAAGAGACCAGTAAAGTATATAATCCAAAACAGCCTGATATGTTCTGGGCACAATGGATCCAGTATCAGTTGGACAACTACAAAACGGTAAAAGAAGTAGTAGATCATCTGAATGATGGTCCAAACATTAACTGGTGGCCCAATGCAGCCGGAAGTCATTTTTTCCTGACCGATGCCAAAGGAAATTCTGCAACGATTGCCTTATTAAACGGGAAATACACCGTACTTACCAATAAGGAAATGCCAATGCCATTGCTATGCAACAATCAGTACCATAAGGATCTGACCGCTGCTAAAAAATTTGATTTTCTTGGCGGAAATGAAAAATTTGATTTTGAACAGAACATAAAATGGGAAGACCGCTACAGCCGTGCGTACTACATGCTAAAAAATTATACGTACGATGAAAAGCCTGTCGACTATGCGTGGAATATTTTAAACTCCATACATCCCGGTGAATGGCAGACGGTCATTGATACCAGGAAAATGAATCTGTATTTCAGATCTGATCTGAAGAAAGAGGTAAAGACCATAGATATCAGGAAGTTGGATTTCTCCAGAAATGGGGCTATAAAATACTTGGATATCCATACTAATGAGACCGGAATTGTGAACGGGGACTTTCAAAATCTTACAACTCTAAAAAATAATCAATATGTGGAGAAAGGATTTCCAATAGGCTATGACAATAAAGAATTTGGCGAATCGGACATTTTTGAAAAACTGAAGAAGAACATTGCAAAGTTCTTTGAAAATATCCTTCCGGCTTCATAAGGCTGCAAACTATACTCTTAGAAGGATGACAATGAAATTGCTGCTACAAACTAAATGGATATCACTAGCGTTACTTGCAATATCTTTTTTACTGATCTATAATCCACTGACCAAATTTCCATATACTTTTTGTGTCATCATTATTTTTATCCTGATCAGTACCTACTTGCAAAATGGCGATCTGAAATCACTCAATTTCAAGAACCTGAAATCAGTTGACATAAAGATTATTTTAGTTTCATATCTGATCTTAGAATTGAGTGTGGATTTTATGATCCAGCCGCTGGTCAATTGGCTTTGTAACGAACCAGCTGATTATTCTACTTTTGAGCATATCAAAGGTGACACAGCACAGTATCTCAAGTGGTTGTACAGAATGTGGATCAGCGCTGCGATTGGAGAGGAATTGCTGTTCAGGGCATTTGCTTTCGCTCAACTGAAAAATATCTTCGGTGATAAAAAAATTCTTATAGTCATCCTTTCCGCATTGATGTTCTGTCTGCCTCATTTGTATCAAGGTACGGCAGGACTCATCATGACATTCGTATTCGGGATCGCTTTTGGATTTTTATATCTTAAATTCAAAAATATCTGGATCAATATCATTGTCCACGGACTGATCGATACTGTTTTTCTCACGTTAAGCTACTTGGGATACATAGAGTTCTACCAGTTTATCTGGTAGCCAATGTGCTTCTCTCATAAAATACTTATAGTTTTTCTTTTGAGGGATCCCTTATCTTAAGTGATATTAGAATTAACTTATAGAACCTATTATACAGAAAGAAGCAGCTATAAAGCTGCTTCTAAATTTTAAGATTTATCCAACTCTAATCCCCTTTTTCATGTTCATGAGGTTTCAGTTTTGGATGTTTAGGCTGGTTTGGAGAATTTACCCTCCTTCTTCTGTCGGGTTCCCCATCTGGTTTTTTGGGTTTTGGTCCCGGCTTGATCGCTTCGATTGAATTCATAGCGTAAAAAAAATGTTGTTAGTAATTACTTTTTAATATCAAAACAGATTGATATCGATTCCAAAAGTAAATTATCGCAGGTAAGTTTCATTACGGAAAACCGTAACACTTGAGATTTAATATTTATAGAGTAATTTCCACCAAAGTCAAGCAATACTTTATCTTCGTCTGGGAGCACTTCTGGTGTGAGGACTTACATACGTTCCATTTTTTCGGGTATAACCTTTTACCTGTACGGAGCCTCCTGAACTCGACTTCGAATTATAACTGGAAGATGATCTTGATTGCGGAGATGATGAATAAGACGATGCTTTAGAATAACCAGTGTAAGATGTGTAATTAGGTTTATTAGCCCATCCATAATAATTTCCCCATTTAAGCTTCCTGAAGTTTTTCTTATCAGCTTTTAAGGATAGGAAAACTTCCGTGTCTTTAGGAATGATAGTCACTGACGATTCACCTTCACTGCTGGAATAAAGCGGTGTATCTTCCTGAAGTCTAACTGTGTAATAGTTTGTACATGAAATTACCGATAAAAGTAATACAAGATAAAGTAATGATTTTTTCATTGTTAATAATTTTTATATCTACAAATCTAAATCAACTTCTTAGAAACTAATTATGGTTTTCCGTATTTAAGAAATGTTAAAATTACATCTTTGTAAAGTCTCAATCAATTTTTTTTGCTCTCCCCGCTTCCGTGCGATTGTCTTGCGTGGTCTATCTTAAAAAGATTTTCCAAATCCTCCTTGTTTGATAAAGGACTTCTACACATAGCCTTCACCAAGAAAAATATTCCCCTCCCTCGGAGGGGTGGATTATTTCGCAGAAATAAGACGGGGTGGTTCAGCTCAACTCCCTTAGCTCCCACAAAAATCTGTCGTGTGGCTTCAATTCCACAGCAATCATCGAATGTTGTCTCTAAAAGAAAAGTCTCCAATCTTGAGCAGATGTTATTTTCTTATATAACTCCAAAGTCAGGAGACTTCGGAGAGCGGGGTTTGCAACACCGAGATGCGATAATGTTTGCTCTTCCATTTTTAATAGAATAAGATTAATAATTTCTTCTTTTTTGCTCTCTTCTGAAGATGAACTATGCAACTTGTCGAAAAGTAATATTAGTTCTGTCTTAACCTTTCTGTTTCCTCAGTCTTGTTATTTTACATAGCCGAAACATAACAATCTTTAAATTCCTAATTATTTTGAAAAAAACTAAACCTTATTTCTTAGAGGAAAATAAAAAGTTTACGAAATAGCGTGTATGTGCCTATTAATAGCATCAGGCTTAAATTTGTGGATAAAATAGCAATAAAAAATCAATAAAAAAGTAATTTATATTACGGAAAAGTGTAATTTTGAAAAAACAAAACCACCTCTTTTTAGAGGTGGAAATTGAAAAGAAATTACCAGATGATTTCAACAAGCTCCTTCACAAGCTTTGTTATTTGAAGAACTGGTTTTAAAATCTTAACAATTTGGTTTAAAAACTTTCTCATGGGATTTAAATTAATTGTTAATGATCAGGGGCTTAAGGTTTTATATAGTCGTACCAGACTGCAATAATCTTAAGCCTTTCTGCTATTACAAAGTTCGAAAAATTTATTGATTTAAAATGGAGGTAAAGAGTAAATGGCTGGATTTTAACCTTAAAAGTTTTCCACATTTGCATGAAACGCCCTCTACCATTGGATAACAGCAATTTAATCAAAGGTTACAAAATAAGAATCTATGTTTCAATTAAACAAGAGCATTAAAAACGTTTATTTACAGTACTTACAGGCTTAAACAATAAAAATCCCCAACCTTAGCCGAGGATAAAAATTTATCAAATTAAATAATTTTCATATCTATGTGAAAAATTATTTAAAATGTATAATATTGAATTGTATCAACTTATTGGCGGTGTTGTAATTGGTTTGGCATTTGGTTTTATTGTCGGAAGATTTTCCAAGAATAAGAGACAGTGAGATGTCAGATTAAATTTTTATTTATTTTTTATATTTGAAGAAATCTATTTCCATGTCTGATAATATTGAATATTTTAAAGCATCATTACCAATCGCCGCTCTCATAGGTGTTGTAGTTGGAGCATTTTTAAATTCTCGATTACAGAGAAAAGATAAACTTCAAGAACACCTTTTCACTTATAAAGTAAAGTCCTATATGGAAATTGCTAGGATTGTTACCGAAACCATAAGAAGGATGGAAAAGATCAGAGGCTCTTATTATTCCAAAAAAGATGGAGAAAGTTTTTACCAGGTTTACAACAACTTAGTTGATACAATTTCGGAACAATCTCTTTTTATAAGTTCAAAAACAAAATTAGATATTGATGAATTATTAAAATCTTTACATAAAGTTTATGACAGCGAACTATTTGGTGAGGATTATGATGTTCGTATTGTTCATTACATATCATCAATATACTATTGTAGACAATTCCTCCAAAAGCTCCAAAATGATATTGGGTTTGAAAAGAACTCTTTTATAAATCGTAAAATTAATTGAGCAGTATAGTTTACTCAGACTTTAGTTTAAAGTTTGCCGAAGTAGAAAATTTAATTTCATTTCTTATTGAAGCATCCTTAATCGCTTCTTGCATACCATCTTCACCTAATTTAGTATTGAAGTATAATAGCAATGTAGAAAACTTTCCAATTGCTGATTCTTTGCCTAATCTCTCACTTTGAATAGCAGATCGCACCATCTTAATTCTACTTTTAGGGTAAGAATAGGCTTTATCGCTGCTTTTATACACTATTACACACTTATTACCCTCAAAAAAGTAAGATTCTATTTCATCGGTTTTGTCTTTGTTGTCGATGCAGATTGCTTCTTTTCTAAGTTTATGTGGAGTAAAATTTTGCATTGGTTACTAGGTTGAATACAAATATATGAAACTGAAAAAGTATAAATCTGAGGATAACTCAACGGTATTTTATTTATAATTATTTAACTAAAATATTCTAGCTGTATAAGGATTTTATTTACCGTAAAAATACGTATTAAATTTTATCTTTTTTTTTTTAGATTTGCGAAAATCATATCAAAATGACACATATTAATGATATTATGTATGTATTGAATAGCTTCTATACATATGAATATAGTTTTAAAAGCATGAGTGGTAAAATGATTACAGAATTTATTCACTGTATTTTAAAAGAACGGTTAAACGAAGATGCTGGTTACTCTCCTAAAGAAATTAAAGTTCAGCAGATACACAATTTGGAAAGATTTGACAAATACGGCTGTGAAGAAGAGAATGTTTCAATGAGAATATTAAAAACTGATAATATTCAGCGTGGAACATTATTATAGGTTTTTACGGTTAACCGTAAAAATATCTTAATTTTTTCCAATACTTTAGTTTCAAATTATATTTTTTTGAAGAATAACTTTTTTATGAAATTAAATTGATACCTAATAGGGCTTTTATATTTTATTTACAGTAAGCAAATGTCAAGAGTAACAAAAAATTCAATAAAAGTATGGCCATACTTAGATAATATATCTAACAATATTATAACATATTCTAGTGAACATTTAAATAAGTCGAATGTCGTTAGTATTGATTTATCGTCATTAAAAACAATTACAACATCAGGTGCAGCAATTTTATTAACTAAGCTTATAAAGACTTTAGAGGATTATACTTGTAGAATAATTAGGCCTGAAAATAAAGAGATAGATAATTTTCTTAGTAAGATAGACTTCTATTATTTTATTCAAGAAAATTTAAAAATTGAAACTGAAAATCTTTTCGAGAGTTTTGTCATTAAAAAAGAAACCGAAGAACAAGTATTTGAAAAAAATGGAAGCAATTATATTATGTTTCCTATTTTCAAACTTAATTTTGATGTAGAAAAAGAGAGAATTGGATATGAAAATTTTACTGATTGGTTTGCAGATGTTTTATTAAAAAAAGAATTTGATATAATAAAAGATAAACGGGATAAATTAGGTACAGTATTATTTGAAATTGCAAAAAATTCTCAAGACCATACTGATAATATTGCTTTCTTTGGATTAGATTTATTATTAGATAATGATACCCAAGGCAGGCTTTCGTTTTCGTTCTGTGATTTAGGAGTAGGAATTTCACGAAATGTTAGAGATTCTTTAGATGGTAAAGATAACGGGTTAAGAAAAGATGCTGCCAAGCATTTTTCATTTTCTGATTCCTATCAATTTGCATTCGGAATTGGAAATACAACATCAAAAAACAAGAAAAATAAAGGAATCGGAATGTCTATGATAAAAGATGCTTGTCACTATTTGAAAATGGAATTATCAATTTGGGACGCTAGAAGTATGTTACTTATTCCTGAAAAAATCACACATACAGAATTAAGAAAAAATGTATATGACACAGGAAATAACGTTGGATTTTATTATTATGGAATATTAAATTTTTGATATATGAAAAAAGTAGATTTTAGTAACCAAAAACTTCATAGAGAATCTTATTATTCCCCTATGCTGAAGGAAATACAACTTAATAATGAAGATTTTGAAATAGATATAGATATAAGAAATTGTTTTATAGATTATCCTGCGACTCCCCATTTAATAGATTATTTTTTAAAACATTTAAAAAGTCTTGATATATCTGAAAAGAAACTTATAATCAATTCAACTTCTTTAGATAATCTCGAGCATTATGTATTGTATTATCTTGTTTTTGAAAGTGATTTTTTTGATATAAGAGAAAAAATAAGTTCTGAAGAAGAATTGAATTTGTGGATAGAAAGGATTAATCAAAGATTACAAGAAAATAATATTAAACTAATAATTAAAACTGAAAATAAAGAATTTAATTATGGATAGAAAGATTATATCAGATATTTTATATGAAATTATTGAACGACTAGTTAGATTCCGTACACACTTCAATGATATAGAAAATCAATTCTATAATGGAAACGAGGACAAAAAAGAATTGATCGAAAATTACAGAAATGTTCTTCAGGAGTTATATGAGTTTTCAATAAAAACTTATAACGAGAAATCAACTGATATAAATGTGTTTAAAGGTATTCTTCAACTAATTAATGATTTACATATTACATATTTGTCTAAATTGCCTAGACCTATAGAACCAGTAGAGCTAACTCGTTTTGAAAGAGTCATTTCTAAGCAAATTATGAAATTAAATAATGATGAAGATAATCCTCTTGTGAATGAAGAAAGAGAAGTCTCAATATTAATGAATGAAACAATAGGTGAAACTTTAGATTTTGATTATTTGTCCGAATTTAAAAAAAAGATTAAAGAAAGTATTAATCTAGATATTAAATCTGTAGAGCAGAATAGTAAAAAGTTTCATGTAACTATTCCTAGAATTGATGCTTCAAATACTTTTAGATGGCCATCTCTCATACACGAAATGGCTCATCATTCTTTCTTGAAAGCTAAATTTGAAGACGAAAATATTGAATTAGATTTCATTAAAAAGACTGGGATTAATAAAGAATTGGCTTTTAATAAATATTTTGCATCTAATCTTGCCGAAGGGGTATTTGATCAAGAATCTAAACTTTTTTGTTGGCTAAAAGAATGCTGGTGTGATTTGTTTGCATGCATACTGATAGGACCTTCACTTTATTTTTCACAATATCTTGTGTTTTTGAATGGCGAAAGTATCTATTCTAGTAATTTAGGTACAACAACAGACAGGTCGACTCATCCTAATCCTTTGTTAAGACTTTATTTAATTAACTCCATTATATCGCACAGATTTCCAACAATATCTACAATAATTGATGATTTTTGTAATGATTGTAGTAATGTTATAGAGCATTTTATCGATGATTCTGATATTAATAAAGAAATATTTAATAGTTTTAATCTTTATTTTACATCTCATTTTTTCACAAAAGACACACAAAAAGACAATGAGAATCTTAGTGCATCATTAAGCAAATTAATGCATAAGTATGTTAATTTGCAGCCTGAAATAATTGAGCAATTATCAGAAAATTTATCTCAGGGATTACCAATACCAAGTATAAAAATATTTAATGATAAAAATGAATATGAAGAAATCCCAACATATGTACAAGAAATATTTTTAAGCAGTTGGGTGACAAGATTAAAATGTATTAAACAAAATATTTTAAATATTGTAGAGAAAGTAGGTGATATTAAACAACAATATGAAGATATTGAAAAAATTGTTTTGCGTCATGATCAAGCAATTCTAAAATCTATTCAAGTTTCTGAGTGGTTTGATTATTTAATTGATCAGTATGACAGAAAAGAGAATATTGAGATTTATAAAAAAGCTGATACACAAAGGGCTGACAGAAATATGTTTGAGGGAGTTCTTGTGGACAAAGAAATCAAAGAATTGATATTGGAAAATGAAATAAAGATTATTCCGTTAATGTATTCAGGACAAAATGTCAATGGAAAAGAAGTAAATCAGATAGGAACAACATCATTAGATATAAGATTAGGAACAAGTTTTCAGGTTTTTTTTCCAGATCAGTATGGACTTGTAGATTTTACGGATAAAGAAAATTTTAATTTTGAGAAAAACTCCCAAAGAATAAATTTAGATTTTATGAAAGGCATTACAATTGCTCCTGGACAATTTTTGCTCGCTCATTCGATGGAATATGTAAAGATTCCAGATTATTTATCTGGGAATTTGGAAGGTAGAAGTAGTTTTGCAAGGCTAGGGATAGAAATTCATATGACTGCAAGTTATATAGATCCAGGTTTTGAAGGTGTAATCACATTTGAAATTTACAATGCCGGACCAAGTACCGTTAAACTTTATCCAGGAATGAGAATAGGTCAATTAAGATTTGAAAAAAATAATATCCCTGAAAAATCATATTCAAAGAAACATTCTGTTAAGTATATTGGTTTACTCGAACACAATTTAAGTAAGCAGAATATGGATCTTGAAGTTGATTTAATTAAAAAATATAAAAAATAATGTATGCATCAATTTTTATTATTAAAAGCGACTGTGAATAATTCAATGGAAAATCAAATAGATTTACTCTTATTTTACAATTTAGCAATTGTTTTTTTTATTGGTTGTATCTGCGGTTCTACAGAAGTCTTAAGTAGATATAAGGAAACTAAGTATATATTTAGACAAGGTGTATGGCTTTGGGTTTTATTTTATATTATATTTAATGGATTAGTTTCTGTTCTTGCTTTATATTTTATCAAATATTTTCGTGGTCAGGAATTTCTGAGTTCTTTTAAATCGATTGAGATAAATAATATTTTCGCAGCTGGATTCGGAGGAATGATGATTTTAAGAAGTTCAATATTTAGTATTAATAACAATGGAAAAAAAATAGCAATTGGCTTGGAGGCAATTGTAAAAACTTTTTTAGATACGATAGAACGTCAAATTAAGAATATAACTGCTGTAAAGAGAGTTGATGATCTAGAAGCTATAATGAAAGGTTTGGATTTTCAAAAAATAAAAGATGAATTACCACAACTTTGTATAGATTTTGTAGATAATTTTAAAGAAGAAGATTCTAAAGTTATAAAAAACCACATAAATACTATTGACAATTTTAATAATATGACTAACTTTGGGAAGTGTTTATCATTAGGAAGAATAATTGCTATGTACTGTGACACAGGTGTAATTAAATCATTAGTAGAGAAAAATGCTGAATTTAAATTAAAAGTTAATAATGAAGATATAGATCCAATCACTGAAATACAAAATATACAAGATAATTTAAGAATTTAAAATTTGCAAAATGGAAACAAATATAAAATACAATAACTTTATTGAGGACATTAAAGCAAATAATATATCCTCTAATATTTCATTTTTAAAAACTATCACACAACTTATTAAAGACGACTTGAGTAAGATGCAAAACGATAATGTTATCAAATTAAGAGAAATTATCGACATGATAAACAAGTTGGACGATAAGCAAATCATTGATGAATATATCTCTTTTGGTTATTATCTAAAGTCAATATTAACAAAAAGTTTTATTTCAGAGAATAAAGAAATTCTTAAAAAAATTACGATTCAATATTTAGAAATTGCGAAATGGACTAAAGATACTAGAATCAAAAATTTAGGATTTGATATAGCAAAAGAATTAACAAGTTAATGTTAGATTATAATTTAAAGGAAAGAGTAGATTCTAATATTATTTCAAATGCTTCTGGTTATAACAATGAACATCGTTTTAGATGGTATCCTTACAAGGAAGGATTTTCTAAGTCTCTTGTGCAAGAAGCAATTAATAGTATTAAATTAGACGAGAATGATTATATTCTAGACCCCTTTAATGGAAATGGTACAGTTACTCTAACCTCATCTCTGAATAATATTTCCTCACTTGGTATTGAATCTAATCCTTTTTCTGCATTTCTAGCTAAAACGAAAAGTGTAAATCTTTCAACTAAGGAATTGGACAAAGATTTTAATAAACTTTTAAAAAGTATTAAAAATGGCAAAAAATCAAAGTTATTAGAATATTCTACATTTTCAGAGTATAGCGGTAAGAAAAAATGGTTATTTAATAGTGAGGTTTTAAATGCTTTTGAAGGTGGTTGGCAATATACTGATAGAATTTATGATATAAATAAAAAAAAACTTTTACAATTATCACTAATTTCTTCGGCAATCGATAATTGTAATGCAGTTAAGGATGGTAAGTGTTTAAAATATAAACAGGAAAGGATAAATAAAAATTTTTCTGCTGAAAGCTTTCTCAATTCCTTTGAGGGAAAAATTAATTTAATTAGAGAGGATCTACAAGAGTCTATTATTAGTACAAAACCCTCAATAATAAATGGAGATTCGAGAATAATTTTAGATTCTATACCCCATTATAAATTATGTATCACCTCTCCTCCATACTTAAATTCATTTGATTACACAGATATTTACCGACCTGAATTATTTTTAGGAAAATTTATAAAATCTAGTGAAGAATTAAAGAATTTAAGATATAATACAATTCGATCTCATAAACTTATTTACAGTAATCAAATACCTGATAATATTTTGCTGGGACAATTATTTGAGGCTGTTATTAATAGTCTACCAGTAATAAAAAAAGGTTGGAATAAAACAATTCCACACATGATAAAGGGATATTTTGAGGACATGAGCATCATATTATCAAAATTGTTTGCTACTGCAAAAAAAGGAGGTGAATTATGGATTGTTATTGCTAATTCAGTTTATTTGAATACTGAAATACCTGTCGATCTAATTTTAGCTGAAATCGGATCATTACATGGTTGGAAATTAAAGAAAATAGAAGTATTACGATATATATATAGAAGAAAAACAAAATATTCAGGCGACCACACAAAACTAAGAGAAAGTCTAATTGTTTTTGAAAAATAATGCGTAAATTCTTCTAAACAATTGATAATGTGTTGTTTCTAGAATAGAAATTATTAATATAAACCTAACCCATAAGTTAGGTTTTTTTATTCGTCAATTTTATATTTCTTAATATCAAAATCAAAGTCAAAGAGTTCTTTAGGAGTTATACCAAAAGCTGATGACATTTTCAACATAGTTTCTATAGTAGGATTGCCCTTACCATTTTCAAATTTATTGTAATTGCTTGAATCGAAATTTGAATTCTTCGCAACCTCATCCATCGAATTATATTTTGTAGCTCGAATCCTCTTCAAATTTTCTGAAAACTCAAGCATAAATAATTTTAAGACTTCTTTGCTATCCATAAATAATGTATTTATGAGCAATTTTGGATTTTTGATTTAAAAATTCATGGTAATATATTACCATGTAGTAAAAAATTTCTATATTTGTAAAATAAGTTACAGAATATGTAATTTTGCGATACTTCAAAGAATAATAGAAGCTATTGCTTAGAATCTCGCTCCGAAAACTGGCACTTTTCAATTAACCACGAGATGATAAGTATAAAGCTCACGACCTAGGCGTGGGCTCTCTTATCTGTGGTTTAAGGTATGCCAGTACCTCAGAGCTGATAATGTAGAGTTCCACGCCGTCTTTTTTCCAATGCTGTTAGCCCGCCACTACATTATATTCTAAGCCTCGCTTTAAACATAGTATCATGACACTATACAATAGGAAGGTACAACCTATTGCGGCTTTTAAAGCTTACACGGGACACAGATTTCATTCATATTAAATTCTTTCCGGTGCCTTGCGGTCACTGCTTACAGAACCTCACCAGTCCTTTTTCATACCAAAGGGCATCAGGAAAGTTTTTATCCATCGATGAATACATCACATTAATTACAAAAAATATAAAAAACAAAAAAGCCCCTTCCCAAACAGTTTGACGACACAGGGAAAGAGCAGATCAGTAATTAATTTAACGATTAAAAACCTTTTACAAATCTATGAAAAATTCCTATTACAAGATAGGAGGTATTTTCTTTGGCCTTATGCTGACCGCTGTCAGCACCAATACAAAAGCCCAAACACGCACCATTTCAGGTACCGTTACCGCATCCAACAAACCACTTTCGGGAGTAACCATCTCCCAAGAGGGAAGTGATCAGGTAACGACCACCAGCGAAAACGGAACCTATACATTACAGGTTAAAGCAGAAAATCCCATCCTATTGTTCAGACATCCTGATTATGCTGAAGAACGAATCTCAGCCACTGATCAGACCGTCGTCAATATCAGCTTAGAACAAAAAGTAAAGGGAATCGAAGAAGTTATTCTCAACGCCGGCTACTACAAGGTCAAATACAAAGAACGAACCGGTAGCATCGCCAAAGTTTCAGCAAAAGACATAGAAAACCAACCCGTCACCAATGTCTTGTCAGCAGCACAGGGTAGAATGGCCGGGGTCAGCATTACCCAGAATTCAGGTACACCCGGAGGTGGTTTTGATGTTCAGATAAGAGGAAGAAACTCACTCCGTAACCGGACCAACTCCGAGTTTGACGGGAATGTACCGTTGTATATTATTGATGGCGTTCCGGTGGGCGGTAGCATCAATTCAAGATATGGCGGGGCAGTATTACCCAACGGTGATGTCAACCCGTTAAATGCCATTAACCCTAATGATATTGAAAGTTTCGAGATTTTAAAGGATGCCGATGCGACGGCAATTTACGGTTCCAGAGGCGCAAATGGAGTCGTCTTGGTCACTACAAAAAAAGGAAAAAAGGGAAAGGTAAAAGTTTCG
This sequence comes from Chryseobacterium formosum, assembly GCF_026460885.1. GTDB lineage: Bacteria > Bacteroidota > Bacteroidia > Flavobacteriales > Weeksellaceae > Chryseobacterium > Chryseobacterium formosus. The sequence goes on from NZ_JAOVZW010000024.1 coordinate 49,462, forward strand.
CTCAATTCTTCCTACGGACTGAGCCATGCAGTATCAAACCTCGAAATGATGAATACCGAGGAGTACATTGCTATGAGAAAGCAGGCATTCGCCAACAGCAATATATCGGTATATCCGGCTACGGCCTATGACATCAACGGAACATGGGATGCCAACCGTTACACCGATTGGCGAAAAGAGCTCTTGGGCAATCAGGCAACCTTATCAGCCAATCAGCTTTCCCTTAGCGGGGGAAGTGAAACCACTTCTTTTCTATTAAGTTTGGGGCACAATCAGCAGACCACGGTGTTTGGTCAGGATTTCAGGTACAGGGCAACCACGGTGTCGGGAAATGTCAGTCACCGCTCCGCCGACAGAAAGTTCAGCTTCAACATGTCGAATCAGTTTTCTGCAATGGATAATAACCTCATCAGCTCAGATATTACTCGGGCTGCTCATATTCTGTCACCCAATGCGCCGGCCTTGTATTCTGCAGACGGTAGCCTGAACTGGGAAAACAACACTTTCACCAATCCTGTGGCTGCCTATGAGAATTCATATACCAATGATCAGCTTCAGTTTCTCAACAACATGAGTGCAGAATATGAAGCCTTTACAAATTTCAGGGTCAGGCTGAACGGAGGGTTTACCTACCAGACTTTTGAAGAATGGTCACTGCGTCCCAATACGGCATTTAATCCTGCATTAGGAAGTACTCCCGCAATGTCTCAGTCCTCAAAAAGCAATCAGGATCGTTTCTCACTCATTATAGAGCCGCAGATCAGCTGGCTCTACAAAAAAGAGACGCATCAGTTTGATGTATTGGCAGGAGCAACCTATCAAAACGATAAGGTGGGGCAGGGCGCCATTCAGGGGATCGGTTTTGAAAGCAATGCATTGATAAAAAACATAGGCGCGGCACAGACCAAAACGATTTTAGATCACATCAATACCGAATACCGATATGCGGCATTCTTCGGCAGGATCAATTATCAGTTCGATAAAAAATACATTCTCAACATCACAGGCAGAAGAGACGGGAGCAGCCGTTTCGGGCCCAACAATAAATACGCAGACTTTGGAGCGATAGGGGCAGCCTGGTTATTCTCCGGGGAAAACTGGCTGAAAAACAGCGCGTGGCTGAGCTTCGGGAAACTGCGGGGAAGTTACGGGACTTCGGGAAGCGACAACATTGGAGATTATCAGTATCTCGATACCTTTACCACCTCTGCATTGATCTACAATGGAGTCACCGCATTGTTGCCCTCAAGATTGTACAACCCTGATTTCAGTTGGGAAAAGACGGTGAAATTGGAAGCTGCCTTAGAACTGGGTTTCTTCGATAACCGATTAAATGTGAGTGGTGCTTATTATAGAAACCGTTCAGGCAATCAGCTGGTGGGGTATCAGCTCCCTTCGGTAACAGGATTTACATCGGTACTCTCCAATCTTGATGCAGTCATTCAAAACACAGGGTTGGAAGTTGAGGCCAACGGAAAAATAATACAGTCAAAAGCAATATTATGGAATACATCGTTCAACATCAGTTTCCCGAAAAATAAGCTGATTTCCTTTCCCGGTTTGGAAGGATCTACCTACGCCAATACGTATGTGGTCGGGCAGCCCGTTGGTATCATCAAGCTGTATGAACTCAATGGGGTAAATCCATCGACTGGGCTGTATCAGTTCACAGATTTTAACGCTGACGGGAAAATTGCGGCACCCGATGACAGACAGGTCATTAGAAATGTAAGTCAGAAATTCTTTGGGGGTTGGAGTAATGAAGTCACATACAAAAACTGGAACCTGTCTTTCCTCATTCAGTTTGTGAAGCAGCAAGGAAGAAATTATAATGCTTCTATACCGTCTCCCGGAATTATGAACAATCTTCCGGTTCAGGCATTGGATGTCTGGTCACCGGAAAATCCCGACGGATTGTACATGCCGTATCGGTCTTCTGCTTCTTCTGCAAATACGCTGTTTCAGACAAGTGATGCTTCCGTTTCTGATGCGTCATTTATCCGCCTTAAAAATGTACAGGTCAATTACAGAATACCGGTAAAAGGTAACGTCTTCCGTGAGGCAAAACTATATTTTCAGGGGCAGAATCTTGTGACGTGGACAAACTATTTCGGAATCGATCCCGAAAATCCCACCACAACTTTCCTCCCTCCCCTCAGAACATATTCCCTGGGACTACAGCTTACCCTCTAACCCAAAAACCATCAACCATCAACCATCAACCAACAACTGACAACTGACAACCATCAACTAAAAATAAAAAAATGAAAACACACCTTAATAAAATAATAATCACATCCATGCTCTCTACCCTCATCACCTGTTTCTCATGTGAGAAAATGCTGGAAACAGACGTGCCCGAAAATCAGATGCAGTCACAAACGGTATTTGAAAATGTACAGACCGCCAATTCCGTTCTTTCGGGTCTGTACGCAGGATTATTTGATGCATCACCGGTTTCCGGTGATCAGAGCGGATATTGTCTCAGTATGTATACGGATGATACAGACTTTTATGCTTTGAGCAATACAAGTGGTCTTTTGGAAATTGCCGGCAATACACTCATCGATTCAAACAATACTACGGCAACATTCTGGGCATCATCATATCAGAAAATATATCTCTGCAATACAATTCTGGAAGGAATTGAAGATTCTAAAGGAATACCGGAAGCCGATAAAAATAGAATCAAAGGCGAAGCTTTAACCATCCGCTCTCTCCTGTTATTTTATCTTCAGCAGCTCTATGGCGATATTCCGTATCCCGTAACCACCAATTATATGATCAATCAGTCAATCTCGAAGACACCGTCACAGGAGGTTTTTTTCAGATTAGAAACCGATCTGCAGGAAGCATCCGGTTTACTGCCCGATACGTATCGCCATGCGGAAAGAATTTTTATCAACAAAAAAGCAGCGCAGCTTCTCTTAGGCAAAGTCTATATGCGCAGCAAGGCAAATCGTCACAGGCGGAGATCGTATTGAAAGCAATTGTTCAAAGTCCGCTGTATCAGTTTCAGAATGATATCACTAAAGTATTTACTAAAACAGGAACTCACATCCTGTGGCAGCTGAAACCTAAAAACAATGCAGATGCTGTAAAAGAAGCTTCATTGTATTATTTTGCGAATGCTGCTCCGTTGTATGTCGCCCTTTCTCCGTCTTTGGTAAGCTCCTTGGCAGCAGTAGATCTCAGAAAACAGAATTGGACTGCTCCCGTAACGGTCGGGGCAAACACCTGGTATCGGGCAGAAAAATACAAAGCCAGATCTAATAATTCAACTGAATATTCCATCATATTCAGACTGGAAGAAGCTTATCTTCTGTTGGCAGAATCTTTAGCAAGGCAAAACAGGATCGCAGATGCACTGCCATACATCAATCCAATCAGGCAGAGAGCAGCACAGCCTTTACTCAGTGCCTCTATATCTCAGCAAGTTTTGTTGAATGAAATTGTTTCAGAAAGCAGGAAAGAATTTTTTACCGAGATGGGGCATCGTTTTTTAACATTAAAGCGATTTGGCTTGCTCAGCAATTTAATGCAGACAAAGCCAAATTGGAAAGACCATCACAGGTTATGGCCTGTGCCTCAAAAAGACATCCTCCTGAATTCCAATTTGAATCCTCAAAATCCAGGGTACTGATGAAATGCTTTTGGGGACTTTTGTTTTTCTGTGCATGGCATCTTATCCATGCACAGAAAAGCAATGCTGAAATTGAAAAATGCATGTCCGGTTTTGCAAACATAAGGGTTATTGCCGTATCAGGCGATCAGCGGTTTTTAGCAGTGCATAAAACATACGAAAAAAATAAAGATACAGTACTGGTGTTTGATCGCACCTACCCGGAGAATCCGGTAGATACAATCGTAAAGAAACCTTTTGTTTCCTTTCTTGGCAGTCATATAATAATAGCTTCAGGCAGTGATGCTGCACAGCTGATTAATCTGAAATCAAAACAGAGAAAATCATTTGAAAACGTTAGAAGTACCGCTGTACTGTCAAAAAAAAGACAGTATCTTATTGAAGATGGGAATAAAATGGTAAGGGTATACAGTGAGGAGGGTAAGCTGCTGTCTACAGTGATGGGCACTTCACAATGGGTAACCGGTACCGATGGCAGATGCTATATACTAAGAACGGAAAGAGAAAAAGAGGAGGTCATTAGGTGGGACGGGCAAAAATTGAAGACGCTCTACCAATCTGATGATAAAATAAAGAAAATAAATCTTCTTCCGTCAGAAAGATTTGTAATGATGACTGAAAAAAAACATCAGAAACCTGAAGGGCTCACCATTACATTATTGAGAACAGAAGATTCAGAAATTTTTAAAAACGCTTCGGTCATTTCTGATAAAAAAGACCGTTTTTTGATCACCGAAATAGGAAATACAGAAACATTCCTGATTGATTTTCAGCAAAATAATAAACCTGTACAGGAAGATATGGTGGAGGTTTGGTATGCAGGAGACAAAACCTTGAGGGATAGAGGCAAGGATACCAAAATACACGATTTTTGGCTGTGGAATTTGAATAAAGGGGTTGCGGATAAGATTTCTGATAAACGGTTTTCAGAATATATCGCAATGCTGGATGATCGGTTTCTTTGGGCGTACCATACGGATGAAGCATTCTCCTACACGGGAGACAGAGAGTTTGATTTTTTTCTCTACGATACACAAAACCAGACGGCAGAAAAAGTTTTTGAACGCACAAGGGGTCTCATCGCATCGGTTGATGGCAGGTTTACGCTGGCCTACACCAAAATCGGAAAAAAATGGATATTGTATGACCTTAAGTATAAGAAAAAAATGGTGATGCCATTTGGGAGTAAGTATTCTAATCCCATATTTACTGCGGAAAATACCGTCCTCTTTGAATCGGAAACGGATATTGCAAAATACAGTCTGAAAACGGGACAATGGGAATTGTTAAATTGGGGCAAAGGGAATACAGTGGTCTTTCATAATTTTATTCCCAAAACCGTTCATGAATTGACAGGGGTTACGGCCGATATAAGACAATGGGAAAGCTCAGAACCGCTATTTTTAAAAATCAGCAGGGATCAGAATAACGACAGTGGGTATTTTGTATACGAAAACAATCGGATAAAAGAAATAATACCTTTTACGGCTAATAAAGTAAAATATTTCACATATTCCAACCATAGCAGAAACTTCTTTTCAATGGAAGAAAATTTTAAGATGGCGGGAGATTTATTTGAAAGAAGGATTGCTGAATCTGAGAAGAAAAATATATACAGAAGCAATCCCGGGGATAAGACCGTCCTGGAAATGAAGCAGGAAATTATTCGTTTTAAAAATAGTTTTGGACGAGAGCTGAAAGGTATTTTATACTATCCGGCAAGATTTGATGCATCCAAAAAATATCCTGTGGTGGTTCATATTTACGGCGTTTTGCATACGCATGCAGATAAATTCCTTCAGCTGGAATGGGGAGATAATGGGTTCAGTAAAAGACTGCTTTTAGAGAATGGGTACTTTGTATTCCAGCCAGACACCGTCGTCGATGAAAGGGGGCCGGGTGTGTCGGCATTGGATGACGTCCATTCAGGGTTGGATGCCCTGATGGAGAATATCAATATTGATAGCACCAGGATGGGGTTGATTGGTCATTCTTTTGGCGGTTATAAAGCTAATTATATTGCGGCTCATTCTAAGAGATTCAAAGCGTTTGTTTCAGGAGCAGCAGTAGGGGAACTGGTAAATTTCTATTTTTCATTCAGTGATCTTTTTAAAATTGCAGATTATGCAAGATTTGAAACAGGGCAGTTTGCCTTTAATGTTCCCTATGCAGACAACAAAGAATTGTATTTTAAAAATAATCCGATAAATTACGTTGAGAATGTAACCACTCCCTTGCTCATATGGTCGGGTAAAAAAGATGCCAATACCAAGACGGCAATGACGATGAATTGGTACATGGCGCTGGTCAGAAACAAAAAGAAAGCGGTTGCGCTGCTGTATCAAAATCAGAAGCATAATTTTACAAAAAACTCACCGGAGATTATTGATCTTAATAATAAAGTGATGGAGTGGTGGGATTATTTCCTAAAGGAAAAAAAAGATATTCCGTGGATCGATAGAGAGATGATCGGGAATGAGTTGAATCTGCCGTTGAAATGAGAAATAATAAAGGGACGCTGCTGCGTCCCTCTCTTTTAACGGTTAAGGTAATTCATAAAGGTTCTCACCGCACATCGTCTCAGATGCCGCACTGTGCAGTTCTACAGAAGAATCATCCGCCCAGAGACAGACGTTCCCGTTATTCACGGTACTGCAGTCTTGCTGCGTGTTTTGACATTCAAACTGGCCGCCGCCCACGGCTACAATTCTGTAGCCTTTTACGATGGCTTTGTTACTCTCTGTTGCCATCTTTGTGGCAAACGCAGACCCTGTGCCTAGTAATACCAGAACTACAGGAAAAAGAATTTTTTTCATAATAAAAAAATTAATAATTGTGCCTACTCTCAGGAACGGTTTTCGGCTTCCCCGTATTAAAATGCTTGGTCAGACTGTGAGTTAATTGATATCTCACCAGACGATTTCCTATAACAGCATAGAGATGTTTTTCAGTAACTATAAAATCACTCATCCCTTTGTTATGGTCTTTTTCGATGTATAAACTGCCCGCATATTCATTCGAAGTGGTGTTGTACAGGTCTACTACAGTGTTGTTTTTCCACCTCTTCACAGATTCGTTTCTTCCTCTTAGCTCGGAAGGGTTGAAGAGAAGCCCTCCGTAAGAAATACCTCGGCCGTTTACTTTCATCGGTATGTTTTTTATTTTATGGCGGCCGTCTGATAAAGATTCGGTAATGAGTTGCGCTGTTTTTATGGTGTCAATGGTCGAAGCTTTTCGCTGTAACTGCAGCAGCGTATCCATGATCAGAAATTGGTTTCGGTAAGTATAGATATAGGAAAGTGTTTTTCTGCTTTGGTCAAAAGATAAATATCCGTCCGAGTCAAAAACTCCGTCTTTCTGCTTTTGAAGAAGGTTGCTAAACAGCTCAACTTTATTTTTTCCGTCAGCTTGTATTTTGATTTTTCCTAATAGCAATTCTTTTGTTTTCGAAGATTGTGTTCTGATGCCGAAAGTGTAGTCATTCAATACTTCCATTTGGGTAAAGAAAGCATCATTATAGCTAATGGTGGTCACAGTGGGATTCCCTATTGTACCCCTCATTAGGATAGGTACGGTTCCGTCATAAACATAGTAATTCCCTTTGTGGATCTTTATTTCAAGTTTTCTGTAGACATGTTTCGTCACGTCAAGATCTATTTTCATTTGATCGGATTTTGCAAGCGCTGTATCATAGCTGATTAGATTCTGAGGGAAGTTTCGGTCGCCTAAATAGATTCTGCCGTCTGAAAATCCGGCAAAATAAAAACCAGTGTGCGCAAGATCTGCAGTATGGGTTTTTAATAAAGGATGCATCAGAAAGCGTCTGGTAAAATTGTTTTCTTTTTTGATGATGTACTCAGAATCCAGAAACAGGAAAACAATGAGTGCACAGCTTAAAAGATTAGAACACAGAAGTGCAAAAGTGATGGTCGCATAAGATCTCATGCTGTATTTTTCGGAAATAAAAACCGCAGCAATTCCGAACAGAACACAAAAGATATTGAAAATTAAATGTTCCGTCCATCCCAGTTTTTCCAATAGGCCGCCGCACGAGCAGGGTACAAAATCACTGTAGTTTAAGATAAGATAGATGTATAGAGTAAAAGCGCTCATAAGAGCGGTAGAGGAATATAATCCTGCAATTTGGGTCCTTGGGAAAATAAGAAGCAAAACAATAAGCAGCTCAGTAAAAATAACAACATACGAAATGGAATCAGCATAAGCGCTCAGAAGTGGAGACTGTCCGATTTGAATCTGGAAGTTTTCAAAGTCAGAGGCTTTGCTTACTGCGGCATAGCAAAACAGCAGAATAAAAAAATAAACGGCTGACGTCTTGAGATAAAGGGTTGTATTTTTCATAATATACTTTTTTTAGAACGTATTGCTCGGTCAGGAAGAATAAGAATCCATTCTATAGGGCTTCCGCAATAGCTGGGCATCTCATTTCCGCTCTTCATTGGAATTGTTGTCTTAAAATGCCCCATACTTTGCCATAGACCGCTGGTCGGACATGGTTGACCTGTACTGCTTACGGTGGTATGGGGCTTCATCTGTGTTTTATGTCTGAATGATATTAAGGAGCGCTTTTCCAGTCATGCCCGTCTCTGATCGGTGGGTCGGGATAGAGAGAGTGTTGACGGGTAGAGTCTCCTGATCTTTTCTCGGAGATAGTACTTGCGGCAGAAACATCCTGTTCTGAAACAATAAGATCAGAACTCCTGCAGTCTTGTAAGGCACATAAAAATGTGCTTAGGATCATCACGTAAATCAATTTTTTCATTGTATTGGAATTTGAGTTAAAAATTCCGGCCGGTGGTTTCTTTGAGATTCTCAGGTCAAATGTAGAAGGCTCTGGAGCGATAAAAAAATGATTGTGGGAGCGTTTGGGGAAAGCAGACGTCCTGATTTGCGAAAAAAGACAACAAGGAAATTGCAGGAAAACACCATGGATAAGGCATTTTCTCATCTGTAGCAACATCCGTTACAGAATTATCAGAAACCCCTATTGGGGCATGCTCAAATTTTTTTTACTTTTGATAGAACACCAAACATAATGATGATGATGAAACTTATTCTTTTAGCTTTATTCTTATCCTGCACATCGGCATTGGCTGTGATGACCCAAGATGGTTCTTTTCAGGATATTCGCAGAAATTATGAGATGAGCGATACTGGTGATCACCGGGCACTGCCTTTTGTACAGATGTATATTGATAAAGCAAAAAAAGAAAGGAACTATGAAAAGTGGGTGCAGGGATACCGTGACGGCGTGCAGTTTTCAGATGATATTCAGAGCAAAATAAAGTATGCTGATTCCACTATTACGGTGGCGCTTCTGTCAAAAAACAAAGTGCTGATTGCAAACGCATACCTGGGAAAAGGAATAATTTATTATTTCAACATGAAAAAATTTCAGCCCGCCCTCGAAGAATATCTGGTGGCGCAGGAGTATGCGGAAAATACGGATGATGAGTACCTCAAAAATAAAATTGTTTACCATATTGGCGTAGTGAAAAGTTATTTGGGGTTTTACGAAGAGGCATCAGAACATTTTTTAGCCTCCACTGCTTTTTTTCAGAGAAAAACAAAACAGATGAAAGAGCCTGTAATGCATTACAATTACAAAAAGGCATACCTCAACTGCCTCCACCAGCTCACCGTAGTATACAGAAGACTGGGGCAATGGAAACGTTCAGACAGTATTATTAAAGTAGGCTTGGCGGCAATAGGCGGCAGTCAGGATTTTAAGTTGGAGAAAGCCTATTTCTTCAAATGCAGGGGTATTGCTGAATATCATAATAAAAACTTTAATGCATCATTGTTTTATCTTAATAAAGCTTTGCCCCAGCTACTCAAAAAAGACGATTTTGCTTGGGCTTCTGTAGCGTATTTATACAAAGGGAATATTTTTTGGGACGCTGGTGATAAAGAAAAAGCAATAAGAAATTTTAGCTATATCGATTCGGTCTTTGTTAAGCATCATTTTATATTGCCGGAAGCGAGACCGGTATATGATAAATTCATTCTGTATGCTGAAGAAACACAAAATTTAAAAAAAGAAAGATATTACACAAAGCAGCTCCTCAGGGTAGATTCTTTTTTGACAAAAGATTTTGCCTCCCTCTCATCAAGAATACATAAGGGCTACGATCGGAAAATAGTGCTTCAGGAAAAAAAGCATTGGCAGATAACAAAAATTACGGGTTTGAGCTTTGTCACAATATTGCTTATTGTTGCACTGATATTGTTTTATGCACTGGTAAAGTACCGCAGAAAGAAAAATGAAATCGTACGGAAATATAATCTTTTGCAGGAAAAGTTAAGAACAGGCAAGGGCTTACTGCATGCACAGGAAAATAATACGGAAAATACTCCGAAAAGATCAGCACTGCCTCAGGAGATTATAAATGATTTAACCCGGAAACTATCTCGCTTTGAAGAAAAGGAAGGGTATAGAAACAGAGGCCTTACCTTGAATGAAATGGCAAAAGAGTTGGGTACGAATGCAAACTATTTGTCGGCATTCATTAATGATACCAAAGCCATGCACTTTAAACCGTACTTGATGAATCTTAGAATAAACTACATCGTAAATAAAATGAATGAGGATCGAAAGTATCTTCTCCTCACCATTGCGGCTTTGGGAGAGGAAGCGGGATTCAATCATAGACAAAGTTTTTCTGACGCATTCCTTGAAATAACAGGCTTGAGACCTGCAGAATACATCAGACAGCAGAAAATGAAGTCTCGCAATAGTACAGAAGATTAATATCCCGTCGTGCATTTTGAATACCTGTTGGGCATTTTAATCATTGTCTTTCTAAAATAAGTGAAACTGCTTTGTCGGGCTTTATATCACTATTTTTTTTACAATTCTTTGTATTGCTTTGCATTTTTTATCGCTAGGAAAGGCAAAGTAGTTATAATTAACACCCGTTGTGCATTTTAAAATACTTTCGTCACTTCGAGTAGATTTTTGAAAAAATCGTACCGGGAAGTTTGTAATTTTGAAGATAAAATCTATTCTCGATACATTTTTTTCCACTTTGTTATGAAAAAACACCCGAATTGACGAATCCAATATTTAAATTTTTCAAAATGCACAACGGGTTAATTGATATGATTTCTTAAGATAAACGATGGCATTTCATTGAGCAGAAAAAAACAAAGACGCTACCTACCGGTCACTTCACGGGTATCTGCAAAATGCAAAGCGGGTATAAATATTGAGTTTTGAAACCTCTCTTTATTTCACACTTACAGGGCTATTTTGTAAATTTCTCTGAAAATTTAAGGTCATGTCACAAAAAAATCTATTGACAGAGATTCAGAATCTGTCAGAACTGCTTACAGAAGAGCTTGATGCACTCACACAAAATGAAGATAATTGGATTACGGTTTGCGAAGCATCATTGATGAAAATTGATGAGGTGGTGAGACAAACGAAGGCATTAATCACATCTTCCGAGTTTGAAACAACAGCAGATGAAGTATATTTTTTTAAGCAGCTGAAGCCGGCGCTGATCTCAAAATTTATTTACTACACAAAGGTTCTAAGTATAGAATCATTGAAACCGGTACTGGGAAAAGAGCCCTTGATAAAATACTATGAGGCGGAAGAGAAAAAACTCAACGGCTTCTATAAAGAAAATGCCGACTTTTACAGCTATTACAGACGAGGGGCTACTTATCTTGATCATAAATATTTTGTCAGAAATTCATTTGATATGAAGATGAGACTGTCTTCAGAATTTTACAACCTCGATGTGTCATTCACCACATCACACGATCATCTTGTAGCACATATTCTCGCAAATACGGAATTAGATAGGTATTTGAAAAACGAGCTCGTAAAAGTGAAAAACGAGGTGGTCCGGTTGAAGGATTACAAATCAATCTTGGTGTGGTCTTCTTCAAAAGTCTCACTGATTGAGTTGATTTACAGTTTACATCTGATGAAATGTTTCAACGCGGGAAACATTGAGCTCAATGAGGTCATCAGGACTTTCGAAAAAATACTGGGCGCAGATCTTTCCAATTTTCATAAAATACTGGGCGAAATAAAACTCAGAAAAATAAATCGTACAAAATTCCTGCAATCTCTCTATCAAAATCTTGAACAGCATTTTACAGATCTCGACGGAAAATAAATCCCTCCAACTCTCCAACTCTCCATCCCTCCAACTCTCCAACTCAAAAACTCCCACTTAAAGCCCACTTTAATGCCACTTTGAAAATCTACCGCCTTGTGTATCGCATAAAATAGATCAAAAAAATCTTTCGGTACTACCGAACTGGTACCGAAAAATATTGATTCCGAATCCTAAACTTTGTCTTGCCAATCAGAAACAGTTGCAACACTTCAGAATGGTTAAAAAATGTTTAACACTAAAAAATTAAAACAATGGCAAGACAAAAAGGTATTTTTAAAATCACGGGCACCATAGGAGATGTCACATTCTACAAATCAAAAAACGGATACTTGGTGCGTGAAAGAGGAACACTCGATGCTAAGAGAATTGCTACAGACCCTGCATTTCAGAGAACCCGGGAAAACGGTATGGAATTCGGCAGAGCCGGAACTGCAGGCAAAACATTAAGAGCGGCCTTAAGGCCGTTGCTCACAAATGTAAAAGCAACCACAATGGTGAGTCGGCTCACACAAATGATGATCAAGGTGATTCAGGCAGATACCGTGAGTGAAAGAGGACTTAGAAATGTAATTGACGGCGAATCGGAACTTTTAATAGGTTTTGAATTTAATGAAATGGGTAAATTGGCGACCACACTGCATGCTTCTTTTACATCAGAAATCAACAGAGCTACAGGCGAAATGAAAGTCGATATACCTGCGTTCAGTCCGGCAAATATGTTGACGGCACCACAGGGCACCACGCATTTCAAGATTATGTCCGGTGCTGCAGATATTAATTTCGAACAGGAGCTGTTTGCAAATGCCGTTCAGAGCACCGCCATATTGCCTTATACATCGGTGGATACGATGGCAATAAGCCATACTTTGGCTTTATCGCCAAATTCCCTGAATCCGCTTTTCTTAGCTGTCGGCGTAGAATTTTACCAGGATGTGAACGGAACCATGTATCCTCTGAAAAACGGATCATACAACCCTTTGGCAATAATCAAAGTAGACGGTGGAGTATAATGGAACTCAAGATACTTAGAACTTATCTTTCTGCGGGTACCAATGGCAGCTTATTTCATAATGGTTTTTTAATTTGCCGTACCATAGAGCTCCCTTGGAGAGATAATCAAAGACGGATATCCTGTATTCCCGAAGGAAAGTACAGGGTGATGAAGCGCTACAGCCCTAAGTTTGGGAACCACTTGGAACTGAAGGATGTGGAAAACAGAAATCTGATTCTTTTTCATCCTGCCAATAATGCCCGCAAAGAACTTAGAGGATGTATTGCCCCGGTAACCCACATCGTGGGTGCAGGCATGGGAACGATGTCACTGAATGCATTTGAAAAACTCAAAGAGTACGTAGAGGACACGTTGAATAATAATGAAGCCGTATGGCTGATAATAACTTCCTAAATTTTTTTAAAATGACAATTATCAATAGAGCGAAAGCGCCGACTCCGAAGTTTTTCAGAATCTTGAGAAATATAGGGCTCCTTTCAGCAGGATTTGGTGGCGTATTGATTGCATCACCGGTAGAGCTGCCGCTGATTCTTACAAATGTCTCTCAATATTTGGTGTTAGCAGGCGGAATTATATCTGCAGTAAGCCAGGTAACGGTTGACGACCATGCACTGCAATTGCGGCTGGAAGCATTTGATCTGAAAAATAAAGATCATGAATAATGTGGATCTCAGAATGGGAACTCTTACAGGAACAATTTTGAGCATCTCAATGACAATCAACTTACAAAATCTTCTGGAAACTGCTGTACTCGCTGCTATAGGAGCTAGTATAAGTTTTTTTGTCTCGCTTGTATGGAAGAAATTATACAGGAAAAATGACAGAAATCCATAAAGTCTGAAACCTTATAATTTCGAATATAATTCTTAATCGTATGATGTACTAGCCTCTCCCGTTCGGAGAGGCTAGTACATCATTTTTAGCAATTATTATTCCTAGTAAGGTAAGGTGATAAAATTCAGGTAATTAACGATAAAATAATATGGGATTCTAAAAATATTGATTAATTTTGCAACTGTAAAAACATGCGATTGAAAATAAATCTACAGAGGTCTTATAAGATTACGAAAATATCAAACTTCACAGGAAGTTTGATCGCTTATCGTATTCTTATCATAAGTCTTCTGTTTTCTTTTCCTGTTTCTTCCTATGCACAGGAAGGTTTTGGGAATTCCTCTGTGCCAACTATTTCATTGAAAGGGGGAGCTGCTATTTACTCAGCCGATCAAAACTTCAATAAGCAGATTGAAAATCAAAATTTAAGGATTGTAAATGCAGAGATTATAATTAAAAAGAATGCTGATGATCAGGAAATTTTAATAGCGGGTACAGTCAAAAAAAATATTTCGTCACCTGAAATGCTACACCAAAAACTGGCATCACAGGAAAAAACTTTTCAGGATGAAAATACAAAGGCAATTAAAAAAAAGATTGCTGAATACGAATCCCGAAAGAAAGAGTCCAATGTAGAGAATATTAAAGTTTTCCCTTCTTCTGAAAAGTTTATCATATCCTCTCATATCAACCGAGATTATGTAGCTCCAAGTCAAAATCAACACGATTTATCTAAAATAAACTTTGTTCAAAATCAATATGTGATAAAATCTGCTTTAGATTTTCTTCACCAACAGAAATACACATTCTACAACAATAAATCTTTAGATTTTTGTTTCTCTCAGGTATTTTATGTGAGACCGCCGCCATTTTTATTAGCTTTAATATAATTCAATAATTTTAAAAATTCCTTTAATAAAATATAGGAAAGCTAATATTTTAACATGAAAAATAATAATCTTTTATATAGACTAATTTGTATATTTTTTCTTATTACAAATTATGCATTGGCGCAAGAAAATAATAAACTATATCTATCGGTTGCAGAACGAGGTGTTGTTTATGATATCACAAATCTTCCGGCAACTTTACCCGGTGCTTTAACGTCTCCAAATTACAGTACATTTGCTGCTGGTGCTGAAGAACGTACTAGAGTTAGTAATTTGGCAGTAGGATATGATACAGCAGGAGGTAACCCAAATACTCTCGCATTTGTACATTCGAATACTGCTCCGGGATCAGTAGTTTACAAAACTATTGGTGCTACCACTTCTTTAGCGGGAGCTACAAACCCTAGTCCTACAGGTATAAATATTGGAGGAATAGGAATGAATAACGTTCCTACATCAAGTGGTACTGCTTCAGGTATAACATATGGATTTTCAAATGCAACTAAAAACTTATATAGAGTTAGCCCGACTCCGCTAGATTTAGGAACTGTAACGGGTGATGCAATTTGGAATGCTAATACTACTACGACACCCGTTAATGCGTCAACAATATGGGCTACTGATACTTTCTTCGATTACACGAATAATATTTATGTGCTTCTTCAGCATAACAATGGAGGTGTTTTCACGAGATATTTGTATAGAATCAATCCTCTTAACTTAACGGCTACACAAGTTGTTACATTGACAGGTCCAGTTGGAACTTATACAGCTACTACAACTGCTAGTAGTGGAACAAGCGTAGGTAATGTGAGAGGGCTTGCTTATCTAAATGGTCAGATATATGCAGTTTCTGTAAATACCGATACATCTTTAAATATTTACACTATAAATATTAATACTGGTGTTTCTACATTGGCAAGAACTTATACGGGCTTTACGGGATTAAATGCAACAAATCAAGATTTGGCAACGGTGCCTTATTATGTACCTTTTACATTTACTTGTAATGCAATAGCTTTTCAAGGTACTGGTAGTTATGTTGCAGGAACACCTTCTACTCGTACTCTGAGAATTCCGATTGCCAATATTTATGCTCCAGGTACTTATACAATTAATGTAAATGGAACGGGGTTTATAAACCCTGCATATTCTGCAACTATTGGAGCTTCTGATACATTCATTGATGTGCCGGTGACCTATAACGGTACTAATGGAGGAACTATACCTTTAACGATAGATTTAAATGGAAGTACAACAACATGTACTGTGAATGCTACGGACATAAATGACTCGGATGCTGATGGTATTTCAAATTCAACTGAAGGGCTTTGTGTTCAAGGTGGTTTTGAAGGATTTGATAGTCCGGCTCAAACAACAGTTAATGGAAATAATATTCAGACAAACGTTACAAACTATAACGGTTGGCAGGTAAATCTTGAAAGTGCTCAGCCTAGCCCGTTTAATATTGTTAGAGTTAACGGTGCTGGTTACTCTTCTGGTCCTATTTATGCTAATACGGGAAATCAATATTTAGACATCAATTCAACAGGAGGGACTCTTTACAGAGATTTCACATTGTCATCTCCGTCTGTATTGAATGCTTCAGCTTTCTTTTCTCCAAGAGAATTAACGGGAACAACTACTTTTGATACATCTATACAAGTGGTAAGAACTTCAGATGGTGCTGTTTTGTTTTCAGGAAATCCGTTGAGTTTTAATGCTTCTTCTCCGAAAGATACTTGGCTTGGAAGTAGTCTTAGTAACGTTTCTTTACCAGCAGGTACATACAGGATTCAAATGTATATTCATAATAATGGTCATGTAGATAGTATTACTTATTGTTTTGCAACAGATACAGATGGAGACGGCATTGCCGACTATTTAGATTTAGATTCTGATAACGACGGTATTTTAGATGCTATTGAGGGAGCAACCGATACAGATACAGATGGAACTCCAAATTTCAGAGATACCGATTCAGATAATGATGGATGTCCTGATGCTATTGAAGGTTCCGAAAATGTAACTTATTCTATGGTGATTCCTTTGTCTGCAGCAACTAATCCTGGGCGAATCAATGTGAGGTTTAATGGAACTACTATAGGTACACCTTCGGAAATTATTAGTACGGCTACGGCAGCTAATGGTGTTCCTCAGGTTGTTAATAATGCAATTAATAATACAAACGCAAGTATTGGTCTTGTAAACAATACTCAAGCAGGTGTTGCAGATAATACAGACGGTACAGCAGATGTTGGTCAGGGAATTGGTAATTCTCAGAATGCAGGTCTGAATGATTGCAAATGTTATAAAGCTCCTAATGTTACTACGGGTACTGATGTGGCTACAACACATGGTATAACAGCTTTCAACAGAGCGGCTACTGGTACGACTTCTTGGCCTGGAGTAAGAAACAATGGATGGACTGCTTTAGAATCTAATACAAAACCGTTCGTGATGAACAGAATGCCGGTTGCTACAGCAAGCTCAGCAGGAATTAATATTGGTGAGCCTCTTTCAGCTGGAGTAGCAGCAATTACAGCACCTGTAGTGGGTATGACATTCTATGATACTACTAATAATTGCTTAAAAATCAATATTGATGGTCAGAGAACGGGTTGGAGATGTTTTAATACTCAGTCATGTCCTGATGAAAATTAATTTTAAAAATTAAAAAAAATGAAATTTATATATTCAATATTTGGAAGTATTTTAGGTGTTTCGCTATTCTCGGCACAGGTTGCTATAGGGAAAACAACAACACAGACAGGGGTTTCTTTGGAATTTGGAACCGGTAATAAAGGATTGATTTTACCATGGGTTCTTAATACAAATGCAAGTGCAACACCTGCAGTCGAATTAAATCCGGGTGCTACAGCTAAAG
This sequence comes from Chryseobacterium formosum, assembly GCF_026460885.1. Classification (GTDB taxonomy): domain Bacteria; phylum Bacteroidota; class Bacteroidia; order Flavobacteriales; family Weeksellaceae; genus Chryseobacterium; species Chryseobacterium formosus. Next base: position 66,881 of record NZ_JAOVZW010000024.1, read on the forward strand.
GAGGTGCTTTGGTTTTAGATGTAAATGATAGTAAAGTAAAGATTTCCAGAAATAACGGAACATGGTCTGATCTTACGGTTCATGCGAATGAGCTTCCTGCAACTGGGGGAAATGTTGCGATTAACAATGCGTTGCAGACAGGCACGATATATACTCAAAATTCTGCCGCAAAATCTCAGATAGGAGGCGTTATTGGTGATAATACACCCGGAATTTTAGTTTTGGCAGATACCAATAAGGCTATGATTCCGCCTTTGGTTGATAATCCGGCAGTTAATATTAAAAGTCCTGCTCCGGGAATGATTGTTTTTGATGCTACTAAGAAACTATTCTGTGTTTATAATGGCACAGTTTGGTCTTATTGGAGAGCAGATAACTAATCTTACTCTCGCTATTTTATATAACCACTTCATTTTGAAGTGGTTTTTTATTGCGTAATAATTTAAATATTTGTAAATTTGCAGTCTCTTTTGGCGCTAAAATTAAACATAATACAGTAATCTATTGAAAATCAACTCTTTCATTATTTTGAAAGGGCGTTTTGTGTTTTATAGTATGAATGTATTTTTAAACCATTAGATAAAAATAAAAATATTTTGCATTACACTGTGAAAAGATATACCAGTGTTGCAGTTAGAAAGATAAAGATTTAACTTAAAGAAAAAGAGGTTCTTACGTGAGCGCCAAAAACACTTTTACCTTTTTACTTTTACCTTATCTCTTGTCATTCTGATATTTTTGAATAAAAACAAAATATTTTTTAACCCTTTCTTAAAAGTTTTATGAGTAAAACAACATCAACAACTAGGGGAGTTGAGAGAATTAATTTCTCTTCGGCTAAAGGAAAAATCATCACTCCGGATTTCTTAGATATCCAGTTAGAGTCATTTAGAGATTTTTTCCAGCTAGATACACTTCCTGAGGACAGAAAGAAAGAAGGTTTGCATAAAACCTTCCAGGAAAACTTTCCTATTACCGATTCTAGAAACCAATTCGTATTGGAATTCTTAGATTATTTGGTAGATTCTCCACGTTATTCGATCGACGAATGTGTGGAAAGAGGTTTAACTTATTCAGTTCCTCTTAAAGCTAGACTTAAATTATACTGTACAGATCCTGAACATGAAGATTTTCAGACCGTTGTACAAGATGTATATTTAGGTCCGGTTCCTTATATGACAGATAGTGGTTCTTTCATTATCAATGGTGCAGAGCGTGTTATTGTAACTCAGTTACACAGATCTCCGGGTGTATTCTTCGGACAGACTTACCACGCAAACGGAACTAAATTGTATTATTCAAGAATTATCCCTTTCAAAGGATCTTGGATGGAATTTACAACAGATATCAACAGCGTAATGTACGCATATATCGACCGTAAGAAAAAATTACCTTTAACAACTCTATTAAGAGCAATCGGTTTTGAATCTGATAAAGATATCCTTCAGATCTTCGATCTTGCCGAAGAAGTGAAAGTTTCTAAAGCTGCCCTTAAAAAAGTAGAAGGAAGAACATTGGCTGCGAGAGTATTGAACACTTGGTTCGAAGATTTCGTAGACGAAGATACTGGTGAAGTTGTTTCTATCGAAAGAAACGAAATCATCTTGGATAGAGAAACTATTCTTGAAAAAGAACATTTAGATCTAATTCTTGATGCTGGTGTGAAATCTATCTTGATTCACAAAGAAAACAGTAACGAATTCTCTATCATTCAGAATACTTTACAAAAAGACCCTACCAACTCTGAAAAAGAAGCAGTAGAATATATTTATCGTCAGTTAAGAAATGCAGATCCACCCGATGAGGAAACTGCAAGAGGAATTATCGAAAAATTATTCTTCTCTGAGCAAAGATATTCATTAGGTGAAGTTGGGCGTTACAGACTAAACAAAAAGTTAGGTCTAAACATTCCTACTACAACTGAAGTTCTTACAAAAGACGATATCATTGCGATTGTAAGACACTTAATCGAATTGGTAAACTCTAAAGCTGAGGTTGATGATATTGACCACCTTTCTAACAGAAGAATTAAAACTGTTGGTGAGCAATTAGCAGGACAGTTCGGTGTAGGTCTTTCTAGAATTGCAAGAACAATTAAGGAGAGAATGAACGTTAGAGATAATGAAATCTTTACTCCGCTTGATCTTGTTAATGCTAAAACTTTAACATCAGTAATTAATTCATTCTTTGGTACCAACCAGCTTTCTCAATTCATGGATCAAACCAATCCACTATCAGAAATCACGCACAAGCGTAGACTTTCTGCACTAGGACCTGGAGGTTTATCAAGAGAAAGAGCAGGTTTCGAGGTTCGTGACGTTCACCATACTCACTATGGCCGTATTTGTCCGATTGAAACTCCTGAAGGACCAAACATTGGTTTGATTTCATCTTTAGGTATTTATGCTAAAATCAATACTTTAGGTTTCATCGAAACTCCATATAGAAAAGTAAACGAAGGTACTGTAGATTTAAATGCAGATCCTATTTACTTAAATGCAGAAGACGAGGAAGATAAAGTAATTGCTCAGGCAAACGTTGAGTTAGATGATAACGGAGGATTCTTAACAGACAGAATTATCGCTCGTCTAGACGGTGATTATCCTGTAGTTGAGCCTTCTCAGGTTAATTTGATCGACGTTGCTCCAAACCAGATTTCTGGTATTTCAGCTTCGTTAATTCCTTTCTTGGAACATGATGATGCGAACAGAGCGTTGATGGGATCAAACATGATGCGTCAGGCAGTTCCATTATTGAAGCCACAAGCGCCAATTGTAGGTACAGGTCTTGAGCAGCAAGTTGCTAAAGATTCTAGAATCTTGATTAACGCTGAAGGAAATGGTTTAGTTGAATATGTTGATGCTGATAAAATTATCATTAAATATGAAAGAAGCGAAGACGAAGATCTGGTATCATTCGAATCTGCTACGAAAACATATAACTTGACTAAGTTTAGAAAAACTAACCAGAGTACAACAATTACCCTAAGACCAAACGTAAGAGTAGGTGAAACAGTGGTAAAAGGACAAGTGCTTTGCGACGGTTATGCTACTGAAAACGGAGAATTAGCTCTTGGTAGAAACTTGGTGGTTGCCTTCATGCCTTGGAAAGGGTATAACTTTGAGGATGCAATCGTAATCAACGAAAAAGTTGTACGTGAAGACTGGTTTACTTCAATCCACGTGGATGAATATTCTCTTGAGGTTCGTGATACCAAATTAGGTATGGAAGAATTGACGGCAGATATTCCAAACGTTTCTGAAGAGGCTACAAAAGATCTTGACGAGAATGGTATGATCAGAATTGGTGCTGAAGTGAAGCCTGGTGATATCATGATTGGTAAGATTACTCCAAAAGGTGAATCTGACCCGACTCCTGAAGAAAAACTTCTTAGAGCAATCTTCGGTGACAAAGCTGGTGATGTAAAGGATGCTTCATTGAAAGCAGACTCTTCATTAAGAGGTGTTGTGATCAACAAAAAATTGTTCTCAAGAAACATTAAAGATAAAAAGAAAAGAACTGAAGAAAAACTTAAACTTGAAGAGATTGAAAACACTTACAAGGCTAAGTTTGACGAGTTGAGAAACAGTTTAATTGAAAAATTAAATACGCTTGTTAGTGGTAAAACTTCTCAGGGAGTTACCAACGACTTAGATGAAGAAATCATCGGAAAGGGTATGAAATTTACTCATAAATTGTTGACTTCAGTTGAAGATTACGTTAACGTAAGCGGTGCAGATTGGACTGTTGATAACGATAAAAACGAATTAATCAAACAATTAATTCACAATTATAAAATCAAATTCAACGATATTCAAGGGGTTAAAAACCGTGAGAAATTTGCATTATCAATTGGTGATGAACTTCCTGCAGGTATCATGAAGTTGGCTAAAGTTTATATCGCTAAAAAACGTAAACTAAACGTTGGAGATAAAATGGCGGGTCGTCACGGTAACAAAGGTATCGTTTCAAGAATCGTTCGTGAAGAAGATATGCCATTCCTGGAAGACGGAACACCGGTAGATATCGTATTGAATCCACTTGGGGTACCTTCTCGTATGAACATTGGTCAGATCTACGAAACTGTTCTTGGATGGGCAGGTAGAAGATTAGGATTAACGTTTGCTACGCCAATCTTTGACGGTGCAACTCTTGATCAGATCACTGAGTACACTGAGAAAGCTGGAGTTCCTAAATTTGGTCACACTCACCTTTATGATGGTGGTACCGGAGAAAGATTTACTCAGGCTGCAACGGTAGGTATTATCTATATGTTGAAACTTGGACACATGGTAGATGACAAAATGCACGCACGTTCTATCGGACCTTACTCATTGATTACTCAGCAACCATTAGGAGGTAAAGCTCAGTTTGGTGGTCAGAGATTCGGAGAGATGGAGGTTTGGGCTCTTGAAGCATTTGGAGCATCAAATATCTTGAGAGAGATCCTGACTGTGAAGTCGGATGACGTGATTGGTAGAGCAAAAACTTATGAAGCGATTGCAAAAGGTGAAGCAATGCCTGAACCGGGTATTCCTGAATCTTTCAACGTATTACTTCACGAGTTACAAGGTCTTGGATTAGACGTAAGATTGGAAGAGTAAATTAAGATTTAATTATAAAAATTAAAGCATTAATTAACTCAGAGATAATAAGTGCGGGAGAATTTTAAATCTCTCAAACTTTTAATCTTTTAATCAAAAATTAAATTATGTCATCAAATAAAAATAAAACAAGTCGTTTTAATAAAATAACCATCGGTTTAGCTTCACCGGAATCTATTTTACAGGATTCAAGAGGAGAAGTTTTAAAACCGGAAACTATAAATTACAGAACGCACAAACCTGAAAGAGATGGTTTGTTCTGTGAAAAAATCTTCGGTCCTATCAAAGATTACGAATGTGCTTGTGGTAAATACAAGAGAATTCGTTACAAAGGGATTGTTTGTGACCGTTGTGGTGTAGAGGTTACGGAGAAAAAAGTACGTAGAGAAAGAATCGGACACATCGGTTTGGTTGTTCCTATTGCGCACATTTGGTATTTCCGTTCTTTACCAAACAAAATCGGTTACCTTTTAGGTATTCCTTCTAAGAAATTAGATATGATCATCTATTACGAGAGATATGTTGTTATTCAGCAAGGTATCGCTAAGAAATTAGATGGTTCTGATTTTGACGATAAAGAATTCCTTACAGAAGAAGAATACCTTGATATCATGGATACGCTTCCTGTAGAAAATCAATATCTTGATGATGCAGATCCAAACAAATTCATCGCCAAAATGGGTGCTGAAGCTGTTGAAGAATTGCTGAAAAGAATTGATCTTGATGCATTGTCTTTCGACTTGAGACACAAAGCTCACAATGAAGGTTCTAAGCAAAGAAGAACTGAAGCTCTAAAAAGATTGAACGTTGTAGAAGCATTGAGAGGTGCTAATACAAGAATGATCAACAGACCGGAGTGGATGATTATGCGTGTGCTTCCTGTAATACCACCAGAATTAAGACCATTAGTTCCATTGGATGGAGGACGTTTCGCAACTTCTGACTTAAATGACCTTTATAGAAGAGTTATTATCAGAAACAACCGTTTGAAGAGATTATTGGAGATCAAAGCTCCGGAAGTAATCTTGAGAAACGAGAAGCGTATGCTTCAGGAATCAGTAGATTCATTATTCGATAATACAAGAAAATCTTCTGCAGTAAAATCTGAATCAAACAGACCATTGAAATCACTTTCAGATTCATTGAAAGGTAAGCAAGGTCGTTTCCGTCAGAACTTACTAGGGAAAAGGGTAGATTACTCTGCTCGTTCGGTAATTGTTGTAGGTCCAAACTTACAGCTTCACGAATGTGGTATTCCTAAGGATATGGCTGCGGAACTTTACAAACCGTTTATCATTAGAAAACTAATTGAAAGAGGGATTGTAAAAACGGTAAAATCTGCAAAAAGAATTATTGACAGAAAAGAACCGGTAGTATATGATATCTTAGAAGGTGTAATGAAAGGTCACCCTGTTTTACTAAACAGAGCACCTACTTTGCACAGACTGGGTATCCAGGCTTTCCAACCTAAGATGATCGAAGGTAAGGCAATCCAGCTACACCCGTTGGTAACAACAGCATTCAACGCCGATTTTGATGGTGACCAGATGGCGGTACACTTACCGTTGGGCCCTGAGGCGATTTTGGAAGCTCAGTTATTGATGTTAGGCTCTCAGAATATCCTGAACCCTGCAAACGGTTCTCCAATTACGGTACCATCTCAGGACATGGTTCTTGGTCTTTATTTCATGACCAAAGAATTGAGCTCTACAGATGATATGAAAGTATTGGGAGAAGGTCTTGCATTCTATTCTCCGGAAGAAGCGGAAATCGCTTATGCGGAAGGTAGAGTTTCATTGAACGCTAAAGTAAGATGTAGACTTCCTATCAAAGAAAACGGTGAAATCACTACGAAATTAACTGAAACTTCTGTTGGTAGAATCTTATTTAACCAAATCGTTCCTAAGCAGTCAGGATACATTAATGAACTTCTTACAAAGAAATCATTAAGAAATGTTATTGGTAAAGTACTTGCTGATACAGATTTCCCTACTACTGTGAAGTTCTTAGATGCAATGAAAGACTTAGGTTATTCAAATGCATTCAAAGGAGGTCTTTCATTCTCATTAGGTGACATCGTAGTTCCTGTTGAGAAAAAGAAAATGATCGCAACATCTATTGAAACTGTTGACGAAATCAGAGCCAACTATAACATGGGTCTTATTACAGATACAGAAAGATATAACCAGGTAATTGATGTTTGGACAAACACAAATGCTGGATTAACTGAAATGATCATGAGCAGAATGAAAGTTGACCAAGGTGGATTCAATTCTGTATACATGATGCTTGATTCTGGAGCGAGGGGTTCTAAGGAACAGATCCGTCAGTTATCAGGGATGAGAGGTTTGATGGCAAAACCGCAGAAAGCTGGTTCTACCGGTGCGGAAATTATCGAAAACCCGATTCTTGCAAACTTTAAGGAAGGTCTTTCGATCTTAGAATACTTTATCTCTACTCACGGTGCTCGTAAGGGTCTTGCGGATACCGCTCTTAAGACTGCCGATGCAGGTTACTTAACGAGAAGATTGGTAGACGTTGCACAGGATGTTATCGTTACAGAAACAGATTGTGGAACTTTAAGAGGTACAGAAGTTACTGCACTTAAGAAAAATGACGAGATTGTTGAAAAGATTTCTGAAAGAATCTTGGGTAGAGTTTCTTTACATAATATTTATGATCCTGAAACTGACGAAATCATCGCCGAAGCTGATCAGGTAATTACTGAGCAATTAGCTAAGAAAATTGAAGAAGTAGGATTAGAAGCTGTTGAAGTACGTTCTCCATTAACTTGTGAAACTAAAAAAGGTATCTGTGCTAAATGTTACGGTAGAAACTTAGCAACAGGTAAAATGATTCACATGGGTGAAGCAGTAGGTGTTATCGCTGCACAATCAATTGGTGAACCGGGAACTCAGCTTACGTTGAGAACTTTCCACCAAGGGGGTGTATCTACAAACGTTTCAGAAAACCCTTCTATCGTTGCAAGAAGAGATGGTATCGTAGAATTGGATGAGGTAAGAACAATTACTTCAGAAGACGAAAACGGTAATACTGCAGAAGTAGTAGTATCTCGTACAACAGAATTTAGATTGGTTGCTGATAACGAAGCTAGAACTCCGTTAATGGTTGCTAACGTACCTTATGGTGCAATATTATCTGTAAAATCAGGTGATAAAGTAAGCAAAGGTGACTTGATCTGTAAGTGGGATGCATATAACGCGGTAATCATTGCAGAAAATGCTGGTAAAGTAGAATACGAGGATATCATCCAAGGTATTTCATTCCAGTTGGAAATTGATGAAGCTACAGGATTTGAAGAAAAAGTAATCTCTGAATCTAGAAATAAAAAAGCCGTACCTACTTTGAAAGTGGTAGATTCTAAAGGAGTTGAACAGAAAGGTTACAACTTACCGGTAGGAGCCCACTTAATGGTAAACGATGGTGAAAAAATTAAGGCTGGTAAAATCTTAATTAAAATCCCGAGAAAAGCTGCAAAGACAGGGGATATCACCGGAGGTCTTCCAAGAGTTACCGAATTATTCGAAGCAAGAAACCCATCTAATCCAGCTGTAGTTACAGAAATTGATGGTGTAGTTTCTTACGGAAAAATCAAAAGAGGTAACAGAGAACTTATCGTTGAAGCTAAAACTGGAGAGAGAAAAATTTATTTAGTTAAATTATCAAACCAAATCTTAGTACAGGAGAATGACTTCGTAAGAGCTGGTTCGCCACTTTCTGACGGTTCAGTTACTCCAGACGATATCTTGAAAATCAAAGGACCAACTGCGGTTCAGGAATATTTAGTAAATGAAATTCAGGAAGTTTACCGTCTACAAGGGGTAAAAATCGACGATAAGCACTTCGAAATCATCGTAAGACAGATGATGACTAAAGTATCGATCGTTGATGGAGGTGATACTCAGTTCCTTGAAGCTGCTCTTGAGCACAAATACGATTTCTTAATTGAAAACAACAGAGTATTTGGTCTTAAAGTAGTTACAGATGCTGGAGATTCTAAAGCTTTCCAACCAGGACAGATGATTACTACAAAAGAATTGAGAGACGAAAACTCTAAATTGAAGCGTGAAGATCAGGCTTTAGTTGAAGTAAGAGATGCTTTACCTGCAACAGCAACGCCTGTATTGCAAGGTATTACAAGAGCGGCTCTACAGACTAAGTCATTCATGTCTGCAGCATCGTTCCAGGAAACTACGAAAGTTCTAAACGAAGCAGCAGTAGCTGGTAAAGTAGACAGCTTGAATGGTCTTAAAGAAAATGTTATTGTAGGACACAGAATTCCTGCAGGTACAGGTCTTAAAGAGTATCAGAATGTAATCGTAGGTTCTAGAAAAGAATTCGAAGACCTTAACTAAAATTAATGAATTGAAATTTGAGATTTGAATTTATTTTTATATTTTCACAATCTCAAATTTTAATTTTTAAAAATATAATTTATACAAATGGACAATCAAAATCAAAACAACGATCCAAACAACATCAACATCCAACTAAACGAAATGGTAGCTTCAGGGGTTTATTGTAACCTAGCTTTAGTAAACCATTCTCCTTCTGAGTTTGTTGTAGATTTCATCCAACTTATGCCGGGTGTACAACAAGCAAACGTAAGATCAAGAGTAATCTTGGCTCCTCTTCACGCTAAGAGAGTTCTTACTGCTCTTCAGCAAAACATCACAAACTACGAACAACAATTTGGTGAAATCAAAGAAGTTGAGCCTTTCGTATTGGGTGGTAACAACGTAAACGCATAAGATTTTCTTATCATAAATAAGGATGCCTCAGTTTTTACTGAGGCATTTTTTTTTCGTGACCTTATTACTTTAATCTTATTATTATCAGCTGATTATATTTAAATTAATAAATTTTAAACAAAAAATGTAATACGGATTATTCAATTGTATATCTTTGTTTTTGGATATGATTCAACGAAATGGTAAATAATCAGTTTATTTTAAATAAATTTGGCTCTCTTGGTAGTGATTTTTTAATTGAGCTTCAAAAACACGCTATAATTTCTGAGGTTAAAGCAAAAACTGAAATTGTAAGAGAAGGGCAGAAGAATAAATTTGTCCCATTTTTAATAAAAGGTTCTGTAAAAGTTTATTCTTTAAACGATGGCAGAGAACTTATTTATTATTACATAAGACCAAGTGACAGTTGTCTGATGACATTTTCGTCAATTTTTTCAGATTATATCAGTAGAATTTATGCGGTTGCAGAAGAAGATTCTGAAGTATTGCTAATTCCGGTTTCTGTCATTCATGAATGGCTGATAAAATTCCCGCAAATCAACAGACTTTTTTATGGCGAATACGAAAAACGATTCGTCGATGTCATGAATATGGTGAATGATGCAGTCTTTCATAAATTAGATAAAAGGGTTTTAAATTACATCAAACAACAGATTTCTATTACCGGAAACAATCCTGTAAGACTTACTCATAAAGAAATTGCCAACAATTTGGGAACTTCAAGAGAAGTTGTAAGCAGAGTTTTGAAAAAAGTAGAGAATGAGGGCGAAATTATTCAGACTAAAGAAGGAATAAAAATCCCTGTAAATGAAAATGTTAGAGTAGACTAATAAATATTATTCAATATTTTTAACATTCCGATTGATAAAAACAATTCACTCGGTGACTTTTATCACCAAATTTTAGAATCAGAAGTCTATAAGTTTGTCATACGAATTTTAAACAATTATGTGTATGACAAAAACTTTCCTTTTTTTGTCAATGTTTGCTTCAGGTTTTGCCTTTTCTCAGGAAGACCTTTTGAAAGATATTGACACCATTCAAACAAAAAACACCGAAATTTCACCGCCAGCTTTTAAAGCACTTCAGATTGTCACGGGTCAGTCAACAAAACTTACTGCAAAAAACGAATGGTACATTGTTGTAGCACACCGTTTTGGAGATGTAAGCAAAGGATTCAAAGATTTCTTCGGACTAGATGATGCTTCCACAAAGTTGGGTGTGATTTATGGCGTAACAGACGGACTTTCATTAAGTCTTTCCAGAGAAACTAATCAGAAGACTTTTGAGGGAGGCGCAAAGTACAAATTAGTTAAGCAAAGCGAAAATTTTCCGGTTGATGTTGTCGGGTATAATGTGATGGCTGTAAATACAGACCTCAGCAAAGACAATTATCCGGGGCTTAAATTCGGAGATCGACTTTCGTATCTTACTCAGGCTTTAATTTCGAGAAGATTTAATGAAAATTTCTCTTTACAGTTGACGCCTTCTTATGTTCACAAAAACTTATATGAACCGATGATTGAAAATGAAAATCAGTTTTTGACAGGTTTGGGCGGCCGTTATAAAATTTCAAAAAGAATTTCTATTAATGCCGAATATTTTGTGAATTTCGACAATCACAGTTTCTACAAAAATCCTTTATCAATCGGGATGGATTTAGAAACCGGGGGACACGTGTTCCAGCTTTTATTTAGCAATTCCCAATTAAATTCAGACATTGGTTATCTCACAAATGCTTCCGGAAAATGGGAGAAAGGGCAGATTTTCTTTGGGTTTAATCTTTATAGAGTTTTTTAATTATGAAAAAATTAATGTACATCATTTCATCGGCAGTTGTATTGGTTGCTTGTGAAAGCAGAACCTATGAAGAAATCTCAGATAAAACTCCGGTAGCAGAGTTGGTAACTTATAATAAAGATGTGAAACCAATAATTGATGCAAATTGTATCAGCTGTCATTCAGCGGGAGGTTCAGCTTCGTTTCAACCTTGGAATAATTATTCTCAGGTTAAAAATAATATTGACAATATCATCAACCGAATCAGCAGGCCAACCGGAGATCCTCTGAAAATGCCTCAAGGCGGAAGTTTATCACCTTCTCAAATCACAATTATCACAAAATGGAAAGCCGATGGACTTTCTGAAAATTAAAAGAATTAATATGAAAAATCTTGTATTATTAATCGTCACCTTAGGTTTTGTAAACATGGTTTCGGCTCAGAAATATTCTACTAAAACGGGTAAAGTAACGTTTGAAGCGTCGGTGCCTTTATTTGAAGATGTTTTTGCTCAGGATGACGGCAATGTTGCCATTATTAATGCGGATAACGGAGATTTTGCCTCTGTTTCGGTAGTTAAAAACTTTCATTTTAAAGTAAAATTAATGGAAGAGCATTTTAATGAAAATTATGCTGAAACTGCAAAGTATCCTAAGACCACTTTTAAAGGTAAGATTGTAAATTTTGATAAAGCGAAACTTACGGCTTCACCTCAAAAGTATTCAGTTCAGGGAACTTTAAATTTTCACGGAGTAGACAAAGCGGTCAATTCTACAGCCACAATCTATACTAAAGACGGGAAAATTTATATGCAGGGAACTTTTGTAGCAAGACCGGCAGATTTTAAAGTTACTATTCCTAAAATGGTAATGAAAAAAGTCGCTGAAAATGTAAATGTTGAGTACAATTATATACTTTCGAAATAATGAAATTGCTATGATTTTCAGATTTAAATACTGAAGAAGAAGCGATAACCAATTATAAATAAAACAATAAATATCTACTTACACATGAAAAAGATATTTTTTATTCTAAATCTTATTCTGGGTTTTACAATAATGTCGGCTCAGGAAAAGGCAAAATCTATTTTTGATATTGCAAGAAGCGGAACTGTAGCTGAAGTAAAAGAACTGATGAAACAGAACCCGGATATTATTAACCAAACCAATGAAAGTGGTTTTACGCCATTAATTTTAGCTTGTTACAGAAGTAATATGGAAGTGGCTAAATTTCTAATCGACAATGTAAAAGATGTGAATTATAAAAGTAGCGAAGGAACTGCTCTTGCAGGTCTTGCCGTGAAATATAACAGAGATTTGGTAGAACAGTTATTAAATAAAAAAGCCAATCCGAATATCGTAGATTCTACAGGTTCAACACCTTTGTTTTGGGCGGTAAAATTCGGAAATACAGAATTGGTAGAATTATTATTGGCACATAAAGCCGATAAATCAATTAAAGATTCACAGGGAATGACTCCTTTTGAATACGCTTTACAGACAAACAATAAAGACATTATCAACTTATTAAAAAATTAAAATGAAAAAAGTTTTATTAGCTTTAAGCGTGGTATTTGCAAATTTTGCAATGGCACAGTTTACAACAGGCACAGTGAATCTCGGATCTACCGGAATGACTGTAAAATTAGATACTTCTGCAACTTTAGCAACCTTAACTCTTACCGGTGCAGATACTTCTTATTTAGGAATCGGATTTGGTGGAACAGGTTCTTCAGGAGGAATGGGAAGCGGTGTAGATGGATTTATTTATAATTCACTTTCTACAACCAATACAAATTTAGATTATACTTTTGCAGGAGTAGGTTCTACACCAAATGCAGATACAACACAGGATTGGACGATTACTTCTAATACTGTTGCTTCCGGAACGAGAACAATTGTTGCTACAAGATCTCTTGCAGGCGGAAGTGGAGATACAGCTTTTACAAATACCAATAGTACGGTGAATATTTTCTTTGCAAAAGGACCAAATACAACTTTAGCAGGTAATTATCACGGAGGAAGTAATCGTGGTTATGCAATTTTAACGAGGTCAGCTTTGTTGGGAACATCAGACTTAGCAATGGAAAATAAGAAAGTTTCTTTATATCCAAATCCTGCAAAAGAAACGGTTAGTTTTAAAAATGCAGATAAAATTAAATCTGTTGATATTTATGAATCTACAGGAAGAAAAGTGAAATCAGTAAAAATGGAAGGAGAAAACATCAGTGTTTCTGACTTAAAATCCGGAAATTATTATTTTGAAATTACTTTGAAAGACGGTTCTACAGCTTATCAGCAATTGATTAAAGAATAAGTTTGAATAGAAATTATATCCAAGCTATCAAAATCCTGAAAATCGTAAGGTTTTCGGGATTTTTTTTAATTATTCAGATATTATTTTAAAAGTATTTGAATAACTTTATAAACATTTTCCAATACGAAACCTGCAAGATAGAAATGATATCAAAGTATAAGCATTATGATAATTGACCATAAAAAATACGACTTATTTGGAAAGCCTTTATTGCATAAATTGGTTTTAAAATCACCATTTAAATTTGATTTTCATATTACAGATAATGCCTGTTTTTTATATATGTTAGAAGGTGAAATGCAATACAGACTAGACGACGAAAAAATAAATCTTCCCGGAAAACATTCGTTATTCCAAAATTGTATAAACTCCGATAAGCAAATAAGTAATGAAAATTTAGAAAGCAAGAATGAAATTGTAATTATTAATTTTCATCCTGATATACTCAAGAAAATTTATGATAAAGAATTGCCTTTATTGCTTAAATCACAAAAAAATATAGTTTCGAATAAATCAATTGAAAAGATTAACAACGATTTTTTAATTCAAAAATATATTGAAGGACTGCTGTTTTATTTTGAAAATCCCTCTTTGGTCAATGAAGATATTTTAGTTTTAAAATTGAAGGAAATTATACTTTTACTTTCGCAGACAAGCAATGTGGAAGCTATACAAGTTATATTATCACAGCTTTTTTCGCCGACTACTTATACTTTTAAACAAATTATTGAAGCTCATTTGTTTTCCCAGTTAACGATTGAAGAACTTGCGCAGCATAATAATCTTAGTGTCTCTTCTTTCAAACGAGAATTTGCAAAGCTGTACAACGATACTCCCGCGAATTATATGAAGACCAAAAAGCTTGAAAAAGCTGCCGAATTACTTTCGGTTTCTGATGAACGTATCTCTGAAATTGCCTTTGAATGCGGATTCAATGATCTCGCCAATTTCACCAGAAGTTTCACCGAAAAATATAATATTTCGCCCACAAAATACCGTTTGAACCAAAATGATAAATAATTGAGCTGATTTGCAAAGTCCTTTTTTTGAATCTGTTGCAATTTTGTAGTGTTAATCATAACAAGCAATTTTAAAACAAAAAAATATTAAAATGGGACTATCAAATTTGGGAATTTTCCACACCATTATCGGCGTTGTTGCCATTCTATCGGCTTTAATATCATTTATCAGATACGGTAAAATTAATTTGAAGCATATTACGGGTAAGCTATATTTTTATTTTACCATCATTACTTCGCTTACGGCTTTAGGGATTTCTAAACATGGTGGTTTTAATGCAGGACATGTACTTTCATTAATCATTTTAATCCTTGTAACGGCTGCATTTTTCCTTCACACCAAAAAAGAAGGAAATAATAAGGCTCGCTATTTTGAAAATTTTCTCATGGCTTTCAGTTTTCTTTTGTCAATGCTTCCTACCGTCAATGAAACGCTTACAAGAGTTCCGATTGGGCACCCTTTAGCAAAAGATATTAATGATCCTCTGATTGGTAAGACCTTGCTCATTATTTTTATACTTTTTATTGCAGGTTCTGTTTATCAGATTATTAAGCAAAGAAAAATTAATAAATTAGAAACAAATTCAGTTGAATTTTAATAAGTGAAAAGTGTTCATAAAACGAATGAACACTTTTTTATTAAATCAGGAGGAAATTTTAAAATGCTTGAAAATCAGAAATGATATTTAAAATTATTTTAATCCATAAAACTTTTCTTTCATAAAAACGGAAAGTAACTTTGTTGAAAATTTTAAATAATGCTGCGAAGATTTCCGTTATTGCTCTTGATTTTTTCTTTGACTACCATTTTTGCTCAAACTACTAAGATTGATACCGCACAAATTATCATACCCAATCGATTTAATGATGCAGAAGCAATGCAGAAACCTTATGTGATAATGATTTCCACAGATGGTTTCAGATATGATTATGCTAAAAAATACAACGCTGAAAATCTTTTGAAATATTCAAGTCATGGAGTTCAGGCAAAAGAGATGATTCCAAGTTATCCGAGTATTACATTTCCTAATCATTGGACTTTAGTTACAGGTTTATATCCTTCTCACCATGGTTTAATTGATAATTTTTTCTACGATTATAAATTGAAAAAAAATTACGCCATGAACAAAAAGGAAATCGTGGAAGATGGAACTTGGTATGGTGGAACTCCGCTTTGGGCTTTAGCTGAAAAACAAAATATAATCAGTGCTTCTTTGCAATGGGTGGGTTCCGGAAGCGATGCAGGTGGGAAAAGACCCACTTATTATTATCCTTATCATGAAAAATTTTCTCCTTCTGAGAAAGTTAATAAAGTGATTAATTGGTTAAAACTTCCTGAAAATAAAAGACCACATTTTATTTCACTGTACTTTCCTGAAGTTGACGGAAGCGGTCATCATTTCGGACCGGATACAAAAGAAACTGAAAAAGCTGTTCATCTGGTTGATAACGCAATCGGTGAATTGGTTCAGAAAGTAAATGATTTAGGTTTGAAAAATGTCAATTTCATCTTTGTTTCAGATCACGGAATGATAAAAGTGGATGGTGGAAATCCTCTTGATTTCCCTGAAATCCTTTTAGACAAAAATAGATTTGATCTTTATAATTCTCAGACATTATTAAGAGTTTATGTGAAAAATTCTGATGAGGTTAAAAAAGTTTATAAAGAATTAAAAGCCAATAAAACCGATGATTATGAAGTCTATCTAGATAAGAAGCTTCCAAAATATCTTCACTTTGGAACTAAAGACGATAAATATAACAGAATCGGGCAAATTTTATTAATTCCAAAAGCTCCAAAAATATTTTTAGAAAAAGGAGGAAAAACTTCCATTGGAAAACATGGTTATAATCCGAGAATCGTGCCCGAAATGAAAGCTACATTTTTAGCTTGGGGATCGGAATTTAAAGATAATTTGGTGATTGATGAGTTTGAAAATATCAATGTTTATCCTATGGTTGCTGAAATTTTAGGTTTAAAGATCACAGAGCCTATTGACGGAAAATTAAAGGTTTTGAAAAAAACATTAAAGAAATAATTTAAAGAGTCACAAAGTGACGACTTACTGAAGAATAGGATAATCCTATCAACAAAATTGATATGTCAGTAAACAGTTTCGGGGGGGCGGGGGGGGGGGGGGGGTGTGGTTTTGTGTTTTAATTTTTTTTTTTTATTTATTTTTTT
>NZ_JAOVZW010000025.1 GCF_026460885.1 Chryseobacterium formosum
TAATCCTATCAACAAAATTGATATGTCAGTAAACAGTTTCGGCGAGCCTTTGGCTCGCCGAAACTGTTTACTGACAAAAAAGATAAATTAAGAATTAAATTTATCGGCAAATTCTTTCGCAAAATTCTCTAACTTAACTTCTCCATTCACAACAGAACCATGCTCAATAAAATCTTTCTGAACAACACCTTTTCTTATTCCCAATCCCATTTCAGTATATAATTCTGCCATTTCCTGTGGAAGTCCGGCTTGAAGCATTCCGTTTAAAGAATCTTCATCTTTAAATTCAACCCACGGAAGTTCTGGTTTTCCAATCGCATTTCCAAAAACTTTAGCAAAATCTGATGCAGAACGCACATCACTTACAATATATCTTACATTTTTTCCATCAAAATTCTTAGTTAATTCTTTTGCAGCAGCTTTTGCAATATCAGTCGGATGAACTAACGGAATAGTTGCTGTTTCAGGGAAATTAGCTCCAATAATTCCGGCATTTTTAATTAATGGAATATCATTAAAGAAATTCAGATAAAAATATCCTGCTCTTAAAAAAGTTACGGACGTATGTTCCAATTCGTTGTAGAATTTTTCGATGAAGTGTAGACTTTTTATGGGTCCGTTTTCAACAGGAGATTCTACTCCGATGCTGCTTAACATCACAATTTTCTTAACTCCACTTTGTTTAATTGCTTCGACATAATTTTTACCCGCATTGATTGTATTTTCTACAATATTAGTTCCGCCCATATTCGGAGGAGTCATCAAAAATGCGGCATCAATTCCTTCAAAAGTTTTAATTAAGAAATCTAAATCTGTGATAGAACCGATTGCTGGTTTTGCACCCAAAGCTTCAATTTCATTTCCCTTAGAATCATTACTGCTGATTATGGTAATGTCATGTCCTTCATCGATTAATTGTTGAGCAAGAGGTTTTGCTACATTTCCTAGTGAACCAGTGATTACAATTTTCATAATAATTTTTTATTGTTTGTAAATATTTTTTTATTTCTGAGAACAAAGGTATATTTGTACTTACTTTTATACAAGTACTTACCCTAAAGTATGTATTATGACAGCTATTAAAGAAGCATCAACAATTCAGCAGAACAAAAAATATGCACTCGAACTTTGTCCGGTAACTTATGTGATGGAGAAAATCGGAGGCTACTGGAAACCTATTATCTTGTATCATCTTTCAACAAGTGACAAAAGATATAGTGAATTGAAGCGTGCAATTCCTGCTGTGACAGAAAAAATGCTCATTCAAAATTTAAAACAATTGGAAAATGATGGATTGGTGATAAGAACTGCAAAACCTGTTGTTCCTCCTCACGTAACGTATAATTTAAGCGAGTCTGGAAAAGGTTTAATTCCCGTTATTCATGCAATGGCAGAATGGGCTTTTAAAGAGATGGAAGGGTAAATATTCATGTGAAATATAAAAATTTATCAAATATTAATAAGCTTTAGCCTATTTTGAAAATTAAAATAATTGTATTTCTTTCTTAAATGAAATGCCTTTGTTTTTCTTTAAAACACGATTTCTTTAAAAAAACTTTGTCTCCCTTTGCGATAAGAAAACAAAAAAAAGACTCTCCAAAAAATGAAGAGTCTCAATTATTTTAAAAGTAAGCAATTACAAAGACTGCATATCAATCACAAATCTGTATCTCACATCACTTTTCAACATTCTTTTATACGCTTCGTTGATATCTTGCATTTTGATGATTTCAATTTCAGAAACAATATTATGTTCGCCACAAAAATCAAGCATTTCCTGAGTTTCGGCAATCCCTCCAATCACAGAGCCTGCAACTGATCTTCTTCCCATAATCATCGGTGGAGTAAATAAAGCATCTTCCATTTTTCCGATAAATCCTACCAAAACGTGAGTTCCATTAATATTTAGAGTCGAAATGTAAGGATTTACATCATGATCGTAAGGAACAGTGTCGATAATTAAATCGAACTTACCTTTTACAGAATCCATTTGAGAATTATCTGTAGAAATTACAACGTGATCAGCTCCTAATTTCTTTGCATCTTCAGTTTTTCCCGGAGTTCTTGAAAATAAAGTAACTTCAGCGCCCAAACCTTTTGCTAATTTAATTGCCATATGTCCCAATCCTCCTAAACCAACAACGGCAACTTTAGAATTTGCACCGACGTTCCAGTGTTTCAAAGGCGACCAAGTTGTGATTCCTGCACAAAGAAGCGGTGCAACTGCTGCCAAATCTAGGTTTTTCGGAATTTTTAAGCCATAATCTGCATTTACTACCACTTTCTGAGAATATCCTCCAAAAGTATAACCACCTAAATGCTCATCTTTTCCATTATAAGTTCCGACAAATCCTTCCAAACAGTATTGTTCAAGATCTTGTTTGCAACTGTCACAAGTTCCGCAAGAATCAACGATACAACCAACTCCAGCTAAATCTCCAACTTTAAATTTAGAAACATCGCTTCCAACTTTTGTAATTTTTCCGATGATTTCATGTCCGGGAACTGATGGGTATTTTGTTCCGCCCCAATCATTTCTTGCTGTATGAAGATCAGAATGGCAAACTCCGCAATAAAGAATTTCAATTTCTATATCATTTGCGGTTACTTCTCTTCTTTCAATATTCATTTCTGCTAAATCGGCAGTTTTAGATTCTGCTCCAAAAGCTTTTACTGAAAATGTATTCATATTAATTTTGATTTATTTTTCTTAGTACAAAAATCGGTTCTTTTACTCAAATATCACTTATATAAATAACAGAATCATCTACCAATTTTACAGATTTCTTGTAATCGTTTCGTTCTCAAATTAAATTATTGATTTTATGTTGTTAAAAAGTTAAGTCTTTCCAATTAACTAAAAATGTTAAACTTCTTAAATATAACTGAGCATGTTGGAATCAAGTTTTCGAGCTATTTTAAAATCTTTACTATTTAAATTAGGGATGATACAATATTCAAGCATTGAGTAATTTAGATTGTAAATCGAAACTATTTAGAATCATTCAAAATATGATAAATATCAGTATTTTTTTTGTCAGCTTAAATTTTATTTTTAATTTTACCTAACAAATGTTAGTTAGTTTTATGGGTTTTTCAGTTGAATATTTAAAACTCGACCAATTGAGACAGCTTCAATCTGAGCGATTGAGTGATTTGGTTGGTTATCTTGAGGAAAAGTCAGATTTCTACAGAGGAAAATTTGACGAAATGGGAATATCTAAAAATGATATAAGGTCAATTGAAGATATTGCTAAACTTCCGATTACTTACAAACAGGATTTAAGGGATAATTACCCTTTCGGATTGTTTACCGTTCCCAAGAATGAGCTTCAGAGAATTCACTGTTCAAGCGGAACAACAGGAAAACCGACCGTTGTTGGTTATACTGGAGAAGATGTAGATCTCTTCAGCGAAGTCGTTGCAAGATCTTTGAATGCAGCTGGAGCAAGACCCGGAATGCAATTGCACAACGCTTACGGTTACGGAATTTTCACCGGTGGACTCGGACTTCATTATGGCGCAGAAAAATTAGGGATGAGCGTTCTTCCAATTTCAGGAGGGATGACTTCAAGACAGGTTGATCTGATCATCGATTTTCAACCGGAAGTTCTTTGCTGTTCGCCTTCTTACGCTTTAACCATCGCTGACGAATTTGCAAAAAGAGGAATTTCTGCAGACGAGATCAGTTTAAAATACGCCGTTCTAGGTTCAGAACCTTGGACGGAAATTATCAGACATCACATCGAAGAAAGATTGGGCGTTCATGCAACCAATATTTATGGTTTAAGTGAGATTATCGGTCCCGGAGTTTCGATGGAAGATTTTGAGGAGAAAGGCGGATCTTACATTTGGGAAGATCATTTTTATCCTGAAATTTTAGATCCGGTTACCAAAGAACCGCTTCCTTATGGTGAAGAAGGCGTTTTGGTAATTACAACTTTAACTAAAAAGGCAATGCCGCTTCTTCGTTATTGGACGAACGATATTACAAGTTTATACTACGATGAAAATGCCAAAAGAACCATGGTTAAAATGAAACCAATTCTTGGAAGAGCCGATGATATGCTGATTGTAAGAGGTGTAAATGTCTATCCAAGTCAGATTGAGGAAGCTTTTTCTCATGTGAAAGGTGTAGTTCCGAATTATTATCTGACACCAATTGAAAAAGAACAGATGTGTGTAGCACTGGATATCGACGTCGAAATTGATGATGAATTGGTAGCCGAAGAAAATTTAAATATAAATTCAGATGAATATCTTATTTTCGCAGGAAATTTTGGGAAAAGCATCGAAAACGAAATAAAAAAGAGAGTAGGGATTACCACGAAAGTCAAAATTCATGCTCAGGACAGCTTACCAAAATGCGAAGGTGGAAAAATTAACAGAATACTAAAGACAAAATGAATTCATTTTATAAATTAAAAACTGTAAAAGTTCAAAAAGATACCAATGATGCCGTGAATGTAGCATTGGAAATTCCTGAGGAGCTGAAGGATAAATTCAGGTTCAAACAGGGGCAGTATCTGAATTTTAAACTTATTGTTAACGGTAATGAAGAGCGCCGTTCTTATTCTATCTGCAATGCGCCGAGCGAAAAAAGCAACACGCTGGAAGTATTAGTTAAGCTTTTAGAAGGTGGAAAAGTTTCAGGATATTTCAACGAGCATCTTCATATGGATGAAGTTCTTGAAGTGATGCCTCCGATGGGCGGCTTTAATACATCTTATCACCCGACAAACGTAAAAACTTACGTTGGTTTGGCGGCAGGAAGCGGAATTTCTCCGGTGTTATCAAATATCAAAGAAAGTCTTTACCAGGAGCCGAATTCAAACGCTTATCTGTTCTATAGCAACAGAAGCATGAATCATGTGATGAAAAAGGCTGAGATCGATAAATTGGTTGAGACTTTTAACGGAAGACTGAAAGTTGTTTATTTAGTAAGCCGTGAGCAGCATGAAGATCCGATTTTTGAAGGAAGAATTTCTCCTGAAAAATTAGATTTATTATTTGAAAGATATGCAGATATCGATGTTAAAGAATCTACATTTTTCATTTGCGGACCTTCAGAAATGATTAAAGGGATTTCTGATTATTTAAAGAAAGATAAAAAAGTTCCTGCGATTCAGGTTTTGTTTGAATATTTCTCGGCTCCGGACGAAGAAGATTCTGCGGAAATGAGTGATGAATTCAAGGCAATAGCGAATATTGAAAGTATGGTGACGGTGATTATCGATGATGATGAATATTCGTTCCATTTGAATTCAAAAAAAGAGAGTATCTTAGATAAAGCATTGAAAGACAATCTTCCTGTGCCTTTCGCATGTAAAGGTGGAGTTTGTTGTACTTGTAAAGCGGAAGTTCTCGAAGGAGAAGTTTTCATGGAGAAAAATTTCGCACTTACCGAAGACGAAGTAGCCAGAGGTTTTGTTCTGACTTGCCAGTGTCATCCGACTACGAACGTGGTGATGCTAAATTATGATGTATAATTAACTAATGTAGCAATCTACCAATGTAAAAATGTAACAATCAATTTGTCTTGCTGAGCTTGCCGAAGCATTTCATTGGTAAACTGTTAAATTGGTACATTGTTAAATTATTAACACATTGCTAAATTGAAAAAATTATGGACTTAGAAAAATTTGTACAATACGTACACGATGAAAATAAAGTAGAACCAAAAGATGTAATGCCCGATGATTACAGAAAATTATTGGTTCGCCAGATTTCACAGCACGCGCATTCTGAGATTGTCGGGATGTTGCCAGAAGCGAACTGGGTTTCAAGAGCACCTTCTTTGAGAAGAAAAATGGCTTTGTTAGCTAAAGTTCAGGATGAAGCAGGTCATGGTTTATACCTTTATTCTGCTACCGAAACTTTAGGAAACGGAACCGTTAGAGCCGACAGAGATGCCACTTACGAAGATATGTTGGAAGGAAAAGCGAAATACTCAAGTATTTTCAATTATCCAACGTTGAGCTGGGCAGACATTGGCGCAATCGGTTGGTTGGTTGATGGTGCTGCGATTATGAATCAGGTCATGTTGATGGGGAATTCTTACGGTCCTTACTCAAGAGCGATGGTAAAAATCTGTAAAGAAGAATCTTTCCACCAAAGACAGGGTTATGAGATCTTGATGGCACTTTGCCGTGGTACAAAACAGCAGAAAGAAATGGCTCAGGCTTCGTTAAACCGTTTCTGGTGGCCGGCTTTAATGATGTTTGGTCCCAATGACGACAGTTCGCCCAACTCTAAAATCTCTATGAACTACAGAGTGAAAAGAGAAAGTAATGACAGTCTACGTCAGAGATTTATCGACGTTACCGTTTCTCAGGCCGAATTTTTAGGATTAACCGTTCCGGATAAAGATTTGAAATGGAATGAAGAAAGACAACATTACGATTTCGGAGAACTTCCCTGGGATGAATTCATGGAAATCTTAAAAGGAAACGGCCCTGCAAACAAAAAAAGACTGCAGACTAAAGTAAAAGCACAACAGGAAAATCTTTGGGTAAAAGAAGCGGCGAAAGCTTTTGCTGATAAGCAAAACGAAAAGGTAAACTAATATTTAAAATCAAACTGAAATGTTTTAACCATTAAGATTTTGTTTAGAAGTTAAGTTTAATTAAGATAGAATCATTAGGATTTTTAAACTTAAAGCGAAGCTAAACTTAATATTCTTAACAACTTAATTACTCTTAATGTTTTAAAACTAATAAAATCTAGATAAAAATTAAAATTTGACTATGGCAAATTTAGATATGTGGGAAGTGTTTATTCAGACTAAACCGGGATTATCTCACAAACACGTTGGAATTGTACAGGCACCAACAGCAGAAATGGCTTTGCAGAACGCAAGAGACGTTTATACAAGAAGAAAAGAGGGAACTTCTGTTTGGGTTGTTCCAAGCAAATATATTGTGACTTCGGAAGGAGTGGATAAAGAAGCATTCTTCGATCCTGCTGATGACAAACTGTACCGTCACCCGACGTTCTACAATATTCCTAACGATGTGAAAAATATGTAATAAAGAAGTTAGAAGTTAGATTCTAGAATTTAGTCTAATTTCTAATTTCTAACCTCTAATTTCTATAAAAAATGAATCCATTATATAATTATTTATTAAAGTTTGCTGATGACAGTTTCATCATGGGACAAAGATTGTCTGCGTGGTGCGGTGAAGGTCCTTACTTAGAGGAAGATATTGCTTTGACAAACATTGCTTTGGATGAGCTTGGTCAGGCGAATAACTTTTACGTTTACGCTTCGAGAGTTGCCGATAACGGGAAAAGTGAAGACGATTTGGCTTTCCTGAGATACGAGCACGAATATCTGAATGCACATTGGACAGAACTTCCCAACGAAGATTACGCTCAGACCATTTTGAAAGTATATGTTTTTTCTGTGTACCAGAAATTAATGTATGAAGCATTGTCAAGCTCTGAAAATGAAGAACTTTCAGCCATTGCTCAAAAATCTTTGAAAGAAGTAAGATATCACTACACTCACGCTGCTTCCTGGATGAAAATTTTCGGACAGGGAACTAAAGAAAGTAAAATGCGTTTGGAAAGAAGCATCGAAAATATCTGGGAGTACACGAAAGGTTTATTTGCAAAAACAGAAGGAGAAGATCATTTAATTGCTTTAAATATCGCTCCAAATGTTGATGCTCTTTATGAAGATTTCCTTTCTATTACACAAAAAGATTTTGCAGATTTCGGTTTAGAATATCCAACAAATCCTTTTATGCAGCCAAAATCAAGAACAGGATATCACACAGAATACTTCGGATATATTCTTTGTGAGTTGCAGTATATGCAGAGAGCGTATCCAGGTTGCACGTGGTAAATTTTTTGAAACTAAAATTACCTTTGAATTTAATCTTTATAGACTTTGTTGAGCGAAACGCCTTTAGGAACTTAAAAACAGTTAGTAGTCAAAAAAAACTTAGCGCACTTTGCGTTTAAAAAAAATCAGATAAAAGAAGATTGAAAAATCCTTTAGAAATATTAGAATTAGTTCCCGATCCGGAAATTCCGGTAATCAATATCGTGGAATTGGGCATTGTGAGAGAAGCGAAAGTTACTAGCGACAATTCTTGTGAAGTAACGATTACGCCAACTTATTCTGCCTGTCCCGCCATGTTTACCATTGAGGAAGATATCATCAAAATCATGAAGGAAAACGGATGGGATGCTAAAGTTGTTACCAAAATGTTTCCTATCTGGACAACAGACTGGCTGACCGATGAAGCTAGAGAAAAACTACGTGTTTACGGAATTTCACCTCCCGAAAAAGGAGCAGATGAACATCACATTGGAAAACCGAAAAAATGTCCGCGTTGTGGTTCTATGAACTCTAAGCAAATCAGCAGATTTGGGTCTACTTTGTGTAAGGCTTCTTACCAATGTTTAGACTGTTTAGAGCCTTTCGACTATTTTAAATGTCATTAATTAAAAAAGATTTTTAGCAATATGATAATTCACATCACAATTAATTTCAGCAACCGATGAATTAATAGTAAATTAGAGTATTATTAAAACCTTATAAAAATATAAAGCCATGTACACACAACTTGATATTGAATCACATTTTGATGGTAAACTAAAAATCGCTTACCTCAATCAGCCTGATACTATGAATGCGCTTACAAAGCCGTCTTTAGGAGATTTAAAAGATTTCATTAAAGAGTGTAGCGATGATCCTACGGTAAGATGCGTGGCGATTTCTGGTAGAGGAAGGGCTTTTTGTTCTGGTCAAAATCTGGATGATGCCTTTGTACAAGGTAATGACCATCACGATGATGATATCATCAGAAGAATTGTAACCGATTATTACAATCCTTTGGTGCTTGAAATTACACGTTGCAAAAAACCAGTAATTGCTTTGGTTAATGGTCCTGCAGTAGGAGCCGGAGCAATGTTGGCATTGATTTGTGATTTCGTTTTAGCTTCTAATAAAGCATATTTTGCTCAGGCATTCTCTAATATCGGTTTAATTCCTGATACGGGAGGAACATATTTCTTGCCAAAATTATTGGGAAGACAATTGGCAAATTATTTAGCTTTTACCGGAAAAAAACTATCTGCTGAAGAATCAAAATCATATGGTTTGGTGGCTGAAGTTTTCACTGAGGAAGAATTCAATTCAAAATCCATGGAAATCTTAGAAAAAGTTTCCAATATGCCGACAGTAGGTTTAAAATTAACCAAAAAAGCTTTCGCCGCTTCTTATAATAATTCATTGAAAGATCAATTGGAACTTGAAGGAGATTTACAACAAGAAGCCGCTGAAACTGAAGATTTCAAAGAAGGTGTACAAGCCTTTTTAGAGAAAAGAAAGCCTGAATATAAAGGAAAATAAAATTATAGAATTTAGAAATTAGAGGTTAGAAATTAGCAAAAGTCTGGCTTCTAACTTCTGGCTTCTAACATCTATAAATAATGAAAAATATAGGAATTATCGGTGCTGGAACGATGGGAATTGGCATCGCACAAGTAGCCGCAACGAACGGATGCAAAGTTTGGGTTTATGACGCTAACGCAAAACAAGTAGAAACGGCAACCGTAGGTTTGGAAAAAACATTGACCAAATTGGTGGATAAACAGAAAATTTCGTCAGAGAAAATGGTCGAAATTCTATCTAATATTTCCATCGCTACAGAATTGAAGGACTTCAAAGATTGCGAATTGGTCATCGAAGCCATCATCGAAAATAAAGAAATCAAGACCAAAGTTTTCACAGAATTAGAGAAACATGTTTCAGAAAGCTGTGTGATTGCTTCCAATACATCATCAATTTCCATCACTTCTCTCGGTGCAGAATTACAAAAACCGGAGCGTTTCATTGGAATTCACTTTTTCAATCCGGCTCCTTTGATGCCTTTGGTAGAAATCATTCCATCTTTACTGACCGAAAAATCTTTAGCCGAGAAAATGTACAGTCTCATGAAAGATTGGGGCAAAGTTCCTGTGATTGCCAAAGACATTCCTGGATTTATCGTTAACAGAATTGCCCGTCCATACTACGGGGAAGGTTTGAGAATTGTTGAAGAAAATATTGCAACGGTTGAGCAGGTTGATGATGCCATGAAAACAATCGGAAACTTCAAAATGGGACCTTTTGAATTAATGGATTTAATTGGTGTTGATGTTAATTTCTCCGTAACCAAAACAGTTTACAACGAATATTTCTACGATCCGAAATATAAACCATCTCTTCTCCAACAAAGAATGTCTGAAGCAAAACTTCATGGCAGAAAAACCGGAAAAGGCTTCTATGATTATGCTGAAGGTGATGTAAAACCAGAACCTGTAAAAGATGATGCTCTTTATCAACAAATATTTTTAAGAATCATTTCAATGTTGATTAACGAAGCGGTTGAAGCAAAAAGATTAGGAATTGCTTCTGATGAAGATCTAGAACTTGCAATGCAAAAAGGCGTAAACTATCCAAAAGGACTATTGGCTTGGGGGAAAGAAATCGGTTATACCAAAATCTCCGAAACACTGCAGAATCTTTACGAAGAATATCAGGAAGAAAGATACAGACAAAGTCCTTTATTGAGAAAACTTATTTAGTTGGATAAGAAAATTCTTAGAATAGATTTGTTATCCGATTGGCAAAAACATTTTGCTTTCGGGTTGGGAGAAGTTGTATTAAGAGAAAGAGATTCTCATAATAATATAGTTTATGAATTACTTTTAGCTACAAATGCTTTTGATTTAATAATGAATTTAAGTAATGATTACCTAAGTCAAATACCAGAAAGTACAATCTATAAATATAAATATTCCAGAGATTTTAAAGAGAATGCATGGGCTTCAAGAAATGAGGAATTAATTGCTGATATCGAAGGTTTTTACTGTTATCTCAAAGGCAATAAGAGTAATGTTGATGAAAATTTATTCGGAAAAGAATATAATGAAGTAATAAAAATATGTAAGTCAATCATCAAAAATGAAACTAGTCTTTATTTGATTGCTGATGATTATTAAATTAGAATTATGAATCCAAGACAGGTTGTAGATTACATGATGGAGAAAGATTATTTCTCCCAATTTTTAGGAATAAAAATCATCGACATTAAAGAAAATTATTCTTTGATTGAAATGGAAATCATCAAACAAATGCTCAACGGATTGGGAACGGTTCATGGTGGAGTAACGTTTGCATTTGCAGATTCAGCATTTGCATTTTCATCAAACAACGACGGAAACGCCGCAGTGGCTTTAAGTGTAACAATCAACTTCACTAAAGCAGGAAGAGAAGGCGATATTTTCAGAGCTGAAAGTGTTTTGGTCAACAATACAAGAAAAACAGCAATCTACGACATTAACATTACCAATCAGAACAAAGAATTGGTTGCGAAATTCGTGGGAACAGTATATAAAATCGGAAAAAAAGTAACAGAATTATAAATTAAGATAAAAGACATCAGATGTCAGATATTAGATTTGAAAATGTCTGTTGTCTGAAATCTATTATCTAAAATCTAATAAAAAATGAACAACGTATACATCATAGATTACATTAGAACTCCTATTTCAAAACTAAGTGGAGGTCTTTCAGAAGTTCGTGCCGATGATTTGGCGGCGGTTGTCCTTAAGGAAATCGTAGCAAGAAACCCTGAAGTTCCAGTTGAAGAAATCGAGGATGTTATTTTCGGATGTGCCAATCAGGCGGGCGAAGATAACAGAAACGTCGCAAGAATGGGACTTTTATTGGCCGGACTTCCGTACAAAATCGGAGGTGAAACGGTAAACAGATTGTGTGCTTCCGGAATGTCAGCCGTGGCAAACGCTTTCCGTTCGATTGCAGCAGGAGAAGGTGAAATTTATATTGCAGGTGGAGTAGAGCACATGACGCGTTCGCCTTATGTGATGTCAAAACCAAGTACGGCTTTCGGAAGAGACAGCCAGATGTTTGATACGACTTTCGGATGGAGGTTTGTGAATCCTAAAATGAAAGCAATGTACGGTGTAGATGCGATGGGCGACACCGCTGAAAATTTAGCAGAAATGCACAACATCAGCCGAGAAGATCAGGATAAATTTGCACTTTGGTCACAACAAAAAGCGACTAAAGCTCAGGAAAGCGGAAGACTGGCAGAGGAAATTGTACAAGTTGAAATTCCACAGAGAAAAGGTGAACCGAAAATCTTTGATACTGACGAATTCATCAAGCCAAGTTCTTCTATGGAAGGTTTAGGAAAACTTCGTCCTGCTTTCAAAAAAGAAGGCGGAACAGTAACTGCCGGAAATGCTTCAGGAATGAATGACGGTGCGGCTGCTTTAATTTTAGCAAGCGAAGAAGCCGTAAAAAAATACGGTTTGAAGCCAAAAGCAAAAATATTAGGATCATCAGTTGCCGGTGTCGAGCCAAGAATTATGGGAATCGGGCCTGTTGAAGCAATTCAGAAACTATTGAAAAGATTAAATCTTTCATTGGATGACATGGATGTTATTGAGTTAAACGAGGCTTTTGCTGCTCAGTCTTTAGCGGTAACCAGAAGTTTAGGTTTAAAAGATGACGACTCAAGAATCAATCCAAACGGAGGAGCCATTGCAATCGGACATCCACTTGGCGTTTCAGGAGCGAGAATTATCGGTTCTGCTGCTTTGGAACTTCAAAAACAAAATAAAAAATATGCGTTGTGTACACTTTGTATCGGTGTCGGACAAGGTTATGCAATGGTGATTGAAAAAGTTTAAATCAATTTAAGAATTTGATACACACATATTTTCTATAAATAACGACAATGAAAGGTCTAACTGAAAAGGAACAAAGAATATTTAATTATGGAATTATTGTTGGGAGACTTGAAACAGTAGCTAATTCAATGATAAAACCGACCACGGTTATAATTTTGAGTTAAGTACTATACCTAAATTAAATACTATTGTAGAATCTATAGAAAATAAAGTTGAAAATATTAGTGATAGTTATACATTAGAAAAAATAAGTTCGAAGGACGCGTTTAAATTTTTCTTTAAACTATTGCATGATAAATGGTTTTATTTCTATCAAGATGAAAGTGAATATCATTTATCTGATATAGGAAATAATTTTTCTTTATACTTTGATGAGTGGAAAAGAGAATGGATTGAAGATTTTGTTGATCTTTTACTTCAAACAATAGATCCAATACAAATTTATGAAATAGAATATCAGAATTTGAAAAGCTATTATGCATCAGATTATGATGAATTTATTTTTGAAAGTAAAGATGAGATATATTATTTAAAACTTTCAGTCACTGATTAAAATTTATTAAGAAAGCACAAATAAAATTTATGTATCAAAAGCTAATTTTCAAATTATAATTATGAATATTTACTCATATCACGGAATTCGTCCCATCATCAAACCTTCCGCTTACGTTCATCCGCAGGCGGTGATTATTGGAAATGTGGAAATCGGTGAAGAAGTTTATATCGGTCCGAATGCGGTTATTCGCGGCGACTGGGGTAAAATTATTGTGAAAGATGGTGCCAATGTCCAGGAAAACTGTACACTTCACGTTTTTCCGGGGATTGAAACGATTTTGGAAGAATCTGCCCACATCGGTCATGGAGCCATTATTCATTCCGGGCATATCGGTAGAAATTGTCTGGTTGGAATGAATGCTGTTGTAATGGACAAAGCCGTTATCGGCGACGAGTGTATTATCGGTGCTTTGGCTTTTGTTCCTGCAAATTTTAGATGTGATGCAAGAAAACTGATCGTCGGAAGTCCTGCAAAAATTATCCGTGATGTTTCTGATGAAATGATCAAATGGAAAACGGAAGGAACAAAATTGTATCAGGAACTGGCAAGAGAAGGAAAAGACGCGATTTTGCCTTGTGAACCATTTAGAGAATATGTTCAGCAGATTCCTACAAAAGTTGTTGATTACAGCATTTGGGATGATGTGAAATAACCCACTTTAAAATTAAATATGTTAAAAAAACTTCTCATTTTCTGCAGTATTCTGCTTGCATTTCAATCTCTGACCTTCGCTCAGACTAAAAATGTAAAACCATTGACTATTGGAGAAATCAGAACCATAAAGTCTAAGATCTTAAATGAAGATAGAGTTCTGAACATTTATCTTCCACAAAATTTCGACAAAACAAGATCTTACCCGATCATCTATCTTCTGGATGGAAGTATGAATGAAGATTTTATTCACGTTACAGGATTGATTCAGTTCTTTAATCAAATGTATTCAATGCCGGAAACTATTGTGGTGGGAATTGCCAATATTGACCGTAAAAGAGATTTCACATTTCACACCGATTTAAAAGATTTACAGAAAGATTATCCTACAACAGGACATTCTGATAAATTCATTAGTTTTTTGGAAAAAGAGTTAAAACCTTATATCGAAAGTCAGTTTAAGACAACTGATAAATATTTATTCGGACAATCTTTGGGCGGACTTTTAGCAACAGAAATTTTGTTGAAAAAACCTGAAATGTTTAATAACTATTTTATCATCAGTCCGAGTTTATGGTGGGATGATCAAAGTCTTTTGAAACAGGCTCCTCAATTGTTAGCTAAAATTCCGGATACAAAGAAATTTATTTATGTTTCTGTCGGAAAAGGCGAGCATCCGGTAATGGTAAAAGATGCTGAAGCTTTCTACGATGTTCTGAAAAAATCAAACAAGAAAAACTGGACGGTAGAATATAAAATGATGGAAACAGACAATCATGCAACCATTCTTCACAGAAGTTTGTACGAAGGTTTAGTGAAATTGTTTCCGTATCAAGAACCGAAAAATTAAAAATATAACAATCTAAAAATTTATCAGCGTAACAATTATTGGTAAACTGTTAAATTGATACATTGTTAAACTAAATACTATATGGAAAAGTTAAAAAACTATATCTACGGCGAATGGGTCGAAGGAAATGGAAACGGAATTCCTTTGTACAACGCTGTAACTGGAGAGCAAGTTGCTGTCTCGGATACTGAAGGTCTGAATTTTGAGCAGGCTCTTGATTACGGAAGAACAGTAGGTTACAAAAACCTTTCATCCATGACGTTCTACGATCGTGGAGAAATGTTGAAAAAAGTAGCGCTTTACCTTTTAGAAAGAAAGAAAAAATATTACGAATTATCATATAAAACAGGAGCAACACACGCAGATTCTTGGGTAGATATTGAAGGTGGTTTTGGTACTTTCTTCACCTATTCAGGTTTGGCAAAAAGAATGCTTCCGAATACTCCTTTTTGGGTAGATGGTGAAACTCAGAAAATTTCTGCGAACGGAACTTTCTTGGGAGCTCATATTTTGACGCCGAGTGAAGGTGTTTCTGTGCAGATAAACGCTTATAACTTTCCTGTTTGGGGAATGTTGGAGAAATTATCTACTTCATTGTTGGCGGGTGTTCCATCCATTGTTAAGCCTTCTCCTTTTGGTTCTTATTTGACGAATGCAGTTTTTCAGGATATGATCGAAAGTGGAGTTCTTCCTGAAGGAGCGCTTCAATTGGTTTGTGGTGAACCGGGAAATATTCTGGATTACGTTCAGGATGGAGATTCTGTATTGTTCACAGGTTCTGCAACAACAGGTAGAAAATTAAAAGCTTTGCCTTCTGTTTCAGGAAATTCTGTTCGTTTCAATATGGAAGCAGATTCATTGAATTGTTCAATTCTTGGATTGGATGCAAAACCGGGCACTCCGGAATTTGATTTGTTCATTAAAGAAGTTCGTACAGAAATGACGACAAAGGCAGGTCAGAAATGTACAGCGATCAGAAGAATTATTGTTCCTGAAACCTTAATTGGAGATGTTCAAAATGCTTTGTCTAAAGCTTTAGATCAAACTAAAATAGGAAATCCGTTAAGCAGAGATACAAGAATGGGTTCTTTGGTTGGAAAACAACAATATGACGAAGTTCTTAGAAAAATAAATATCTTAAAATCTGAAAACGAACTTGTTTACGATGGTAAGCATGAACTTGTAGATGCAGACTATGAAAATGGAGCATTTATGAGTCCTAAGTTATTCTTAAATGATTCTCCTTTCACTAAAAATATCTCTCACGATGTCGAAGCTTTTGGTCCGGTTTCTACATTAATGCCTTACAAAGATGCAGAAGAAGCTGCAGCGTTGGCAAAAAGAGGAAAAGGAAGTTTGGTAGGTTCAATTGTTTCTTACGATGAGAAATTCGTAGCAGAGACTTCTTGGAAAATGGCTTCTCAGCACGGTAGAATTTTCGTGTTAAACAGAGATAATGCAAAAGAAAGTACAGGTCACGGTTCTCCACTTCCGACTTTGATGCACGGAGGTCCTGGTAGAGCAGGAGGAGGCGAAGAAATGGGTGGATTGAATGGTCTTCATTTCTTCCTTCAAAAAACAGCAATTCAAGGTTCTCCGGATATTTTGACGGCGATTACGAAAGTATATCAGCAGGGAGCAGAGAAAAAATATGCAGACAAACATCCTTTCCAGAAATATTTTGAGGAAGTTGAGGTGGGAGACTCTCTTGAAACAGCAGGAAGAACAGTAACTGACGCAGATATCGTGAATTTCTCTAATGTTTCCTGGGATCATTTCTACGCACATACGGATGCAACGAGCTTGACAGGAACTATTTTTGACAAAACCGTGGCTCACGGATATTTTATCCTTTCTGCAGCAGCTGGATTGTTTGTTTCAGGTAAAAAAGGACCTGTTATTGCGAATTACGGATTAGAAAACTGTTCGTTCTTCAAACCTGTTTACGCAGGAGATACAATTACCGTTTATTTAACAGCAAAAGAAAAAATCAACAGAGGTGTAAAAGGAAGAAATATTCCTTCAGGCGTTGTAAAATGGTTAGTTGAAGTGGTGAATCAAAGAGATGAGGTAGTTTGTGTGGCAACCATTTTGACTTTGGTAGCTAAACATTCTCCTTTTATTGATTTTAAAATTCAGAACATTCAGAAAAAATTAAATGGTTTGACTGAAAAAACTCAACCTGTTTTTGGAGATTTTACTCCGCAATTGATGGTTGAGCATTTAGAAGAAGTCTTGAGAAATGGTTTTGGTGATTTGAAGCCGGAAGATTTCCCTGAGATTCCTGCAGATAAGTTAGAAAAGCTTCAAGATTGGTTGTACACTGATCAGAAAATTCGTCCAGGAGCAAAATATCCTTTATGGAAAGAAGGTGAAGTTCCTCAGAATAAAAATAAAAATCTGGATGCAGCTAAAACTCAGTTAATAGAAACACTAAAAGAGTTTACTGTTTATTTTAAAGAAAATCCTTTTGTGGAACATTACAATCCGAGATTCGGACATTTGAACAAAGAGATGATGGAATTGTTCCAAAGAAAGCATTTTACGCATCATTTTGAGCAGTTTGGATTGATTTAATTCAATGTAACAATAAAAAAAACAGTGTAACGATTTTGTTGCACTGTTTTTTTATAATCTTTTGTTAAACTCCTTTTTGCATTTCACATCCTAATTTTTATTCCTTAATTTCAAACTTAAAATCAATTCAAAATATTTATCATGGAAAAAAATTGGCAACAGAAATATGTAGAGGTAAAAGATATTCTTATTTGTCCGACAGATTTGGAATCATATTTTATTTCTGAAGAAATCGCTGGAGAGAAAATGGAAGTTATGGAAATTGGGAATGTTTCTCTTCCTTCAGGAAAAGTGGTGGTAAGAGATCCGCTGGTTTATCTGAATGCAAACCAATCTCCTTACTTTGTTCAGGCTCCGAAAGGAAATTTCCCTGTGACAATTGCTGTTGTGAAATCCGAAGATTGGGGCGACCGATATGCCGTTGTAAAAGTTGAATTTACCAAAGAAAAACCTCTTGTTTACAGAGAAGCTTTAGTGGGAATTGAAGAATTGGAAGGCGTAACCGAAGACGATTTCTTTGGTTTTGGAGTAGATGCCGGTTTGGGTTGCATTACCGATGCAGAAGTTCTTCCTTTCGTAGATAAATTTGTGGATGAAGCCGATGTTGATAATCTTTACGATGATTATTTTGCTGAAATTTTTGCACAAAGTTATAAAGATAATCCAAACAACCAGAGAGATGCAGGAGATTGGATCAATTGGAAAGTGCCAAACACAACTTATCAGATTCCGATGTTTGCCAGTGGTTTTGGTGATGGGGAATATCCTGTATATTTTGGATATGATGCTAATGAGAATATTTGTGGTTTATATATTCAGTTTATTGATATTGAATTGGCTCTAAGTGAAGAAGGTGACGAAGAAGATGCAGAATAATATATGAATAAAACTTTCGCCGACCAAGTTGTTGCATTCAATCAAAATTTAAAATATGACGGAAATCTTCCCAGTGATTTCCAGGTTTTAAATCCATATTTAGACAATCCTGAAACGATGATTGTCATGGAAAAGTTTTATCATAAATATTATAATGATTCAAATCAGCGCAAATTTTTAATTGGAATTAATCCAAGCCGTCACGGAGCAGGAATTACGGGAGTTCCTTTTACCGATACAAAACGTCTCGAAAGCATTTGTGGAATTAAAATGGAATCTGCTTACACTCATGAAATTTCCTCTGTTTTCATTTACGATATGATTGCAAACTATGGCGGTGCAGAAGAATTTATTTTAGGCAAAAAGAATGCGGAATTTATTTCAAAAATAAATCAGGAAGTCAATCTTTTTGAAAAAATGACAGTTTTAGAACATCCAAGATACATTCAGCAATATAAATCCAAAGAAAAAGATTTGTATATTGATAAGTACATATTAGCGTTGAAAAACAAATAATTTTCATTTAAATAAACCTAAAATATTATGCCTTGGAATCCTGAAGTCTACAATCAATTTAAAAACATCTGTTATCAACCATTTTTTGATTTAATTGAAAATATTTCATCTGATGGCTTAAAAAAAGCAATCGACATTGGTTGTGGAACGGGCGAACAAACTCATATTTTGTCAGAAAAATTTACAGATACCAATTTTTTAGGAATTGATTCTTCAGTAGAAATGCTTGATAAATCTTCTGGTTTTGAAAATGAAAGACTGAGTTTTAAGCAAAAAACAATTGAAGAATTGTATGATTCAGATGAAAAATGGGATTTGATATTCAGCAATGCTGCTTTACAATGGTAAGATAATCATGAGGAATTATTCCCAAAACTGCTTTCATTGCTAAGTGAAAATTGTCAGTTTGCAGTACAAATGCCGGTTCAGTCTGAAAATATTCTCAATCAGATTTTATTTCAGCTGGCTTCGGAAGAACCATACAAAACTCAGCTTCAAAGTTGGAACAGAGTTTCTCCGGTTTTAAGTTTGGATGAGTATGCGAAAATGATGTTTGATGCAGGTTTAAAAGATTTAAATATCTCTATGAAAGTTTATCCGATTATTGCCGATGATGCTGAAAAATTATTTCAGTTTATCTCTGGTTCGGCTTTGATTCCATATTTGGAAATATTGGATGAAGATAATCAGGAGAAATTTATAACTGAATATAAAAAAAGAATTGAAGAGAAATTTGGAAAGTTTCCTACTATTTATGCTTTCAAAAGGATTTTGATGTACGGAAGGAAATAGTTTAAACTTTCTTTAAAAATAAATTCCCCTTTGTTGGGGAATTTTCATTTATGCCTAGAATCGTTTTTTGAAAACATTTAGTGTTTAATAAAAGTTTTCATGGGAATTAGCTTAATACTTCTTTTATCTGTCACAAAATAACAGATTTTTGGTAGAACATAACAGAGTATAAATACCCAATATTCATATCTGTATTTATACGGATTGAGATTTTAGTATAGATTTTTTTTGCATTAAATTTTTTAACCGAACAATTGTTAGTATTTTTGTTTAAATCAATATCAGACAACTAATGAGCGATTTCGTAACATCAGAAATTAAAAATAATATTGCCGAAATAACTTTCGGAACTGCAAAAAGTAACGCTCTTCCGGGAGCAATTCTTGAAAAATTGGCTCAGACTATTCTTGAAGAAGGAGCAAAAAGCGAAGTAAAAGCGATTCTTGTAAAAAGTGAAGGTGAAAAAGCTTTCTGTGCAGGAGCAAGTTTTGATGAACTTTTAGCTATTGAAGAATTGGAAGCATCCACAAAATTTTTCGGAGGTTTTGCTAAAGTTTTAAATGCAATGAGAAATTGCGGTAAAATTGTTGTTGTAAGAGTTCAGGGAAAAACAACCGGTGGTGGAGTTGGTTTGGCTTGTGGAGCAGATTATTGTTTTGCAACTAAAGATTCTGCTTTAGCTTTAACGGAAATTAATTTAGGAATCGGTCCGTTTGTAATTGGTCCTTATGTAGAACGAAAAATTGGGAAATCTCAGTTTTCAGCAATGGCAATTGATGCAGATTTCAGATCAGCAGAATGGGCAGAACAGCACAATATTTATCATTCGGTTTCAGAAACCGTTGCAGAAATGGATTCTAAATTGGAGAAATTTATGATAACTCTTTCTTCAAGAAGCGAAGACGCTTTAGCTTTAATTAAAAAAGTTTCTTGGGAAGGAACAGAGCATTTTAACGAATTAATGCCTGCAAGAATTCACATGAGTGCAAGTTTGATTTTGGAAGATTCTGCAAAGAAAAATATAGAAGCAATTAAAGAAAGATTAAGAGCTAAATAAGCTAACTCAATTTAATTTATCGAAAAAAACATGAAAACACCCTTTTTAAAAAGGGTGTTTTTCCTTTAAAATATGGCTTTCTTCGGATGTAGTTTTGTAATCAAATAATTTATAAAACCTAAATATTATGAAAGCAAGATTTTTTTTAGCACTATTTTCTGTTGCAACTTTAGCTTTAAGCTGTAGTAACAATGACGATGATGAACAAATTGCCCCACAACCAGAAGCGTTTACTTATAGCGCTGTGACAGGGATGAGTACAGGAACTACTTCTGTCGCAGGAACTGCTGTACCTGCAGGATATACTTGGAGTGAAGTAAAAGCGCCTCAAAGTACTTGGGGACTTAACGGAACGATTACTGACCGTATGCTCGCAGACGATTTTCAGGTACCTTCAGGTGAAAAATGGAATATACAGAACTTCTATTTCTATGCCTATCAAACAGGTTTTTCAGGAACTACATTTCCGGTAAGTGAATTTTATTTTGAAATATATTCTTCTGACCCTTCAATTGCGGGTGCCGTGAAGGTGTATGGAGATATGACTACCAATCGATATGGGTCTGCAGAAGAAACCAAATGGTACAGAATATTGCAGGGACAACCGGATAATACGACCAGAAAAATTTATAAAATGAAAATAAATGCACCCGATCTTAATTTGTCTTCAGGTACTTATTGGATAAAATGGGGGTCAAAAACTTCTACAGGAACTCATTTCTATCCTCAGTTTCCTCATGATGCAGCCAAAATAAATAATGCACAGCAGTTTGTAGTTTCCAATTCCACATGGGTAAACTTGGATGATGGCGGACAAAGAGTAAGTATGCCATTTGAAATTTCAGGAACTAAACTTAAAAACTAAAAATAATTAAAACCAAATCACAAAAAACCATTCTGAAGTTCAGAATGGTTTTATTTTTTAGAGAATTGTTTTCAAAAAATTAGATTTAATCAACTGCTAAACTATTTTATATTCTGATTTTAGCAAAGAATATAAAACTGAATCTTCGAAAACTCCATCAACCAAATAATGTCCACGAAGATTTCCTTCTCTGGTAAAGCCAAAATGATGTAGCAGCTTTTTTGAAGGCGTATTATTTTCGTCAATTAAAGCTTCAATTCTGTTCAAATCCAGTTCCTGAAAACCATACTCAATCACTTTTTGGAGAGCTTCTTTCATGAATCCTTTATTTTTAAACTCATCAGAATTTAAAGCATAACCCACTTCTGCACGATGATGTTGCGGATTCCAGGAGTGAAATCCACAATTTCCGATAATGGCGTTGCTTTCTTTTTCCACAATTTGAAAATTCAGCATCTTTTGATTGTAAGATTCATAACCTTTTTGATGGATTTTTTTCTGACGGATAAACTCCTCATCAGTAACACCTAATATTGTCTTGATTTCGTCATCGTTATTCAACTCAAAAATTTCGTTCATTATTTGTGAGTCAAGTTTTTTTAATTAATAAACGTTCTGTTTGTATCGTTTCAAATGTCATTTTCGTTCTTCTAAATAATTATTTTCTTACTGATTATGCAAATTTAGCAGATATAAAACAGTAAAATGAAATCTGCTTAATCCTAAAAATTTGTATGAGCTTCATTAGTATTCTAACTTTTCAATAAATTAATGGAAACCGTTGCAAGTTCAGAATTCGGGAATTTCCTGAATAAATCTTTGTCGGTTTTCAAACCCGCTTCAAGGCAAATCTTTTTAAAAACATCGACTTCTAAAATATATTGATCTGAAAAACCATGCGTTGCTTCATAAGCTGTTGCCGGAGTTTTTCCTAAATTTTTAGCCGTAAGTTTTGAGTCTAAAGCATGAAGTTCAATAATTAGAAGTCCATTTTTTCGAATGTAAGGTAACCAAAGTTCAAGATGTTCTTTCAAACTTTCTTCTACAAGATTATTTTGAAGTCTTTTTCCACGATAAGCAAATGCTCCTGTTGAAGTACTAGTTCTTTCGGGATGATTGTTTTCAGGAGCTTTCCAAACTCGGTTGTGATCGAGAAAAGTTCTGATATTTAACAAATCTGAGAGATCAATTTCATAGTTTTCTTTTAAATCTTCCGCCAATTGCTTAGGATTTCCAATGTCGCCCCAAATTACTTTTGCCCAAATATCGTTGTTGATGAGGTTAGCTCGTGTAACTTTCAAGGCAGCTTGGTTATAATCTGCACCGACTAAGAAAAGAGGATGTTCTTCAAGCATTTTTCCACGGAGTGTATGTCTTTCGATGGTTTCAAAAATGTGTTGGATAAAAGCGCCGTTTCCGCATCCCATATCAAGAACTCCTTTTGGTTGTAAATGGATTGGCTGATTAAAAATCTCAATAATAAAATCATTGGCAACCTTGAAATAATTTGCATGAGAACCGCCACTTCCCCAAACATTCATTGCACGATCAACGTGAATTTCGTCTTCTCCTTCCGCAATTTCTCTGATTTTTGAGGCATTTCCAAATAAAAGATCATCCATTTTATTCAGTAAGGGAAGATAAGAAACGGTAACGCCATACGAAGCTGCTCTTTTTGCAAAATAAATTCCTGTTTCGGTAAATTTATAATTGTCATTCGATTTTTTGAACCAACCTAAATGGGTCATAAAATCTAAAATAACTTCGAAATTCTCTGAGTTTTTATGAAATTCTGCTGCTTGAAAAGATGTTTCCATAAAATATTTGTGAAACATTCCTGTCATTCCGAGATAAACAATGATCGGTCCGATAACACAACCTTCGATGTGTTTTAAAATTTGGATCTGAACATCTTTTTCTTCGTCAGAATCAGAAAGCTGGATTCCAAAATTATTTTTAACGGAATCACTGAGTTGCTTAAATTCTTTGATAAAATTAGCTTCGTTGATTTGATTCTTAATATTGGTAGAAAGTTTTAAAAAAGGAATAACTTTTAGATAGAGCAGACTGTATTTCTGAAGAAATTGTGCTTTCCCATTCACTGAAATCGTGATAGTATCATTTTCATTATCTACTTCATAGTTGAGAAAATCCTGTGATGCTAATGCACGAATTGCTACATTGAGATAGCCTTCATTCGCTTTAAAATTTTCTGATAGCTCATTTAAATATATATATTCTCTTTGTATGATGAATGAAATAATTTCATTTTTCACGAGAGAAGTGACAATTGGCGCAGTGACAACGCCATCCAAATGTCTGAAAATTTCTGAGCGCAGAATCTCTTTATCCATAACTATGTTTTTTCTAAAGTTAACAATTTGAACAAATAGTTTGAAAAAAGTTTTGACATTTAAAAATTAAATATAACTTTGTAATTCAAAGTTCTTTTATATGGAATCAAAAAACTATCACGAAGACTTATCACACATTCGTTCCATGATGGAGCGTTCTTCAAGATTTATTTCATTAAGTGGATTATCCGGAGTTGTTGCTGGTTTAGCTGCAATTATTGGAATGGGGTATGTCTGTTTTATTTTTGAAAGAGAAGGACTGAATTATTTTGATGGTGACAGAATCAGTTTCAGTAAAAGTATGGTCAATGAATTGGTCATTACCGGAACTGTAATTCTGATTGTTGCCGTTTTAAGTGGATATTTTTTCACAGCTAATAAAAGCAGAAAAAAAGGTCTGAAAATTTGGGATGCGACAACCAAAAGACTTTTGTTTACCTTTGCAATCCCTTTGGTGACGGGAGGATTTGTTTGTTTAGGACTTTTATATCATCATCTATTTTCATTGGTCGCTCCAGTTACATTGATTTTCTATGGATTGGCTTTGGTAAATGCAGAAAGATATACTTTGACAGATGTAAAATATTTAGGATTTTGCCAGATTGGTTTAGGATTGATTTCTTTATTCTTTTTAGGATGGGGTTTAGTCGCTTGGACTTTCGGTTTCGGTGTTTTGCATATTGTGTATGGATTGATTATGCATAAGAAGTATAAATAAACAATGAAAAAGTTTTATACTTTTCTTGTAGTTATACTTTTAATTATATTGAGTAGAAGTTTTTTATTTAATTTCTTCTTTTCATATAAAATAATTGACGAAAGAAAAGTTTTAAAGCTAGAACAGAAAGTATCAAATAAAAATTTAAAAAGTGTAGAAGATATTATTCATGATGAATTAAATGTAACATCATCTTTATTGAGCTTTACATTTAATAAATGTGATAGTGATCCGAACAAACTTTTGGAATCAAAAAAAGCAAATTGCATTGGATATTCGGCTTTTTTGGCTGCTTCAATTGATAATAAATTTTATTCAGAAAGTTTAAATAATGAATGGAGGGCAGAACATAAAGTAGGAGAAATTTATTTTTTAGGGTATAATATTCATCCACTTTTTAAGACAAAGTTTTTTAAAGATCATGATTTCGTTGTGATTGAAAATAGAAAAACAAATGAGATAATTGCGGTCGACCCTGCATTATATGATTATTTCAAAATAAGTAAAATAAAATTAAAGTGATTAACATCAGTCAACTCAATAAAGAATTCGAAAGCCGTGTAAGATTGGGGATTATGTCCGTTCTTATGGTAAACGACTGGGTTGATTTTTCTGAAATGAAAAGCCTATTGGAAATTACAGACGGAAACATGGCAAGTCACAGTAATGCTTTAGAAAAAGCGAATTATATTGAAGTTAAAAAAGAATTTGTGGGTAAAAAGCCCAAGACTTCTTATCGAGTAACTCAAAACGGAAGAACTGCTTTTACGGAACATTTGAATGCTCTTGAAAAATTAATAGGAAGATAAAGACTATATTTTTTTGCAAATTAACTTTGAAATACAAAGTACTTTATAAATTAAAATTAGAAATAATGATGACACAAAAACAAACAACATTGGCAATTTTTGCTGTTCCTGCGCTTTTATTGGCAACAGCATTTTTAGGAAATCTTTTCGTAGAAGGTTGGAACTGGTCAGGATCTGACTTTATCGTAGCGGGAATTTTACTTTTCGGAACTGCAGGCTTAATAAGCTTAGTAAGAACTGTAGTAAAAAACAGGAATTATAAAATCTTAATCAGTCTTTTGATTGTAGCCATTCTCATTTTGGTTTGGATGGAGCTGGCTGTTGGAATTTTCGGAACTCCATTCGCAGGAAGTTAATATCATGTTTTTTATAATTCAAACTAAATAATTCTCACGCAGATAAAGCTGATTTTGCAGACTCCAATACTTCAAAAAATCTGTGTAATCTGTTAAATCAGCTAAAGTTTAAAATTATTACAGATAATTAAATTTAAATATGACAAGGAAAAAATTTCTCAAGAGACTTTTACAGGTTTCCGCAGTTGGAGCTTTACCTTTTCTTTATTCATGGCAGATTGAGCCTTTTTGGGTGGAATTTGTACAAAGGAAACTTCCCATTAAAAATTTACCTGAACATTTAGAAGGAAAGATTTTAATGCAGATTTCAGATTTACACGTAGGAAACAGATTCGACTGGAATTTCCTCATAGAATCTTTCGAAAAAGCTCAAGAATTTAAACCTGATTTTGTGGTTTATACGGGTGATTATGTCAATCATGGAACTTCCGAAGATCATGAAAATTTAGAAAAAGTAATCCAAAAAGGTGTTTTCGGAACATTGGGAACTTTCGGCATCATGGGAAATCACGACTATGGAGAAAACTGGAAAGATCTCGGTTCTTCAGAAGAGATTTGTCGCATTCTGGAAAATAATGGGGTGACAATGCTTAAAAATCAACAGACAGAATCTCACGGTTTAAATATTATCGGTTTTGATGATTTGTGGTCGCCCAATTTTGATCCGATGAAAGTGATGAAAGATTACAATCCCAAAAAAGCCAATCTTGTGCTTTGTCACAATCCCGATGTCTGTGATAAAGATGTTTGGAACGGTTATCAAGGCTGGATTTTAAGCGGTCATACTCACGGCGGACAATGCAGAATTCCGGGAGTAATTACACCGATTCTTCCGGTGGAAAACAGAAAATATGTTTCTGGAGAAATTGATTTGGAAGACGGAAGAATGTTGTACATCAACCGTGCTTTAGGTCATTCTTTTCAGGTACGTTTTATGGTGCGTCCGGAAATTACGGTTTTTGAGCTTTGTCGAGATGAAAAAATTTGAACTAAATAATGTTGCATTAATTTATTTCTGCATCAGTTGGTTGATTGGGTTGTTAATTATATTATTAATTGTATTTAAAACGCAGGATGAACTAGTATACAGTCTACTTTTTTTATCTGCAATCAATTTAGTTGTAAATCTCTTTTCAATAGTACTTCTCTTTGTTTTTTATTATGTATTTCCAGAAAATAAAACAGAATTTAAAAACTCAGCAATTCTACTTTTTTTCAATTTTCCAATTTTATTTGTTTTCTACATAATTATTTTAATGTCTTAATAATGGAAAAAAAATCAAATCTTACAGAATCTCAAATTAGAGAATGGTGGAATGACAAAAGATACCTCTATAATTTAGGATTGTTTATCTCAGGAATTATCGCATTTGTTCTTTATGTGATTGTTGGAATAAATCTTATTATGCCTTATGATGAAGGTTTTGAAATTACATTATTTACTATTGTTTTTCAAGGAATAGGATATTTAATAATGATTGTTTTCGCAAATTTATTATACTCTTTA
Source organism: Chryseobacterium formosum (assembly GCF_026460885.1). Lineage (GTDB taxonomy): Bacteria > Bacteroidota > Bacteroidia > Flavobacteriales > Weeksellaceae > Chryseobacterium > Chryseobacterium formosus. The sequence goes on from NZ_JAOVZW010000025.1 coordinate 27,199, forward strand.
GGTGTTGCGGAAAATCTTAATCACAATAAAGAAAATACCGATGACTTTCGAGAAAATCTATTCAATCTTGGTTTTTGGTTTTCTGTTTCATTACCATTTTTAGCTCCACTTTGGCTTTTCATATCCTACTTTTTAGAATTTTATTAAATACATCAACTATGAAAAAACTACGCACAAAATTTATTATTTTCATGTACGAAAATTCCCAAAAACAGTACAGAAAATATTTTAAAAAGAAAAAAAGACAGTGGCAGTTCAATGAAGATCAACTGTTGAGTTTTAAACAAGATTCTTTGGGACGAACTTTAGGGGAATTTTACAAAAATCATGGTTTCAGAATGATTCCGAAGATGGAAAATCACGATGTTTATCACCTGATTACCGATTGCAGTACCAATATTCAGGATGAAATTGCAATGCAGTATCTTCTTTTCGGAAACGGCAAACGCAGCGCTTATCTTCTTGGTGTTCTTGCTTTAGGCACAATCGTTTTTCCGGAATATTTAAAAAACTATTTACAGGCTTTCAAAAAAGGTCAACAAATGAAAACTTTCCATCACTGGAATTTTGAAGAACTTTTATGGCAAAATCTCGAGAGTCTAAAAGATTTTATCAAACAAAAAGAAACTCCGGTATTTTACTGACTTTAATAATTTATTTCCATCAACTATCAACTAAAACCTATCAACTAAAATGAAAACACATCACTATATATTTCTCAGCACCATCGCATTTATCATTTTATTTTATAATGAAAATGTAGGTTTAAATCTTGGTATTTTAGGCGTTTTGTACTCAGTTTTAACGCTTTTTAAAACCCCGGAAAAAAATCGCAGCAAAACTTTTCTTCTGCTTTTCGCAACAGGTATTTTGTCGAGCATTGCATTTGCTTGGTTCGGCGATATCAGTTCGTTTTTGGCATTAACGATTTCGCTTTTGCTGCTTTCTTTCCGGTCAAAGAATCGAAGATTAAAAAGTCTTTTCCTCGTTCCTGTTTTTGTGGTAAATATTTTTACGTTTATCTGTCGTGTTTTCAGTTTTAATGAATGGTTTCCGAAAACAGAAAACTCTGGCTTTTGGAAAAAAATGGTTGCCTTTATTTTAATTCCTTTCTTATTTGTTGCTGTATTTTTTGGAATTTATGCAACGGGAAGTGATCATTTTGCAAACGTATTCAATGATTTTGAATTGGATATAAACCTTTGGCAGATTTTATGTCTTGGTGCTTTAGGATTTTTTATAGCCTTTAATTTCTTCAATTTTGTGGTTGAAAAACAAATTTATCAGCAGAATCATGTTTTAGATAATGAATTTAAAACTGAAAGCAAAATCCAAAAGCAGACCTTCTCTTTCTTAGATTTAGATTCAGAAAGAATGGGTGGCGTGATTTCACTTGTTTGTTTAAATGTATTGTTGATATTCTTTATTATTACTTACAATTACGAACAGTTTTACGAAGTCATTAAAAGTCCGAATCAACTTTCTGAAGAAACCCACGAAAGAGTAAACGCTGTCATCATGTCAATTATAATGGCGATTATGGTGATTATGTTTTATTTTAAATCAACTTTTAATTTCGATTCTAAAGCTGGCGTATTAAAAACAGTTGCTAAAATTTGGTTGTTTCTGAATGCAGTTTTGATTATTTCTGCGATGCTGAAAAACACAGAATATATTACCAATTATGGTTTTACTTACAAAAGACTTGGTGTTTATGCTTTCCTGCTTTTATCTTTAATTGGTCTGATTCTTACGTTCATTAAAATTCAGTACAAAAAGAAAAATGCGTTCCTTTTCAACTCAATGAGCTGGTTTTTTTATGGAATGGTTTTAGTATGCAGTTACATCAATTGGGGCGGAATTATCACTTCCCAAAACATGAAACGTTCTGATTTTGCAGTCAATTATCATCTGAAATCAATCTGGTTCAGCGAAAAATATCTTTTAAAATATGCTGAAGAAAAGAAAGATTTAGAACTGAAAAAAGAAGTTTTAGAACAAATAAAAGCTGAAAAATCATCAACAGTTTTATCTAAAATCCTTTATTATGAAACAATTCAAACTAAATAAAATGAAAAAAATTGCTTTTGCTTTAATTCCTTTACTTGTAATTTCTTGTAAAAAAGAAGTTCCAGCAACAGAAACCAAAACAGATTCAATTATTGTTTCCGAACAGTCTGCAAATGCATCAAAAATTGATTCGCAAAATATAGAAATAAAAAAAGATTCTTCGAAAAACAGTAAGATTGATAATAAAGATGAAGCAACAGAAGTGAAAAATGGAGAAATTATAAAAGTTGTTGATGGTGAAAAGCTTCCTTTATTAATCGATGAAAAGTTTACAGATAAAAATCAAAAACTCATTTTGAAAATTAGGAATTACGAAAAAACGGACTTGAAAGCTTCAGTTTTACCTAAAAATAATAATATGAACATCAGATTTAATCAGATAAAAACTCCGGATGGGAAATATGATGGTCCTTTTGGAAGAGAAATCTCTTATAAAATTCCCAAAAGTGGCGAAGTTTGGTTGATTATCGGTAAGAATTTAATGGCAGATGGAGATCTTACTGGTGAGTTTTCTGTTAGAGTAGAGTAGAATTGGTATAATTTGTGCAAATGTAATTTTCTAAAATTTAATCATCATTAAATAATCAATTATGAAAAATATATTTTCATTAGCAATAATATCTTCCATGGCTTTGGTAAGTTGTGGAGCGGTACAGTCGATTGTTCAGAATACATTTCCTTACACAACCAATGTTTTGGTTTCAACGGGAGTTCCAACAGATAAAGAAGTTTCCTCAACTGCAACTGCATCAAATGTGCAAACTTGGGTTGGCGGAAATAACAATGCTCAAATTAAAGATGTAAGAATTTCTGATGCTAAAATTTCTGTAGTTTCACCAACTGGCGGAAATTTGAGTGCTTTAAAATCAGTAAAGATTTATATTTCATCAAACGGAACAAGCGAAAAGCTGGTTGCATCAAGAACTTCCATTGATACGAATTCGTCGAGTTTAAATTTAGATTTAAATAATGATACGGGTTTTCTTGATAGTGTAGTAAAAAGTTCGGGCTTAAATGTACGAACGGTTTATGAACTTAAAAATCAAACAAGTTCTGATATGAACTTAAAAGTAGCACTGAATTTTAGCAGTGTTCCTCAGAGATAAAATATATCTGTTTTAAAAATCACCAAAAGCTTTCTTAAATTTTAAGAAAGCTTTTTTTAATATGATGAATTTGTGTTACCTGATTTTGTAGATGGCAAGCTCAGCGGTTGCATCTGTTAATACACTCAGTCCTAAACCGCCCTGAAGAACACCAAATCTAATTCTTTCACCTGCAGTAAATTGATAAATATGACTTATTTGTCCTTGAGTTAAAGCTAAATTTGCTAACGCAACTGTTACATTGATAATAGGAACCGTAAGATTTCCTAAACTAATTCCTCCAAAATAGCGATAGTCAATTGGTACTGCAGTCGATGCTGCACCTCCTGATGGAGATTTTGTAATGACAAGTCCAGGTCGATTTGCACCAAGAACTTCAAGCATTAATCCTTGTCCAGTTCTGTAGCTGTAATCAATGTGATATAGACCGGTTGATGGAACAGTATAATAAGAATCAATTGGACCATTAGGGCCAGTAGTTATATTTGTAGTTATATTAACAATTCCCGAGACATCTACGCTTATATCGATAGCTGGTAAAACTGTTGGAGCTGTAATATTAGTTGCTGTTGGGAGAGGAATAATTTGCACATCACTACCTAATAAGTTTAAATTAACACCTAAAAGGGCTAAACCACGATTAATTCTAGCAGCATACGCATCTCCTGTGCCTACAGGTGGAGAGGCTGTAGTAGGAAGTTTAAACCAAAGACCAGTTCCACTACTGTTTGCTGCAAATGCATCATACATAAATAATCCCGTTGTTAATACTCCTGTCGTTTTTGGTCCTGTAATAGTGGCAGGTGAAGTTACATAGACAATCGCTCCATTTTGTGCAACAGTATAGGCAGTTTCTTTTAATCTTAATGAATCTCCGGATATTCTTGGTGGGATAATTCCATCAGGAAAAGTAAGTTCAGTTCTTTTTTGAACATGAAGTGTAGCTTTGGGATCGTTAGTATTAATACCCACTTGTGCATTTATGTTGAGTGAAAACATAAAAAGTAATACAATAAGATAGCAATTTTTCATAGTCTGTTATTTTTATTTGGTTCTTAAAGGTAAACAAAAAAAATATTAACTCTTCAAAAAATTGCTTCTTTTTTTATTAATTGTGGTATGTTTCCGTATTTATACGGTTATTATGGTATTTTTTTGTGGTATTTTTTAGCAAATGTATAGACTTACTCTATTGAACTATGATAATTCATTAGACAATGAGAATTATTGTACAGGTAGGGTTTGTTATTGTTTTGTAATTGAATCCATTACGATAGTGACAGGTCCGTGATTTATTAATGAAACTTTCATGTCTGCACCAAAAATGCCACTTTCAACCTTCAAATATGATTTTGAAAGTTCTTCTTTAAAATATTCAAAAAGGGGAATTGCTTTATCTGGTTTTGCGGCTTTAATGAAGGATGGTCTGTTGCCTTTTTTATAATCTGCAATTAAGGTAAATTGACTGATACACAAAATTTCTCCATTAATATCTTTAATCGATAAATTGAGCTTGTCATTTTCATCTCCAAAAACTCTGAGATTTACTATTTTTTGAACCAACCAATCTGCGTCTGTTTTTTCGTCATTTTCATCAATTCCTACCAAAAGCATAAAGCCTGTATTGATTTCTCCAACTATTTCCCCATCAACTTTTACACTTGCCTCGGAAACTCTTTGTACAACAACTTTCATTAATTATATAAGCTTAAATTCTTAGTAGATGCATCATAATTCCAAAAATAAGTTTTGGGAGGAAGAGAAGAAACAGTAGTTGGTTGGCCGCTCAATAAAATCCATGTAGCATTATCTTTTGGACAAACAATACTGATATTATCTTTTACTTCAAGCGTTGTATTGTTGTCCGGACAAATATGTGGTGCATTTCTATCATAAACTTTAAATGTTGCAGGATTATCTCCTGTTCTCACGACGATTAAACCACGTGTTCCGGCTTGTTGCTCATCAACGTAAATCCAGCCTCCGACGAAGTTCAGATTGTTATATGCCGCAAGATTTAGATTTAAACTAACACTAATAGGCGAAGTCGGAAAACAGCTTACCGTATCATCACGGTTACTGCAAGAATTTATATTTAAAAAACTGATTGTCAATAAGATGAAAATTGAAACGATTGAGAAAGTTTTTTTCATTTGAATATAAATTTTTATATATTTGTAAAACAATAACGATTAACCCGCAAAAACATTGTCCGACAAATGTCGGATAATTTTTTTATAATAAAACAAAATTTAAAATTATGGCAAGCTATGTAACAAAGGAAGGATTGGATAAAATGAAAGCCGAGCTTGAGCAATTGGAGAAAATAGAAAGACCAAAAATTACTCAACAGATTGCAGAAGCAAGAGATAAAGGCGATTTATCTGAAAATGCAGAATACGATGCCGCTAAAGAAGCACAGGGAATGTTGGAAATGAGAATTTCTAAACTGAAAGATGTGGTGACTACTTCTAAAGTAATTGATGAAACACAGTTGGATACCTCTAAAGTTTCAATTCTTACAACAGTAAAACTTCTAAATAACGATACTAAAAAAGAGCAGGTTTTCACTTTGGTTCCAGATAATGAGAGTGATTTGAAAACTGGTAGAATTTCTGTAAATACACCTATTGCAAAAGGTTTATTAGGAAAAGTAATTGGAGATAGTGCAGAGATTGTTCTTCCCAACGGAAATAAATTGTCATTTGAAGTTTTAGATATAACTTTGTAGACTAAATTTAAATCTAATTTTCAGAGAAATATGAGCTCAATTTTCACAAAAATTATCAACGGAGAAATTCCTGCCTACAAAATTGCTGAGGATGACAACTTTATAGCTTTTTTAGATGCAATGCCATTGGTAAAGGGACACACTTTAGTTATTCCTAAAAAAGAAGTCGATCTTATTTTTGACATGGAAAGCGAAGAGTACAAAAATCTTTGGGCTTTTGCACAACAAGTGGCTAAAAAAGTGAAAAACGCAATTCCCTGCATCAGAGTAGGAGTAGCAGTTGTAGGATTAGAAGTTCCTCATGCTCATATCCATTTAATTCCGCTAAATAAAGTGGAAGACATGAATTTTAAAAACGAAAGACTGAAGCTTTCTCCGGAAGAATATTCCGAAATTCAAAATTCAATTATTAATTCTTAACAAAATAAAAGGATCGTAAAAAAGAAATTTTTTACGATTTTCTTTAATCATATATCAATAATCAAAATGAATTCAAACCAATGTTCTTTCTGTGGTAAGAAAAGAAATGAAGTACAAATGCTGATTTCGGGACAGAATGGCTTTATTTGTGAAAACTGTATCGAGCAGGCTCATACAATTGTAAAAGATACGGTGCATCCTGCGGGATTTTCACCTGCAGAAAGTATTGATGAGCTTAAAAAGCCTAAAGAGATAAAAGAATTTTTAAATTCTTATGTTATCGGACAAGATCAGGCAAAAAAGCAGCTTTCAATTGCTGTTTATAACCATTATAAAAGATTGCTTCACGCAAAAGACGAAAACAGAGAAGTAGAGCTTGAGAAATCTAATATCATCATGATTGGTGAAACTGGAACGGGTAAAACGCTTTTGGCTAAAACAATTGCCAAAGAATTGAATGTTCCTTTCTGTATCGTTGATGCGACGATTTTAACGGAAGCAGGTTATGTAGGAGAGGATGTGGAAAGTATTTTGTCTAGACTTTTGATGGTTGCAGATTATGACGTGGAAAAAGCAGAAAAAGGAATTGTCTTTATTGATGAGATTGATAAAATTGCAAGAAAATCAGATAATCCGAGTATTACAAGAGATGTTTCTGGGGAAGGGGTTCAGCAAGGTTTGTTGAAACTTTTGGAAGGGAGTATTGTAAATGTACCGCCTCAAGGAGGGAGAAAACACCCCGATCAGAAATATATCCAAGTAAATACTCAAAATATTTTGTTTATCGCAGGTGGAGCGTTCGATGGTATTAAAGAAATCATTGAAAGAAGAATGAATAAGCAAGCGATAGGTTTCAGTGCTGAAAAAATCAATAAGGTGGATGAGGATGAGTATGTATTAACAAATATTAATGCAATTGATCTTCGTTCTTTTGGATTAATTCCCGAACTTTTGGGAAGATTTCCAATCATCACTTATCTCGAAAAACTCACGAAAGAGACTATGATTAGAATTATGAAAGAACCTAAAAACTCTATCATCAATCAATTTGTGGAACTCTTTAAAATGGACGGTACTAAGTTGGTATTCACCGATGAGGCAATAGAGATTATTGTAGATGAAACAATGGAAAAAGGTTTAGGAGCCAGAGGTTTACGTGGTACAACTGAAAAAGTATTGGAAGATTATATGTTTACAGTAGGAGAACACGACGAAATTGTTTTGACAAAAGATAATATTTTGATTAATAAGTGATTTTAACTTTTTTTTTAGAAAAAAATTCTATCTTTGCACAGAATATTGTACTAACACAAAAACTGAGATACAATGAAAAAAAATTTATTAACGTTAGGAATTTTAGCGATAAGTCTATCTGTTCAGGCGCAGATACTACTTCACGTAGATAATACCGCTAGAATGTATGTAAGTAATGGCACTCTTGTTTATAACGGAGGAGGATTACAAACAAAAGGAGATGGTAGAATTGATTTGTATGGTAATTTAATGATTCAGAAGACTTCAGGTTCTTCTGATGTTATTAAGACAATCACAAATCCGGTATCTCCAACTCTTCCCGTCGATAAGGTAGATGGGAATAATATTGTTCTTAAGCTGAATACCGGAACTCCCGCTACTGCAACTTATGGTCAGTTGTATATTACTGGCTTTGCTCAAGATGATATTACCGCAATTGTAGACAAAGAATATGCTAATAGTAGACATGGGGCATATCAGCAAATTGGTGTTCCTTTTTTCAACAAAACCTTTGCTTCTCTCAGTAACGAATTAGCGGGTGGAGCTGTTGGTGCGAATGTTTTCAATGAGACTCGTTGGGCAGGAAAAGAAATTCTGAAATGGAGCAATACTTTTATGAGATTTGATGGATCAATCATTCCATCAGCTCCAATCCCAAATGCGAGTGTTGCAGGTATTACAATCCAATTAAGCACTGCTACGACAGCTGCTGATAGAACAGCATATTATACAGTAGGAGCTCTTACATCAGGAGGTTATGATCCACAGGTTCTCAGAACTGTAAAAGGACGTCCTTATGCTGATGGTATTAGTCCTATTAATTTAATTGCTTCTGCTGTTCCTGCATCATTTGGAGCTGGTGGAACGAATAGAAACGTTTATCAGGAAAGATATAATACTTATATAGGAGATCCTTTTAATGGTGTCGGTTTTGGATCAGGATCTTTTGCAAGAAATCTATATCAATTCTCAAATCCCTATTTAACAAATTTAGATTTAACGTTTATTGGTTTTCAGGAGGCAGGTACTACTCATGATAATAATAGTATCTCAAATATCTACGGTATTACTGTTGATCCACAAAACGTTACTTGGAATAATAGTACAGGAGGTACTTCTCAGTATTTGGAAGCTCAAAAGGTTACTTTTGATGCTACTTCAAAAAAACCAACAGGAAATTTCAATACTTTAGTAATAAAACCTTTAAATACTTTTAAAGTTAAACTAAGAGATAATGCTTCTCAGACATTAAGTTTTGATAACTTGAGAAGATTTGGGTTTAACGCAAGAACTGAAGGGGCTTCGAATCCTTATTCAGTTACAGCGCTAAAAAATACTAATGTTGGTGCAATTAAACAGCTTGGTGTAATTGCCTTGGATTCAGATGGAAATCAGCTTGGTGAGACTTATTACGTTGTAGCTCCTCAGTTTACAACAGGTTTTGTAAGCGATCCTAGTATAAGTTCTGTACAGGCGGTTACTTCTACTACAAACGCAATAATTCAAACATTTGAAGAAGCTCCAGCTGGAGGTATTGATAATAGCTATTCTTCAACATATAGATTATATATCAATGAAGCTAATGAAACAAATTATCTTGGAAAAAGAATTGATCTGAATTTATATGGTCAAAACGTAGCTTCCTTGAAATTTGAATTGAGAGACGATACGGTACTTGTTCCTAATGCAACACATTTATTGTCTAGTGGAACCGGTTTTTATTACAACGTAGGTACCACAGGGCAACCTGTTCAAATAAAACAAGGTGATATCATACCTGTTAATAATTCAAATTTTGGTTTGTATTACGGAACTCCACAAACAAGTGGTAGTTTAAATACAGTTGATACAAATACTAAATCAAGAACATTAATCACATATAATCCTGATATTGATTATCATATTGTGAGATTTGATCCAATTTGGAAGACAGCCTCTGTGGAAGTTTTTGATGCAAGTGGTAAATTGGTTATTTCTGAAAAATCAGTAAAAACAAATTCTGATTACGTTATTAAATTAGATTCAACGATTAAAGGAGTTTATATCGTAAGAGTGGTTGGCAATGAAGGTTCAATTGTTAATGGCAAGATATTAATCAAATAACACGAATTATGAAATTTATTATAAAAAAAGTAATACCCGTTTTCTTTATAGTTGTTTTTGGTTTATTCAATGCTCAAAACACACCCGGTACACCCTGTTTTCCTGGTGAACCTTGTGATAAACCAGCTTCACCTATAGATATGCATGTTTATGTATTAGCAATCATTGCAATAATTACAATTGCTTTTTTCGCTAAGAAATACAAGACTCAAAAAATATAAAAATTATATTAAAATATTTGAAACTCTCTGATTAGTCAGGGAGTTTTTTTATTTTTACATGATAAATCGCTGTAAATGCCGAATCTTGGTTTTTTATGTATAGAATGCGATCATTACTATTAAAAAAGATTTAATATCTACATATGAAAAAGATATTTGTACTATCATCAATGTTGTGCGCATTTTCCTTACAAGCACAATTTTCAATTAATATTCAAACAGAGCCAGGATTTAATGAAAAGGAAGCAATTTTATATACCTTAAATGGTTCAAAAGATATTATTGTTACCAAAGAAAAAAATAAAAACAATGTTTGGACTTTCAAATATCCCAAAAACTATTCGGGAATGATGAAAGTATATTTTCCGACAACTAATAATTCGGTGAGTTTTATTTCTGAAAATAAAAACGTAAGCATTAAACTTGAAACAAAAGCCGATAAAATTCAGAATGTAATTTATCAAGATGAAGCTAATGAAGTAATGAGTAGTATCCAAGAAGGTTCTCAGAAAAAAGAATTAATTCTACCTGCGTTGGCCCAAATTAAAGAATATTATAAAGACAATACAGAATTCGGAAAAGCTTTGATTACTGAGATAGGGAAATTATCTGGTACAGCAAATGGTGTTGATCAGGCAAAACATCCGTTTGTCTACTATTATAATACAAATTACAATAAGTTTTTGTCTAATGATCCTGCAAAAAAAGTAACAAAAGAAGAAATTGTTAATTTCATCGATAAATCAAGCGATATGCTTGAGAGTTCGTCTTTACTAAGACCAATTCTTGTTTCTTACTTAAATGTGGGCGGAAATACAAATGTAGCTGCTTCAGTTGATACTTTAATTGATAAATTGAATGTAGAGACACCAAGAGGACAAACTGTTTTGTCAGAGTTGATCGACATTTTTGATGTGTATGATATGAGTGAATTTAAGACAAAATATCTTAAGCTTGCAAAAGATTTAAAGTGCACTATAAACGATCGTCTTGCATCAACGATTAAATCTAATGCAGATACTGATTTAGGAGCTGTTTTTCCGGCTTATAAATTCAATTCTGCAATAAACACCACTGCGAAATCAATTGCTGATGTAAAAGCGGATAAAAAAGTAATTGTTTTTTGGTCTTCAAGTTGTTCGCACTGCGAAAACGAATTACCTCAACTTTTGGCTAAATACAATGATTTAAAAACTAAGAATGTTCAGGTAATCGGTTTGTCTTTGGATACTGACAAAAGCGCATATACAACCAAAATTGCTGCATTTCCATGGGTCAATGATTCAGAATTGAAAGGTTGGAACAGTTCTTTTGCTGAACTTTACAATATTCATGCAACTCCTACATATTTTATTTTGGATGCTAACAATAAGATAATCAGCAAACCAAATCATGTTGGTGATGTTTTAGAATATTTAAAGGTAAAATAATTTTGGAGGTAAATAAATATTTTCTATATTTGCACCACCAAAAAGGCGAGGTAGCTCAGTTGGTTAGAGCGCAGGATTCATAACCCTGAGGTCACGGGTTCAATTCCCGTCTTCGCTACAATTTTAAACCACAGATTTATTCTGTGGTTTTTTTATTTCCAGTATTTGGGTTTAGTTTTTGATAAATTCCAATTCCAAATTTGATTTTTCAATCATTAATTTTCACTTAAAATCTCTTTTTGCATTATTTAATGTTTCGTTTGGAAGCATAATTTAATTTTAAACTCAAAAAATGGTGTTTCAAAAAAATAATTCACTATTCGGATAGGAGTTTTTTTTATTAAAAATGGTTAAAGTTTTTAATCTCAACCTCTTCCTATTGTTTTTAAATTATATTCTACTGTTTAAGAAATATTTTTACAATTTAATTCCTATAAATAGTATTTAGCGAATAATTGTAAATCTATATTTAGAGATAAATGAAAATTCAAAAAGTTTCAAATCATAAAATTTTCATAAAACTTGCATAAAAAATGATGTAGGATTTTGAAATTTAAAAAAATGTTGTACTTTTACAGTGCCTTGAATGAGGGAACAAGTCAAGGTAATAAATTTTTTTTCATCATTTGTGTTTTTAGAATCGTATCGCCTGATACGGTTCTTTTTTTTATTTAGACTTAGGATTACTGATGCTTTTATAGCGAACTAAAAGATCAATAAAGTACGAATAAGTAATCGAACCCTCCTGTTGATTGCTTTTCAAAAATAGATTATTGGTAAACCCGAAAAAGTCGTTAAGATAACCTTGATGTTCTGCTACGAATTTCCTTTCATTCAATCTGTCTCTTTTCATTCCGTTAGAATAATTTTCCAAAGCCATTTTTACAAACTTTTCATCCTCATAAACGATTGAATTAAGCAGACTTTTTAAAGTAAAATATTCGGTGCTGTATTTCAATTCCAAATTCTTAGAATCAACACCAATCAAATATCCAATAAAATTAGCTTCCTGTTCTCGAGCGAAACCAAATTGATGAGAACTTTCATGAGCTAAAGTAAAAGGCAAATAAGAAGACGGTAATTCAGCGTTAAATTGAGCTTCTGCCGTGAAAGGATTGTAGTATCCCAAAACCCCTGTAAAACTCATTATATTCTTAAATAAACTCGGTTTAAAGGAATCAATATTGTTGCTTTGTTTATCAGTAATAAAACTTGGAAGTATATTTTGTTGACTGAGAATTTCTTTTTGAATAGATTTCAAATCTTTAATAACGAAAACTCCATTTTTATCTTCTTGTACCAACTTTCTTGTTGCTTTAGCTTTTTCTAAGTATTCTAAAGTTAAAGTTTTTCTTTTTTCGAGTGTAATGTCAATCTTTGGGAGTTTTGCGATAATTGGTGTCTGAAAGTAAAGCATTCCCCAAAATATCTGATAGATGAAATAAGAGATATTTAAAACAACTAATATCCTGAGTAACGCGTTGCTTCTGGTTTTCTTTTTTATAAGTTTAATAATTAAATAGACCAATAAAATTCCTAACAAAATGTAAAGTAAATCTCCACATGAAAAAGGAATCCACGCAAATAATAACTGATGAACTTTCTTTTGGAGTTCAAATACATTTTCAAAAAAAGAAACGGCAAATTTCAGTTTTGAAAATATATAAAACGAAAGAAATTGGGCAAGTAAAATACCTGCCCAAAATCTCTTTTTTTTGTATGTTTTTGTAGTATTAATGACCACTTCCTTTTGAGATTTTGTCTAAATCGATTCCTTGGGATTTTAAAATTCCACTCACTCGAATTGCATAGAATGCAAGGTAAGCAAAACATAAAACTCCAACAGTATAACTCATGTGAATTGTCGTTAAATCTGCTACATATCCTTGAATAAGACTTACAATTCCACCTCCCATAATCATCATAATCAAAAGACCAGAACCTTGATTGGTGTATTTTCCAAGACCGTTGATTGCCAAAGCAAAAATACAAGGCCAAAGTGTAGAACAGAATAAACCAACACTTGTGAAAGCATAAACGGAAGTCATTCCTGTTGTAGACATTCCGATAAGTAGGGCTAAAATTCCAGCTACTGAGAAAATAAGTAACATTCTTGCTGGATTTCCTTTACTTATGATATCACAGATAATCATTGCAATAATAATTAATCCGTAAACATAAAACGGTTGTAGGTCATGCTTCGCAATTGCGTTTACCAAAAGGAAAACTCCAAATGCCAAATAAGGTGCTAAAAATCGTAATATTTTTTTGATTCCTGCATTAAAATCGAAAGCGTCTACTGCTCCTGTCCAACGACCAATCATCATCGATGCCCAATAAAGAGAAATGTAAGGTGCAACATCTTTAGTTTCAAATCCTAAATCTTTTTCCATATACGCAGGTAAATTACTCGCAGTAGAAACTTCTACACCTACATAAACGAAAATTGCAATCATTCCCAATATAAGCTGTGGAAACTGAAGTGCAGAAGTTTTTTCTCCCGGTTTTGAATCTTCAATTTTCTCAACATTCGTAGGAGTAATTGCAGGTAATGAAGAAAACTTCAACATAATTGCCACTAAAACAAACGCTGCTCCTAAAATAAGATAAGGAATTTTTACACTTTCAACGCTTATATCAGTACTTGCAGCAGTTGCAGATCCGAAAATCGCAAAAGAAACAATAAGAGGTCCGATTGTGGTTCCTAAATTGTTAATTCCTCCTGCCATTGTTAGTCTCTGAGAACCTGTTTCAGCAGGGCCAACTTCAATTGCTAAAGGGTTAGCCACAATTTGCTGAAGCGAGAATCCTAAACCAACAATAAATAATCCTGAAATCATTAGAGGGAAAGAATGCATATTTGCTGCAGGGTAAAAAAGTAAAGTTCCTGATGCTGAAATCAAAAGACCAACTATTAAACCATTTTTATAACCAATTTTATTGATTAAATCTTGTTTTAAGCCTTTAGAAACTGCCATGTAAATTAAAGAACCGACAGTATAAGCGACGTAAAAGCATATTTGTACCAACATACTTTCGGTCTGCGATAAATTAAATGCCTTTTTGAAAACAGGAATCAGAATGTCGTTACTTGCAGCGACGAATCCCCAGAAAAAGAATACAGTAACCAGTGGGATAAACTGTCCCCAATTAGTTTGTTTAGAATAGTTTGACATATTTGTTTTTAAAAAAATCTTAACAACAAATATATATTATTTCTTTGATTAACTGTGTTCTGCCAAAGTTTTTTTTATTGTCTCAAAAGCTGACAATTTTAAATCTTTTGGATAATTGGTCGGTTCTAGAATATCGTTGAAAAAAACCTTTACTTTTCCGGGATAACCTTTAGAATTATCAAACGGAAACATTTCCTTTAAACCTATAAAAGTGAAAACCGCAATAGGAGAGTTGTGTTTTGAGGAAAGTGTAAATGCACCGTCTTTAAATTCATCCAAAACAATTGAAGTATCATTCGGCACTCCACCTTCCGGAAAAAGTACAATACTGTTGCCTTCTTCCATTTTTTCGGCGCATCTTCTATAGACATCGGCGCGACTTCTCGCACTTTTTCGGTCCACCATCACACAGATTCTTTTGTAAACCGTTCCGAAAATAGGGATTTTCACCAATTCTTTTTTTCCAACATAACAAAGAGGATGATTTGGAAATAAAATACACGGCAGCATAATATCCATAATCGAAGTATGATTGGAAATCACAACATACTGTCTGTTTTTATCGATTTTTTTGTCGGTGAGATTAATGAGTTCGTATCGTAACCCCATTCCGAAAAACATTCCGTAGCACCAGATTCTGATGAGTTTATAAGCGTATCTGTAATTTTTTTTGTTAAAAGACAAAATGTAAACAGGTATTCCCAAAACAATTGTCAGAACAAATGCTAAAATGAAAAGCCAGAATCTCCAGAGGTAATTTAAAATTGTAGTCACAAATCAACCGTTAAATATTACTTTTTTCTTTACCGAATAATTAAGAATGGAAACCAATAAAATTGCGGCAATCTTGCTGATCATTTCCGGACTCAAGGTATAAAAAATTAAATCAATATTATCTTTAAATATAAAACTGTAAAAAACTTGGAAGAAACTTAAACTTAATATGGTAGAAATAATAGATACAACCATAAAATAAGCAAACTCTTTTCGCTTGGAATGTTTTCCTCTTTCAAAAACAAACCAGATGCTCAGGAAATAATTAAATAAGATTCCGCAGCTTGTCGATAAAATATTACTTAGAGGATAATGGATCCCGTGAAAGTTCTGCTCCTGAGAAATAGCTTGTGGAAGATAAGTGCTGAAGATTTTGAAACTCCCGATTTCCACAATCGCACTGAGTCCGCCTGCAATGATAAAAAGTAATACCTGTTTGTGGCGTAGAAGTAGTGTTCTCATTAATTTTAATAATACGCAAATTTATAACTATATGTTAAACAGTGAAAAAAGTTGTTAATTTTTTTTTTCGTGTTGAAATAATTTCTAAATTTAATTTTCAGAACGAAAGAAACTGTACCTGATAAAAAACTCATTTTCAACTTTTTCTGTTGATGGTCTTTCTATCTTGTAATGCTTGATGAAAAGTACCTGCTCAAGTTTTTTTAAACCACATTAATCTAAATATTTGTATGAAATCTCAAAACAAATACAGAAAATTTCAGCTTCAGCAACAAAATATTGAAGCTTTAGAAAAAGAAAATACTCGTTTCAAAAGAGTGTATTCCGAGTATGAAAATATGTCAGACGAACTTTGGAATCTGGAAAATTCAAACGATACTCCTGTTCCGGATGACTTCATTAATGCAATGATGGTACAGACTTCTTATCTTGAAGAAGAGATAGAAGACTGGTTGATACAGTTTAACCAAAATAAATCTGAAATTAAAAGCTAATTTCACGACTTACATTTACAGTACTCAAAAAGAGAGCTGAAAAATTATCAGCCCTCTTTTTTGTATATAATATTCTATGTAATTATTTTATTTTAGATTTCAAATATTCTACTTCTTCTTTTAAATCTTTAATTTGTTGCTCGTAAACATCAATTAATTTTTTTGAAACTTCTGAATATTCGTAATAAATGTTATCATTGTCAATAGCTTGATACCCTGTTCCATTCTCACGTATTTCTTGATTAAAATTTTTTTGCGAATTTATTTCTAAAAACTCATCTAAAGGGGTTTCTAAAATTTTAGAAATATCAACTAATCTTTCTACAGTAAGTTTTGTTTCGCCAGTTTCAATCTTTCTGTAAGCTGAAGTGCTGAGATCTAAATCATGAGCCATATTCTCATAAGAAAACCCTTTTTTACTGCGAATTTCAGCAATCTTTTTTATAATCTTTTCCATAATAGTGAAAATATTTTTCGTAAAAGTAAATATTTTTCCGTAAAAGTAAGTTGTGCACTACAGAATTTATTTTATTATTGCAGAGATAATTAAATTTAAACACAACAATTAATGAAGAAAAATCTATTTCTCAGGCTCTGCCTAATTCTTATGGTCGCAATCACTGCTTACTCCTGCAGGACAGACCAGTTTCCGGAAAAGGAAGCTTACAACAATAGCTCAAAATTCCAGCTTACTTCAAAAAGGATTTCGCTGAATGAAAGTAAGCACAAGAGTATACTTCTTACCGAAATTGAAAAGGCAGAAGCTGGTCTTAAAAATTCTAAAACCAATATAAGCGGAAAGTTAATCGATTACGGCAACGGAGTTTCTATAGATACCGATGATGTGATCTATATTGAGAACGGCCCAAATTTTCACACCTATACTTTTTAAAATCAAAAGAGAGAATGCCCCGGAAACTGCACCTCTGGAAAATCTTTTGCTTATACCGACCGCAGACGGAAGTTATAAAGAATTTTTGGTAACCTACAATCTCACTCCTCAGGAAAGAGAAAAAGTAAGAAACGGAGAGCCAGTAAATACCAAAGGAAAAACTACGATTACCGAACTGGCAGACGGAACGTTCAATTCCGGTGGTCAACTTGCAAAATCTACAATGGTATGCGGATGGAGCAATAGTGTACACTGGGCTCGTTGTTCAGATGGAATACATGGTGAATCTACTTATGGTTCTTGTCAATTTGTTGGTGATTTCGTAGACAATGCAGGTAATCCCGGTTTTCCACCTTATCCGTATCTTGTCAGCACCTACAGTTGTGTGGAACAGGTAGACGAGACATTAATGCCTACAGATCCCGGAGTTGGCGGTGGCGGTGGCGGAGGACCCGCAGGAAATGGTCCTGATGAATGTACAACAGTGGCCAATAATCCTGGTGAAGTAGGTATCATCGATGAAAACGGTTGTCATGTTGGTGGGGCTACACAGCCGAATGATACAAGACCAAAGCAGAAGTATCCTTGTGAGCAATTGGAATCTTTGGGAGGAAAGCAATATTTTAAAAATAGGATGGATCAACTTAAGAATAATGTGGACAGCGGAACACAAGAGTATGGTTTTGCACTGCATGACAATATTAATACACCTATCTCTTATTTATTGATGGGGTCTGGTCAAAGTAATAGTAATACCATTGATTTTAGTACATATTACAGTGGTTTATCAAACGATATGGCAAATTCACTTTATGGTAATGCTCATAATCATTTAGCAAATGACTCCACGCATGTCGGAATATTTCCTCCTGACGATCTAGCCTTACTATCATTATTTGGCATTATAGAAACGCTTCCTCAAAGTACTTTTTATAATCCTATACCTAAGAAGGCTGTTATTTATCTTATTACGGATAAGGGACTTTTTGCATTGAAAATTACTAATTTGCAAAAACTTAAAGCTTATGTGATAAAATATGCTAATATGTTGAAAACTGGAGAATCAGCAAATTATTTAAAAGAAATGTTCCAGGATGAAGATGGATATAATATTCAGCATGATTCTACACACGATGAATTAGTCACAGGATTTTTAAGATTTATTGTAGATGAAGATATTGGTATTGATTTGTATGAAGGAGATAAAGATACTTATCAAAGTTGGAAAAAACTAGAACTCTTAGATAACGGGAATGGTAACTTTAGCTTTAACGAAATACCGTGCAACCTTTAAAAAAAACTTTATGAAAAACAGTATAAAATTATTTTTATTAATCATTCTTAATACGTTTAATTGTAAAAGCCAAACTATTATTGTAAGAGGTGAGAATAATGGTATTTTACCTCAAGGATTTAAAAATACAGGACAATATTACTATAAAGATATACATAATTATCTTGACAATTTTACGGGAACTTGGGAATATGTAAATGGTAATGAAAAATTTCAGATTATTTTGGCTAAAATAATAAAGCACCATACAAATATGCCAAACATTAAATTGAATTTTTATGAGGATGGTATTGCTATAAGTTATAAAAAATATGTAAATGGGAATCTTGTATATACTTCTCCTGTTACTAATATGCCAACTCTTAGTACTAATGATGGAGAAAAACTTGAGGGATATATGACAGATTATGGAAGAGTAACCGTACAGGTAGATTGGCCTACGATTGCTAATTTGGGCGTTCGACTTGAGGGAGGAATAAATTTCAGACCTGATTGTATTATTGAAAAAATGCCACCATTGCCAAAACAACCGGAAAGAATTAAATTTAAATTATATTTAAAAAGCATAACTGGACATATGGGTGACGCACATAATAATCCTGCATACAATGGATTACCAAAGTTTAGCATTCCTAATATGGTAGTGATGAAAAAAGTTCCATAAAATATTAATTGCTTTTACATGACTAATCAAAAAAATGCCAATCTGAGGAAATTGATTAATGTTGTGATAACATTATATCTTCTGATAATCATTTCATGTACGAATGCTAAAGAAATAGTTGGGGAATATAGCCGAAGTGACAACTATAGCAAATGTATTTTAGATCTAAAATCTAATAATACTTATCTATATGGTTGCTATTCTCATTTGCTTGGAGACAATTGTTCGTATGGTACATGGAAAATTAGAAAAAATACAATGTATTTTATGCCCAAATTACTCTATGATACCATAAGACTAAAAAACAAAGACACATTAATTATATCAAGCAACTATCCACCTGAATTGATCAATCGAAAAGATACAGAGAATTACAATAATTTGATGTATTTAGCACAATCACAACTCGGATTATTCTCGCAGAATATAAGCTACATTTTTCCTCAAAAAAATTAGTAAAAAAGAAAAACCGATTGTATCAATTTAACGATAAAGGAGAAATTACAAATGAATTTTTCGCCAAATAAAACAAATTGGTTGGTATGTTAAAATGTTTTTATTTATCACTTACGCATATTGTTTTTCTCAAAATTATTTTGAAAAGATTGTGCTTGTACACTCTAATCAAAAAGAAAATTAATTCATAAAAGAAAATCCTGAAGAAATAAATGTTATTTGTAGTTATTTTTATAATAATAGTAATTGTATTACTACTGATAGGGATTTTTTTTATAATAATTCTGGGAATATCTGTTGATAGATTTATTAAAGGTGATAAAACTGTTGGTTACTTTTTTCTTGGTATATTTTTATTTTTTATAGTATTTGCAGTATTTCTGTTGTTGAATAAAAACACTCCTAAGCAGTCTTTTACAAGTAATGAAGCAAAAGAGATATTAAAAAAAGAAAAAATTATTCTAAATGATAGTATTTCATTTAAAAGTCATAAGTATGAAAATGATTTGTATTTCTATCGACTTCAGTTTAAGATAGAAATATCAGATAGTGATTACAAAAGACTATTAAATAAAGAATTGCATGAGGAATATATTCTACAAGATTATACAAAAGAGGGAATGCAAACACATGACACTTTAAAAATAAGTTTATCTGGTAATATTTTAAGCTTCTACAAAGCTCAATACGATACACATAATTAAACTAGTATTTACTAAAACCGCAGAAATTTTCTGCGGTTTGTTTTTATTTGAAAAATTTTTCTAATTTTACTTTAATAAAAAATACAAATTATGTCAAAAAATGAAACTGGGCATGCAAAAAATATTGCAAATGCCAATTTATTATGCACACACCTTATTGAGCTTGGTGTTAAATATAATCCAAGCAATCAAAAATTACTTCTTACAAATCTTCAGAACATTTATAATAATGCATTCACACATCAGGAAACAGTAAATAATTCTGTTGCTCCTTATTCTCTTGCAGTAGATCATAGAGAAAAGCTTTTTGCACCGGTAAGTAAAAAAATTACCAAATTAAGAAAAATGTATAAAGCTACAGAAGGTGTTACAGTGGCTCAGCTGGAAGATTTTATGACCATTGCAAGAAAGCTGAAAGGGATTAAAAAAGTTAGTCCTTCCGTTACTACAGATCCAAACGAAGAAAAAAATCAGATTTCCGCTTCACAAATGAGCTATGATCAACGTACAAATAATTATGATTTATTGATTTCGTTATTAGAAAGCACTCCAGGTTACACTCCTAACGAGACAGAATACCAGGTTGCAACACTTAAACAGGAAAAAACGGATATGTTACAGGCAACACAATCGGTATCAGATTTTTTTATTCCTTTAAATACAGCCCGTACAGTAAGAAATAATGCCGTTTACAATTCAGAAGATAATCTGGTAGATACTTTCAATAAAGCCAAAGATTATTTGTTCACCATTCTTGATGGGAACTCACTAGAGTACAAGGCAATCTCAAAAATTAAATTTAAAAAGCAATAAGAGCTACATCAAAAATAAATAAAGCTTATGCAAAAATGCATAAGCTTTATTGTGAAATAAACTGAGATTAATTCTAAAGTAAATAATGGGTAATTTAAAATATAACATATCATTGTAAAAATAAAAAAGATATACTCTAGACTAATCGGAGGATAATCCAAAATATATAAGACATCCGCACATTTGCAAATAATATATCTCATGCTAATAATCGCTTATTTTAAAAGATAAATTCATAATTTAGCACTCTTAAAATTAGAATTATGGTTGCTATTGTTGATAGTGGTTCTACTAAATCTGACTGGGTAATTTTGGATGACTTTAAAAATGTCTTCCTAAAGACAGAAACCATTGGTTTCAACCCAAACTTTATCAGCAAAGAGCTTATTGTACCCGAAATCGAAAAAAACAAAAGTTTACAGTCGGTAAAAAATTCAATTACCAAGATATTTTTCTATGGTTCAGGATGTGGTGTGAAACAAAACTGCCAAACGATTGAAGAAGAAATAGGGAAAGTTTTTACCAATGCAAAAATCGTTGTAAAAGAAGACCTTTATGCTGCTGCTTATGCTGCTTATAATGGTAAACCGACTATTGTTTGTATCTTAGGAACAGGCTCAAACTCATGTTATTTCGACGGAGAAAATTTAAGTATAAAACTTCCTTCATTAGGTTATCTTATGGGTGACGAAGGAAGCGGAAGTGCTATTGGAAAACAATTGGTACGCAGATTCTTTATGCAGAAACTTCCCCAAGATTTACATCTCGAATTTAAAGAAACTTACGGCTTGACGATTGATGAAGCATTGAAAAATATGTACCACACGACAAGACCAAATGCTTACTTAGCAGATTTCAATAAATTTGTGGTCGAAAGAAAAGATCATCCTTATTTCCAGGAAATGGTTTTGGAAGAGATGAAAAATTTCTTCGATTATCAGGTTCTTCCTTATGAAGAATCCCAAAATGCTGAGATTAATTTCATCGGTTCTATTGCTTATTATTACGAAAATATTTTACGTTCTGCAGCGTCAGAACTCAATTTGAATGTGGGACACATTGTACAGAAGCCAATCGAAAGCTTGGTTGATTACCACATTAAATATATACTTTAAAAAAAGAAAATTCTATGTCAAGTAAAACTCACCGCGACGAAAAAAACTTTAGTCAGGCAGCGTTAGATTATCATAAAGCAGAGCCAAAAGGAAAAATTGAAGTAATTCCTTCAAAACCACACTCATCGCAGAGAGATTTGTCTTTGGCTTATTCTCCAGGAGTTGCGGTTCCGTGTATGGAAATCCATCACAACCCTGAAACGGTTTATGATTATACAGGAAAAGGAAATTTAGTAGCGGTTATTTCAAACGGAACGGCAGTTCTTGGTTTGGGAGACATCGGTGCTGAAGCTTCTAAACCTGTAATGGAAGGAAAAGGTCTTTTGTTTAAAATCTTTGCAGACATTAATGTTTTTGATATTGAAATTGACGAAAAAGATCCTGATAAATTTATTCAGATTGTAAAAGGAATTGCTCCAACTTTTGGCGGAATCAACCTTGAAGATATCAAAGCTCCTGAAGCTTTTTATATTGAACAAAAATTAAAGGAAGAATTAGATATTCCTTTGATGCATGATGATCAGCACGGGACAGCAATTATTTCTGCAGCAGCATTAATCAATTCACTTCAGATTGCCAATAAGAATATCGGAGAAGTGAAAATGGTGGTGAATGGAGCGGGAGCAGCGGCTGTAGCTTGTACCAATCTTTATATTTCTTTAGGTTTAAAAAGAGAAAATGTATTGATGTGTGATAGTAAAGGCGTAATCAACCATAAAAGAGAGAATCTTACACCTGAAAAAATAGATTTTATTGCTCAGACGGATATTGATACTTTAGAAGATGCCGTAAAAGGTTCTGATGTTTTCATCGGTTTGTCTAAAGGAAATGTGATGACACCGGAAATGTTGAGCAGCATGAATGAGAACCCGATTGTTTTTGCATTAGCAAATCCAGATCCTGAGATTGCTTACGATTTGGCACTTTCTACAAGAAAGGATGTGATTATGGCGACGGGAAGAAGTGATTATCCTAATCAGGTGAACAATGTTCTTGGTTTTCCATATATTTTCCGTGGAGCATTGGATGTTCAGGCAAAAGGAATTAATGAAGAAATGAAATTGGCAGCAGTTCATGCAATTGCAGATTTGGCTAAAGAACCGGTTCCTGAAGCAGTAATTTTGGCTTATAATGTTAAAAATTTACAGTTTGGTAGAGAATATTTTATTCCGAAACCATTTGATAACAGATTAATTACTAAAGTATCAAGTGCAGTTGCAAAAGCAGCTATTGAAAGCGGAGTTGCAAGAAAGACTATTGCAGATTTCGACGAATACGAAACTCAGCTTCTCGACAGAATGGGAAGAGATGAGAAATTGGTGAGAATGATGCAAAACCGTGCAAAGGCAAATCCGAAAAGAATTACTTTAGGAAATGCTGAAGAATATAATGTTCTGAAAGCTGCACAGATTTTATATGAAGAAGGAATTGCTCATCCTATTCTTTTAGGGGACAAAAAATATGTGAAAGAACAAATGGAACGTTTCGGAATCAACATTGATGTTCCGATTATCGATCCTAGTGATGACGATCAGAAAGAAAACAGAAAAAAATACAGAGAAACACTTTGGAAACTTCGTCAGAGAAAAGGGATGAACGAGTACAAGGCAAAAAGATACGTTCGCCAGAGAGATTATTTTGGTCCTTTAATGTTGAAGCATGGTGATACAGACGGATTAATTATTGGTTTTTCTAAAAATTATGTTTCTACTTTAAGACCTGTTTTAGAAGTAATCGAAAAAGATAAAGGCGTTGATAAAGTGGCGGCAATGATGATGATTTTGTCTGAAAAGAAACCTATTTTCTTTGCAGATACTTCAATCAATCAAAATCCTTCTGCTGAAGATTTGGTAAATATTGCTAAAATGGCTGAACACACCGTGAAATCATTTGCGATTGAACCAAGAATTGCGATGTTAGGTTTTGAAAACTTTGCAGCAATTTCCGATACTTCCAAAAAAGTAGCGAAAGCGGTAAGCATTCTACACGAGAAATTCCCTAAAATGGTTGTGGATGGAGAAATTCAGCCTGACTTTGCAATGAATGCAGATCATTTAAGTGATTATCCGTTCTCAAAATTAGGAACAACTCCTGCAAATACATTTATTTTCCCAAATCTTGAATCGGCAAACCTATCTTACAAGATTATCAGAGGAATGAAGGTTGCACAAGTAATCGGACCAATTTTAATGGGACTAAAACAACCGGTTCATGTTTTACAAATGCGTTCAAGTGTTGATGAGATTGTAAACTTAGCAACAGTTGCAGTTTTGGATGCTCAGAGAAGAGAAAGTAAAAAATAAAAATCCCAAAGGGACGACTTACTAAAGCATAGGATAAAATCCTATCAATAAAATAAATTTAAAAAGTCGGTCAAGAATTGATAAGATTCTGCCCGACTTTATTTGTTTAAAAATAAATGTCTTAAGGTCTTGTTGAAAACGTACGTACGTTTTACTAAAAAGATACGTATGTTTTGAATAAAAGGTAAGGTAGTTTTAAATGAAACGTCCGTATCTTTTAAAGTTACTCTTTAGTATGACAATGTTTTAAGACTTTTTTAGTTTAAAATCTAGCCCTAAAATCACAATAAACAGATAACTCTAATTTTTTTTTGAACTTATCTATTTTTACGTTAATTCATTGTCTTTATAATGACAAAAAAAGTTAAATATCATTCTTATGTTAAATGAATTTATTACTTAGTTTAAATTACTATATTTGGAAGTTATAAAAATTAATAATGATATTTTCTTTACAGGGCATCGTTCAGGAGCTTACCCCGACTTACGCAGTAATCAACGTAAACGGAGTAGGATATTACGTCGGAATCAGCCTCATGACTTCTCAAAAACTTACTTTAAATAAAGAAACCTTTCTTTTCATTCAGCAGATCATTCGTGAAGATGCACATCTGCTTTTTGGTTTTAACACTCGTTTGGAAAAAGAAATGTTTAATCTCTTAATAAGCGTTAATGGTGTAGGTGCTGTTTCTGCTCTTATTTTATTGTCTACTTTAAGCCTTGATGAGATTGCTTCGGCAATACTTTCCGGTAACAGCGTTCTCATTCAAAAAGCAAAAGGAATCGGAGCAAAAACTGCCGAAAGAATTATTGTTGATCTGAAGGATAAAGTGCAAAAATTCAGCAACCCAGAAGAAAATATTTCTTTGGCTGTAAATAATAAAGTCAAGGAAGAATCGTTATCTGCATTAGAAGTTTTGGGGATTCCTAAAAGGTCTAGCGAGAAAATTGCTGACCGTTTTTTAAAGCAAAATCCAGATATTTCTGTAGAAGAATTAGTAAAACAAATCTTAAAAAACATTTAACATTTGGTGAAAAATAATAAGTTTCTCAGCATCTATATATTCTTGTCGTTTTTATTCTGTTCGGTCAATACTTTCGGACAGCAAGAAAATCAGCAAGGTTTTTCTATAAAGAAAAATTACGAAGTTACAGACCCTACCTATTACGAAGCGTATTACGATATCAAAACCGGGATGTACTATGTATATCCTAAAATTGGTAATACAATTACCGGACCAGGTGTTGCAATGTCTCCCGAAGATTATAAAGAGTTTATGCTTGCAGAGCAGTCTAAAGCTTTTTATAGAGATAAATCTGAACGTTACAATTTAATGTTCAGAAAAGATAAAACGGACGCTGCAAAAAGAGGTTTAATTCCTTCATTAACGATTAACAACAGACTTTTCGAATCTATTTTTGGAAGTAATAAGATTGAAATTATTCCTTCCGGATATGCTTCATTTGATTTTGCAGGGCTTTATCAGAAGATTGATAACCCAATGATTTTGCCTCAGAACAGAACGAGTTTTACATTTGATATTGACCAAAGGATTCAGTTAGGTTTAATTGGAAAAGTGGGTGAAAACTTACAGTTGAAAGCCAATTACGATACTCAGAGTGGTTTTGCTTTTGAAAACAGAATGAATTTGGTTTGGCAGTCAAAAGGAACATGGAAAGATCTTCAGACAAAAGGTTTGAACGATGTTGATAAACCGAATTCAGGAGGTGAAGATAAAATCATCAAAAGAATTGAGTTTGGTAACGTAAATATGCCGCTTTCTACAAGTTTAATTCGTGGTTCGGAGTCTCTATTTGGGGTGAAAACTGAGTTTCAGTTAGGTAAAACTTTCGGAACAGTCGTGCTTTCTCAGCAACAGGGTGAAGCCCGAAATATTGTTGTACAAGGAGGTGGAACGATGAATACTTTTAAAGTTAATGCTTTAGATTATGATGAAAACCAGCATTATTTTATAGGACAATACTTCTTAAATAATTACGATACTGCTTTACAAAATTATCCTCAGATTAATTCAAGAATCAGCATTTCTAGAATGGAAGTTTGGGTTTTAGATCAGGGGAATTCAAATTTAGCTTATCAAAAGAGTTTAATAGGAATAAGAGATTTAGGTGAAGGTCTTTCGGGATTACCAGATAATTCACAGAATGGATTGTATCAACAAGTAAATTCAGCAATTGGAACTCCAAGAGAACAAGGGAAAAATTACCTACCAAATTTCCAAGGACAAACTTTTGCAGGAAGTACACAGCCTTATGATAACGGAGAGCAATTTGTACTGACTACAAAAGCAAGAAGAATGGATGCAGGTGAATATACCTTTCATCCGCAATTGGGTTATATCTCTTTGAATCAAAAATTAAATGATAATCAGCTTTTAGCGGTTTCATATTCATATACGGTTAACGGAACCAATCAGGTTTATAAAGTAGGGGAGTTTTCTGAGGAAAGTCCTGTTTTGGTAACAAAACTTCTAAGACCAAACAATAAAGTAAACGTTCAGTCTCCAATGTGGAATCTAATGATGAAGAACTTTTATTCTTTAGATGCTGCACAGGTTGATCGCGACGGATTTATTTTAAATGTTTATTATCGTGATGCAAAAACAGGAGGTAAGGTCAATTATCTTCCTGGGACACCTGTTGAAGGAACCAACTTATTGAAGTTGTTTAACTGGGATCGTCTAAACGTGAATGGTGATTTACAAAGCAATAACGGAGTTTTAGGTGATGGTGTTTTCGATTTTGTAGAAGGTATTACAATCAGAAAAGATCAGGGTAGAATTATGTTTACCAAAGTACAGCCTTTCGGAAGCTATATGGCTGGTTTGGTAGGAAATAACCCTCAATATGTATTCTCAGATTTATATACACAACAAAAACAAGTAGCAAGCCAAAGTAATCTTTCTCAACGTTATACGATGGAAGGTCGTTACAAAGGAGCTCAAGGACAGGGAATTTCTTTGGGTGCAGTAAACGTTCCTCAAGGTTCGGTTAAAGTTTCTGCAAATGGAGTGCAACTTACAGAAGGTATTGATTATACGGTTGATTATATGCTCGGAACTGTTACCATTATTAATGAAACAGTAAAACAATCGGGTCAGGCAATTAATATAGCATTAGAAAATCAGTTGACTTTTAATACACAGAGAAAGAGATTTTTAGGTTTAAATTTAGAAAGAAGAGTCAGCGAAAACTTTATTTTCGGTGGAACTGTTGTTAATTATTCTGAATCTCCGCTAACTCAAAAGGTTAATTACGGTCAGGAAGCTGTAAACAATACAATGGCGGGAGTAAATATGATGTATAACAATCAACTCCCTTTCCTGACAAGATTAACAGACAAAATTCCAGGTATTAATACGGAGGCTCCTTCTAACTTAAATTTTAAAATGGAAGCGGCTTATTTAATTCCGGGAATCAATAAAGGAACAAATGACCAATCCTACATCGATGATTTTGAACAAACGACTGCCAAAATTTCATTAAAAGAACCTACAGCTTGGAGCTTAGCTTCTAAGCCTGAGAAAAGTCAAAGTAATCCACTTTTTGCCGGAGCCGGAGCTAATGATAATTTAACAAATGGATTTGGTAGAGGTTTGTTATCATGGTATAATATTGATCCGAGATTTTGGGGAGTAGGAGGAAGAGCCCCGCAGGGAATTACTGCTGCTTCAGTTTCCAATCACGCTTCGAGACGTGTACAATTCACGGAAATTTTCAACAACAGAGATTTTGTAGCGGGAGAACAAACCTTCACCAATACTTTTGATATTTCTTATTTCCCTCAGGAAAAAGGTCCTTATAATGCAAATCCTGCAACTGAAACTACTCAGCAAAGATGGGCGGGAATTATGAGACCGATAAGTGTTTCAAATTTCATTAATTCTAATATTGAATATGTAGAATTTTGGATGATGGATCCTTATGCAGATGGAAATACTTTAGGTACAAGCCCAAAACTACTTTTACATTTAGGAAATGTTTCAGAAGATGTTCTTAAGGATGGACTGATGCAATACGAAAATGGTTTACCGACAGGAGGTTCTCCATCAACTACAACGACATCAAACTGGGGAGTGCAGCCAAAGCAGCCACCAATTTTATATGCTTTCTCAACGGAAGGAGCAGACAGGACTGCACAGGATTTAGGATATGACGGTTTAAGCTCTGACCAGGAATCTGCGAGATTTGGAACAACTTTTATCAATCCTGTAACCAATCTTTCCGATCCTGCAATTGATGACTTTGTATTCTACTTGTCTGATAAATTTACAGGAAGTCAAGCTGCATCAATTGTGCAGAGATATAAATATTTCAGAGGCCCGGAAGGAAACTCGCAGAGTAATTCATTGGAAGTTGCTACACAAACTCCGGATGCAGAAGATATTAATAAAGATTATAATTTAGATCAGAGTGAAAGCTATAACGAATATATTGTCGACCTGGATCCTGCAAGTTTAGTAACGGGAACAAGTAACTATATTGTTGATCAAAAAACAGTAACGGCAACTTTTCAAGATGGTAGAACTGATGATGTAAAATGGTATTTATTCAGAATTCCTGTATCTGATTACGATTCTGGTAAGCCTAATTTGGGAGGTGAAAAAAATCCTGCAATTCTGAATAATGTAAGATTTGCAAGGTTAATGTTAACCGGTTTTGATCAGGCATCAACTTTGAGATTTGGAACTATGGACTTGATCAGATCAGATTGGAGACGATATACCAACCGAATTGCTAGTCCGACTATACCATCAGATCAAGAAGGTGTAGGAGTTGATTCTGGAACAGCACAATTAGAAGTCGGAAGTGTGAATATAGAAGAGAATGCATTAAATCAGCCTCCTTACGTACTTCCTCCGGGAATCGACAGACAGGTTCTTAGTGGAAATGCGGGGGCACAAAGACAAAATGAATCTTCACTGTATTTAAAAGCAACTAATATTACAAATCAAGCTAAAGGAGTATTTAAAAATACCTCTTTGGATATGAGAAGATATAAGAAACTGAAATTATTTGTTCATGGTCAAAATTTAAATGATCCTATATCTTCTGCATATGATCCCAACACAAAATTCTTTATAAGATTCGGTAGTGATGCTACAGATAACTATTATGAATATGAATCTTCAGTTAAGTTTACCTCTAATACAGCTAGAACTCCATTAGAAATATGGCCTGCAGAAAACGAAGTGGATTTTAATATTCAGGATTTTGTAGATGCAAAAATAAGAAGAGATAGACAATTTCCTGGTGATATTATTGCCAGAAGAAAAGATGCACAATTTGGTGATAATAATAAAGGAATCTTCATAAAGGGTAGACCTTCATTAGGAAGCATTACTACTATTATGATTGGGGTAAGAAATGTTGGGACTAGTCGTGAAACTCCAACAGATCTTGTTCTTTGGGTAAACGAAATCCGTCTTTCTGAGATTGAAAACGATGGAGGTTATGCAGGAAATGCAAGTTTAAATTTCAACTTAGGAGATTTTGCTACCGTTAATACAAGTGCTTCCTATTCATCAGTTGGTTTTGGAAATATAGATTCTAAACCGGCAGAAAGAAGTCAGGCGACTCAGTCTGCTTTCAGTATTAATACGGCTGTGAATGTAGATAAATTTTTACCTGAGAAAACGGGAATGAAAATTCCGGTGAACTATTCTTACTCGCAAACCATCGAAGATCCGAAGTACAATCCTTTAGATACTGATGTTGAATTTAGCAAAGCTGCAAACAGAGAAGAACTGAAAAAAGTGGCAAGAACGTATACTCAGCAAAGAAGTATCGGGGTTGTCAATATGCATAAAGAAAGGGTGAAACCAAACAGTAAGCCTAAATTTTATGACGTAGAAAACCTTTCATTGACTGCCGTTTATAATGACGATCATTACCGTGATATTTATACCAAGAAAAACTACAGACAGTATTTCAGAGGATATTTGGATTACAATTATACTTTTAAACCTTGGGTTGTAAAGCCTTTCAATAAAATGATTAGTGATACCGCTAAATCAACAAAATATTTGAGATGGATAAAGGAGTTTAACATTAATCCGGTTCCTACAAGATTGTCTTTCAGAACTGAGCTTGACAGAAATTACAACGAGCTTGAATTTAGAAATATCGATGCAATTTTAAGCGGAAATCTTAATGATGACTTTGCTGCTTTGAAAAACAGAAACTTCTATTTCGGATGGCAGTATGGTTTAGGATTTAATTTTACCAAATCTTTAAAACTTGAAATCAATTCAGCAACAAGAACATTAAATGATCAGGTTGATGTAAATACAATGGATAATTCTTCGATTTTTGGAAATATTTTCAGAGCTGGAAGACCTGTTTTATATAACCACCGAGTTCAGTTGAATTATAAATTACCGTTCCAATATCTTCCTTATTTAGATTTTATTGATGCAGAGTTAGGTTACGGATTTACTTATAACTGGAATGCAAGATCTACTGCACTTCTTAGAAGTCCGGAAGGAAGTTTAGGTTCAATCGGGCAGAATACCAATATTATTTCAGCAAATGCGACTGCCGATCTTCCGAAGTTCTTTGGTCAGTTTAGTTATTTCAAAAAAATGTCGACTACGCTTCAAAAACGTAAGCAAGAACAAGATTCATTGAATAATGCTTACACACAGGCTTGGGAGAAAAACAGATATGCATTTAAAAAGTATAAGTTTAAAAACAAACTTTCTATTTTGCAAAGCGCAGCATTTGTTTTAACTTCTATGAAGCAATTGAATGTAACGTACACAGAAAACAACGGAACAGTTCTTCCGGGTCTACTTTCTGCACCAAACGGTTATGGTTACGGTCAGACTTTGGGAGGTCCTTCTTTAGGTTTCCTTTTTGGTTCGCAGGCTGACGTGAGAAGATTGGTAATGGAAAGAGGTTGGGTAAGCGATTCGCCTTATATGATTGATCCTTATATAAAGATGTCGACGCGGGAACTCAGAGCAGATTTACAGGTCTCCCCGATGAATGATTTTAATATTAATTTTAATATTTTACAAACCTATAACAGGAATTTTTCTCATACAGGATTTAATTATGTCGATCAGCAGACAGGATTTGCAAACCCAAATCTTACATTTGCGAGTGATATGGTATCTTATTCGAATACAGTAGTCTTGCTAAATTCTTCCTTTAAAGAAAGTCCGGCAATTTTTGATGCGATCCGAGCTAATGCAAAACTCGTGTCTCAACAATTGGGAGGTACTTTAAATGCGGATGGATATACAGATGGACATAGTATTTCAAATGCGTATGTTTTAATTCCGGCATTCCGAGCTGCGATGGAAGGGAAAAATCCTGAAACAATGGGGAATGCTAAAAAGGCTGGATTCCCGATTCCGAACTGGAGAATTATTTATTCAGGTTTAAGAAATGTTCCTATAATCAACGGACAGTTCTCTAAGTTTGATATTTTGCACAGTTATAGCGCAACTTATACAGCAACCGGAGTTCAGTCGAATATTGATTATTTTAACATTTCAAATGATGTTGAAAATTCTCAAAGAGATGTAAACAATAACTACATCAATCCTTACACATTCTCTCAGGTAAGTTATACAGAATCATTCTCACCACTTATCGGAGTTGATGTTACCATGAGAAATAATATGCAGTTTGGTATTCAGTATAATAAAATGCGTACAATGATTCTTGGTTTGGTTAATCATTCTCTTACTGAAGATTCTAATACAGAATATGTAGTAAGATTGGGTTATATCGTAAGAAACTTCAGACTAGGAACGAATAATCAAAGAGGAGCAAGAGCGAAAGGCTCGGATCTGAATATCCGAGGTGATATTTCGCTTCGAGACAGCCGTACAAGCATCATGAATATTTTATTGAATGATTCTCAGGTAACTGGCGGACAAAGATTAATGAATATTAAACTTTCTGCCGATTACAATGTTTCAGAAAACCTTAATTTAAGAGTATTTTACGAACAGATGACTTCGAAATACAAAATCTCAACGGCATTCCCGTTATCAACCATCAGAGCAGGATTATCTGCAACATTCACTTTTGGTGATTCCGGTGGCTTATAAATAAACAAATCAAATCCCTTTCGAAAAAGAAAGGGATTTTTTATTTCACAGCTATTGGATTATAGGATTTTAATTATTATCTTCGGTAGGTAATAATAATTAATTTAAATCAGAACGAAAGATGCGCAGTATTGTGTGTCTTTTGTTTTTTTTCTGAGAGATAAATTTTAATCTACACTATATATAAATTGAACTATAAACTTGTTTAAAGTTTTTCTTTGAGTATATCTCTATTTTGAATAAATTTGCTAACATTAAAAAAAGAAAGAAAAATGAATACACCATCAGAATTAAAGTACACTAAAGACCACGAGTGGGTAAAAATCGAAGGTAACGTTGCTACAATTGGTATCACAGACTTTGCACAAGGAGAGTTGGGAGACATCGTTTATGTAGATGTAGATACAGTAGATGACGATATCAATGGTGGAGATGTTTTCGGAAGTGTTGAAGCGGTAAAAACGGTTTCAGATTTATTCTTGCCAATTTCAGGGAAAGTAACAGAGTTTAATTCTGCTTTAGAAGATCAGCCGGAATTACTAAATACAGATCCTTATGGAAACGGATGGATCATCAAATTGGAAATTGCAGAAGATGCGGATCACTCAGAATTGCTTTCAGCTGAAGAATACCAAGCAATCATTGGATAAAATTTCAAAAATATTTATAAAGATACTGCCCATTTATTGGGCATTTCTTACTTATATGCTCCTGCGTCCCGGAGTCGAAAACCACGAATATTTCTTTATGTTCGACGGTATTGACAAAGCTTTGCACTTGAGCATTTTTGCAGCATTAGGTTTTTGCTTTATTGCTGCCTTTCCTAAAATCAAATTTTCTTATTTTTTTCAGATTATACTTATTTATGCATTCCTCACCGAAATACTTCAGGAAGAAATGAAACTCGGCAGATCCATGGAAACTCTAGATATTGTAGCTGATACTATTGGTTGTTTAATCGGATACTATATATATAAGATACTCATCAAACGTTTTTTCTAATTTTTGTACTGAGACTCTCATTGCGTTAATAAAACAACATTATGATCTCGAAAATTATTCTTAAAAATATTTTACCTCAGAAATTTCTGGGGTATTTTTTTGGAGCTTAATCCCGCTCTCCACTATATCTTTTGCTCTTCGTTCCTCATCACAAAAGGATGCCGTTTCGATCGGGGCTATGGAATTGGGTTTGCGACAGATTTGGTAATTTTAATTCAAGATCGGTGATTACATATTCTACACTTATAATATTACATGAATATCTCATAGGCAATATTTGAGTCAGGATGAGGCTTGTTATTGAGAGCTTAT
>NZ_JAOVZW010000026.1 GCF_026460885.1 Chryseobacterium formosum
ATTGGGTTTGCGACAGATTTGGTAATTTTAATTCAAGATCGGTGATTACATATTCTACACTTATAATATTACATGAATATCTCATAGGCAATATTTGAGTCAGGATGAGGCTTGTTATTGAGAGCTTATTACAATATAATAGAAGGAATTATGATTGTAAAACAAGTTATTACCTAATAACAAAAACATTTCCAGATAATTTCGATTAAACAAAGCTCCTTAGGAGCTTAACCTTTGTAGAAAAACATTTCCTAGGAAAATATTAAGCTCCCTGGGAGCGACACTTAAAACATAGGTTACCCATATTCCCAAAAACCTCAGAGTATATTTTCTTCTGTTCTTAGACACACATCAATGCTTAGGCTCCTCAATCTATTTCCAAAACAAGAATCTCACAATTCCTGTCAACTTTTCAAACATTGGTTTAAATTTTTCCTCTACGAAACCAATAGGTTACCATTAAATATGAATTAAAGATAAACTTTATGTTAAATTAGTTTGTTTTGTATAGGTTGAAAGTTCTACTTTTGCCCCACTGAAAAACGAGAGTTATTAGGTAGCGCAGA
>NZ_JAOVZW010000027.1 GCF_026460885.1 Chryseobacterium formosum
TTGCGCTTCTTCGTTGTGTAAGTCTTCGGTTCTGCAGGAATAAGCAGTAAAGGCGACCAAAAGGATCAGGCAAAGCCTGAGAAATAGATTTTTCTTCATAAATCATTTGTGAATTTTAAAGGTTAAAAATATAATTTTTTTGTAACTCTACAAATATGTGACAAATATTATTTTGCTCAAAACCTGTTTTCGCATAAAATTACCCGCTTTTCGGGTAAGATATTGTAAGCGAATTTATCTTTATATTTGCTTGAAAATAATACAATCATAATGACGAATAACGTAGCAGAAAAAATAAAAAGACTGAGAAAGGCAAAAGGATTTTCTCAGGATGATATGGCAGAAAAGATGCATATTTCGCAATCTGCATACGCAAGAATAGAAAACGGAGAAAGCCATTCATGGGCTGCCCATATCGAAAAGCTAAGTGAGATCTTTGAAGTAAAGCCCGAAGATTTTCTTACTGATGAAACTAATAATTTAGAACAGGAAAATACTGATCAAAAAGGAGGAATGGCTTTCCAATTTGTAGGGACTATAAACACTATAAATAATCTGTCTGAAAAACTTATCGAGCAATACGAAGAACGCATAAAAGAACTGAAAGAACAGGTAGAATTCTGGAAAAACAAATCAGAAGGTAGTAAATAGTTTTCTACTGCTTCCGGAAAGTCTGCTGCAGGATGCAGGAGACTTTCCGGAAGCAGGGAAATGTTGTTGCACCCCTGAAAGAAGCTTTCCGGTAACCGGGAAAGTTCCCTGCACATTGCAGGAGACTTTCCGGAGGCAGAGAAACCTTCTCGCACCTTGCGGAAGATTTTTTCGTTTTCCGGATAACAAAAATTAAAATAATTATCAAAAAGTTTTTAAAACAAAAAAGGATGAAATCTAAACCTCATCCTTTTCTATATATTTTTCTTGTTTACTTTAAGAATACTGAAATTTTCTTACCGCTTCTAAAGTCATATCGATTTCTTTATCTTTAATGGCATCACTGATGAAATAGGTTTCATACCCACTTGGCGGAAGGTAAATTCCGTTTGTTAGCATTTGATGAAAGAAATTATTAAACAGTGAATGATTAGCATTCTGCGCCTCATCAAAATTGGAAACTGCATTGATGTGAAAGAAAACCGACATCATCGATCCTTTTCTGTTAATTCTGTGAGCAATTCCTTTTTCACTTAAAATTTTCCCGATTTCAAAGTCTAAAGTTTCTGTAGTTTTTGCTAATCTGTTGAAAAATTCAGGGTCGTTTTTAATAATTTGCAAAGTTTTTAAACCCGCTCTCATTG
Organism: Chryseobacterium formosum; assembly: GCF_026460885.1. GTDB lineage: Bacteria > Bacteroidota > Bacteroidia > Flavobacteriales > Weeksellaceae > Chryseobacterium > Chryseobacterium formosus. The sequence continues at coordinate 1,296 of NZ_JAOVZW010000027.1, forward strand.
CCAAAGGATTTCCACTCAACGTTCCTGCCTGATAAACTCCGCCTTTTGGAGCCAAATGATCCATAATTTCGTTTCTTCCGGCAAAAGCACCAACCGGAAGTCCGCCCCCGATTACTTTTCCGTAAGTTACCAAATCTGCTTTCACATTATACAATTCCTGAGCTCCACCAAAAGCCAATCTGAAACCGGTCATCACTTCATCGAAAATCAATAAAGCTCCGTTTTCGTCACAGATTTTTCTTAGTTTTTGAAGAAATTCATTTTCTGGAAGAACGCAACCCATATTTCCGGCAACAGGCTCGATAATTACGGCAGCGATTTTGCCTTGATTATGTCTGAACAAATCTTCAACCTGCTCAAAGTCATTATATCTTGCCAATAAAGTATCTTTTGCCGTTCCCTGAGTTACTCCAGGAGAATTTGGATTTCCAAAAGTTGCAGCACCGCTTCCCGCTTTAATCAAAAACGAGTCTGAATGGCCATGATAACAACCTTCAAATTTTATAAATTTATCTCTTCCCGTAAAACCTCTTGCCAATCTGATTGCACTCATACACGCTTCTGTTCCTGAAGAAACCATTCTGATCTGGTCGATATTCGGAACGTTTTCGGTAATGAATCTTGCGATTTCAGTTTCCAATTCAGTTGGTGCGCCAAAAGAGAAGCCTTTTTCTGCCTGAATTTTTAATTCTTCCAAAACTTCGGGATGCGTATGTCCCAAAATTGCAGGTCCCCAAGAATTGATGTAATCTACATACGTATTATCATCTGCATCGGTAAGATAAGCTCCTTTCGCCGATTTCATAAAAACGGGAACTCCACCCACCGATTTAAAGGCACGAACCGGAGAATTTACACCTCCTGGAATATATTTGTAAGCTTCATCAAATAAAGCTGAACTTCTTTGGTATTTCATTATTTTAAATAGTTGATGGTTTCTGGTTTCTGGTTGACAGTATATTTGTGAGCTAAAAACCAACAACCATCAACTAAAAACCGACAACCAAATTAATTTCTGGGTTTTTTATCAATCAAATAAATCAGCTGTCCTGCTAAAGGTTTTTGACCTTCGTCCATTCTGTTTTTAGCGTATAATTTGTGAAGTTTGATGCCAAATTTCTGTGCGATATCATACATATCCTCACCAGATTCGGCTTTGTAAGTTGGTGTATTACCTTCGGAATTTTTAGACTCAAGAAAGATGACTTCATTTTTTGCAATGGCAGTTCCCTCCAGTTCATTCCATTTTATCAGTTTGCTTTCGCTGATCTTGAATTTTTTAGCAATATATTGTACATCAGTATCTTCAGGAACAACAATATATTTTAAACCGCCATTCGGATGACTTTTAATTAAAATCGAATTAAGAATTTCCGCTTTGGTTTTAATTCGCTCAACTCTCTGCTGTTGCTGAGCATAAGAAGTCGCTTTGTAAGGAACTTTTACCGTGACAGGCGTTGTAGTTTTTTTTGTTGCTTTTGCCGGTTCCATTCTTGCCATGAAAGTACGGTCGTCTTTCAAATCAGGATATTTTTTCAGAATAGCATATAGAACTTCTTTAGAATCAACCTCATCAAATTCATACAATTTATATCTTTCGATTTTTCCAATAAGAATTGATGCATAACGAGGGTTTGTAGCATAACCTGCTTTTTTCAAACCATGCGCCCAAGCTTTATAATCTTTCATATCAAGGTCAAAAAGTTTGGTGTAATATTTTCTGGTTGCCAAAAATATCGAGTGATCTTCGTAAGATTGTTTCGGATCGTCATACACTCGGAAACACTCATTGGGAGCATCATCGGTGTGCTTCATTGTTTTTCCAGTCCAGTCTTCTTTACATTTTATGCCAAAATGATTTTTCCCTTCCTGAGCTAGACGGCTTTGTCCACCACCTGTTTCCAAAAGTCCTTGTGCAAGCGTAATTGAAGCCGGAATTTTGTATTTTTCCATTTCTTCAACAGCATATTGCGCAAATTTTTGGATGTACTGATCTTCTGTAGCCCAAGTCTGAGCTGAGAATTTTGATAAAACTAAAAGGCTAATTAGTAAGAAAAGTCTTTTCATGTTTTGATTTTTTTGAATAAGTAAACACCCATCAAATAATTTGAGTAAGTGTTTTTTACTTTTTATTTTTATAGTATTAAATTTCTGTTCTGCTTTTCTAAAAGCATATTGGCTCCTTCTATTCCCTGCAAACCTCCTGTGTGAAAACATAATATTTTGCTTCCCTCAGGAAAATAATTGGCTTCAATCATTTCAAAAACTTTCTGCATCATTTTTCCTGTATAGATCGGTTCTAAAGGAATATCAAACTTCATTTTAAAATCATTGATAAAACGGATATTTTCGTCATTTATTTTACCATAACCGCCAAAAGCAGCATCGGTTAGATGAAAATTTCTTTTCGAGGTTAATTCTGAAATTTTTCTTTCCAAAGAAGAATCATCAACTACTTTAAAACCTATAACTTTCTGATTATCTTCACAAAACTCCGAAATTCCCGCTAAAGTTCCTCCGCTTCCAACTGCTGTGCAAAGATAATCAAAATCTTTTGTATCGTTATTCAGCATCATTTTTACACCCTGAACTGCATTGTCATTCGTTCCTCCTTCGGGAATAATCAAAGCTTCTGGAAATTCATGTTGTAAAAACTCGGTTAATTTCTCTTTGTGACGGTATTCTTCACGGGTAACAAATTTTAAATTCATTCCGTTTCTTTTGGCAAAAACTAAAGTCGGATTATGCGTCCATTTTTTTTCAAGTTCTTCTCCTCGAATAATTCCTAAAGTTTTCACTTGAGCTAAATTCCCTGTCGCCGAAACTGCCGAAATATGATTAGAAAAAGCTCCGCCAAATGTAATTATTAAAGGATTTTCAGGTTTGGTTTCTAAATAATTATTAATATTATAAAAAAGTTTCCAATATTTATTTCCTGAAATTTGTGGATGTACTAAATCTTCTCTTTTGATGAAGAGTCTTACATTTTTTTGAATCGGAATTTCCTGAATCGGAATTTTTTCTGATGGAATTTTTAACATTATAGGCTGAAAATATGTTGCAAAATTAAGGTTTTCAATTATTTTAATAATATTTTAATTTCTATCTCATGAAATTTCGGAATGCCAAGAATTTTCTTTTTTTAAGATAATTTAAATCGTGTTCCATCGCATAAGCTTCTCGTTCGAAAGAAATTGATTTGTAGGCTTGATAAGGATTTTTCAGCTTAAAAAGATGATAATAATATTCAGCAATATAAAGAATATAAAAGAAAATTATCAGTAACTCTAATTGTTGTCTGATATGAATTTTTTCATGATTAATCAAGACTCTATTCTTCTTATCTTCAGGATTTTTGATGAAAATAAAAGGATAGAGCGTAATGCCGTTTATTTTTGTATTTTTGAGGAGCTTTTGGCACACAATTATCATAATAACAAATATAAAAGTTTTGATTTAACTTATGGCTCTTTTTGAAATCAAAGAAGGTGAAGACTTTTACTTCAATGAGCAAGGTTACAAAGTTTTTACCGAAAAATTCCATCTTAAACGTGGACATTGCTGTAAAAGTGGTTGCAAACACTGTCCTTACGGATATGATAAAAAGACTGACACATTTATAAAAACCAATAAAAAAGATAAATAAAATGAAGAAATATATTTTTATTTTGCTAGCGGCAAGTTTAGGTTTGTCATCTTGCAGCCCTTTTAAAGTACGTTCAGATTACGCTGAAACTGCAACTTTCACTTCTTACAAAACATATAAAATCAGAATCGACGATTTAAAATTAAATGACATCGATAAAGACAGAGTTTTGAATGAATTGTCTAAGCAATTACAAATGAAAGGACTTCAATCTGGTGAAAATCCTGATTTAATTGTTAACGTAAAAGCAAATCACAAAAAAGTTACCGACATTACCACTTCAAATCCTGGCGGAATGTGGGGATGGGGAGGCGGTTTCGGATGGGGAATCGGAATGAACAGAACATGGTCTAGTAATTATAACGAAGGCGCAATTATCGTAGATATGGTTGATGCGAAAAGTCAAAAGTTAGTTTGGCAGGGAATCGGAAGCGGAATTTCTGTAGACCGACCAAAAGCTAAACAAAAACAAATTCCTCAAATTGTAGCCGAAATTATGGCAAACTATCCTCCGGGAATGAAAAAATAAAATTTTTAACTTAAATTATATCAAAGTCAACACAAAATTTGTGTTGACTTTTTGATTACGTTAAAAATAAGACTGTTAAAAATAATTTATTCTTTGATTGTTTTATAGGTTTGTAATTTTCCGTCTTTTTGTTGAATGGTAATAAAGTAAGCCCCAGATTTCAAATAATTTAAGTTGATTTTTGAAGAAGGCTTTTCTATGGTTTTGATTAATCTTCCTGAAACATCTGTAATTTTTAAGCTTTGAATTTCATTAGATTCTGAAATAGTAATTATATCAGCAAAAGGATTTGGATGGATTTTAAAATGTTTCAATTTTAAATCGTTCGTTGATAAAGCAGATTTTGATTCCCAAACTGCATCATCCCAATAATGTCCAGCCCAAGTTGTTCCAGGATTTCTGATTGCTAATCTTGCAGTTGCAGGAACAGTCGTAGGAACATCTAAAACTCTTTCTGAAGTATTATCGTAAGTCCCGTTTATAATTGTAATCGATTGCAAAACAACAAAAGTTGAAGCATCATTTATATCCGTAATATAACCAAAATCTAAAAGTCCTGGACCAGAATTAACTCTCGCTTTAAATTTGAAATGATGAGTTCCTGCATTGATATTTGTAAGTGGAGGCATAATTACAATTGACACTTTGTTATACCCTGTCTGATAAACATTACTCGGACTTGACGCCGGAGAAGTGCTTGAAATTATCTGGTTTCCACCACCTGCAGTCAAAATACTGTTCCAACACGACGGTACAACTCCCATATTACAACATGACAAAGTATCGAAGTTTTCAGAAAATTCTGATAACGGATTACATTGTGCTTTACTCATGCTAAAGCTTCCAAAACATAGGATAGCAATTCCTGTTTTAATTGATAAATTTTTAATCATTCTAAATAAAAATAGTTTCACAAAACTAAGTAATCTAATTTTTAGAATTTCATAATTTTTAATGATATTTATCAATTATAAACCATTAATAAATTAACTTCCGCTTAGTAAACAATAATAAATTTTCATTATGATCAAATAATTAATTGATTCAAAAAGAAACAATAAAAACAACACTTAACATACAAAATTTAATACAAATCAGTATAAATCTTAATAATAATGTAATTTTACATTCACCAAATTATTATAATCTTACCAAACATTATATTATTATGAAAAAACTATTTTTATGCCTGATATTCTCGCAGTTAGGTTTTGCACAGGCTCCTGCAGGATATTACAATTCAGCAAACGGATTATCCGGAGCACCACTTAAAACTGCTTTAAGTAACATTATTACAAGCGGACATCAGGATAAGGGCTACAATGGACTTTGGACTGCCTATAAAACAACCGATATTGATAAAAACTACGAAAATGACGGTTCGATTTTAGACATTTATTCCGAAAGACCTACTTCTACAGATCCTTACAAATTTACTCCGGGAAGCAATCAATGCGGAACTTATTCTAAAGAAGGAAACTGCTACAACCGTGAACATATTGTTCCACAAAGTTTATTCAACGAAGCTTCTCCGATGAAAAATGATATTCATTTTATCCGAGCTACAGACGGAAAAGTAAACGGAATGCGTTCTAGTTATCCTTTCGGGAAAGTGGGAAACGCAAGTTTCACTTCTTTAAATGGCTCTAAAGTCGGAAGCTCTTCTTCATCAGGGTTTTCGGGGACGGTTTTTGAGCCAATTGACGAATTTAAAGGCGATGTAGCGAGAATGGTTTTTTATTTTGTGACGAGATATCAAACTAAACTTTCAACGTTTTCTACAGGAAATATGATCGGAAGTTCGGCATTTCCGGGACTTCAAACCTGGGAACTGAACGTACTTTTAGCTTGGCATAATCAAGATCCGGTTTCTCAGGCTGAAATCAACAGAAATAATGCTTCTTATACTTTTCAGGGAAATAGAAATCCGTTTATTGACAACCCAAGTTATGTGAATCAAATTTGGGGTGGACAAGCTCCAACAAGCGATACGCAAGCTCCGACAATTGTAACTAATTTAACTGTTTCCGGAAAAACAACCAACACTGTTTCTCTTGTTTGGAATGCTGCAACAGACAACGTAGCAGTAACTTCTTACGATGTTTATATGAATGGAAGTTTGAAAACAAACGTAAATTCGACTTCAACGACAGTTACCGGATTAAATCCTTCTACAACCTACACTTTCTATGTGAAAGCAAAAGATGCAGCAGGAAATGCATCAGTAAACAGTTCGACAGTTTCAGCGACAACAAATGCGGGAACAACCAATCCGAATCCTACAGGTTGCGTGAATGAAACTTTTGAAACAGTTCCATCAGCAAGTTCATCATCATACTCTACAAAAACATGGACAAGCAACGGAATTACTTGGACTGCAACAGATTCCAGAACTGACCAGACTATTTCAAATAAAGCGATTACAGTAAGAGACGGATCATTAAAATCAAGCAGTTCTGCGAATGGAATCGGATCTTTAACGGTAACAACGCAACTCAAATTCAGTGGAAGTGATGGTACTTTTAATGTTCAGGTAAATGGTGTAACAGTGGGAACTGTTCCTTACAGCACAACTGCAACGACAACTACGATTAACAACATCAACGTTTCAGGAAATGTTGTCGTGACTTTGGTTAATAATTCTTCGAGCAACAGAGTTGCGATTGATAATCTAAGCTGGACTTGTAATGGCACTTCTGCAAGACAGACTCAAACAAATTCGGTTTCTCAGCCAAAAGAACTGCAGATTTACCCAAACCCAATTTCCAATCATGAAATTTTTGTAAAAGGTGAAATTATAAACATTAAAAAAGCGGAAATTGTAAATCTTCAAGGGAAAGTAATGCAAACTATCAACAATCCTTTTAAAAATGGAAAATCAATTAGAATTAATAATCTTTTGCAGGGTGTTTATGTTTTAAAACTTGATGAATCGAGTCTGAAATTTGTTGTGAAATAATTTTTAGGAATAAATAAAAAAGGCTGTTTCAAATTTTGAGACGGCCTTTTTTACGATGTGAAATTTTAAATTTATGTGAAAATTGCAGCCCGGCTTGAGCGGAAATCCTTTTTTTGAAATGGGAAAGCTATGGCAAAAAAGATTGGGAGCGGAAGACGGAAATGTCTGCCAAAAAAATAAATTTATTCTCTCGCAGATTTAGTAGATTACACAGATTTTTTTAGAACGTTTTTTATTATTTTCGAGAAAAATCATTAGAAAAGACCGCCTTTTTGAGACGGTCTTTGACTTTGTATATATTAATACTGAAAAGGTATGTTTTGAATTAAACCGGCCAAACTCCTTCGTACGCCGAATTACCGTAATTGATTTTTTCTGCACTCACTACGAAACTGATTAACATTGAATTTTCGTCTACTGCGTCGAAATCTACTTCGTGCTGAATAACGTAACCGTTTTCCCAGTTTAAAGTGATCAATGTTCCTTCTTCATGAGATTTATTGAAGGTAACTTCGCCTGAAGTCGGCTTATATTTTCCGTTCAGAAGAGTTTCCAGGATGTCAGATTTTTCTGTTGCCTCGATTGTCAATTTGATAATTGCATTTGACGGGTCTGAAGCAACTCTACCTGAAACGTCTGTAGATCTTGAAACACTGTAATTCAGCTTTAACAATTTCTGTCCTTCGCTGCCGTTGAATTTTAAAATTCCTCTTGAATTTGCTGCCATGATTTGTAAATTTTATTCGTTAATATTTTGTAATTTTTATACTTCAAAGATAAAACCAAGACAATTATTTTTCACATTTTTGATTCATTATTTTAAAATTTGTAGTAATTCTACGATTTGATGTCGTAAAACTACGATTAGCCACAAATACCTATTAAACAAACCATTACAAAACTTCACTTACAGATAAATTTGTGGAATATTCAACGGAATATTCTTTATAGGAGTTAAAAGCATTCATTTTTTTTATCATTCCGTTTTCTTTAGAGATGCTAAGATTTCCGTTAAATCTAAAGTCTTTTTCTTTTTGATCGCTCAAAAATTGATTTAGTGAAATTTCATCTGAATTTTCAGATTTTTCTACGATTTGCTGAAGCTGTACTGAAGATTGATTTAAATAGATTTCAAAAAAAGATTTTCCGTTTTTAAAAGGATTTCTGAATGAAGAAAAATACATTTTCAGAAACCAGTCTTCTTTCATTTTTTTATCGAAAACCTCGGGATTCAAAACAACATATTCAAATTCTTCAAGATAGATTTCTGCATATTTGTCGGGAAATAAATCAAGAAGCTTTTCTTTGATTTCATTAAAATTATTCAAAGTTTGCTTCGTTAAAGCTGTTCGTAAAATTTCTCCTTTAGAATTTACATACACTTCAATTGGAAGTAAAGATTTAAACGTTTCGATTGCCATAAATTCCATTTTCGTATCATGAAGATTGGAAAATTTGTCTTTCGTGAAATGAAAAAGGTGCTCATTAAACTCATTTTTTATCCATTTCAAATTTGCGACATACGAAAAACGATTTTCACTGATTTTTCCTTCATCATTTTTTGATTCTGTAAAAACAACTTTAAAGTTCTGATTAAAATTAATTGGATTAAACTCTATTTTCGGATTGACATCAGGACTTTTGAATGGTGCATCATTTTTAGCATTAAATGCTTTAATCTCAACAATATTTGGCAACAGAAGCTTTTTTCCGGGAACCAAATTTTCCGTAATAAAATCTTCTTTTACACAGTGATTGTTGTGAAATTCTTTAAGATAAACAGGATTTTCAAGCTGAATTTCTTCGGCAATTTTTTGCAGCGTATCTCCTGGAAGTATGAAATGAACCATCATAGATTTCTCTTTGTTCTTCGAAATTGTTTTTGTTTGGTTATTGTTTTAAATAAATTATTTGCTTCTTAATTTTAGTAAAAAATTTTCGTTAACGTTTTCAAATTTAATTTTACCAAAATCTTTTACAGTCCAGGTTTTGTCTGGAATTTTTCTTTCGTGATTGGCTTTATCGAAATACGTTTCTCCGTATTTATGCAAATAAATTTCATTTCCTTCAACCTTAAAAGTGATGTAGGACTCCACTAAAATATTATAGTCAAAACAGGTTTGCTGTTCGATGGTGAAGTAGTTATCTTTTGTCGCCACCGTTGAAAAACCTTCAGAAATGCAATTTGAATTATTAGAAAAAACCAGATTATTATTTGATTTTTCAATTGAGCCATTTTTTGAAGACAACATCACTTTCAAAGGTAACCCAAAATGAGTTTTATCGAAGTCATCTTTAGCCGTATCATTTTTGTAAACAGAAATTTTATCTTTTTTTCCGTCTTTATTTAAATCCGTCAAAAATTCATTTAAACTGCTTCCACTACTCTTACTTTCACTTTGCTTAAGTTGTAACAAATCTTGCTGAACTTCTTTTGTAGCGACCGGATAAGCATTTTCTTTAGAAAAAACACATTTCGTTTTGGAAGCTTTGTCAACCATGTAAAAACTTTCATTTTTATTATCCAAAAAGATTTCTCCATTTTTACAATTGTGCGTATTTAGAGATAAAGCCTGATTAAATTTAAAATCCTGATCATTAAACTTATAAACAGTGAAATTTTGAAATTCTTCGGTGTAACCCGGTAAAAACAGATAACCATCTTTTCCGTTGTAAATGATTTTCACTCTTTTCTCAGCACCAAAATAATCTGAATCGTACGTAAAATTATACACTACCTGCTGAAAATCTTTAATCGTTTTGTTTTTAAAGCTCGCTTTCAAATACGCTCTTTCATCTACAAACTGAATTTTGAACAGAAAATCAGCAAAAGAAATCTCAAGATTTTTTTTAGAATTGTCTTTATAATCAGATTTTACATTAAATTGAATTTCTTTATAATTGCTGTAATCTTCTTTTACGGCTTCCTGACTTTTTGCATCAGTTTTATTTACAGCCTTTCCATCATTTCCTTTGCATGAAAAGAAAACGAAAATGAACGAAAATAATATTAAAAATTTTGTTTTCATATTTTATCCTCCTTGAACATTAATAACTCTACCTGCTTCTGCTCTGGTTTTCTGTTTCTGAATTTCAGCTTCAGACTGATCAGAAGGCCCTTTAAAATGTACATAATATCCTGGATTACATCTGTAATTTAAGCCTTGACCGACAGCATAAATTGTCGTAAAAATCTCAAAATGCAAATGCGGAGCACAGGTTCCTCCTACAACGCCAGAAACCCCTGTTTTTGCAATTACGGCACCAGATTCTACCTCATCTCCTACAGAAACCAACACTTCATTAAGATGAGCATAAAACAAAAATACATCCTGCTCTTTATCAAAAGAAGGTCCCTGAGAAATTTCTCCACGGGCAGAATGTAAAAGTGCATATTCACGTTTATGATTTTTGAAAGCTTCTTTATCGGTGATTTTTATAGTCACGGTATTACCATATCCTCCATGCCATTGTGCTTTATGAACCACACCATTTGTACAGGCAAAAACATCTTCACCTAACTCTGAGAAAAGATCGAGCCCTTGATGCGTTCCTCCATTTCTTGTAGTTCCGAAAAGTCCCCAGTTTTCTCCGATACTACCAATACCGCCACCGCCACTTTGCATATATAAAGTCGACATTGGATTAGCTACCGGTTCATGCCATCCTGCAGATTCTTCACCACTACATTCGCTTACTTTAAAAGTAACAACTGTTTTCTGCAAATTCTGCCATCTGCTTTCACGTGTAGGTGTACTACTGTTTACAATATCTACGATGGCATCAAAATGCGGTCGCTCAACCCCTTTATTGGCATGAGTCTGACAACCGTATTCTTCCCAATATGCCATACTCGCAACCGTACCTTCATTAAGATTATTGATATTATTGGCATCGATATCAATTCCAAATTCAGGATAATCACTGTCTATTCGTGCATTTATTTTATCATATTTATTTTTAAATGTGATCTGAATAATTCCTCGTCCTCTGTATTTCCAGCCGTCTCCACTTGCTGCATCTCCGTTTCCTTCCCTATTGGCATAAGCAATATTGGCAATCATTTCAGGGTTTGATCTATAGCCATTCTGCGCACTTCTTCCGTATTGAAAAGCGAGATTGTTTGGTGGCCCGTTCAATCTTCCTGTAGTCGTAAATCTGGAAAAATGCTCCGGAAGTTTTTCAGCTGCATAATCCAGACTTTCCCCGTTGCGCACATTGATCGATTCACCAACTTCCTGTAGAACCTGAGCAAAAAACTGAGCCTTTTGCCTGCAAGTATCAAGACCAAATTTTGTATTTGCTCCGTTGAAAGCATTCATCAACTGAGTCTTTTTCTCTTCTGTAGCTCCAGTAAATATTTCAGAAAGCTCTTCCATTGTTAAAACACCACAACGTGGACATTTTTTTGCAACTTCAAAATATGAACCGTCTGCTTTTAAAAAGTTTTTGTCATGGGCTTTTTCACCTTGAGCTTTTACCTGAAGATAAAGCAATTCAGGCATTTTTTTATACAACTTGAAGGTTATCGTGTCGTCTTTCTGATAATTTTTTATTTCTAAAACTTTGATGATATCATCAACATACGCATTCTTACCATCAGCAATTTTTTCATTATTTGCATTTCCGCTTTTTGCATATCTAAGAACAGCTTCTGCAACTGTTTTTTTAGAAGCATCATCAGTCACTTTATTTTCACCTCCGAATTTATAAGTATAGTCCCCGTCTTCTTTACCTTTGGAAACTTTGTCTCGCCAAATTTTTAAATCATCATTAGATTTCGGTCTTAGATGAACAGGAATTTTAACCATTCCATTTTCAATCGTTCCTGTAAATTCAGATTTTTCAGTTCCCGGAACTTCTCCTGTAGATGGAGTAGCCTGATTCATTTGTTCTTCCGTAATTTCCAAAATTGGTAAAACAGCATCTGCAGAACCTTTAATTAAGCCATCTTTTTCTTTAATGATAATTGTAGCTTGTTTGTCACTTAAACCTGAACCAGCGGTTTTTGCAACCAAATATAATTTTGTATCTAAAGGAGCGTTATTAACTCTTGTAAACTCTTCTCCCAGTTTGAATGTTTGAAAAGTTACCGTTTTATCACTTTGCGTATCGGTTCCGTATTCATTTGCGGTAAGTGCTGCAATAATTGCTTCCTGAGTTGTATATTTTTTATTTGTTTTTAATGTTTCCTGTACTTTTCCTAAAATCGTTTTGGCTACACCATTTTTTTGAGCTGCCGTTGCAGTTTGATTATTAGCTTTTCTTCCTCCAAAAGTATAAACATGATTTCCATCTGCTTCTCCCGTGAGTTTTTTAAATTCTTTTTTGGCAAAATAAGCATCCAATAATTCTTCAACGGAAGAATCCTGAACTACGCTTACCGTTTTTCCTTCATTGGTTTGCGGAGTTGGTGGTTGCTCAGCCTCAATCGTACCTTGAGTTTCTTGATAATCATGTAATTCTCCTGATTGATTGCTATTTTGTTCAGGAACTCCTCTTTCTTCCATTTGTGATGCCGGTTTTTCTGCAGCTGGAGAGTTTTCCGCTCTTGGCGTTGTATTATTTGATGGAGTTTCTGCGGGTGTTGATGGTGTCGGAGAATTATTAGTCGGCTGTTCCGGTCTTGGTTGTGGTCTTTCAGCAGGAGTTGGAGCATACAAAGGATTATCTAATTTGTAATTATCCGTTGCATGTTTAGTATGCGAAAAATATTCTACAGTGACATAAAATTCTAATTGTTTTGCATCAGCTTCACCTTGCATAGCTTTTTGCATTAGCGCTCTTGTCAACATAAATTCTGCAACTGCAACTCCGGTTTGATCTACTCTCGCTTCTTTAGTTTCTATTAAAAGATTTTTTGCATCATGACCTTCGCCAGCTTCATCATCTTCCCAAAGCGTAAACTTTAATTTTTCACCATTTAAATTGACACATTGAGCACGAGCTCTCATTTTTTCGGTAAAACTAAAAACGGTTCCCGGTGAATCATCCACATATTGCAATTCCACTTTTTCAATTTTTGGAATTGCAGCAGGTTGAGGAGTAATTTCTATTGTTGAATTACCACTTCCTTCCGGCTCATAAAGATAAGCTTCCAGACGATACGTATGTTTTTGTGAAACTTCACCAAAAGTAAAATTACTGTCGCCTATTTTTTTAATATTTGTTGTTGTAAATCTTCCGTTCGGCCTTTTTTTAAACAATTCCCAAGTAACTCCAGCAGGATTTCTTTGACTTTGAGGTGTTGAAAGATACCAATCATCAATAGTATAAGTCGTTGCTTCACCTACTTTCGGAGAAGCATTTCCTGATATTTTTGAAACTCCTTTTTTTGACATTTCAGAAAATTTAATTGTTAATAAGCGTCGATTTCGCTTTCCATTATTCTTTCCTGAAAGTCATTCACATCCACCAAAGGATTGATATGTCTGATTACTTTTGCATCAGCATTTTTTACATTTTTTTTACTCATTTCACCACGTTGTCCGTGATCTTTAATTGTGATTTTCCCGCCTGTTGTACATTGAAGTTCTGAAACTTCAGTCACCGTTTTCTTCCCCATTATCATCACTTTTTCGTAAGTTTTCTGCCATTTTCCAGCAGGAGCATAAGCGCATGGAAGATAACCACCCGAGCTGGGTTTTAATTTACATTTTCCAAAACTCGGACCTGAAGGATTGAACTGAAGATCGTCTTCAGTAACAGCTAAATAATCTGCATTACCTACAGAATCATTCCAATAATGTTTATTATGCGCACTGACAATATGCTTGGGAAACTGATCTCCTTGATCACACTTGCATGTTCCTTTTTGAACAACGAAGTGTTTCCCATCATGAGATGATGATTGAGTAGACATATTTTGTGATATTTGGTACTCAAAGATAGCAAAAAGTAACTTAACATAAAAAAAACGGAAATTAATTTTCCGTTTTTTTTATTATGTCATAACTAATTAATGTTGAGTATATTCCGGTTCCTCCACTGGAAGCATTGTCGGCATAAAATATTCGTTTAGCCAGTAAAATTCTTGCCCGTTATGTTTAATTTTTACAGCCGGATTATTTCTGTAAGTAAGCATCCTATCTGCAAGTTCTTTATAATATTTAAAGTAACTTTTTGCTTCTTCGTTGGTGATAATATTAGATTTCGTCCAGCCTTTCAGCATAAATTTAGACATTTTCTCTTCTTCAGAATTATCAAAACCTGTACTTACACCTACCGCATAAGACATTGGCTGCTTATATAACTCTCCTTTGTCTAAGAACTTCAACGTCGGATTGTATTTTTTTAATAATTTAATATATTCTCTTACCGCTCTCCCCTGCTTAAAGTCTGTTCTTGCAGCACCTGTATTTGCATAAACTTCAGAATAGAAAGCTTTCAACTGATCATATTCGGTTTCAGAAATAAGAATCCCTTTTTCCATTCCTGTTTTATAATCCATTAATTCTTTTGGAATATACCCTTTTGCTAAAAACGGATTTCCGTAGTTAATCAATTGAGCAGCAATTCCTGCAGGAACCGGATTTGTTAACCCCGGATAAAGATATTTATATTTAAAATCAACTTCTGTTTTTCCTGCTCCAACCGAAGAATGGAAACGCTCATTCAAAGATTTATCTATCATTTCATTATCGAAAGAAACCTGAGCAATAAGACTATCAACAGATTTCACAAGAAGTCCGGGAGCAGTGATATCTCCTTTTTTAGGAAAAATAACAAATCCTTGAGCCATACTCTGCTTAGGAAAATCTAGTGAAAAGAAACCTGCATCACCTTCGATAAGATTAAAATTATTCTTTGTTAAAACATCGCTTTGTTTGATAATTTTTTGTTTTTTTAATTCAGCAACATTTTTAGCCGTGTTGGTGACAATATTTTCAGACATTAAAACAAAATCGTTGTAAGTGTCGGATGAACGGGCATTGGTCTGGAACATAATCAGCTTTGCCTGAGCTTGAGTTAACGAACCAATAACGCTGGACATATTACCGCTTCGGTTGGCAGAAGTTCCGATCGTAATTACAATATTGGTTTCATCGGGAACATTTGAAAGTAAATTTCCGGCAGCAATTAAACCTTCATTTAAAGGCTGATTTCCAACATTACTAGGACAATTCATTTCATTGGTTTTTTGCTCAATAAAACTCATCACTTTATTGTAATCCTTACTTAAAGGTGATGGAGCAACATTTTCTCCGCAAGAATTATTTTTATAAAGAACCACACCATATTTAATTGAATTAAAGTAAGATGGCTTTTCAAATTTCAACTGAAGATCCTGTAAAAGCGAACCTACAATTGGAATATAAGGCGTATTTGAAGCACTTACATCCAAAACAAAAACAATATTTGCGTTTTTATTTCTATCAATTATTTCTTTATAACGGTCAAAAACAATAGGCTCTCCCAATACATTTTTTACAAAGTTTTTACTGTAATCTAAAACGTTTGTAAAATATTTTGTTCTGGTATCAGGTTTTGCTTCTTCGTTTAAAGGAAGCGTTACAGGGAAAATATTTTCAAGCGGCGGTCGTTTATTGACATCCGTCAACAAAACAGCAGTACGAATATCCGCATCTGCTCCACCCGGTGCACCTTCATGGATTCCTAAAGTTGTTTCTTTAATACCCGTTGTATTTTTCATCTTTACGGCAGAACGTTCTCCCCAAGCTGAAATTACATTAGAGTTTACCCATCCGTACAAACCTGTATTGATGCTGTCCATATCAATGGTTGGTTTTTTTCCGACTAGAAAACGTTTGTTATTTTCTGCCTGTTTGTAGACATAAACCATTTGACCATTCGGAATTTTAACATTCGCAGCCTCAATAAGACTTGGAGAGTTAAAAACCATAATGGAATCGTTTTTATAATACCTTTCAGCACTTTTGATAACATCCGGATTGTTTGGAACCACCGCAACTTTTACCGGAAAACCTGTTTTTTCGCTTTTTAAAGAATTACTCCAAAGCAGAAGATCAGATTCGGGAATCCAGCCGTATGTTTTTATCTGTTTTGACGAAACTTTTTTCATTAAAGCATCAGGAATATATTCTGCAACCTTTACCATTCCGTCGCGGTGTTTTAAAACCATTAAAGGCTCTAAAAACTTAACTTCTTTATAAGATTTTTCGTCATTTTTGTCAAGATAAGCCGTATTTCTTGATCGATCTGAAATAGCAATCCAAGGAGCTGATTTTTTAGGAAAACCATTAATTACAGAAGCATTATCAATCTGCCCATATTGTTGTGGCTCAGGAGTTTTCTTAGAAGGCAGCTTTACCTGACAACTCGTCAGCAAAACAGAAAGCCCCACATAATAAGCCGCTAGAGGAAATTTATTTTTCATCTTAATTTTCTTTATAAATTGGTGTGATGCCCGAAAAACGGACTATTTTGTTATTTGCTTTGGTTGATATCGACTTTGGTTACACAAGTCATCCCGTCATCATAATTTAATTTTACAGTCTGTATCACTATATTTTTATCAAACTGAAGACCTGCACAATACAGATAAAAATTGTTCACTTTACTGTCCGCAACTTTTACGATTGTATTTTCGTTATTACACAAATAAGTTCTCAGAAGATAGTTGTAATGCTCATTAAAACTGTTACCATTTGCAATTTTTTGTAAATGATATTTAAAATCGTTATCCTTTTTTGCATACATTTCATCCAAAGTCGGTTCTTCATCCTGCATTGAATTATATGCCGGATTCACCAAAATATTGTGCTGAATTGGCTCTAAATCTTTATCTGTATAGAGTGTAACCACATAATTTCCCGGTTTTTGAAACGAATAAATCGCCAGTTTGTCTTTAGAATCGATTTTTCCTGTTTCTCCGAATCTCCATGTAAAATTGGTAGCATCGGAAAGTGCACGAAACTGTACATTTTCATACTGCATTACCTGAGTTGGCGCATCAATTTTAGTAGCTACAGCGGCACTGTCTTTAGGTTTTGGAATTCCTCTTGCGGAAACCATAATCGGGAAAGATTTAGAATATTTATTATCAATAATCAAGGTTACATTATAATAACCTGGCTTACTGTAAAAATGAATTCCTTTACTTTTATCTGAAGTTTGTCCGTCTCCAAAATCCCATTTTTTGAATTTAGCAAATTCAGTTTTATCCTGAAACGACAAAGTATCACCAGTTGAAAGCGAAGACGGGAAAACCACTCCTTCAATATCATCTGCCGAATGGATGACCTTTTTTTGAAGCCACAATGCGACCAGTGCGGCAATAAGCAATGTGGCAATTACACCGATGATGATGTTTTTCCTGTTCTTTTGAAAATAGTTCATAGTAAATTTTTGTGATGTGTTTTGTATTTTTTGATGTTATCTCGGGTTTAAAGAGTTGTTCCGATCACGAAGAGTCTGACTTTTTTCTTTATATCCCAATTGACATTCTTCATATTGTTTTTCAAAGGTTTTCGTGTTTTCGTTCATTTTCATGATCCGGTCTTTGTCTATCATATTCATTTTGAAAAACTTCCCGATTTGAGGAAAAGCAGATTTTCTGGGATCATTTACCACAACATTCTGAAAAGTATTGGCGAGATCCTGTATCGCATATTCTGCGTCATTTCTTTCTACAGGTTGCTGTATTTCTACAGATAATCTGTTCACTCGAGCCGCAGCTGTATCAATTAATTTCAAACCAATTTTTTGTTGCTGATCAAACTTAACTTTCTGCTCTAAAATCTGCAATGCATTGGTATCTGCTTCTGAGAAAGGAGATGCAAAACTTTTAAGAAAAATAATTCCTAAAAAGATTAATGCGAAAACAAGCATTAATATGAGATAAAAAAACTGATATTGCTTTTCTTTTTTTGATAATGTGATCTGTCCCTGCATAATTTCTAAACTTTAAATTGAATTATCTTCTTCGTCCTGTAAATTTTCTGGTAGGATCTATCATCATCTTACTATTAATCTGATTAGATTTTCCCTGACATTCCTGAACATTTCGAATGGCAATCTGCTGCTTAAAAGAAACGGTGATTATTTGACTTTTAAGATTAAGCATAGGCTTGATTTTCTGCATTAATACAGCATAATGCTTAAAATTATCGGCGCTATCTGCTCCCATAATTTGCTGAGCTTCACGAACGTTATCCAAAATATAAGTCCGCAGATAATTATCATTGTAAGCTTTATCGGAATCCAAAAGTTCCATTCTTGCATAAATACTGTCGACTTGAGTATGCAAAAGGTTATCACGATTCAGCAAATCGCGGTATTGGGCAACTTCTTTGTCGATGCCTTTGAGCTGAGTATCATAACTCTTAAAAAAGAAGTAGACGCTGGTAAAAGAAATACCAGACAGAATGATAAATGAAAATATAAATTTCCAAATACCTGATCTGACATCAGATCTGTTTAGTTTTTTTTCTCTGTTAGAAGACATGTTCGTGATTTGGTTTGGAATGTGAAAATACTAAAAAAAGAATTATGCACAAAATTAAATTCAATGCATACAATACTATTTACAATTTTTTAATGTAAAGTTTAATTTCCAGATCCGAAAGATTTTCATATTTTAGACAACGGAATTTTATTCTGCACCACCAAATCATGAAAATAGAATGAGTAAACTACTTACCAATATGGTACGGTTTTCTATTGCCGACAGCGATTTTTATTTTAAAAAAATAATGATCAAAACGCTTTTGGAAAATCCTTTCAATATGCTCCTCAATGACTGCAACAACGGTCATGAGCTCATCAACCGAATTTACAGAAGACAGGAAGATGTTTTTATTATCGAATTATTTATGCCGGTTCTCAGCGGAATTGAAGCCATAAAATTTATCCGTAAAAACAATCAGGAAACGCCTATTATTACCTATTCCGGGACTTATCAGGAAGATATTGCAGAGATTTTATCTAAAATCCCCAACATTTATTACTGTCAAAAAAACAGCAATACCATAAAAGATATTGTAAAAGGACAGATTTCATCAAAAGATTTCGATTACGACTCTTATTATATATCGTGGCAACAGCAACCTTTAGCGGTTCAGGAATATATGAACCGACAGAAAAAAAGTCAGGAAGAATTGTCCCCAACTGAGATTCAACTGATGAAATTTTGCTACGAAGGATTCAGTAATAAGGAAATTGGAGAAAAGCTTAATCTAAGCACACGTACCATCGATACGTACATCAACAGACTTACCGAAAAGCTTGGTTTGAAAACAAAACTGCATCTCATTCGGTTCTGTGTAGAAAACGGATATTACAATTCCAGCATGTAAAAATCACGTCATTTTAGCGGCACTTTATACTAAACATAAAATTCTCAGTAGTTTATGCAAAATATTTTTTGTGTGAATTCGCTACTATTCCTTTTTTTTTACTAAATTTGCACACCTAAAATTTAAAATTTACAAAGGAAATGACAAAGGCAGAATTGGTAAACACCATCTCAAATAAATTGGGGACCGAAAAGAATGAAACACAGAAAGTTGTAGAAGCTTTTATGCAGGAGATCAGAACTTCTATGTACAATGGAGATAACGTTTATCTAAGAGGTTTTGGATCTTTCATCGTAAAAACAAGAGCAGCAAAAACGGGAAGAAACATCTCTAAGAACACTGCAATAGAAATTCCTGCACACAATATTCCTGCTTTCAAGCCATCAAAATCTTTTGTGGAGAAAGTAAAAACTAAAGTTGCAGTAAAATAAAGAGAAATTAATTAATATTAACTAGTTACTAAAAATTTAACATTATGCCAAGCGGAAAGAAAAGAAAAAGACACAAGGTTGCAACACACAAAAGAAAGAAGAGAAGAAGAGCGAACAGACATAAGAAAAAATAATCTCCTTCGGGATTTTTAATATATAATATAGTTGGTGATTTTTAAATTTTTTAATACTCACCGACTATATTTTGTTATGTAAACAAGTAAGAATTTGAGAATTATGAGCAATCACACTCTCAAATTTCATCATCAATCTTTTTATCTTTAATTTTAAAAATGAAGAAAGAACTAATAGTTTCACACGAAGGTGATCTCACAAAGATTGCTTTACTGGAAGACGGTAGACTATGTGAACTTCATGAGGAAGAAGACAAAAATGATTTTGTAGTCGGTGATTTGTTTATAGGAAAAGTAAAAAAACTTGCTCCCAATCTTAATGCAGCATTTGTAAATATCGGTTACGATAAAGATGCCTTTCTGCATTATCAGGATTTGGGACCGCAATATCTTACTTACCGAAAATTTTTAAAAGATTCGGTTTCCAATAAACAAACATCTTCAGGTCTGAAAAATTTTGAAATTCAGCCTGAAATCGACAAAAACGGAACCGTAGATAAGATCATCGTCAAAGATGATATCGTTTTATTACAAATTACTAAGGAGCCAATCTCCACAAAAGGACCGAGAATTTCTACTCAAATTTCTTTAACAGGGCGTTTTTTGGTTTTGATACCTTTCGATAACAAAGTATCCATATCAAAAAAAATAAGCAGTTCTGAAGAAAAAGTAAGACTTCGCACATTGATTGACAGCATAAAACCGGAAGGTTTCGGCGTCATCATCAGAACAGTGGCAGAAGGCAAGAAAGTAGCTGATCTTCATAATGATATCAATCAGTTGATTCAAAAATGGGAGAATACTTTTAAGAATATTCAAAAAAATAAAGTACCTTCTAAAGTCCTAAGTGAAGACGATAAAGCATCGTCTATTTTGAGAGATAACTTCAATCAGGATTTTGTAAATGTCTTTTGCGATGATGAGCAAATGGTAGACGAAATGAAAAATTATCTGGAAGTTATAGCTCCGGAACGTAAAAATATTGTTCAGTTTTATGACTCCCACATTCCTCTTCTCGAATATTATAATGTTGAGAAACAGCTTAAACAAAGCTTCGGAAAACATGTAAATATTCCAAGTTCAAAAGGTGCTTATCTGGTGATAGAACATACAGAAGCACTTCACGTAATCGACGTTAACTCCGGTAATAACATTACCACCGGAAACACTGCCAATAAAGAACACGCTTTGAATGTGAACAAAATGGCAGCTACAGAAATAGCAAGACAATTGCGTCTTCGCGATATGGGCGGAATCATTGTTGTAGATTTTATCGACATGACCAACCCCGATCACAGAAAAGATTTGTACGAACATTTCAGAACCGAAATGAGCCGAGATAAAGCCCGTCACAAGATTTTACCACCAAGTAAATTTGGTTTGATACAAATCACAAGACAGAGAAACCGTCCGGAAAAACAGATCGACACAAAAGAAGAAAACCCCAACAAAGACGGAGAAATTGTAGCTCCAATAGTCGTTGTTGAGAAAATGGAAGACACCATCAGAACCATTATGCAAAAAGGTGATAAAGGAAAACTTTACCTGCATGTACATCCTTTCGTAGAAGCTTTCCTTACCAAAGGAATCAAAAGCATACAGATGAAATGGTTTTTGAAGTATAAAAAGTGGGTAACCATTATTCCAAGGGATTCTTTCAAGTATTTAGAATACAAAATCTACAATTCTAAAAAAGAAGAATTGAGTGGATATTCTAATTAAAAAAACATTTTACAGCCTCCAGATTTGGAGGCTTTTTTTATGTAAAATGGTTATATTTTAGAAATAATTAAGATTTAAATCTGAAAATTTAGAAAGAATCGTCTTTTTAGTGTTAAAATTTAGAATACTTTTATTTCTTTTATTTATTCGTATCTAACTTTAGATACGAATATTTTTATTTGAAAACTATAAATATTCAAACGAAAAGTGCAATTCCCTACTTGCGTAATAAATTTCTTGAAAAATTATTTCAAATCTTTGTTAACCCTCTATTATAAGGCCATTTAACAATTTATAAAACACATCTAAAAGATAATATTCAATAAAAAGTGATATAAAAATTTTAGAATTATTGTTTTTTCATTAAAACATGGATTATTTTGGTTAAAACCACGATTAAACAGAATATTTAGTCTAAAATTCGATATTTTTTCCTATATTTATATACTGAAAACTAAACCTGATGAAGCCTAAATTAACCATCTTTGATGAGCCACTGTTATATGCAGAAGGTTTATCAAAACTACTTGTTCAAGACAAAATTTTTAGCTCAATTGAAATTTTTAATTCGTACGAAAATCTATCTGAGCACATCAAAAACGATCCTCCTGAATTTTTAATGATTAGCTCCGGTATTTTGGTTCTTACCGAAATGTATTCTTCTGTAGAAAAAATTCTCGCTGAGAACAAAAATATCAAGATTATTATCATCGGAAATTCTTTTGATGTGGCAACAATCAGAAAGCTTTTTAATAAAGGCATTAAAAGTTATCTCGACAAAAACAGTTCTTATGATGAATTTTTGAAATCAATTCAATCGCTACTTTTAAATGAAATATACATTTGTGAATATGCGAAACAAATGATGATTAACTATATCAGTCATGAGCAGGAAAAACAAAATTCTCACATTAAAGATCCTTTAACCAAACGCGAAATGGAAATTTTGAAATTGATCTGCGACGGATTGAGCAGCAAAGATATCAGCGAAGGACTTTTTATCAGCATTAATACTGTGGAAACTCACAGAAAAAGAATTCTTTTAAAACTGAATGTGAAAAATTCGGTAGGTGTTGTAAAATATGCTTTGGAGAATAACATTTTCAACTAAATATTTAAGTTTTTAAAACAAAAAAATCTAAACTCAAAAGGTTTAGATTTCTTTTTACCATAAATCCCAGAAAAAATTCGAGGCAAAAGTTTACAAAATTAATATGAATATTTGAACTGTTTATTTATTTTTTGATTATCCTTTATTCATGATTAAGTTTAATTTTAATATAACGTGTTCAAAATTTTTCCAGTTACATCACTTTGTGGACAATTAACCTTTTTTAAAAATTCTCGCAGATTTTTTTTGATTTAGCAGATTTTAATTCCAATATAAATTTAAAATCTGCGAGAAATATTTTGTCAATTATCTTATTCGTAATCCGGCATTTCAGCATTGGTGAAAAGCGTGGTTCGAACAAAATCAATCATTAAAGTATTCAAGTCTATAACTACGACGTTTTTCTGTGAAATATTATCATTAGAAGTATTCATAAGAATAATCTGCGAATCATTTGGTGAAAATCTCGGATCAAGATCATTGGTTCCTGTAGGCTTATCGCTTTCCGTAGAAACATCCAGAATTACATTAGTAATTAAATTATAAATAAAAATTCGGGAATCGAGTTGTCGGTAATTTGAATCCTGATACCCTGAAACATCTCTTGTGTACAATAATTTTTGTCCGTCAACAGAAAAATTCAATCCTCCTGCAGCGCCGGAAACTCCAGTTATAATATTTTTCGTCACATTCCCAAGCATATCAATGATGAAAATTTTAACATTATATCCGTTGTAATTATTGGTTTTTAAAGCGATTTTACTGTTATCATAGCTCCAGTCACATTCTGTAATCAAGCTTCCATCGGGTGTTGTGTACAATAATTGTTGACCGCTTCCATCTTTATTAATTCTGTATAATTTATCGAAGTTGGAATAAATCAAAGTATTTCCATTCGTACTCCATGCAAAATCCATTTCATAATTATTAAAACCTGAAACCGGAATCTGTGTTACTTTAAATGGATTTGAACCATCCGGATTTGCGGTGTAAATATGAGTTCCGCCACCTTCAGTTCTTAAAAATGCGACTAAGCCTGCATTATTGTTTTTTCTTGGCCTCCAACTGTTGTACATTGTTTGTGTAAACTGAAAATGATTCCCCTGGCTATCACTAGAAATAATTGTAAGATTACCATTTTGTTTTTGTACATAATGAAAGCGGTTGGAAGGAACCGTACTGGTTGTAAATTTAAATACAGTACTTAAAACTTCAGGATGAATACCGTCTGAAACAGCAACCTGCCAAAAATAGCTTACTCCGTATTGCAAATTATTCAGTGTATAATTTTTTACCGTAAGATCATTTACCTCAACAACATTTGTATTAATATTATTTTTAACAATTAATCTGTATTTTAAAACATCAGAAGTATCGGGATCGGTAGAATTCCATTTTAATTCAACAGTTAAAGGTTGATTTAAAGCATTATCAATCGGGCTCAACAAAACAGGCGTTGTAGGTGGAGAATTGAGAGAATCATCATCACTCATTTCAAAAACTAAAGTAACGGTTTGATTTTCGCCCTGAATATTTACTGCCTGAAAATTGGCAACATATCCCGACAATTCAGCTTTTACAGAATAATTTCCTAATGGAATATTTTTTATTTCGAATAAACCGTCTTTATCACTAAACACGGTTTGTGTACTCGGCGTTGTGATTACTTTCGCATTGGGTATCGGTTCATTGGTTCCTTTTTTCACCACTTTACCTTTAAGACCCCCTGTTTGCGATTGCTCTACCAATTCTTCGTTGCACGATCCTAACGTGAAAAGAAAAACGAAAAGGGTAAATATTTTTATAAAAGTTTTCATAATTATTAGTTTTTATTACCAAAATAAAGGTTTAGACCTAAACCAAATCTCAATGCATGGTCATTTCTTTTTCCGTTTTTGAGAAGATCCCAATCATCTGAAAACCCAATGTCATATTGAGAAGAAATTCTCACTCCAAGGTTTTTAAAAGCCAGATATTCAAAACCACCTCCGAATTGCGATTTGTATTTTACATCTTCAGTAGAAAACATACCGCCAACTCCGGCATAAATAAATGGGGAAAATTTATATTTTGGTAAAAGAAAATATTCTAAATTAAGTTCCGGAGAAATGAAAGTGCGTCTTAGAATTCCTTGATTTTCTAATCTGTAAGCTGAAGCACTTAATTCTACGTTGAAATTTTTATCGAAAAAATATTTTACTCCACCTTTTAAACCAAACTGTGCGACAGGATTTACATAGTCATTCCTCACCTGATTACCCTCAACTTGACCAAATAAAGAAAATTTTGATCTTTCTGCAGTTGCATAAATATTCCCAATCTGTCTGTTGGTATTTTTTTGAGCTTCCAAATCATAATCATCTACAATTTTTTGATAATCTGCGGGATTTCCTAACGATTTTCCCCAAATATTATCTTTTATACCTTCAATAATTAATGATTTTACGGCTTTTTCGATTGCATCTGTTACAGCCAGCTGAATCGGCTCGTTTTGAGTGAAACCAACCTCAGCTTCCATCAATCTTTCAGTATCGATATATTTAAAGAAACTTCCGTTTACACTTGTAGAAAGGATGGTTTTAGAAACATAAACCGTTTTTAGAATTTCTCCGTTTAGAGTAGAAACTGCACGAAGATAAATCGTGATCCTGTCTTGTCTGTATTGTGACGAAGCGCCAATTCCGAAATATCTTGCGCCAATCCCGCCTGTCATCACGTTGCTGTCGTAAGAAATCACCCCACCTTCCAAAAGCATTCCTGCATATAACAAA
The DNA here is from genome assembly GCF_026460885.1 of Chryseobacterium formosum. GTDB lineage: Bacteria > Bacteroidota > Bacteroidia > Flavobacteriales > Weeksellaceae > Chryseobacterium > Chryseobacterium formosus. The sequence continues at coordinate 26,877 of NZ_JAOVZW010000027.1, forward strand.
GGCGGTAAATTTTGACTATTCTTATCTGCATCCTTTAAATATTCCTGTCTTGTAGATCGAATAATCTGTCTTTCATTAAGAAGATTGGCAATATTTTCTCTTTCGATGGGCTTAAACCATCTACTGTCTTCCAAAGCTTTAATAAGAATTGTAGTTGTACCTTGTGGTACTGCGGTACTCCAGTTTGCTCCGTTTTCAGAGGGTTTATATTGCCCGGTTTGATCCCGGAACTTATAAACACCTATGACAACTTTCTCTTTAGGTAATGGTAAATTTCGCAGTTCTGTGGTATGAGTCGTAATCTCACCCATCGTTGAGACCTCTTTATTAGAAGTAAAACTCATTGCGGTTCCACACGATTGTAGGGCATACAATAAGAGCATACAGAATATAATTCTGATAGTTAAAAAAAATCTCATGTTATAGTTTTTAGTTTTTTTATTTTGGAATCACAATCTCAGACTGTTCTCCCGTATTTGTATCCAAGATACTGATCATTGTTCCCTGTGACGTTGCAGTAACCTGCAGATAAAGAGAACCAAAAAGATAGTTTCCTGGCTGTACTCCTCCACTTCCAAACTGATCCTGAAAAAGTTTTGAAGAAAGCTGACTCAAAACCTGCCGATTAAGACTCTGAGTAAAACTATCTAAGGAACTGGAGTTACCCAACAGATTAGCGCCTTTGTTATCATCAAACTGATTTTGAGCGCTCGCTGAGCTTAATAGCCACTGATAATTGAAGGTATCTCCACCAAAAGCCGGATTGATAGGTTTATAGACCAATTGTTGTGACTTTATCAGGTAAGTTCCTGATAAGAAAATTAAAAAAATTGCTATGGTTTTCATGGTAGTTAGTTTTAGTAAATAAATTCATTTTTCACAAGATTTTTGCTCGCTGTAAATTCTTTAATGTATCTGAGGGAATTAAAAACCTGCTCAGTAATAAATTCTTCGCTCGGATTGGTGACAAAGCCGTAAATAATTTTATCATCAATTTCGATAGTAATCTGTCCGCTTGTACCTCTTGTCGGCAACTCTGTAATTTTGATTGCAGAACTGCTCTTTTCCGGAAGCTGATTATACTGAATATAAAACTGATCGTAAAAGTCTTTGCCAACTTTTGTTTTTGTTTCGTCAATGGTAAGACCACGCAATTCAAAAACGACATCGCTTTCTACTTTTGCAATTTTATTTTTTAGAAAATTCTGATTAATCTCAAGGCTGTCTTTCGATATAAGTTTTTGATTTTCTTCGTCTCTTATGTATAAATAAGCTTTCAGAGCATCATTTTTATCAAGATTTACGCTGAGTTCAGATAAAGATTTGGTCTCATTAGGATTTATAGAAAACTTTCCGCTTTGTTTATTGTTTGAAAGATTTCCGTTGCTGCCTTTTTTAATAGCAACCAAGAGATAATTTAGTTCTCTATAAATGGAAGAATTATTAGTAACAACCGCTTTAACTAAAAGCTGCTTCTCTATTACGTTTTTCTCAATTTTTGCAACAATCCCTTTATCTCCTTCCTGTGCATGTAAACAGACAGACAAAAAGATAAAGAAAGCGCTTAGCAAGAAAGAAAATAAATTTTTCATAGAGATTTTATTAATAATTTCTCATAAAAATCGTCTTATTATCACTTTTAATATTAAGATGCAAACCTTCCGAAATACTGTTGGTACCGGTTATATCTATAATATTATTATTTCCTTGGGTGGTAATGGCTGATCTGCTTTCTTTAGTGGAAAAAGAATTATTAAAATAAATACTGTTTTGATCGCCGAGCTGCTGTATAACAATATTCGTTTTTGCATTGAGCTGTAAATCTGCATTATTGTTATTTCCCATTTGTACCACTTGCGAACCGTACAATGTAGAAGCAACCGGATTCGAATTCTGAAGACTAATCATATCGAGTGCATTTTGACTATTGATAAGATTCCAGTCTGTCGTTTGTGACTTTCCTGCTATCGCAAAGAGTAAAGCCAGACTAATAAATATTTTCTCAAAAGTTTTCATGTTTTATTTTTTTTAAAGGTACTTGAATACAGTGCTTCACAAAACACGTTAAACAGTTACTCACAAAAAATCACTGATTTCGGTTATTGCGTACAGTATTTATACGGTTATAAAAATAAAAAAAGGAGAAGCTGCGCTTCTCCTTTTTTTGTCTATGAAGTTAAAAAACTAGTTTCCGTTTTGAGTAACTGTGATACTGTTATTTGATCCAGTTTGAGAACCTGTATGAGAATGTCCATTCCCATTTTGAGTAACTACAGATGTATTATTCCATCCGTATTGTACATCAGAACTACTGTTATTATTTCCGGTTTGTGTGTGAGTAATTTCATTATCCCAGCTTAATAAACCACTAATAGCACCATCTTGGCTTGAGTTTGAATAGTTGTTTGTTCCTGTTTGGATAACATCTACAGAATTATTGCTAACACCTCTTTGATAAGAATAAGCTCGGTTTGAATCACCTCCTTGTTGTCTAATATTTGCAGTATTATCATTTCCTCTTTGTTCTGAATCAGCTATATTAGAATCACCAATTTGATTAATCGTTAAACCATTGTTTGAACCATTTTGATATCCAACACTATTGTTAAGATCTCCATCTGAAAATTGATAAGAATTATTATTTAAACCAATTTGCTCAATTTCAGCGATATTATCATCACCATCTTGGATTTGTTCTGCAAAATTATTTCTACCTCCTAGAAAAGCTCCATCACCTTGCAATGCTGTAGCTTTGTTATTATCACCATCTTGATTTTGAAGAATCGTTGAATTAGCACTTACCAACTGTGTTGCATTTGCTTCGTTATCATCGCCTTCTTGTCTTTGATTAATAGAATTAATACGTCCTACTATAGCAGCGGAAGAATTATTACCCTCTTGCTTTGCCATTGCATTGTTATCATCACCTTCTTGATATTGTGTAATATTTGAAGATGCTATATTTTTGCTCTGTGTAGCTGAAGACTCATTATCATCTCCTATTTGAGTTTGCCAAACATTTGACTGCGCAGTTTTTAATTGAGAAACAGTAGCTGTATTATCATCCCCTGTCTGAATTTGCTCAACTTTGTTATCTCTAGCAAACAATATCGCACTAGTACCCTGTGTAGTTGTAGCTGTGTTATCATCTCCCGTTTGAGTAGTTTTATTTTCATTAAATCTACCATACTGTGTAACTGTACCCGTATTACGATCTTGTGACTGGGTATAAACATTCTTGTTACCTTGCAAAGACTGCGTTACCGTCAGTGTATTATCGCTACCGCTTTGTGTAGCATTATTACTTTGGTTTTGGGCAAAAGTAAAACCCATTGCTGTAAGAGCAAATGCTCCTGTTACTAATTTTTTCATTTTAATTAAAATTTAGTTGGTTAATAGTGAGACAAAGATAGAAGCACAAAATGAGGAAAAAACCACTGGAATAGTGTAAATTTTAAAAATCACTGGATGCAGTTTGTATTGTAACTGTTTTCAGTTTTTCGTTCTAACGGCTATTAGTTACAAACTACATCCGTAGAATTACGGTGTAAGCTTTACTCTTAAAATTATTGATAATTAACATTTTCCGGCTTCCTTTCTACAAGATATATTAGTAAATTTGAGCTATGGAAAGTTTTGGAAAAGATCTTTTAAAAAAAATAAAAAATGCTGGATTGGCAGGCTCAAATGCGCATGGAGTTTTCTCTCCGCCTTCCCGGCCTATATTTACTTATGATGAGGTTTTAGAAAAAAATCCAAAATTCGCTGCGGTGAATATCGTTTTATATCTAAAAGATAATGAATGGTATTTTCCTTTAATTGTAAGAAGTACCAACGAAAGAGACAGACACAGCGGACAAATCTCTCTTCCCGGTGGAAAACGTGAAGAAACAGATAGAGACTTTGCCGAAACCGCCATTCGAGAAACTTCTGAGGAAATAGGTCTTGAAAAACATTACGTGAGAATTATTCGTGAATTATCACCAATTTACATTCCGCCGAGTAATTTTTACGTTTATCCCTATATTTCTTACACCAAGAAAAATCCGGAATTTGTTTTACAGCAAAGTGAAGCAGTAGAAGTGATTGAATTTCCGATTACTTCATTTCTAAATTTACCCGACAGTCCCGAAATTATGGCACTTCCAGGAGCCGGAGGTCACGAAGTTCCTGTCATTAACTTCAACGGATATATTATTTGGGGAGCTACAGCCATGATCCTGAGCGAATTCAGCCAGTTGATTAAAAAAATGTAACTTTGCAACTATTATGTTTAATTGAAAAATGGCGAAGAAAAACATTTTTACCGATTCATTCGGAACACCTTATTTCTTAAAAAGATTTATCATTTTTATTCTGGGAATTGTTTCTTACAGAAGATTCAACGGCTTCAACAAGCTGAAAATCACAGGAACAGAGAATTTGGTAGATCTTCCGGATTCCAATGTGCTTTTCGTATCCAACCATCAAACCTACTTTGCCGATGTTGCCGCAATGTATCACGCATTTTGTGCGGTAAATAATGGTTATTTAAACACTATTAAAAACCCTATTTACCTTTTAAATCCGAGAGTAGATTTTTATTATGTAGCTGCTGAAGAAACCATGAACAAAGGGATTCTTCCAAAAATATTTAAAATTGCAGGTGCAGTTACCGTAAAAAGAACCTGGAGAGCAGAAGGTAAAAATATCAACAGAATGGTAGATCTTGGTGAGATCGACAATATCATGAAAGCTTTAGACAACGGTTGGGTTGCTACATTTCCTCAAGGTACAACTGCAGCTTTTGCTCAAGGAAGAAAAGGAACCGCAAAATTGGTTAAAAATCAACGGCCGATTGTAATTCCAATCAAAATAAATGGCTTCAGAAGAGCGTTTGACAAAAAAGGACTTCGTGTAAAAGTGACCGGAGTAAAACCAACAATGGAATTTAAAAAGCCTTTAGACATTGATTATGATAATGAGAATGCACAGCAAATTCTTCTTAAAATAATGACTGCCATTGAGCAAACCGAAGATTTTAACATTCTGCATACGTATGATGAAGAAATCAAGGCTAAAAAATCTGACCAAACCAATCCACAAAACTAAAACGACAACAATGAAGAAGATTTTAGGAATACTTTTAATTATTTTGACAGTGCTTTCTTGTAACAGTCAGAAAATGTATTCAGATTTTGACATCAGTTATTCTAGAAGCGGTGGTTACGCTCCATCTTACGAAAACCTTTTAATTAAAGGAAATGATGCTCATTATTCTTTTGAAGGACAAGGTAAAAAAACAAAGAAAAACTTTAAAATATCTAATGAAGATCTGAAAAAATTAGACGAAACACTTTCGAAAAATAATTTCAGAAGAATTCAGGAAGATCACAAAAAGGTGTATGATAACGTAACAACATCCATCAACGTTAAGAAAGGCGCAAATGAAGGCAGCAAGAACGATGGAAGCATGATCATGCCTAATTACAAAACCAACTGGGAAAATATTACGGCAAATTTTCAGGAAATCATTAATAACAACGTAAAAAACTAAGAAAATAAGTTGAGAACTCATTTCATTGCTATTGGCGGAAGCGCAATGCACAACCTTGCAATTGCTCTTAAAGATAAAGGATATCAGGTTACAGGTTCGGATGATGCTATTTTTGAACCTTCAAAATCGAGATTAGAAAAAAAAGGAATTCTTCCTGAAGAATTGGGTTGGTTTCCTGAAAAAATTACATCTGATATTGATGCTGTAATCCTTGGAATGCACGCTCATCAAGACAATCCTGAATTGGCTAAAGCAAAAGAATTAGGTTTAAAAATATATTCTTATCCTGAATTTCTTTACGAACAGTCAAAAACAAAAACAAGAGTTGTTATCGCCGGTTCACACGGAAAAACCACGATTACTTCCATGATTCTTCACGTACTGAATTTTCATCAGAAAGATGTAGATTATATGGTTGGAGCGCAGTTGGAAGGTTTCGACTGTATGGTAAAACTTACTGAAGATAACGATTTTATGGTTTTGGAAGGTGACGAATACCTTTCCTCTCCTATCGATTTGCGTTCAAAATTCCTCTTATATCAACCGAATATCGCTTTAATGAGCGGAATTGCGTGGGATCATATCAATGTTTTCAAAACATTTGACGATTATATTGAGCAGTTCAGAAGATTTGTAGCAAGTATTACTCCGGGTGGAGTTTTGGTTTATAATGAAGAAGATGCGGAAGTGGTAAAAGTGATAGAAAATGCTGAAAATTATTTCAGAAAAATGCCATACAAAACTCCGGAATACGAAATCAGCAACGGAAAAGTTCTTTTGAAAACCGAAATGGGAGATATTCCGCTTTCTGTTTTTGGAGCGCACAATTTATTAAATCTTGAAGGAGCAAGACATATTTGCCACACTTTGGGAATTATGGATGAAGATTTCTACGATGCGATTATGAGTTTCAAAGGTGCTTCAAAACGTCTTGAAAAAGTAGAAAGAGAAGATAAAGGAATTCTTTACAAAGATTTTGCGCACGCTCCAAGCAAAGTAAAAGCTGCTGTAAAAGCATTTTGCGAACAGTTTAAAAACGAAAAGAAATACGGTTTTCTTGAACTTCACACTTATTCAAGTTTAAATCCTGTTTTTCTTGAGCAGTATGATTACGCGATGGACGGATTGGATGAAGCTATTGTTTTCTATTCTGAAGATGCCTTAAAAATCAAAAGAATGGAGCCAATTTCTCCCGAATTAATTAAAGAGAAATTCAAAAATGAAAACCTGAAAGTCTTTACCAATGCAGAAGAACTTCATGCTTATTGGGATTTATTAGACAAAACTAAGGGAGTTTATATGATGATGAGTTCCGGAAATTTCGGTGGTTTAGATTTAACGAAATAAGTTTTAAAAAATATAAAAATCGCTTTCAGATTATCTTGAAAGCGATTTTTGTTTTATAATGATTTAGAAAATTTACCAAGGATCCTTGTTAAGCTTATAATCATAAGGAATATTCTGGCTAAAATCTGCCAAATACCAAACATCAGGCTCAGATTTATACTGTACAAAATCATAAATTACATCGAGTGGCATTTGAATATTTCCAAGGTTTCCACGCTCTTTATTAAATGCCGAAACCATTGCCGTAACTCTTACCAATTCATCTTGCGATTGCAATGGGGCATTATAAGCCGTTCCGATCTGAATGTGCGCTTTATATTCATCCAAAAGCTTAGTAACTTCATTTTTATAATTTCGGATAATCGCATTTTGTGCTTCTTCATCAGTCGGTTTCGTTTCCGCTACAATTAATTTAGAAAAATCTCGTGCTTTATACCTTTTAATTTCAGCCAAAACCTCATCCGGAATATAGTCTTTATTTTTAATTGCACTTGTCCACATCAACGTATCAATTGGGCTTTCAGGAGCTGGAGTTGCAATATCTACATTACTGGATTCAGCCGGGAAACTCGCCAAAATCTTTTTATTATTTTCATAATTCTCCCAATCTTCCTTACTATACGTTAAATATTGTTGAATTTTGTAAAGTGGCGTTTCGGTTTCGTTTCGGTAAACATATTCTGAGATCCCTAATCCCAATATTAAAACTAAAAATCCAAATCCAACAATTTTAAATATTTTTCTTACCGTTGACTTTTTCTTTATTGGTTTTTCGAAATTTTGTGATGGTGATTTCATTTATATTGTGTGATGTTATGATGTAAATTAAATTTAGCTAAAAATAATTGATCTCGCAGATTTTGCAAATACAGACATCCGCATGATTAATAAACTCTGTGAGAGATTATTAAATATCCGCTACAGCATTCAGCATTTTTTCTTCCCAAACCGGATCTTTTGGATCAAAAAACAATCTCTTTTCTGTATCTAAAGAACGAACAACATTCATTTCATCTTCAGAAAGTTCAAAATCAAAAACATCAAAATTTTGCTCAATTCTTGAAGGTGTTACCGATTTCGGAATCACACAGAAACCTTCCTGCAAATGCCATCTCAAAATAACCTGAGCAACAGATTTATTATGATTAAATGCTATTTTTTTAAGTAAAGGATTATCTAAAAGTTCTGCATTTCCGTTTCCAAGCGGACTCCAAGGTTGAGTAACGATATTATTTTCTTTATTATAAACCTTAAGTTCTTTTTGCTGGAAAATAGGATGCAATTCAATCTGATTGATGACTGGAGAAACCGTAGAATGTGATTTTAATTCTTCCAGCTTTTCAACCGTAAAATTACATACACCAATCGCTTTGATTTTCCCTTCATGGTACAATTCTTCCATCGCTTTCCACCCTCCTAAAAAATCTCCAAAAGGCCAGTGAATAAGATACATATCAAGATAATCTAACTGTAATCTGTCGAGAGTTCTTTGGAAAGCCGACTTTGCTTTTTCGTAACCATGATCCTGAACCCAAAGTTTTGAAGTCACAAACAAATCTTCACGATTAATTCCGCTGTTTTTAATGGCATTACCAACCGCTGTTTCATTTTGATAAATTGCAGCCGTATCAATCATTCTGTAACCGACTTCAATCGCTTTAACAACTGCTTTTTCACATTCTTCAAGATTTTCCATCTGCCAAACTCCGAAACCTAAAGCAGGAATATCAACTCCGTTATTGAGATTAATTACAGGTTGTCCTGCGTATATTTTTTGATGCATAATATTTTGTTTTTTTTAATGTCTAACAAATTTCGGATAAAGTTTTAAATTTTGACACACAGATTTTATCTGAAAAATGAATTTTATATTATTTTTAACAACATCATCTTTTACTTTTCAATTTAATCTTTTGTGTAATTAGGAATTCTAGTAAATTCAGACACTAATTGTTTTTCTTTATTTTTATCAAAAATTTAGATTATGTCCCATCCCTTCAGAATTGCAACTTCAGAAGATTATCCTAAAATTATGGAAATCTGGGAATCGGCGGTAAAAGCCACTCATGATTTTTTATCTGAAGCTGATTTTAAATATTTTAAAGAAGTCATTCCGAGAGACTATCTTCCAAATCTTGAAGTTTATATAATTTTTGAAAATGAAGAAATTACAGGATTCGGTGCTGTTTCTGAAAATATTTTAGAAATGCTTTTTATTCACAATAATTCTCGTGGAAAAGGTTTCGGTAAAATTTTATTTCAGTCTTTAAAAGATAAAACAGATTTTACAAAAGTTGATGTCAACGAACAAAATCCACAAGCCATTGGATTTTATGAAAAGATGGGATTTAAGCAAATCGGAAGGTCAGAGAAAGACAGTTCGGGAAAAAAGTATCCTATTATTCATATGGGCTTATAGATTATTCGTGAGCAAATTAAAAGCAGTTTCGGACTAATTTTTGTAAATTGTTTTGGCAAATAGAGCCAGCTAAACAAATGCCCACAACAATTTCTCCCCGCCAAACCGTAAAAAAAGTTCTGCCGTTGATTCTTGCGACAGCAATTTTTATGCAGATGCTCGATTCTACGATTCTGAATACTTCTTTGCCCTCAATTGCAAAAGATTTAAACGAATCTCCGTTGAATATGCAGAATGCTATTATCAGTTATGTTTTAACTTTAGCAGTTTTCATGCCTGCAAGTGGATTTTTGGCGGATCGATTCGGGACGAGAAGAGTTTTTGTATTCTCTTTGGTTTTGTTCAGTTTAGGGTCTTTGTTTTGTGCGATTTCTCAGAATCTGACCCATTTGGTGATTTCAAGAGTCATTCAGGGAGTTGGCGGAAGTTTGATGACCCCAGTCGGAAAATTAGCTTTAATTAAAACTTTCGACAGAAACGAATTATTAAAAGCAATGAATTTTGCGATTATTCCTGCGTTGATTGGTCCTGTTTTAGGTCCTTTAGTCGGCGGATATATGGTTGATTATCTTTCGTGGCACTGGATTTTTCTTATTAATATTCCGATTGGAATTTTAGGAATTGTTTTGGGTTTGAAATTTATGCCTAATTACAATTCGAGAGATACTGATTTCGATTTAAAAGGTTTCTTAATTTTTGCGGCAGCTTCTCTCCTGCTTTCCGTTTCGCTTGAACTTTTTGGAGATATGCAGAATATTACGCCGGTTTTAGTAGTTTTTATTCTGGGATTTTTATTCCTGTATTACTATTATCATCATGCTAAAAGAGGCGAAAATCCTATTTTCCCTTTAAGCCTATTTCAGGTAAGAACTTTCAGAGTAGGAATTGTAGGAAATCTTGCCACAAGATTAGGAATTAGCTCTGTACCGTTGTTGCTCCCCTTAATGATTCAGATTGCTTACGGTCAATCTGCAGTCATTTCAGGGTGGATTATTGCACCGATGGCTTTGACGGCGATGTTTGGAAAATCGTATGTCATAAAAATTCTCAATAAATACGGTTACAAACGAACTTTAATGCTCAACACCATTGTGATTGGAACTTTGATTTGTTGTTTGGCTATTCCGGATATTCACACCTCTATTTTTTGGTTTATTCCTGTGATTGCAATTTTAGGATTTTTCAATTCAATTCAGTTTACCTCGATGAATACAATTTCGATTGCAGATTTACGAAACTTCCAGACCAGCAGTGGAAATTCCCTTCTATCAGTTAATCAACAACTTGCAATAGGTTTTGGGATTGCATTTGGGTTAATCGTTTTAAAAATTTACGAAAACAATTCAGAGCTTATCCGACATGAAACTCACAATGCTTTTCGCTACACTTTCCTCACAGTAGGAGTTTTAACTATTATTTCTTCATTAGTTTTCAGAAGACTTCACGTTTCGGACGGCAGAAATATGAATTCGAAAGAATAAGTGAAATAGCGCTTGGTAGTTCTGAAGTTTGAGAGTAAAAAAATTCAAACACTAATACACTACAACTCTCAAACTCTCCGACTCAAAAACCCTCCAACCTAAATTACCACACATCAATGTGAGAGAAAACCGGCTGTCCTAAATTTGTTAAAAATTAAAACAAACAATATTATGACAACTAAAAAAGTAGAAATCATAGTTCCACCAAAACCTGCACATTTTGTGGGAGACGGTTTTAGGGTGCATAATTTTATTCCGGGCTCTTCGCATTTAAGTATGAAGAGAATGGATCCTTTTATTATGTTCGATTATAATTCTAAATTTCATTTCAACGGTTCGGAAATTCCACGAGGAGTTGGTGTTCATCCGCATCGAGGTTTTGAAACAGTGACGATTGCTTATCAAGGAAAAGTAGAGCATCACGACAGTGCAGGAGGCGGTGGAATTATCGGTGAAGGTGATGTACAATGGATGACTGCAGCAAAAGGAGTTCTTCACAAAGAATATCACGAAAAAGAATGGTTAAAACAGGGCGGAATTTTCCAAATGGTTCAGCTTTGGGTAAATCTTCCGGCAAAAGATAAGATGAGTCCTCCAAAATATCAGGCGTTAAAAAATTCGGAAATCCAGAAAATTGATTTAGCTGAAAACGGATTTGTAGAAATCATTGCCGGAGAATATCAAGGTGTAAAAGGTTCTGCTTCGACTTTCAGTTCTGTTAATCTGATGAATGCGAAATTAAAATCAGGCGGAAAAGCAGAATTTAATTTTCCTGCAAATTTCAACACCGCTGCTTTGGTCATCGAAGGAAATATTTTGGTCAATGGAGAAGAAAAAGCTCCGACCAATCATTTTGTTTTGTTTGAAAATAAAGGAGAAAACTTCACAATTGAAGCAACCGAAGATTCCGTAATTTTGATTCTTAGCGGAGAACCTTTAAATGAACCAATTTTTCCGCACGGTCCATTTGTAATGAATTCAAGAGAAGAAATCATGCAGGCTTTTGAAGATTTCAATACCGGAAAATTCGGGTATTTGGAAGATTAAATTTAATCTGAGAACAAATAATTTTAACGCAATGTTCGCAAAGGTTTATTACTCTTACTGAAAATATTTTCCGATCACAAAGGCACTTCGTTCAGCAAATGACAGCAATAAGCCTTAGCTGAGTGAAACGCCTTTGCGAACAGAAAATATGCAAAACAATTCTAAAATCTTAGCGAACATTGCGTTTAAAATATCATATTAAGTACTTACAAAATCAAACTTTAAATATAAACATCATGAAACCAGAATTTGAAAACATTCCATTAGTAAAAAATGAAGATAAAAAGAGATTTGAAATAGAATTTAACGGTCATTTCGCATTTATCGATTATAAAGAAACAAGTCAGCAAATTGCTTTAATTCATACAGAGGCCGAACCTGAATTGGCAGGAACCGGAGCTGCTGCAGCGGTTGTAGAGAAAACATTAATGTATATTGAAGAAAGCGGTAAAAAGTTACTTCCTTATTGCCCATACGTTTTTGCATTCATCAAAAAAAATCAGGATTGGAAACGTATTGTAGACCAAAGATTTGAAGCTTACGATAAGCTTTAATTTTAATTAAAGTACAGTAAATAGTAGAAATTTTAATTAAATTAGCTTCATACAAACAAAACTAAAATCGCAATCATTATGTCAAATATCGGACTTATCATAGAAGAAAAATCTGCAGATATAGGAAATTTTTTAGTGGGAAGATTATTGCCTTTCCGTGAAAAAAGAGCAGTCGGTCCTTTCGTTTTTATCGATCATATGGGACCTTCAGAATTGAAAGATTATCAGAATCTTGATGTTCCGCCACATCCTCACATTGGTCTTTCCACGCTAACTTATCTTTTGGAAGGATCAATTTTTCACCGAGACAGCATCGGAAGTGCTCTTGAAATCAAACCTGGAGCTGTAAACTGGATGACTGCCGGAAAAGGTGTTGTGCATTCTGAAAGAACTCCTGAATATCTCAGAACAACCGATAAAAAACTTCACGGGTTTCAGATTTGGGTAGGACTTCCAAAACATTTGGAGCAAACCGAACCAACTTTCCATCACATCGAAGCAGACCAGATTCCGGTTTGGGAAGAAGACGGAATTCAGTATAAATTAATTGCAGGAGAAGCATTCGGAAGAAAATCTGCAGTTCCCGTTCACAGCAAATTGTTTTTTATCGAAATTAAAACTAAGGAAGCTAAAAAAATAAGCATCGGGAAAGACCTTTATGGTGAAGCTGCGATGTATGTTTTAGACGGAACCGTTTCTACAGACGGAAATTCTTACGGTTCAAAACAATTAATGATTGCAAAAAATACTGAACTATGTGAATTTGAGATGAGCGAAAATGGTACAGTTTATCTTTTCGGAGGCGAGCCTTTCGATGAAGAACGTTTTATATTTTGGAATTTCGTTAATTCAGACAAAGAATTAATCGACAAAGCAAAAGTTGACTGGAATGATCAAAATCACGAAGCTTTTCCTTTAGTTCCGGGAGACGAAAAAGAATATGTTCCACTTCCGAGAGCTATTTTAAACAGAAAATAAATTTTTAAGCTTACTTTATCGGTATTTAAAACCTATTTCAATGAAAAGAATCTTTTTTTTATTATTAATAACTGCAACTTTTTTGAGTAATGCTCAAACTGTTACTGAGCCTAAAAATAATCCTGCAGAATGGTCGCAAAGTTATGAGCCATTCAAAATTGTTGGAAATCTTTATTATGTAGGAACTTACGATTTAGCTTCTTATTTAATTGTTACCAATAAAGGAAACATTCTTATTAATACAGGATTGAAAGACTCTCTTCCGATCATTAAAAACAATATCAAGAAATTGGGCTTTAACTATGATGATATCAAGATTTTATCCTTAACGCAGGCTCATTTCGATCATATGGGAGCAATGGCTGAAATTAAAAAAGAAACCGGAGCTAAATTGTATGTTGACGAAAAGGATGCCGCAGAATTAGAAAGTGGAGGGAAATCTGATTACGAATTGGGAAAATACGGAATTACTTTTCAGCCTGTAAAACCTGATTTTCTATTGAAAAATAACGACAAAATAAAATTGGGAAGCACTGTTTTAACGCTGCTCCATCATCCCGGTCATACAAAAGGTTCTTGTAGTTTTATGCTTGAAACCAAAGAAGGAAACAAAAATTACAAAGTTTTGATTGCCAATTTGCCTTCGATCATCATTGATAAAAAATTTTCTGAAGTAAAAACCTATCAAAATATTCAAAAAGATTACGCTTATACTTTTTCAGCAATAAAAAAACTGAATTTTGATCTTTGGGTAGCTTCTCACGCTAGTCAGTTTGACCTTCATAAGAAGAGAAAAGCAGGAGCTTCTTACGATCCTAAGTTATTTATGGATAAAGAAAATTATTTCAAAAAACTAAAAGATTTGGAAAAAGATTATCTGGAAAAAGTGAAGGAGGATTCAGTGAAAAAATAATTCAAGCATTAAAAAAATTCAAAAATGAAAATATTAGCATTTGCAGGAAGTACCTCTTCCACGTCCATCAACAGAGAATTGGTAAAATTTGTTCTGAAGAGTTTTCAGGAAGATGAAATTAATTTAATCGATTTAAATGATTTTGACATGCCCGTTTTCTCGGTTGACAGAGAAAAGAAAGGTTTTCCTGATGAAGCTCATAATTTTTTGAAGCAGATTGAAGAATGTGATGTCATTATCTGTTCTTTGGCAGAGCACAACCGTTCTTATTCTGCAGCTTTTAAAAACGTTTTCGATTGGGCTTCAAGAATTAATGTAAAAGTTTTTCAGAATAAGCCGATGTTTCTGATGTCGACCTCTCCGGGAGGTTATGGCGGCGGAAATGTGATGAATACAGCTAAAACATTCTTTCCACAATTTGCAGCAGATGTAAAAGAAACTTTTTCATTGTCTAAATTTTACGAAAATTTTGATTTGGAAAGCGGTGTTATCAATCCTGAAATGCTGAAAGATTTGAATGATAAGATTGGAAATTTCAAAAATCAAATTCAAAACTAATTCTTCCGGTTTCTAAAAAGAAGAATTTAATAATCAAAAAAATATGGATACCCATGAATATATAAACGGAGAGATTACTGTCATTTGGCAGCCTCAGAAATGCATTCACTCTGCAGTTTGCGTAAAAACACTTCCGAAAGTGTACAACCCAAAAGCAAGACCATGGTTAAAACCTGAAAATGCAACACCATCGGAACTTAAAAATCAAATAGACTTGTGCCCTTCCGGAGCATTAAGTTATAAATTTAATACAGAAAAATAATGTCAGTTATCGTAAAAGCAAGCTTAGGCACAACAAAATATTATACTGAAGTTGTCGCAGGAGAAAATACTTTAATTACCGATGAACCCATTGATAAAGGCGGACAAAATAAAGGTTTTAATCCATTTGAAATTCTCGCAACTTCTTTGGCAAGCTGTACCGCAGCAACTCTAAGAATGTACATCGATAGAAAAGAATGGAACGTTGAAAAGATCGACGTAGAAGTCGAATTAGAAAATTTTCCGCTGACAAAATTGGCAGTTTTCAAAAGAAGCATTAGTTTTGAAGGAACGGATTTAAGCGAAGATCAATTGAAAAGACTTCACGCCATTGCAGATGCTTGTCCGGTGCACAAAATATTACTTAACGAAATACAAATTCAAACCAAATTTTCATAAATATGATAGAAGTAAAACAAAACAACGACGAAAAACACGGAAGCTTTGAAGCTTTAATCGATGGAAACAAAGCCGGATTAATGACTTATACTTGGGCAGGTGAAGATCGATTGATCATTGATCACACCGAAGTGGAAGAAGCTTACAACGGGAAAGGAGTAGGAAAAGAAATGCTAATTAAAGCCGTAGAATTTGCAAGAGAAAAAGGCAAAAAAATAATCCCTCTTTGTCCGTTTGCAAAAGCAACTTTTCAGAAAAATGAGGATTTGAGAGATGTTTTGTAGGTTGAGGCGAAGGTTAGGAAACTCGCTCAGAAAAAACAGATTTTCGCAGACTATAGCCACGAATGCACTAATTGTATTGTTAATATTTTTTATTAAGTAAAAATTCGTGCATTCGTGGCAAATTAAATTCAATTCGTAAAGAAAGAATATCAGTTGGTTTTACTTTTTCTTTACGGATTTTTTTGTTTTAAATCCTACCTATATTTTTTGTAAGTTATTATCTACCCAAAACTTCCATCATCCAAAACTCAACTTCTCTCCCACTTCTTAAAAAAAACTATATTTGCTGAAATTAATTTCAAGCATGAATCCGGGAACGACACTTTTAATCTTTGTCTTTGTTTATTTCGTGGGACTTTTGGTGATTTCTTATATCACAAGCCGAAATTCCGATAATCAATCGTTTTTTATCGGTAACAAAAAAAGTAAATGGTGGCTTGTTGCTTTCGGAATGATCGGAACCAGCTTAAGTGGTGTTACCTTTATTTCAGTTCCTGGTACAGTCGGAAAAATGACCGGAAGCGAATATATTTTCGGAGGTTTCGAATATTATATGATGGTTATCGGGTTTTTTATCGGATATTTTATCGTTGCCGCCATTCTACTTCCACTTTATTATAAGATGAACCTTACTTCTATTTACACTTATTTAGGGAAAAGATTCAACGTTGAAGCACACAAAATTGGTTCTGTATTTTTCATTGTTTCAAGAGCAATTGGGGCAACTGCAAGATTATATTTGGTAGTGAATGTTTTACAAATTTTCCTTCTTGAAGGTTTGGGAGTTCCGTTTTGGGTAACTGCATTAGTACTTTTATTGATGGTGCTTTTGTACACTTTTGAAGGTGGCGTAAAAACAATTGTGATTACCGATACTCTACAGACTTCTTTTATGATTATCAGTTTAATTGCGTGTATTGTTTATATTTTATCCAACTTAAATTTATCTTTCGGAGAAGCTTACACGATTTTAGAACAGAAAAACTATACGCATTTCATTAATTTCGATCCCAATTCCAAAACATTTTTCTTAAAAACCATTTTAGGTGGAATCTTCATTACCATTGCAATGACTGGATTAGATCAGGAAATGATGCAGAAAAATATCTCGGTTGATAATCTTCAGAATTCAAAGAAAAATATGCTGACTTTCGCAGGAACGTTGCTTTTCGTAAACCTTGCTTTCTTGTTTTTAGGCGGATTGCTTTACCTTTTTGCGCTTCAAAATGGTGCAGGATATTCTCAAATTACGAATATTGTCGAAGGTAAAGAAGTTGTTTCAAATGTTTTCGGATTTAAAGATGCTACAGGAAAGATTATCAATGTAATGGGAGACGATTTATTTCCTTCTTTGTCACTTCAAGGGCATTTCCCTATGATTATTTCGGTGATTTTTATTATTGGTTTGATTTCCGCACTTTTCCCTTCTGCAGATGGAGCTTTAACGGCGGTTACGAGTTCTTATTGTGTAGATTTACTGAATTTAAATGAAGATAAAAACAAAACCGAAAAAGAGAAAAAACGTTTGAGAATGAAAGTTCACTTGACGTTTACCGTAGTTTTCTTTATTTTAATTATGGTTTTCAAAGCAATGAATGATAAGTCAATTGTTTATTTAATAATGGAAATCGCTGGTTATACTTATGGACCACTTCTCGGACTTTTCGCTTTCGGAATCTTTACTAAATTTAAAATTTCAACAAAATATTCAATTCTTGCTGTGACGCTTTTGGCGCCGGTATTAACTTACATTATTAATATGTTGGTCACCAATTATACAGATTATAGAATTGGCGTAGAACTAATTATTCTGAATGGGTTGTTAACTTTCATTGGATTGTGGCTGGTGAAGAATAAGAATTATTTGAAGGTGGTTTAGAATAATTTGGGCAGCTTTTTCCGCCTTCCGCTCTCGCTTTTTTGTTTCACAAAAAGAGCTCCGCTCAAGTCGGGCTGCGAAATTTGTCATAATAAAAACTTTGTTGAAGAATCTAAATTTTCTCAAAGTGAAGCATAATAAAATCCGGATTCAAAGTCCGGATTTTTGCATTTCCGTAAGCCGACAAAAAATTGTAGATTTGTGTGCAAATAAATCAAAAAGAATGAGTAAAAGTATTGAAGAGCTGAAATCTCTTACAACACAGATCAGAAGAGACATTTTAAGAATGGTTCACGCTGTAAATTCAGGTCATCCAGGTGGAAGTTTAGGCTGTACAGAGTACTTCACAGCACTTTATGGAAAAGTAATGAACTACAAATTACCATTCACTATGGAAGGTAAAAACGAGGATCATTTCTATCTTTCAAACGGTCACATTTCGCCGGTTTTCTATTCTACTTTAGCTAGATTTGGCTTCTTTCCGGTTGACGAATTAAGAACTTTCAGAAAGCTTGATTCAAGATTACAAGGTCACCCTACAACTCATGAAGGTTTGGAAGGAATTAGAATTGCTTCAGGATCTTTAGGACAGGGACTTTCTGTTGCTTTAGGTGTTGCGCAAGGGAAAAAATTAGACGGAGATCAATCTTTGGTTTATACACTTCATGGTGACGGAGAATTGCAGGAAGGTCAGGTTTGGGAAGCTTTGATGTATGCTTCAGCTAAAAAAGTAGATAACATCATCTCTACCATTGACTATAACGGACAGCAAATAGACGGAAGTACAGAAAATGTACTTTCATTAGGAAATCTTCATGCAAAATTGGAAGCTTTCGGATGGACAGTTTTGGAAGAGAAAAACGGTAACGATCTTGAAGCTGTGATTGCAATTTTAGAATTGGCGAAAACAGAAACAGGAAAAGGGAAACCCGTTGCAATCATTCTTCACACAATTATGGGTAATGGCGTTGATTACATGATGGGAACTCACGCTTGGCACGGTAAAGCTCCTAATGATGAGCAATTGGATACGGCTTTCAAACAATTATACCTAGAAGCTCCAGCTGATTATTAATTATAAATGATAAATTATCATCGATAAATGATAAGATTCAATATCATTGATCACATATCATTTATCAATTATCAAAATTTAAATTCTCATGAAATATACATATACAGAAAAAAAAGATACACGTTCAGGTTTTGGGGCTGGTTTAGCCGAATTGGCTGATAAAAACCCTAATGTTGTTGCACTTTGTGCAGACCTTATCGGTTCTTTGAAAATGGAAAAATTCATCGAAAAAGCTCCTGAAAGATTTTACCAGGTTGGTATCGCAGAAGCAAACATGATGGGTCTTGCTGCAGGTTTAAGCATCACAGGAAAAATTCCTTTTACGGGAACTTTTGCTAACTTTTCTACTTCAAGAGTGTATGACCAGATTCGTCAGTCCATCGCATATTCAGATAAAAACGTTAAAATCTGTGCTTCTCACGCAGGTCTTACTTTAGGAGAAGACGGTGCAACACATCAGGTTTTGGAAGATATCGGGATGATGAAAATGCTTCCGGGAATGACGGTTATCAATCCTTGTGATTACAACCAGACAAAAGCTGCGACTTTAGCAATTGCAGATCATCATGGTCCTGTTTATTTAAGATTCGGAAGACCAACTGTTCCTGTTTTTATTCCGGAAGATATGCCTTTCGAAATCGGAAAAGGAATTCTTTTGCAGGAAGGAACTGATGTAACAATCGTTGCAACAGGTCACCTGGTTTGGGAATCTTTAGTTGCTGCAGATGAGCTTGAAAAAGAAGGTATTTCTTGTGAAGTAATCAATATTCACACAATTAAACCTTTAGACGAAGAAATCATTTTAAAATCAGTTGAAAAAACCGGTAAAATCGTTACTGCTGAAGAGCACAACTATTTAGGAGGTTTAGGAGAATCTATTGCCGGAATGTTGGCAAGAAGAAGACCTACAAGACAGGAATTTGTTGCGGTAAATGATACTTTCGGAGAATCTGCAACCCCTGCAGAATTAATGAAGAAATATAAAATCGATGCTGCTGCTGTGAAAGAGGCGGTAAAGAGAATTTTAGCTTAATATTTTCTAACATATATGAAAAGCATCCAAAATTTGGATGCTTTTTTATTTTTTTCAGTTTCGCTCCTACGGAGCTCAAATATTACAGACATATTATTTCTTTATCTTTAAAACAAAAAAGTCGAAAGATTTCTCTTCCGACCATAACCAATACAAATTGATTCTCTCAGTTTAATTCGAGTTTAAAATCAAATTCAAACTGCTACTTATTTGATCATTAGTTTTTTGTTAACCCAATTATCTTTAATCTTAATTTTCAGGATGTACATCCCTTTCGAAAGATCAGAAACGTTGATTGACTGATCACTGTTGAGTTGTACATTTAGCTTTTTTCCATCCATTGAGTACATTTCTACTATGGAAGCCGTTTCACCTTTAATGAAAACTTTTTCAGAAGCTGGGTTTGGATATATTGACAGTTGCGTTTTCGAAGAGAAATCATTTACACTTAATGTATGTTCAACAGACGGATCAGAATAAACTTTTGATGCATCAATTGATCTCACACTCCAGTACACATCTTGAATCGATGGATCAAGTGTTAAAAACCAAGAAGGTGTCGTCACAATATATTTTGCGACATCTTGCGCTCCCGGAGTTGTTCCCACTTTAATTTCATATTGTAATGCATTTACAGAAGTTTTATCGTCTGTCGCACCACTCCATGTGAAATTGAACGTATTTCCGGTTTTTGTTAAATTTAAATTTGCCGGAGCGGTTGGTTTTAAATTCGTTGATGTGGAAGTATTTTTATATAATTTGGTAAATGAATTCAAATCCGGATCTGCCCAATCAAAACCAGTCATTAAAACGTCTAAATGATTGTTTCCATCATAATCAAAAAGTCTTACATTTCCTGTTCCGCCTAAATTATACAAAGAAGTATTGGTTGCTTTTGTAAAAGAATTGGAAGTTGGATTGTATAGAAATACATTAACAACTCCGTCATTATTTGCATCATCACCAATGACGATAAAATCATAGTATCCATCGTTATTAAGATCTCCAACATCAACACTTGAGGCCGAAAGACCTTCATTGGGTATTTCAATTTCGGCAAACTGCCCCGTTCCATCGTTCATAAAAATGCCAAGATATTCATCATAATTATCATCCTGACCAATTGCGACCAAATCAAGAAAACCGTCGCCATTAAAGTCCGCATAAGTCATTTTCCCACTTGCTAAAGGTAAAAGAGTTTGAGATAACTGAAGTCCGTTACTTGAATTTAAGTAAGTTTTAAAAACAGGACTTGTATTTTCATCATAACCAAAAACCACAACATCCAGAAGATTATCATTATTTAAATCTAAAACCTTAAAACTACCATTCTGAGTTCCCGGAAGCCACGACTGATTTAGTTGAAAACCATTTCCGGAGTTTTGATAAAGACTCAAATCATTGACAAAACCAGTTCCATCAACGTATTGTGTACCATTAATAGCATAATCTTGTTTTCCATCGTGATTTAAATCAAAAACTTCAATTGAACCGTAGATTTTCCCTGCAGTATCTTCCACTTTTGAAAACCCTGTTCCGTTATTCAGAAATCGATAATGCTTATAATTAACAACATTATTATAGCTCAAACCTGTGGAAACGATATCGAGCAAACCATCATTATTATAGTCTATAAATTTAATATCTCCTAAATGCGTAACATCGGTTCCCAGATTTCCATACGCTGAAAAAATACCGTTATTGTTGGAATAAATTTCATTAAATGTAATATCGGCATTTCCGTCTGCATCATTATCTATTGCGCCATTGTAAACAACATCTGGTTTACCGTCGTTATTAAAATCTCCAATGGCACTTGAGCCATAATAGAAATTTTTGATGTTGGTAGAAACCTCAGAAAATGTCTGCGACTGAAACATCATCGGAATAAAAAAGGCAAAAACATATAATCTTTTCATTTTATTTTTATTTAGATTAATTAAAAACAAAGATAGCCTCAAATATTATTTTAAAGGTTTTATTGAGACTGACATTTATCATCTGCTCAAGTATAAAAGACATTTTACAATGTTCTTAAATTTGTAACTCATTAAAACTGACAAATAATTATTAGAAAATTTATCTAAAGACTTGTCTATCTAAAAAATTATTTGTTATTTTGCAACCTCAAATATTATACAAATAAGAACATCGAGATATGTCAAGAATTTGCCAGATAACAGGAAAGCGTGCAATGGTTGGTAACAACGTTTCCCACGCTAATAACAAAACGAAGCGTCGTTTTGAAATTAACTTATTGGAAAAGAAATTTTACCTTCCAGAGCAAGACAAGCACGTTACGCTTAAAGTTTCAGCTCATGGATTGAGAATCATTAACAAGATTGGAATCGAAGAAGCTATCGAAAGAGGCATCAGAGAAGGATTGATTAAAAAGAACTAAATCATGGCAAAAAAAGGAAATAGAGTTCAAGTAATTCTTGAATGTACAGAGCACAAAGAAAGTGGTATGCCGGGAATGTCTAGATACATTTCTACAAAAAATAAAAAGAACACTACAGAAAGATTGGAATTGAAAAAATACAATCCGGTTCTTAAGAGATCTACCCTTCACAAAGAAATCAAGTAATTTATAAATATAATTTACCATGGCAAAGAAAGTAGTAGCAACCCTACAAAGCGGACAGTCAAAAAAAATGACTAAAGTTGTGAAAATGGTGAAGTCATCTAAATCAGATGCTTACGTTTTCGAAGAAAAAGTAATGAATGCAGACGAAGTAGACGCTTATTTGAAAAAATAATCAGTTACTTTATTTACAATATAAAAACTACTCATTTTTTGGGTAGTTTTTTTGTTATCTTTGCTTTTGATAGAGCTGGATGTTAGAAGCTGGATGTCAGATGTTCCAACAAGTGAAAACATACAATGGTAAACATCAAACTTCCCACAACCAGCTTCCAACAATAAACAAAATTTCCATATTTCATAAAAATGAGTTGGTTTAAAAATATTTTTAAAAAAGAAGAAAAAGAAACTTTAGACAAAGGTTTAGAAAAATCTAATCAGGGTTTCTTTGAAAAAATGACTAAAGCCGTAGTCGGCAAAAGCAAAGTAGATGACGAAGTTCTGGATAACTTAGAAGAAATACTTATTGCTTCCGATGTAGGCGCTTCTACAACCATCAAAATCATTGAGAGAATTGAGGAACGTGTCGCAAGAGATAAATATGTAGGTGTAAATGAATTAGACCAGATTCTACGTGATGAAATTTCCGGACTTCTTTTGGAAAACCCTCATTCAGGGAGCGGAAATATTGATACTTCAAAAAAACCATATGTAATTATGGTTGTCGGTGTAAATGGAGTCGGAAAAACTACAACAATCGGAAAATTGGCTCATCAGTTTAAATCTGAAGGCAAAAAAGTAGTTTTGGGTGCAGCAGATACATTTAGAGCTGCAGCCGTAGATCAATTGGTTATTTGGAGCGAAAGAGTTGGCGTACCCATCGTAAAACAAGAGATGGGTTCTGATCCTGCTTCTGTTGCTTTCGACACTGTACAAAGTGCAGTCGCTCAAGATGCAGATGTTGTAATTATTGACACTGCAGGAAGACTTCACAATAAGATTAATTTGATGAATGAACTTTCTAAAATCAAAAGAGTAATGCAAAAGGTAATTCCTGATGCTCCACACGAGATTTTATTGGTTTTGGATGGTTCTACAGGTCAGAATGCTTTTGAACAGGCGAAACAATTTACAGCAGCAACGGAAGTGAATGCTTTAGCGGTAACAAAATTAGACGGTACTGCAAAAGGAGGTGTTGTTATCGGTATTTCAGATCAATTTCAAATTCCGGTAAAATATATAGGTGTTGGAGAGAAGATGCAGGATCTTCAACTTTTTAATGGTACAGAGTTTGTAGATTCATTTTTCAAGAAAAGATAATTCATCTTATTTTTTGAAAATAAATCAAATTACTAACATTAAAAATTTAAACTATGGGAATTTTGACATGGATCATTTTCGGTCTTATCGCAGGGGCAATCGCAAAAGCATTACATCCAGGAAATGACCCTGGAGGTTGGATTGTAACAATCATCATCGGTATTTTAGGAAGTATGCTTGGAGGATGGATTGGATCAATGATATTCGGAGTAGATGTTACAGGATTTAATTTTTCAAGTTTCCTTGTTGCAATCGGAGGTTCAGTTCTTTTGCTTGCAATCTACAGAATGGTAACTAAAAAATAAAAAATTTACAAAATAAAAATCCCGATTTGAAATTTTCAAATCGGGATTTTTTATGAACAATAATAATTTAGTTAATCTTGATCTTGTAAGGCATTTCCATTTTTACCTCAAACTTTAATTTTTCATCGGTAAGCTGCTCTAAAATCTCATAGTTGGCTTTACCAATTTTATTTTTAATCACTCTTGCAGAAATATCATCTTCATTTAAGTCTTCAAAAATCTGTTCAAAAGCGGTCATTTTCTTAGGATAAGAAGCAACGTTGTATGATTTTAAGTTTGCTTTTTGTGCTGCAAATTTCACAGCATCATTTAAAGTTCCCAATTCGTCAACCAATCCGATTTCTTTTGCACGAACACCGCTCCAAACTCTACCTCCGCCAACACTATCAATTTGTTCGAAAGTTTTCTTTCTGTTTTGCGTTACAAAATGGACGAATCTTTTGTAAGTTCCCTCAACACTTCTTGTCATTAAATTCACTCCATAAGGCGTAAGACCGTGCAATGAAGAATAATATGCTGAATTAGCATTGGTTGCAACAATATCAGAACGTACTCCGTTTTTATTGGCAATATCTTTAAAGTAAGGCATTACTCCAAAAACTCCGATTGAGCCAGTTAAAGTATTAGGTTCAGAATAAATTTTATCTGCTCCCATTGCAATATAATATCCACCTGAAGCAGCGTAATCACCGAACGAAACAACCAAAGGCTTCTTCTTTTTCAACTGTTGAAGTTCGAATAAAATCTCATCAGAAGCATTTGCACTTCCACCCGGAGAATTAATTCTCAAAACCACCGCTTTCACTTTGTCATCTTCTTGAAGATCTTTGATATATTTAATATACTTTTCAGAATAGATTTCATTGTATTCGTCTCCATTATTAATAGAACCTGAAGCGTATAAAACAGCTACTCTATCGCCAGATTTTTCTTTATTTATAAAAGAATCAATATATTTATGAAGAGAAACTCTGTTTAATTTATCATCAGCTTTTAGGTTTAATTTTGCTCTGATAATCTGGTCATACTCCGTTTTTTGAATTAATTTATCTGCCAATTTATATTTTAAGCTTAAATCAGGAATCATTCCGTATAAACTATCCACCACAGTTTTAAATTCTTCAGCTTTCATTTTTCTTGAAGCTGCCATTTTCGAAGAAGTATTTCCCCAAATATCATTTAATAAAGTACTCAGCTGCTCTTGGTTTTCAGGAGAAATATCATTTCTTAAAAACGGTTCAACAGCAGATTTGAATTTTCCGTGACGGATAACTTCGATTCCGATCCCATATTTTTCAGCAAAATCTTTGAAGAAAGTAACTTCTGTAGCCAAACCTTTCAATTCAATTCCACCAGATGGATTTAAATAATATTGATCTGCAACAGAACCTAAATAATAAGAAGCCTGCGAAACTGAATTTCCATAAGCGTAAACAAATTTTCCGCTCTTTTTGAAATCTTCAATAGCACTTCTTAAATCATCAATTTGTGTAGTTCCAGCATTAAAATTATCTACTTCAATACTAATTCCTTTGATATTATCATCTTCTTTAGCTTTGTGAATAGCTTCTACAGCATCATAAATAAGAATATTGCTGTTTTTATTTTTCATATTGAAAATACTCTGTTGCTCTTCTGTAGGACTATCGATGATAGTAGTATTCAGATTAATAGTTAAAACAGAATTCTTTTTCACTGAAACAGATTTTTCTCCACCCATCGAACCAACGGCAATCATTATAATAAAAAAGAAGAAAAACACGAAGCATAATAGTACAATAGCGACTATATTTGCCAATACATTTTTAAAGAAACTCTTCATAAACAATCATTTTTCTTATATGTCGCAACATACAGTCGTTTTGTTACTCGGAAGTAATATTGGTGATCAAAAAAAAAATATTGATACCGCTTTAGACAAAATAAGCGAGACCTGTTTTATATTAAAAAAAAGTGAATATTTAACATCCGAACCCGTAGAATTTGCCAGTTCTAATATTTTTTGTAATATTGCAACAATAATATCTACTCACCAATCGCCTATACAACTGCTTGATTACGTGAAAAAAATAGAGATTGAAATGGGACGACTTACTGACTCTACAATCTCAAAAGTTTACACCGATAGAATAATCGACATTGATATAGTGAAGTATGATGAGTTGAAATTCACATCAGAAAGGTTAGAAATCCCTCATAAAAAACATCTTTTTGAAAGGGAATTTTCTCGGATATTATTGAAAAATTTTAGTTAAAAAAAACAACAAATAAAACATATTGTATGAAATTAGGTTTATTATTATTGGCAGCTTTGCCTATTGCTACTTATGCTCAAGACAGTATTTCGGTAAACTCTACAAACGAATATCCCAATACGTTTTCTTCTGGTTCTGCAAACATTCAAAAATTTGACAACAAAGCTCGAAAATTTAACGATTGGTCTATTTCTATAGGAGGTGGTCCTGCGGTTATGGCTTTTGCAGATCTTACTTCTTTTTATGATAAGAAAGTAAACTGGGGATGGAATGCTTACGCAAGTGTTGATAAGCAAATCACACATACATTTGGTCTTAGTTTACAATACCAAATGGGTAAAACAAACCAGCAAGGAAAATTACCAAATAATCCTGCAGCTGGTGTTGCTGATGCTTGGACTGAATATCAACAAGTTTCATTATTAGGAGATATTAATCTTTCTAATCTTTTAAGACGAGTTGATAATTATTCGCATTACAGATGGGCATTACACGGATATATTGGTGCTGGCTTTATGGGCTATAAAACTGAGCTTATAGATAATGATGCTTCCAGATGGAGCACGAATCCTCCAAGAATCCCAATTATGATTGATCAAAAACTTGGTATTGAATCATTTTTCATGCAAGCTGGAGTTGGTTTGAAATATAACGTTTCTAAACTTATCGACATTGAAGCAAGAATGATGTATATCAACAGTTTTGATGAAGAATTTGATGGTGGTGGTGAAGGTAGAGCTTTAGAAAATCCCAATGGAGATAGAATTAATTATAACTTAATTAATGATTCTTACTCAGATGCAATGATGACATTTAATTTAGGTTTATCATTTAAATTAGGAAAACATCAAACACATTTAGCTTGGCATGATCCTTTACAGGAAGTCTATTACAGAGCAAATCTATTAGAAAATACAACAAATGAATTGGTTGTCTGCGAAAAAGGAGATAACGATAACGATGGAGTTTGTGATGATTGGGACAGAGAACTTAACACTCCTGCAGGTGCAAGAGTTGACGGTGCTGGTGTAGCATTGGATATGGATCTTGATGGTGTAATCGACTTATACGATAAGTGTGTTACAGTACCTGGTTCACCAAATAATAATGGTTGCCCAACCAACTAATGCTTTCGCAAAAAAATAATCATTTAATTAACTAAATAAAAAAATACATTATGAAATTAAGTTTAGCAATTGTTGCCTTAGCATTAGCTGTACCCACAGTGAGCTATGCACAAGATTCGATAGCCGTAGTTTCTACTGATGAATACCCAAATACATTTTCATCTGGCTCTGCCAATATCTCTCCCTTCACACAAAAATCTAAAAGATTTAACGATTGGGCGATTTCATTTGGAGCCGGAGTACCATTGATACAAGCAGGAGATTTAACGTCT
This sequence comes from Chryseobacterium formosum, assembly GCF_026460885.1. Lineage (GTDB taxonomy): Bacteria > Bacteroidota > Bacteroidia > Flavobacteriales > Weeksellaceae > Chryseobacterium > Chryseobacterium formosus. The sequence continues at coordinate 54,504 of NZ_JAOVZW010000027.1, forward strand.
ATTAAAAATGGTAACGGTAAAAACCTATTCGGTTACTCAGCTTTTGTAAGTATTGATAAAGCAATTACTCATGCTTTTGGTATTAATTTACAGTACGACAGAGGAGAAACAAGACAAGGTTGGTTTAATACTAAAGATTCAGCGCCTGCAAATGCAACTTATCAGCAAGTTGGTGCAAGAACACAATATGATGCAATCTCAGTTTTGGGAGACATCAATTTCTCAAATTTATTGAGAAGAGTTGATAACAAATCAACTTACAGATGGGCATTACATGGTTATGCTGGTATTGGTACTTTAGCATACAGAGCATATCAAAAAGATGCTACAGGACAAAGATTAATGACAGAAATTAAGCCTTTTAAATTTGGTTCTTTCTTCGGTCAGGCTGGAGCAGGTCTTAAATTTAAAGTAAACAGAAGATTAGATCTTGAAACAAGACTAATGTATGTTTACACAGGTGATGATGAATTTGACGGAGGTGGTGCTCAATACAGCGACATCAACAAAAGAGAAGATCAGATTTCTGACAACTTCTTCAACGCTACAGTTGGTTTATCTTTAAAATTAGGAAAACACGAATCTCACCTAATGTGGCACGATCCATTGCAGGAAATCTATTACAAGCTAGATGTTTTGGCTAACAAAAACCAAGATATTGAAGTTTGTAAAAAAGGAGATGCTGATAACGATGGAGTTTGTGACGATTGGGACAGACAACTTGATACTCCTGCAGGTGCAAGAGTTGACGGTGCTGGTGTAGCTTTAGATACAGATTTAGATGGAGTAATCGATCTTTACGATAAATGTGTAACAGTTCCAGGACCGGTTGAAAACCAAGGTTGTCCTTTGACACCAACTGAACCAGTTGGACCAAGTGGACCTGTAATAGAAACTGCGACTAATATGGAAGGAATTGAGTTTGATTTAAATTCTGACAGAATTTTATCTACAAACACACCAATTCTTAACAATGCTGTAAATTATATCAACTCTTCAAAAGGTACTTATACTGTAATTGGAGCAACGGATACAAGAGCTTCTGACGAATATAACCAAAAGTTATCTGAAAGAAGAGCAAACAGTGTGAAAAACTATTTGATTAAAAATGGTGTTGATTCTTCTAAATTAAACGCTGTAGGTAGAGGTGAAAAAGACCTTAAATATCCTGAGTGTGATCCAGCTACTAAATGTCCTGAATGGAAAAACAGAGCAAACAGAAGGGTTTACTTCGAAGCTAAATAATAAAATTTCTTATTATAAATTTAAAAGTCACGCATTGCGTGGCTTTTTTTGTCTCAATACTTTTATTACATTTACTTTATGATTTCTCCGCAAGATTTTACCGAATTGAAAAGTAAAACCCTAAAACATTTTTGGGGTTATGATCATTTTAGAGACTCACAGGAACAAATTATTGATTCTGTAATTAACCGAAAAGACACCTTAGTTTTACTTCCTACAGGAGCAGGAAAATCATTATGCTATCAACTTCCATCTTTGTTGCAGGAAGGAACCTGTCTTGTAATTTCGCCGCTTTTGGCTTTAATGAAAGATCAGGTAAATCAATTAAAATTCAGAGGAATTGAAGCAGAATATCTAAGTTCTGAATTGGATGAATTTGATGCAGAAGTTATCTACAATCGATGTAAAGATGGTTTAACTAAATTATTATATGTTTCACCAGAAAGACTCACTAATAAATTGTTTCTTCAGCAAATTGAGGAAATTCAGCTATCATTTATTGCAGTGGATGAAGCACATTGTATTTCAGAATGGGGACAAGATTTCAGGCCGAGTTATCAGAACATAAAAGATTTCAGAAAAAATAATCCTGAAATTCCATGTCTTGCATTAACAGCAACAGCAACGCCAAAAGTTTTAGATGAAATAAAATCTAAACTTGAACTTAAAAATCCTCAGATATTTCAGAAAAGTTTTAAAAGAGACAACATTAAAATATTTTCAGAAGAAGTTTCAGACAAATATCAAAAGGTTTTTAATATTCTTAAATACGCTAAAGAATCTGGAATAATCTATGTAAGAACCCGAAAAGATGCTGAATTATTAACTGAATTTCTTCACAGAAAAAAAATTGAAAATGTTGATTATTATCATGCTGGATTATCAACTAAAGAAAAAAACGAAAGACAGAATTTCTGGAACAATAGTGATCAAAATGTATTGATTTCAACGAATGCTTTTGGGATGGGAATCGATAAGGACAATGTACGTTTCGTGATTCACTTCTCTCCATCCCAATCGATTGAAAACTATTATCAGGAAATCGGTCGTGCTGGAAGAGATGGAAAGAAAAGTTATGCTTTTATGCTTTGGAATCAACAGGAAATTTCAAATTTTGATCAAATTTTAAGAAATCAGATTCCAAGCAAAACAGAGTTTTTAAAAATCATAAGTTATCTCTATTCTAAATTTCAGGTGGCAGAATTTGAGCTCCCAGAGAAGGTTTTTCAGTTAAATACATCAGGAATTCAGAGTTTCACAAAACTTTCAACGGCAAAAATTAAAAATGTTCTGAATTTTCTTCATACCCAAGAAATTATTTTTCACAACAGCAATAAAAGTCTGTCTTCGCTTGAACTCCTCATTAAACCAGATGAAATTGACCAACTTCCAGCAAAGGATGCTTATTTTATCGAATTAATGCTTAGAAGTATTTCAGGAATTACCACTCATAAAGTGATGTTCAGCGAGCAAAAAGTAAGCGATAAAATTGGTGTAAGCATTCATCTCATCAAAGAAAGACTGAAAGAACTTCAACAGAAAAATTATCTGGAATATATTGATGGTGCATTAGCTTCAGTAAAATTTTTAAAACCACGTGACGAAAGATCAAATGGTGGAATTTATTGGAACCTTTTTGAACATATTCAAAAAAACAAAATCCAGAAATGGGAAGAAATGAAATTCTTTATTGAAGACAATCAATACTGCAAAATGAAATTGATTCTCTCCTATTTTGGTGAAAAAAATGCTAAGAATTGTGGACAATGTACGGTCTGCGAAAAAAACAAGCAATCGATTTTCGGAAAAAATGTTTCTTTGGAAATCATTAAAGTTTTAAATAAAAAGCCCGCAACCATCGAAGAAATTTCGGTTCAATTGCAGTTTCAAACCAAAGAAAATATCTTAGAAAATCTGATTTTCTTATTAGATTCAGGAAAAGTGAAAATGCTGAATTTCCGTACTTACGCTATAACATAAGTAATCAATAATTGGTAATAAGTAATAGAAATTCATAACTCATAATTTTTAACTTATAACTCAAGAGTTTTATCTTTGTACCATGAAATCATTGAAAGTCGTTTTTTTAGGTACTCCGGAGTTTGCAAAGACTGCATTGGAGGCTATTCACCAATCTCATCATGAGGTTGTAGCCGTTGTAACCGTTGCAGATAAAGCAAGCGGACGCGGACAAAAAATCAATCAATCTCCTGTAAAAGTTTTTGCTGCAGAAAATAATATTCCTGTTTTTCAACCTGAAAAATTAAGAAATCCTGAGTTTTTAGAGGAATTGAAAAAATTGGATGCTGATGTTTTTGTTGTTGTTGCTTTCAGAATGATGCCCAAAGTTTTGTTTGAAATGCCAAAAATGGGAACTTTCAACCTTCACGCTTCATTGCTTCCTGATTACAGAGGCGCAGCTCCGATTAACTATGCAGTAATTAATGGTGAGAAAAAAACGGGTGCAACTACATTTTTTATCAATGAAAAGATTGATGAAGGAAATATTTTATTACAGGAAGAAATTCCAGTTTTAGAAGATGAAAATGCAGGTCATCTTCACGACAGATTGATGGAAATGGGTTCAAAATTGGTGGTAAAAACTTTGGATGGATTAGCAGAAAATTCAATTATTGAAAAACCTCAACCCGAAGTTCAACATCCGAAAAACGCTTATAAAATCTTTAAAGAAGATACTAGAATTGACTGGACAAAAACTTCAAAAGAAGTTCATCAGTTTATTTTAGGAATGTCGCCTTATCCTGCAGCTTTCACCACTTTAAAAATAGGAGAAGAGGAAAAAGGATTAAAAATATACAATGGAAAATTCGAAGTTTCAGAGCACGGAAAACTTGTTGGAAGCTTAGAAATTTCTAAAAATGATTTTAAAATCTATACCAAAGACGGAATGTATTTTCCTTTAGAACTACAATTGGAAGGCAAAAAAAGAATGAATATCAAAGATTTTCTAAACGGATTTAGAAATTTTGACGAAATAAAAATGGCCTGATTTACTCAAGCCATTTTATTATTAAGTCAATTGTCAATAGTGAATTAGCTACGCTGTCAATTTAAGAAAATAAAAAATTCACTTGCGAAGCAAAATTGACCATTCACCATTCACATTTTAAAGTTGAACCATCTCCGTCACTTCAACATCATAACCTCCAACCTGAGGTTTTACATTAGGATTTTGAGTAATTACTTTAAATTTATTGATTCCTAAATTTTTCAGAATCTGAGTTCCGATTCCGTAATCTCTGTAATTGAATGCAACTGTAGGATGTTTTTGTTGTCCATCCTGATAATTTAAAAACTGCTGTAATTTTCTTAGTGTATTTTCAGAATTTGAAACGTTATTGATGAAAATAATTGCTCCTTTTCCTGCTTCATTAACCATCGATGTTACTTTTTCCAATAATGGCTTTTCACCGTTGTTCAATCTGGTTAAAACATCGAAATAAGAATCCGAAGATTGTACTCTTACCAAAACAGGTTCGTCAACCGTCCAAGATCCTTTTGTTAAAGCAAAATGAATCTGATCGTTAGAAGTCTCTCTGAAAGCACAGAAATCATATTCACCATAAGCAGTTTGTACTTTTCTTTCCTCAATTCTTTCGATTAAGTTTCCTTTTTTAAGCTGATAATGAATCAAATCTTCAATAGAAACGATTTTCATATCGTGTTTTTGAGCAAAAACATGTAGATCCGGCAAACGAGACATAGAACCATCTTCATTCATAATTTCACAAATCACACCACCTTCTTTTAAACCAGCCAAGCTTGTTAAATCAATTGCAGCTTCGGTATGACCTGCTCTTTTCAAAACACCACCTTTTCTTGCACGAAGCGGGAAAATGTGACCTGGACGCATAAAATCTGTTGGTTTAGATTTTTCATCCATCAAAGCTAAAATGGTTTTTGCTCTGTCTCCTGCGGAAATTCCTGTAGAAGTTCCGTCACCCAAAAGGTCAACAGAAACCGTAAAAGCAGTTTCTTTAGGATCACTGCTTCGGCTTACCATTACGTCAAGACCAAGCTCGTCACATCTTTTTTCAGGAAGCGGCATACAGATCAAGCCTCTTCCGTGAACTGCCATAAAATTAATTAATGCAGGTGTTGTCAATTCGGCAGCACAAAGAAAATCACCTTCATTTTCTCTGTCTTCATCGTCTACCACTATAATTATTTTACCATTTTTAAGGTCTTCAATTGCCTCTGGAATAGTATTTAGTTTAATATCTGACATTTTTTACTTTAAATTTTCGCAAAGATACTCAATAAAATAAGCATCAACAATTAATATGAGTGGTTTGTTTTAAGCCATAAATTTTAGACACAAAAGCATTTTAACACATGAGTCGCATTAGTTTTTAGCTTAAAATTTTGAAAAAACTTTAGAACACATAAGATTTGAAAATCTTTGATTTCCTTTTATTCTCAAACAATCTGTGTAAATCCGTGAAATCCGTGGGAACTAAAATTAGAATAAAGAATCTGTAGCTTTCTTAATAATCTTATATGATTCCAGTCTTTTTTGATGGTCATAAATATGAGAATTAATCATCAGTTCATCCACCTGATATTTTTCCTGAAAGTTTTTGATCTGTTCAGCAATTTCATCCTGATTTCCGATGAAACTGAATTTCAATTTCTGTAAAACCATAGATTTTTCCATGGCTGACCAAACTGTATCCATGTCTTCAATTGGCGCAGGAAAAGGTTTTCTGTCGTTTCTGATAATATTAATGAATGCTTGAAACAATGTCGTTGAAAGAAAATGGGCTTCTTCAGAAATTTCTCCAGCAATTCCGTTGACACAAGCCAAAACAAAAGGTTTATCTAAATATTTTGAAGGCTCAAAATGCTCTCTGTAAATTTTAAAAGCCATATCCATTTGTTCGGGAGCAAAATGTCCCGCAAAAGCATACGGAAGTCCCAATTCTGCAGCCAACCAAGCACTGTCTGTGCTAGAACCGAGAATATACATCGGAATATTTAAACCTTCACCGGGAATTGCACGAACCAAGGCGTTTGAATTTTCTTTCGAAAAATATTTTTGCAACTCTAAAATCTGTCTCGGAAATTGTTCATTGATGATTGCCGGATTTCTTCCCAAAGCTTGAGCCGTCAAACCATCTGTTCCGGGAGCTCTTCCCAAACCGAGATCAATTCTTCCCGGAAAAAGTGATTCCAAAGTTCCGAATTGTTCGGCAATAACGAGTGAACTGTGATTTGGAAGCATAATTCCTCCTGAACCGACTCTTATTTTTTTTGTTCCATTGGCGATGAAACCAATCAGAACCGATGTTGCGGAACTTGCAATACTTTCCATATTGTGATGTTCGGCAAGCCAGAATCTTTTATAATCTAAATTTTCAGTATGGTTTGCTAAAGACAAACTGTCCTGAAAAGTATCGTGAATGGTTTTCCCCTGTTTTACGGGAGCTAAATCAAGCACGGATATTTCAAAATGTTTCATATTGATTTGTTTATTTTTTCAAAAATGATAGATAGTCTTCTTCCCCGATTTCATATCACAAATTTGAAAGAACAAATTTAAAACTAATAAATTGCATTAGTTACTTTTTGTAATTGATGGAATTGATTGGTATGTTGTGGGAAAAACTATTGGAAAAAAGTTTCATTTAAAATGATATTAATTATAAGTTGTGAACTTAGTTTGTATATTTGATTTAAGCTAAACCAAAATATGTTTAAAAAATTTCCACTACAAATTATTTTAACGACACTGATATTTTTAATAATCAATACTTCATATTTTTGGGAAAGTGAACTTGGAATACTATTCATGTTCGTTATAATATTAGTTTTTATAATCTTTTTCATTTTATCCATAGAATTAGTCAGACAATTATATATTTCAGCGAAAAATAATTTCAGTGAAAAATCTAGAAATATTCTGTTAATATTTATGATCTCATGCTTAGTATTAATTGTTGTAAAACCTATAGGCATTATTAATTTTGAAAATCTGGAAGGCGAAAACAGAATTGTAGCACAAGCTGAAGGAGTTGCAAATTGCACAGCCACTCTTAAATTAAAAACCAACGAAAAATTTATATATGAGGATATTTGTTTTGGGATAGACCGAATTAAAGGAGAATATAAAATTATTAATGATACCATTCATTTCAAAAAATCCAGAAAATCATTTCAATACAAATATGGAGTGATTAATAAAAATGCAATTTATCTTTACAAAAATAAATCAGACAAAAATTATTATGCTCTTTCTATAAAACCCTTGTAATTTATGCAATCAAAAATAATGTACATCGAAAACAAATCTAAAGATCATCACGGATTGGCTTGGATTGGTTTTGTAGAATTTTCAAAATCTGGTCAAACAGTTTATTTTGATGGAAAAGAATTGAAAAAATTGAAAAATCCCGGAACTTGGGGAAATCATTTTGATATTGAAACCGGTGAAGAATATTGGATTTCAGGAGTCAAGAAAAACGGACAGAACAGACATTGGTGTGGCGGAGGAAAAATAATGATTGATAAAAATTCTATTGATGAATACTTAAAATTAGTTGATTTTGATATTCTTGATGAGAAAAATTTTACAATAATTGAATTTTCTAAAACTGATAAAAGTAGATTTAATGAACTCGAAAATACAGAAGTAAAATTTATGAACGAAAGCCGAAGTGCAACATATTGGGATAATAACAAAAGAAAGTTAAGCAGTATTTAAATAAAGAAGGATTCGGTTTTCACCAAATCCTTTTATTTTAATTATTATTTTTTTCTTTCTGATACGTAAAATGATTAATCAAAATCCTGATTTCATTAAATTCAAAATCATTTGGAAGTGCAGCTTTCCATTCGTTTAAAGTTTCTTTTGGATCTCTACGAAACATTTCCTGAAACGTTTTAATTTTATCGGAAGTAATGACTCTCGCAATATCCAGCAAACCTTGTTCTGCAAATTTTGCCAAATGCCCAATCACAGTTTCTTTTACCAAACCTCTTTCCATTGCAATTTCGGAAATCGTTTTCCCTTCTTCAAACAACTGAAAAGTAAGAACCTGAGACGGAACTTTCGCAATTTTCATACTGACTTCCTTGTCATTTTTTTCATCCAGAAGTTTGGCTTCCAATAAATGAATTTCCTTTAGACTGTTTAGATATTCTTCAATATCTTCGAGCCAGTTTTTAAGCTCTTCATTGTATTGTTTTAAACCTTTTGCTCCTTTTATTTCAGCATAAAAATCTTTCAAAGGATTAAAAACCTTATCTCTTATTTCTGTAAAAAAGAAGTTAACGGCTCCTTTTGATTTACCTTCAATTTCTGCCCAATCTTCTTTCTTTTCAATAAATAAATTGACTTTCTGGAAAATAATACGTTCCAGTTTTTCAAAGATTTTACCTAGATTTAAAACATCACGCTTCAACTGAAGATACAACTGATTCGATTTTGTACGGTCGATACTTTTGGTAACAATTGAAAGATTATTCCACTGCTCTACTTCTTTTAAAAACCATTGACAATCTACTGTACGAAGCACTTTTCTGATGCTGTAATCGTATTTTTCCTGATTTAAAATACTTTCAACATTATCATTTGCCTGAGTTTCACCCTGAAATTTTAGAATACGATTGTCTTTAAAAATAACTTCTGGAGTAATTTTAGATTTTAAAATAATTCCTTCCAAAGTTCGGCAACGCGACAAAGCCACATAAACCTGACCCGCTGTAAAACTTTTTCCGGCATCGATAATCACTTTATCAAACGTTAAACCTTGACTTTTGTGAATCGTCACCGCCCAAGCTAATTTTATAGGAAACTGCTCAAAGCTCCCTAAAACTTCTTCTTTAATATTTTTATCGGTATCGAGAGAATATTTTTTCTGTTCCCAGACTTCTCTTTTTACGGTAATTTCACGCTCACTTCCTTCAAGAACCACTTTAATTTCGTTTTCGTCTAAAGAAGAAATTTCACCCAATTTACCATTGAAGTATTTCTTTTCTCCCGTAATATCATTTCTGATAAACATGACCTGAGCTCCGATTTTCAATTCTAAAAACTGGTCATTCGGAAACTGATTTTCTTTAAACTCACCAAAAAGTTTGGCTTCGTAAGACTTGGGACTGACTTTTATATCTTTCAGTTTTTCCTGATTGATATCGTCTGCCATTTTGTTGTGCGAACAGAGATAAACGTAAGGTTCTTCTCCGGCTTCAAAACTGGGATCGTATCTTTCGTTCAGATGATTAAAATCGATATTGGCAACATCTCCGTCACGAATCGCATTTAATATTTCTAAAAATTCCTGATCGGTTTGACGGTAGACTTTCGTTAATTCAATGGTTAATAAAGGAATATCTTTAATCGCCAAACTATCGAAAAAGAAAGGCGAATTGTAAAACATTTTCAAGACATGCTCATCTCTCACAACAGGAGGAAGCTGATATAAATCTCCGATGAACAACATCTGAACTCCACCAAAACGCTGATTATTTCTACGGATAAATCGTAAAGAAAAATCCATCATATCCAAAACATCGGCTCGAAGCATAGAAACCTCATCAATAATCAAAACCTCAACTTCTCTTAAAAGTTTTAGCTTATCTTTTCGGTATTTGAAATGTTGTTGAAGATCGATAATATTATTGGCCAAACTACTGTCGATACGATCTGTTGTCGGCAAAAAAGTACGCAAAGGCAAACCAAACATAGAGTGAATGGTAACTCCGCCTGCATTGATGGCTGCAATTCCCGTGGGCGCTACAACAATGTGCTTTTTTTTCGTTTTCTTTACAAATTCGTTTAGAAATGTAGTCTTACCCGTTCCTGCTTTTCCTGTAAGAAAAACACTTCGGCTGGTATATTCAATTAAGTCAAAAAAATGATTGTTCATCGTTTGCAAATTTACGGAAAATGTTAGTAGGGCATAAACTTTGATGCGTTTTAGAAAAAATAAATTATGAAAAACTTAGTCATTAAATCATCAATAATCGCTATAATCACCGCATTTACAATAAGTTCGTGCGCTTCTTCAAGTTCTGGAGATCCTTCAACTTTACCTAAAGATATTTCGGAAAGACCTGCAGATGAAAACAATCAAAAGTATGAATTAGCAGCTTTAGATAAAATAAAAATTGCCATAGAATCTGAAATTGCAAAAGAAAAATGTACTAGAAATGCAGATTGGACTTTCGCACCAATCGGTTCTAAAGCTTGCGGTGGACCAACAGGTTACATCGCTTATCCTAAAAAAATAGAAACTGAAATTCTTCCTAAAATAGAAAGTTACACTCAAAGAATGTCAGAATTTAATAAAAAGTATAGCATCACTTCAGATTGTATGATGGCTCCAGAGCCGACCTCTGTGAAATGTGAAAACGGAAAAGGAGTTTTAGTGTTTTAAAAAGATTCAAGACACAAGGCTTAATAAAAAGTTCTGATTGAAATTAATCAGAACTTTTTATTTAATATAAAATTGATTCCAAATAATAAACAGTTAATTTTAAAACTACTACCTATTATCTAAATTCTGCTACCTATTAATCTTTATACCAAGAAGAATATTTCACATAATTATCTGCAATTCTGTTGACTTCTCCTTCTAAAAGTGCTGCAGAAATATCTTTAATTTTTCTTGCCGGAACTCCGCCCCAAACTTCACCAGATTTTATATGCGTTCCCTGAGTCACCACAGAACCTGCTCCAACAATAGAATTTTCTTCAATCGTACAGTCATCCATTACGATAGAACCCATTCCTATTAAAACATTATCATGAATTCTGCAACCGTGAACAATCGCATTGTGCCCGATAGAAACGTTATTCCCGATTTCCAAAGGGAATTTCTCGTAGGTGCAATGAAGCATTGCATTATCCTGTACATTTACTTTATTTCCCATTTTAATGTAATGTACATCGCCTCTGATTACAGCATTATACCAAATACTGCAGTCTTTTCCCATCGTTACATTTCCGATAATCGTTGCCGTTTCTGCCAAAAATGTATTTTCACCAATTTGCGGTGTCTTTCCTAAAAGTTCTTTTATAAGTGCCATTTAAATTAATTTGAAAATTTTATAATAAGCTAATTTGAAAATGCAGATTACTGAAATCACAAATTGCAAATTATAGTGATAGCAAAAATCTAACTTCCAACACCCAGCTTCTAAGTTCTTATCCGTATTTTTGTACTCTCAAATTTAACGAAAAAATGCGTACGATACTTATAGAACCAACAGAAAACCCGAAAGTGATGAAATTTGTAGCTGATTACAATTTGATTCCGGGTTCACTGGAATTGGACAGAGATTCAGATATATCAGAAATTCCCTTAGCACAGGAACTTTTCAACTATCCTTTTGTGGAAAGAATTTTCATTACCGCTAATTTTGTTGCGGTTGCAAAACAAGATACTGTAGAATGGGAACATGTTGCAGAAAGCCTGAAAAATGTAATTGAGGACGAACTTTTAGCCAATCCAAGAATTTATTTACAGAAGAAAAAGGAGATGATTGAGATTTATGCGGAGATGACTCCGAATCCGAATGTGATGAAATTTGTTTCAAGTAAAATGCTGATGGACGGATTTGTGGAAGTAAAATCAAGAAACGGAGCAGAAGGCGTTCCTTTAGCTCAGGCTATTTTTACTGAATTTGATTTCGCAAACGAAGTTTTTATTTCTGATAATTTCGTAGCCGTTACAAGAGATAATTCTGTAGAATGGCATCAGGTAATGATGGCAGTTCGTGGATATATTGCAGAATATCTTCAAAGTGGTGGCGAAATTGCAACTATTGAAGCTCAGAAACATGAAAATCCTGTAGAAAAAATCATCAACAGAGATTATACAGATGACGAACAGAAAATTTCGGATATTTTAAATGAATATGTTGCTCCTGCCGTAGAGAACGACGGTGGAAAAATTTCTTTGATGGAATATGATGCTGCCAACAAAACGGCAAAGATGTTGCTACAAGGTGCTTGTTCAGGCTGTCCAAGTTCAACTGCTACATTAAAAGGAGGAATTGAAAACATTTTAAAACAATTCGTTCCGGAATTAGTAGAAAGAGTGGAAGCCGTAAACGGATAGTTTAGTTAATAGTTTTCAGTTGATGGTATATCACAACTGGAAGGATTAAAAAAATGAAGATTTGAAAACCAATAACCAACAACCAACAACCAATAACCGAAAGGGAATATTATTAGTCAATCTCGGTTCACCAAGATCTACTTCCGTACCCGACGTACGAGAATATCTTGATGAATTTTTGATGGACGAAAAAGTGATTGATTACCGATGGTTTTTCCGTGCACTTTTGGTTCAGGGAATTATTTTGAATACAAGACCTGCAAAATCTGCCGAAGCTTACAAAACAGTTTGGACAGACGAAGGATCGCCGTTAATTGTCATCACTCAGAAAATTCAGAAAAAACTTCAGAAATTAGTTGATGTTCCGGTAGAAATTGGGATGCGATATGCTCAACCAAGCATTGAAGCAGGAATTCAGAAATTAGTGGATCAAGGAGTTTCAGAAATTGTTTTATTCCCACTCTATCCGCAATATGCAATGAGTACGACAGAAACGGTGATTGAAAAAGCTGAAGAAGTAAGAAAAAAGAAATTTCCAGGAATTAAGATTAATTACGTGCAGCCTTTTTACAACCGAGAAATTTACACAGACTGTTTAGCAGAAAGCATTAAGGAAAAACTTCCCGAAAATTTCGATGCTTTACAGTTTTCATATCACGGAGTTCCGGAGAGACATATTTATAAGACAGACCCTACGAATACCTGTAATCTAAACGATTGCTGTACTCGTGAAAACAATCCTAGTCATCAGTTTTGCTATCGTCATCAATGTTTTGATGTAACCAATTCTGTGATTAAAAAAATAGGTTTACCAAAAGAAAAAGTAATGGTTACTTTTCAATCGAGATTGGGAAAAGACAAGTGGATGGAACCTTATACCGATGAAACTCTGGAAACTATCGGTAAAAAAGGAATTAAAAACCTTGCAATCGTTTGTCCGGCTTTCGTTTCTGATTGTTTGGAAACTTTAGAGGAAATTTCAGTAGAAGGAAAACATCAGTTTGAGCATGGTGGCGGAGAAAACTTCCATTATATTCCTTGTTTGAATGATGAAGACCGATGGATAGAAGTTGTAAAGACCCTTTGTGAAGAAAAACTGAATGAATTTTATTTGGTTTAAAATAAATTTAATCTTAATATATTACAAAAGACACTTAATTATACTTTAAGTGTCTTTTTTTTATTAAATATTAGAAAACACCCCTTAAAAAATAGGGGTTAATTATTTTAATAACATATTTTATTTAAAATTTATATAAATTTATTAGGGGTTTGTTTTGTAATTTAATATTTTTCATTACCTTTACCCTATTAAAAAACAGGGGTTAGATTTAAAAACATTAGAAAAGATGGAAACAAGCATAGAAATTTTAAAAAGAAAGATCGAAAGTTTCACTCCGGACCTTATTGAAGCATTTACAAAGATTGTAGAGAATCTTGAAACTGTTCCGCAATCTGTGATTCCCCAGTTTCATCTTGATGAGGTTTTGTACCGATTGGAATTTCATACCGAAAATCCAAAAACGAAGCTTGATTTTTTTGAAAACCTGACTGAGCTTGAAAAAATTTGTGCGTGATGAAAGTTTTACTGTCATCAATCGCAAAAAATGACATCAAAATGCTGATGAGAGTTTTTAATGCAGAAGAACAATACAAAGACAAATATTTTTTAGATGATTTGAAAGAATCTATTTACAAAATACTACACGATTCTGAAAACATAGATATTAAAAATAAGGAACTACAGGTTTGCAAAACAGAAAACTTCCCTGTTCAGATTCATTATTTATTTGAAGATAATGAAAGTCTTTTTATAACGGCGATTTTTAAGGAAAACAATTAAAAACGTCTTTTAGTTTAGAACTTTTTTGACATTATTATATAGTTTAATTTTTCTGTTGTAGTCTTACTTTAAGACAACAAACACTTTTTGACAGAACCTTACAGATGTGCAAGCTGTAAGGTTTTGTATTTTACCTCACCGGTGTTCTGAATTCTCCATAACCAGCCAAACCATCATAATTTCTACCGAAAGGTTTGTAATATAAAAATGCCTGATAAAGATTTTCGGTTTGCCAGAAATTACCATTGATTTCACCTAAATTTAAAGATCCATTGGGTTCTTTTGTCGCTAAAATATAGTTATAAAAACCTTGTTTCATATAAATTTTAGCAATGTACTTCTTAGCCGCTTCATCATATTGCATTTGAAATTCTTTGCTTGCTTTGAAATCATTGAAACCACCAACAACATACAATTCCTTATCCATCAGATCGGAATCTAAAGAAAAATGAACCCAGGCATAATCTGCTTCACGATTCGCATCTCTTTCCAGTCCCAAATCGTTTCGTCTGTAATACCAAGCTCCATTTACATCCGGTTGATATTGATAATTTAAAGGATATGCCCAAACCGGATGAAGATATGTTTGATTAACCCCATCTAAAACTCCCGTTTCACGAACCATATCTGCAGCCATTCTCATATTTTTATTATCGAAATAATAAAACTCATTATTTCCCGGAAAAGCCAAATTCAACTGTTGGAAAAGTAATTTATTTCCCATCGTCGCACTCGGTTTCTGGTTGATAATTTTCATATTCGGATTGTTATTCTGCATCACGGTAAGTGTCATAGAATTTACATTTGAAGTTAAATCTCCGGCTTTTGCAACTGCCTGTACTTCTACCCTTTGATTAATGTTTGGATTTTTTGCATCTGCAATTCTTGAAATATTTAAAGCCAGATTCACATTATCTTCCACAATAGAAAATCTTCTTTTAAAAAGTGGTTGATCTGCAGAACTTTTATAAACAATCAATTCAAAATTACCTGAAATTTTAGGCTGAATTTTATCGTTTGGAAATGTTAATTTATAATGTGTATAAGCCTGAAGTGTATTAAATGAATACTGAAACTGATCCAACATTGCATTCATCGAGCCATTTGCAATTTCGCTAAAAAAAAGATTATCATCTTCCCAGTTTCTGTCAAAATGCTTAATCGTGTAACGGTAAATTTCACTTGAATTGGTTAAATCATCGAAACTCAAAATCAATTGTTGGCTCATCGTGATTACAGGAGTTTCATCATTGGTTTGAGGATTAAACAACTGTACACTCTGAATATTCTGCCCAAAAGCGAAAGAACCTAAACTTAGTAAAAATATCTGCAACGTTTTCATTCTTACGAAGATAATGAAAAATGGGCATTTCACTATTATTATCGTATTTTTGATGAAAAATTAATCTAAATATGTTTCAGATACAGCCTTTTGTATTCAATTTTGCGAGTGAAAACACCTACCTTCTTTTTAATGAAAATAAAAACGCTTGGTTAATCGATCCGGGAAATATGAATGAACAGGAAACTAAGGTAATTTCAAATTTCATCACTGAAAACGATTTAAAAATAACAAAAATCATTCTGACTCATGCTCATATTGATCATGTATTGGGCTTACAATGGGCATTTGATACTTATAAAGTCCCAGTAACGATGCATCAGGATGACAAGGAAGTTTTAGATATGTTCCAAGTAAGCGGAATGAGATTTGGTTTTGAGCTTGACCATATTAATGTGGATTTAGAATATGTAATTGAAGGTGACGAACTTGATTTTGACGGTGAAAAATTCAAGATTTATCATGTTCCGGGACACTCTCCGGGAAGTGTGGTTTACCATAACGAAACTCAGAAATTTATCATTTCAGGAGATGTTTTATTTGAAGGAAGCATCGGAAGAACTGATTTATATAAAGGAAATTACGAACATTTAATTGAAGGAATTAAAACTAAACTTTTTGTTTTGGATGATGAAACACAGGTTTTTTCAGGACATGGAAATCCTACAAATATTGGTTTTGAAAAACAGCATAATCCGTTTTTTTAAATTTGAGATTTGAAATTTCAACAAAATCTAATTTGAATTTTATATTTAAATAACAAAACTAAAGTTCATTCCTATTGATAAAGAAACTCCGGAAAATTAATTTTCCGGAGTTTCTATTTTATAAGTTATAGTTAATTTTCAAAAGTCATCGAATTGCAATACCATCAACCGACACTAAAAACCATCCACCAAATTACTTCCACTTAATGTTACAGCCCATACTTGGTCTCTGAATTCCTTCTTGCGGTTCACCCAACAAAAGATTTTCAAAAGCTATAATTAAATCTTCGCCAGTTACATCTTTATGATTTCCTGGTCTTGAATCGTCCATTTGACCTCTGTAAACAAGATCTAATTTCTCATCAAAGAAAAAGAAATCCGGTGTACAAGCTGCATCATAAGCTTTTGCAATCGCCTGGCTTTCGTCATATAAATAAGGAAAATCAAAATTTCTTTCGATTTGGAATTCAATCATTTTTTCCGGAGAATCTGCAGGATATTTTTCTACATTATTCGAATTAATAGCGATAAATTCAATCCCTCTTTCATTATAATCTTCATACAATTCATGTAACTTATCAATCGCGTGAAGAACAAACGGACAATGGTTACACATAAAGATTACCAAAGTTCCTTTTTCTCCTTTCAAGTCGTCCAGCGACTGAATTTCGTTAGTTTTTGACGGGTTTGGAAGTTCAAAAAACGGTGCTTTTGTACCCAATTCCATCATATTTGAGGGAGTATCCATATTTTTTTATTTATGCACAAAGATAAAAATTTCTTTTAGTATATAGTAAGGAAGCTTAATCTCAAAAGAAAGATGTTATATATTTCAGAAAAGCATCATTTCCAATTGAATTAACCTATCTACAATATTAATTTTTACAATAACTTCAAAATCACACATTTAAAATAACTTCTAGCTACCGTTCTCACAGCGTTTAACTTACTTATGATACTATTTTACAATCCTTTATTAAAAGTTAAAAGTAAAAAATTGTTTGGAAAGTATAGTAAAAAGTCAGTAGTTTTGCTAACGCTGTTAGAAAAAAGAAATCATGGGAGTACATGAACGTCGTCAAAGAGAGAAAGAAAATACTCGTGCAAATATTTTGGACGCGGCTTTTACTTTGGCTAAAACAGAAGGTTGGGCATCTCTTTCGATAAGAAAAATTGCCGATGCTATTGAATACAGTGCTCCGGTAGTCTATGATTATTTTGAAAACAAGGAAGCTATTTTATTTGAAATTTCTTTAAATGGTTTTCACTGTCTTCACATCGAATTATTAAAAGCCCAAAAAAAACACGATACTCCAGAAGAACAAATTGTTGCTATTGTGGATGCGTATTGGAAATTTGCTTTTAAAAATAAAGAATATTATCAATTGATGTTTGGTTTGGGAATGCAGTGCAGCGGAAAAGGAATGATGAAGGAAGAATTTTCATCTTTTCAGGATATGCTTTATGAGTGCACTTATGAGATTATCAAGAAAAAAGGTTCAAATCCTGATAATGCTTGTCACTCTTCTCACGCATTGTTTTCAGCGGTGCATGGATTAATTTCGATTATGATGATGCGTAATGACGACATTCCTTCTACGATGAATAAGACGACTTTGGATGAAACAGTTACTGCTTTCATTAAGTCTTTGTAATTTTTTTTTGAATTAAAACTTAACACCGTTAGAAAAAGTAACATGTAATAATTAAAATTATTCAAAAATTCAAATAACTTAAAATAAATTTAAAAAAATGAAATACGATTTTATAACAATGCTTATGGCAATTTTCTTCCCTTATCATTAACGCCGTTAGAATTAATAACGATGGTTTTTAAGCTTTTGTTCATCAGTATTAAACAAAATAATAAGAATCGTCAGTTTAAAAATATAATATATATTTTTTTCAAAATTAATTAACACCGTTAGTAATAATTACATCCAATTTAAAACTATCATCTCATCATCTTCTAAAACTAAATTTAAAATCATGAAAATCAAAAATTGAGTAACATTAAAAATTCTTTAATTTTTTTTGAACTAATAGTTAACACTGTTAGTAAAATTAACGGAATTTAATTTAGAAACAACATTAATTAATTTAACACTTCATTAAAAAACTTAAATCAAAAATGAAAATACCTGGAAAAATAAGGTTTATCGTACTTATATCAAGTATTATCCTTTTACAAAACTGCACAAAGGCGGCTGAAGGAGGAAATATGGCTCCTCCCACTCCTGAACTGCCCGTTTATACAATAATTTCTTCTCCAGCTACAACATATCAGGAATTCCCAACCGCATTGGAAGGAAAAAACAATGTGGAAATCAGATCGCAGGTAGACGGATATTTAGATAGAATTTATGTGGAAGAAGGCGCTTATGTAAGAGCCGGACAACCTTTATTCAAAATAGATTCAAGAGCTTACGGAGAGCAAATGAATATGGCAAATGCTAATTTACAAGTGGCAAATGCCAACATCCAAAAAGCAAAAGTAGAAGTTGACAGACTGGAACCTCTTGTAGCTGCAAAAGTAGTTTCTGATGTACAATTAAGAACTGCAAAAGCAAATTATGCAGCCGCAGTTGCAGCCGCTTCACAGGCGAAAGCTTCTGTTGGTGGCGCAAGAATCAACGTTGGATTCACAACAATCACAGCCCCAGTAAGCGGATATATCGGAAGAATTCCTTACAAAAAAGGAAGTCTGATTTCAAGAACAGATCCTAGTCCATTGACTTTATTGTCAGACATCAGCGAGATTTACGCCTACTTTTCTTTAAGCGAACTTGATTTTATTGCTTTTCAAAATAAATATCAGGGAGCAACCTTAGAAGAGAAATTAAAAGATATGCCAATGGTAGAATTGGTGATCGCTGACAACAGCGTCTATCCTCAAAAAGGTAAAATGACCATTGTTGACGGGCAATTTGATAAAACAACAGGCGCAATCAGCGTTCGTGCAGTGTTCCCAAATCCAAGCGGAACATTGAGAACAGGGAACACAGGACGTGTTCGTATGCCTCAGTTAATGTCAAATGCGGTGATAATTCCACAAGAATCTACTTTCGAAATTCAGGATAAAACTTACGTTTACGTAGTCGGAAAAGACCAGAAGGTAACCAGCAAGCCTATCAAAATTTCTGGAAAAACTGAAAACTATTACTTTATTTCTGAAGGTTTACAGCCGGGAGAAAAGATCGTTTATGTAGGATTGGGTAGCTTAAAAGATGGTGCTTCTATCAAAGCGAAACCGATTTCTTCTGATAGCTTACTGAAAACAAAACCATTGTAATCTTCTTTTCAGAATACAGAAGACTAAAAAAATAAACTTCTTATGTTAAAACAATTTATAGAAAGACCGGTACTTTCAACGGTCATCTCCATAATACTTTTATTATTGGGGGCATTGTCCCTCTTTAATTTACCCATCGCCCTCTTTCCGGATATTGCTCCGCCAAGTGTTCAGGTGACGGCATTTTATCCGGGAGCGAACGCGGAAGTTGTAGCTCGTTCGGTAGCCACACCGATTGAAGAAGCAGTAAATGGAGTTGAGAACATGACGTACATGACCTCAAATTCCAGTAACGACGGAACAATGACCTTGAGTGTATTTTTCAAACAAGGATCAGATGCAGATAATGCAGCCATAAACGTTCAAAACCGTGTATCCAAAGCGATGAGTCAGCTTCCACAGGAGGTTGTACAGGCGGGAATTTCCACGCAGAAAGTACAGAACAGTATGATTATGTTTATGGGATTATCAAGTGATGACCCTAAACAATATGACGAACTTTTCCTTCAGAATTATTTGAAAATCAATGTTATTCCACAAATTCAGCGTATTCCTGGGGTTGCTCAGGCGCAGGTTTTCGGAACAAGAGATTATTCAATGAGACTTTGGCTGAAACCGGATAGATTAGCGGCTAACAATCTTTCTCCACAGGAAGTTTTGGCAGCAGTAAAAGATCACAACTTAGAAGCTGCTCCCGGTCGTCTTGGACAAGGAAGTAAGGAAACTTACGAATACATTTTAAAGTATAAAGGTAAATTAAATAAAAACGAAGACTACGAAAACATTGCCATCAAAGCGAACAGCGACGGTTCTTTCCTAAGACTGAAAGATGTGGCAAGAGTAGAATTCGGTTCTTACACATACACAGCAGCTAACAGAGTGGATGGTAAGCCCGTTGCCGGATTTGCCATCCTTCAAACTGCAGGTTCAAATGCAAATGAAATCTTAACTGAAATTGAAAAACAGGTTGATCAAATGAAAACCACCCTTCCAAAAGGAGTTGAACCGATCATAATGTATAATTCAAAAGATTTCTTGGATGCATCAATTCATCAGGTTGTTGAGACTTTAGTAATTGCTTTCGTTTTGGTATTTATTGTAGTATTTATTTTCCTTCAGGATTTCAGATCTACATTAATTCCTGCGATTGCTGTTCCGGTTGCGATTATCGGTACATTCTTCTTCCTTCAGTTGTTTGGATTCAGTATCAATATGTTGACACTATTCGCATTAGTCCTCGCGATTGGTATTGTGGTGGATGACGCGATTGTCGTTGTGGAAGCCGTCCATTCCAAAATGGAACGTACAGGAATGCCTGTGGAGCATGCTACAATGAGCTCAATGAGTGAAATTTCCGGAGCGATTATCTCTATTACATTGGTAATGTGTGCCGTATTTATTCCGGTTGGTTTCATGCAAGGTCCTGCGGGAGTTTTTTACAGACAGTTTGCCTTTACATTGGTAATTGCAATTCTTATTTCTGCGGTTAACGCCTTAACATTAAGTCCGGCATTATGTGCAATGTTCCTGAATGATCCTCAAGGAGAACACGGTGAACATGGGAAGAAAACAGGTTTTGGAGCAAGATTTTTCAATGCTTTCAATGCAAGTTTTGATAACATGACCAGAAAATACATCTATAGCCTTAAATTTTTAATTAAAAATAAATGGGTCGCAGTCGGTGGTTTAGCCCTTCTTATTGCTTCAAGTGTTTTCTTGATTAAAAAAGCACCTTCAGGATTTATTCCGACAGAAGATCAAGGGTTCATTTTATATGCTGTGAACACTCCTCCGGGAAGTTCATTAGACAGAACTCATAAAGCAACGGAACAGATTGATCAAATCATTAACGGTGAAAAAGCTAAAAATCACCTTTGGGTTGCAGACGGTCTGAACTTTATCAGTAACGCAAACGCTTCTCCATATTCTGCAGGTTTCATTAAATTGAAAGATCATGACCAACGTGGTGAAATCACCGATCCGGATCAGATTGCAGCGGGATTGACAGGAAAAGTTTCACAAGTAAAAGATGCGAATGCATTCTTCTTCAACTTCCCTACAATTCAGGGATTTGGTAACGTTTCCGGTTTCGAATTTATGCTTCAGGATAAAACTAACGGCTCTTTTGAACAATTAGGAACAACAACTCAGGCATTTATTGGAGAGTTGATGAAGCGTCCGGAAATTGCGTTTGCCTTTACAACGTATGCAGCTGGAAATCCACAATTTACGATTGATGTAGATTCAGACAAAGCAAATCAATTGGGAGTTTCGATTACAGAATTGATGCAGACGATGCAGATCTATTACGGAAGTAGCTTCGTTTCAGATTTTAACAGATTCGGGAAATATTACAGAGTAATGGCTCAGGCAGATATTCCTTATCGTACAGATGCGAATTCTTTGGAAGGAATTTATGTTAAAAATAAATCAGGCGAAATGGTTCCTGTAAAAACATTAGTTACTTTAAAAAGAACTTTCGGACCTGAAACGGTAACAAGAAACAACCTATTCAATGCCGTTACGATTAACGGAACTCCAAAACCTGGTTACAGTACCGGAGATGCGATCAAAGCAGTTGAAGAAACTGCTCAGAAATCACTTCCAAGAGGTTTCGGATATGAATGGACAGGAATTACCCGTGAGGAAATCAAAACTGGTGGACAAACGACTTTCATTTTCGCATTAAGTATTTTGTTTGTTTACTTTTTATTGGCAGCTCAATATGAAAGTTATATTCTTCCGTTTGCAGTTATTTTAACAATTCCTACAGGGATTTTCGGAGTATTTGCATTCACAGGATTGGCCGGAATTGATAATAATATTTATGTTCAGGTTGGTTTAATCATGCTCGTCGGATTGTTAGCGAAGAATGCGATTTTGATTATAGAATTTGCCGTACAAAGAAGAAAAGCAGGAAGAACGTTACTTGAATCTGCACTTCAGGCTTCAAGATTACGTCTAAGACCAATTTTGATGACTTCATTTGCCTTTATCGTTGGGATGCTTCCATTAGTTTGGTCTCAAGGTGCAGCAGCAAAAGGTAACCATTCTATTGGTATCAGTACCGTTGGAGGAATGTTTACAGGAGTTGTATTCGGGATTTTCATTATTCCTGTAATGTTTGTGATCTTCCAGTATTTACATGAAAAAATGCCGAGCAGAAAAAATAAAAGACTTCAAAAACAAAAATTGGAGGCAGAACTTTTAGCTACTGCTCATTAATAAAAAATGATTTACAAAACTTTGAGAATATTTAAATTTAATTTAAACCATTAAGATTTTAATTAAGAAGTTAAGAATAGTAAGATAAGCTTCGCTTTTAATGCAATACTTATTAAAAATCTATTTGATTTTTTCTTAATTATACTTAACTCCTTAAATGTTCTTAATGGTTCAAATTACCAAAAATAGAGAAGCAACTATTCAAACTATATCATAAAAAGCAAAGTATTTTATCCTACTAAAGACGTCTTTGCATCAACAACTTCTCAAAGTTTTGTAGTCAATAAAAGTCATATTTAAAAATTATGAAAAGAATAATAAATATCATATTCGCTTTTGGACTCGCTTTAGGTTCGGTCTCTTGCGTGTCAAAATTGGCATATAAAGAGCCTGAGCTTGAGCTTCCGGAAACGTTCAAATATACCGCAACTGCAGATACTGCAAGTGTAGCGAATTTGGAATGGAGAAAGTTTTTCAGCGATCCGATGCTGCAAAATTTGATCGAAAAAGGAATTAAAAACAATTACGATTTACAGATTGCTTTAAAACAGGTTGCTTCTTCACAGGAAAAACTAAAACAGGCAAAATACCTTCAATATCCTGATGTTGGTTTCGGAGTTACTGCGCAGATTTCAAAGCCTTCAAAAAACAGCATGAACGGGCAAAGCTTAAATCTATTTTTAGGGAAAAGCTATGTCGAAGATTACAATGCAGCCTTCAATCTTTCTTGGGAAGCCGATATTTGGGGTAAAATAAAGAATCAGCAGGAAGTTTCAAAAATGCAGTATCTGCAGACTTATGAAGCAACGAAAGCTATTCAGACACAGGTTGTTGCAGCGATTGCTCAAGGATATTATAATTTATTGATGCTTGATAAACAATTACAGATTGCAAAATCAAACTTGGAACTAAGCACCAATACTCTATCTCTTACAGAAAAATTGTGGCAAAGCGGCGATACAACTTCTTTGGGAGTTCAGCAGGCAACCGCTCAAAAGCAATCGACTGAACTTTTGATTACCCAATTGGAACAAAATATCGCAATTCAGGAAAATGCATTGAGTATTTTAGTTGGTGAAAATCCAAATAAAGTTGATAGAACGATTGAAATGTCCGACACTTCTTTACCACAAGATATTTCTGCTGGACTTCCTGCGGCAATGGTGAGCCGTCGTCCGGATGTTCGTCAGCAGGAATTGGTTTTGTTGGAATCTAATTCAATAGTGGGAATTGCTCAGGCAAATATGTATCCATCATTGAAGATTACAGCGAATGGCGGAGTAAATTCATTTAAAATTGATAATTGGTTTCAGATTCCGGCTTCATTATTCGGTTCTATTTTAGGTGGATTGACTCAGCCTATTTTCCAGAAAAGACAATTGAAAACAGATCTAAATGTTGCTAAAATCCAAAGAGAGAAAAACGTTTTGGCTTTCCGTCAATCTGTTTTGAATGCTGTGGGTGAAGTTTCTGATGCTTTGGTTTCAAATGAAAGCTTAAAAGTTCAGGAACAAAAAGCAACAGAACAGGTTGCAACGCTGAAAAACGGGATAAAAAGTGCCGAAATGCTTTACAAAGGCGGAATGGCAAACTATTTAGAAGTAATAACAGCTCAGGGAAATTCTTTACAGGCTGAACTGAATCTTGCATCCGTAAAAAGACAGAGATTAAGCAGTATTGTAGATTTATACCGAGCTTTAGGTGGCGGTTGGAAGTAGTAAATTAAATTATATTGTTAATGGAATGCGGTCTTTCGGGATCGCATTTTTTGTTTGAATAAATTTTTAACCATTAAAGATTATTTAAGAGGTTAAGAAATATTAAGTTTAGCTTCGCTTTTAGGCTTAATGCTTTTCAAAATCTATTTGATTTGCTTAATAAATCTTAACTTCTTAATAAAAATCTTAATGGTTAAAATTTAAACGCAATGTTTCAGCCTCATTAGAATCAATTTTATCGATTCCATCCTTTTTCTCCTTAAAATATTGAGATTAAAAATTAAATCTTTGCATAAAAAAAGAAATTACTTTTAAGTTTGCTCACTTATATATTCAATCAAACCATCAAAATCCTTCTGAGAATATCCCAACTGCAAATAATGAATATTGTCTTCCTTTCTATACCAAGTTAATTGTCGTTTTGCAAATCTTCTCGAATTTTTCTTAATCTCAGAAACAGCAAATTCCAACTCCCATTCTCCGTCAAAATATTTAAAAAGCTCAGAATACCCAACTGTATTGAGTGATGCCAAATTTTTGCCTTCTTGCGATTTTCTTAGTTCATCAAGATTTTTAGCTTCTTCCAACAAACCATTTTCTATCATTTTATCAACACGTAGATTGATTCTTTCATAAATTTCTTCTCGTGGCGCCTCAATTCCGATTCTTATTGTTTTGAATTTTCTTGGATTTTTATCATGTGAAATATTTTCAGAATATGTTTTTTGGGTTTGCCAAATTACATCAATAGCCCGAAGCAACCTTCTTTGATTGTGAATATCTACATTTTCATAATATTCAGGATCTAAATCTTTCAACATTTCCTGGAGTTTTTCAATTCCTTCAGTTTTCCAGATGTTTTCTAATTTTTCCTGATTTTCTTCATTGGCTTCAGGTAAATCATTCAGTCCTTCAATAACTGCTTTTTCATACATCATACTTCCGCCAACCATAATGACGATGTCGTATTTTTCGAAAAGTCGGTCTAATAATTCTAAAGAATCATGCTCAAACTGACCGATAGAATAAAAATTTTTCACGGAAAGCTGACCAATAAAATGATGTTTCGCCTGCGAAAGTTCATCTTCCGAAGGTGCGGCTGTCCCAATTTTCATTTCGCTAAAAAACTGTCGGGAGTCACAGGAAATAATTTCGGTATCAAAATGATTTGCAAGTTCGATAGCAAGTTTTGTTTTGCCAATTCCGGTGGTGCCTACAACTGAAATCAGGGTTTTCATGGAGTTTTGGGTGTTGAATGACAGATATTTGAAGTGAGATGAATGATTGAAATTTCAATCTCAAATGTCAAACCTCAAATTTCAAATCAATATTAAATGTGCTAAATTAAATGTTTATCTTTGTACGACAATAAAAAACTATGATTTTATCAATGACCGGCTTTGGTAGAGCCGAAGACGTTTTTGAAGGAAAAAAAATTTCGATAGATATTAAATCACTGAACTCTAAGAGTTTTGATTTAAATATTAAAATCCCTTTGCGTTATAAAGAAAAAGAATTTGAAGTAAGAAAAATTCTAAACGATAGAATCATCCGCGGAAAAGTAGATTGTTACATTAATCTTGAGAATCTTGAAGAATCTAATGATGTAAAAATCAACAAAGGTTTAATCGATTCTTACATGAATGAGCTTAAAAACATTGCCTCTGACGGACCCGATTTCGAGTACCTGAAAATGGCAGTAAGACTTCCGGATGCCATTACTTCCAGACCAGACGAATTGAATGAAGGTGAGTGGGAAGCTTTAGCTAAAATCGTTAATAAGGCGGTTGATAAATTCCTTGAATTCAGAAAAACTGAAGGTAAGATTCTTCACGAAGAATTAGAAAGAAATATCAGAAATATCGATAAATCATTGGCAGAAGTTGTTCCTTATGAGCAAGTGAGAATTGATGCGGTTAAAGAACGTTATTTAAAGACCCTGAAAGAATTTGAAAACGTTGACGAAACAAGATTTTATCAGGAAATGGCTTATTTTACCGAAAAATTAGACATTCAGGAAGAAAAAGTAAGACTTTCTCAACACTTGAAATATTATTCTGAAGTAATGGAAAACGAAGATTTTAATGGAAAAAAACTAGGTTTTATTTCACAGGAAATCGGAAGAGAAATCAATACTTTAGGCTCAAAAGCCAATCACGCTGAAATTCAGAAATTAGTCGTGATGATGAAAGATGATTTGGAGAAGATTAAAGAACAAACGTTAAACGTATTATAATTTAGTTGATGGTTTTTGGTTGATGGTTGTTAGGATTTTCTTTGACCATCAACTAAAAACAATCAACCAACAACCATATGAATAAGGTTATTATATTTTCAGCGCCATCCGGAAGCGGGAAAACAACATTGGTAAAACATTCTTTGGAAATTATTCCTGAGTTACAATTTTCTATATCATGCACAACAAGACAGCCGAGAGGAAGTGAAGTTCGTGCTGTAGATTATCATTTTTTAAGTCCGGAAGAATTCAGACAGAAAATTTCTGAAGAAGCTTTTGTAGAATTTGAGGAAGTTTACACCGATAAATATTACGGAACCTTAAAATCTGAGGTAGAAAAGATCTGGAATCAGGGAAAAGTTGTTATTTTTGATGTAGACGTAAAAGGCGGAATTTCATTAAAAAAATATTTTGGTGAAAAAGCATTATCAATTTTCATTGAACCACCTTCGATTGCCGAATTGGAACGAAGATTGAATTCAAGAGGAACGGATGATGTCGAAACCATAAAAACACGTGTAGAAAAAGCAGAAGAAGAGCTTACCTACGCGATAGAATTTGATAAAATCGTGATTAATTCCGATTTGAACGAAGCAAAATTAGAAATAGAAAGTTTAATAAAAAATTTTATTGAAGAAACTAGAAATTAGAAGCTAGAAGTTAGTTTTTGAAATATGCGAATTTTAACTAACATCTAATTTCTAACCTCTAACTTCTATAAGACAAAAAACATTGAGGCTGAAATGAGCACTGAAACATTAGAGAAAGCTAAATCCACACTTCCTGTAAAAGGATTTTTAGATTTAAAAGATATTGATATTCCGCAGGGAGAAGAATTGGTGAAAGCTATTCTCAAACTTAAAGAAGAAAAAAATGCCGTTATTTTAGCGCATTATTATCAACCGGGAGAAATTCAGGATATTGCTGATTTCTTGGGAGATTCTCTTCAATTGGCAAGACAGGCAAAAGATACAGATGCCGATATGATTGTGTTCTGTGGAGTACATTTTATGGCGGAAGCTGCAAAAATTTTAAACCCTACTAAAAAAGTAGTTCTTCCCGATACAATGGCGGGATGCTCTTTGGCAGACGGATGTTCAGGTGAAGGTTTGAGAAAAATGCGTGAGCAACATCCAAATGCTTTGATCGCAACCTACATCAACTGTAATGCTGAAACGAAAGCAGAAAGTGATATTATCGTAACCAGCTCGAATGCCGAAACAGTGATTGAAGCTTTACCGAAAGACAGACCAATTATTTTCGCTCCGGATAAAAATTTAGGAAGATATTTATCTCAAAAAACAGGTCGCGATATGATTCTGTGGGACGGAAGTTGCATCGTTCACGAAGCTTTCTCCATGGAAAGAATTGCACAACAATTGGCAGATAATCCTGATGCAAAATTGATTGCACACCCAGAAAGTGAAGAATCAGTATTAAAACTGGCTCATTTTATCGGTTCGACTTCTGCACTTTTGAATTATGTTGAAAAAGAAGATTGTCAGAAATTCATTATCGCAACTGAAGAAGGTATTTTGCACGAAATGAGAAAACGTGCACCGCATAAAGAATTAATTCCTGCTTTGGTTTTTGACGAAAGCTGTAATTGCTCAGAATGTTTTTACATGAAGAGAAATACAATGGAAAAATTGTATCTGTGTATGAAATATGAACTTCCGGAAATTATCATTGAAGAAGAGCTTCGACTGAGAGCATTAAAGCCAATTGAGGCAATGCTGGATCTATCGAAAAGCATCAAATAAATTTTAAAGCGGGTTTTTTACTCGCTTTTTTTAATCATAAATGCCACGAATACACGAATAAGTTTGTATCTTGTTTTTAAAAATTCGTGCATTCGTGGCAAACGAAATGTGCAGTATCATCATTTTAATAATTATTCATGAGCAAAATATTTTTAGAAGACGTAAAAATCTACGCTTATCACGGCGTTCTTCCCGAAGAAAACATTATCGGAACATACTATATTTTAAATGCAGAAATCCATACAGATTTGTGGGATGCCGCAGCTTCTGATGATTTGAACGACACCATCAGCTATGCAGACATCAATGAGATTATTCATGATGAGATGAAAATCAATTCTAAACTTTTAGAACACGTCGCAGGAAGAATTATCACTAAAATTAATGTGAAATTTAATCAGATTTCTTATATAAAATTGAAAATTACCAAAACCAGTCCGCCTATGAAAGGTGAAGTAAAAGGCGCAAGTATCGAACTTGAAAAAAGTTTTTTGTTAGGTAATTCAACGGAAAATAATTAATTTCACTTTTCAAAAAACATTTAAGGTGAGAATTTTAAGTTTTCTTTTCGTACTTCTTTCGATCAATATTTTTGCTCAGACCGAAAATAATCAAATAGTTTACAGTTTTCCAAAGATAAAATCGAGCGTTACAATGCCGGTAACAATTCCTTTATCCGAAATCAGCAATATGATTAATGCATCGTTAAAAGATCTGATTTTTCAGGATGATTCTTACACTGATAACGATAATGATCAGTTCAAGGTAAAAGTCTGGAAAACCCGACCGATACGATTAGTAGGAGATGCTAATCAAAATATTGCGATTGAAGTTCCGTTAAAAATTTGGGCAGAAAAAGGAATCGGTACTTTGGGAGTTTACACCTATCAAGAGACAACTTTTGAAACAGTCATGTATTTTAAAACTGCTCTAAATTTTAAAAATAACTGGACGGTGAGTACTTTTACCCAACCGATGGGTTTTAAATGGGTAAAAAAACCTGTTTTAGATTTTGGAAAAATAAAAATTCCGATTACTTCGCTCGTCGAATCAAGTTTGAAAGAACAACAGTATAAGTTCTGCAAAACAATTGACGAACAAATGGCTTCGCAGCTTAATTTCCAACAATATGCAGTTTTAGCCTGGAATGCATTTTCTCAGCCTTTCAATATTTCTGAAGAATATAATACCTGGTTGAAAATCACGCCCATTAACGTTAATATTACTCCACTAAAATTCTACGGAAATCAAATTGACACCAGTATTGGAATCGATATTTTCTCCGAAACTTTTACCGGAACAAAACCTGAATCATCCCAACCTGCAAAAGCCGTAATGAATTTTAATTTCATCCCACTTTTGGCAGATAAATTTGTTTTGCAGACAACAGCAAATATTCCATTTTCTGAAGCGACTAACATTGCAAAAAAGTCATTTTTGAATAAAGAATTTGATATCAGAGACTCCAAAGTAAAAATTACCGACATTAAAGTTTATGGAGAAGCAAATCGTATTATGATTGAAGCCGATACAGAAGGCTATGTAAAAGGTACGGCATTTATTTCGGGCATTCCTGTTTATGATGAATTAAAGAAAAAAATAGTGCTTTCTGATACAAAATTCAAGCTTAAAACATCCAACATTCTTCAAAAATTAGCAACTTCACTTTTCAAAGGTAAAATTGTAAAAATGATTGAAGATGAATATGGAATTCCGACCGATGAAATTGAAAACTCATCTAAGAAAAGTATTGAGGAGGCTTTTAATAAAAAATATTATAAAGGTTTAAAAATTTCCGGAAAAGTATTTAATTTAAAACCTTCACAAATTCTTTTAAATGATTTCGGAATTACCGCAGTCATTGATACCAATGCTAATTTGAGATTTACCCTAAAAGGATTTTAATAAAAACTAAAACAACATAACTATGAAAAAACATTTAAAAATTATAGAAGATAACAAAGCTTCAAAAGGAATCAGATTTGCCAATTTATTATTGACAGAATTGTTATTTATGTCATATTTTTTATTTTCGGAGCATTTTCACTATTAGTATCTGAAATTTTCAACATTGATTTTTTTCTAAATATTACAGACAAGATGGCTTCAGCAAGCAGATTTGAAGATATTCTAATAACAACAGCTGTTTATCTTTTGTACATCTTTTTAATGGAATATTTTACAAAAGGAAGAACAGTTGGAAAATATATTACAGGAACCAAAGTGATGAGCTTGGATGGCTCAAATCCTACTTTTCAGGAATATTTAATCAGAACAGTTTCCAGAGTTGTTCCTTTCGATGCTCTTTCTTTTTTCGGAGAAAACGG
Source organism: Chryseobacterium formosum (assembly GCF_026460885.1). GTDB lineage: Bacteria > Bacteroidota > Bacteroidia > Flavobacteriales > Weeksellaceae > Chryseobacterium > Chryseobacterium formosus. The sequence goes on from NZ_JAOVZW010000027.1 coordinate 85,289, forward strand.
ATGGCATGATACATGGAGCGACACAAGAGTGGTTAATGTGAAAAATTATAAAGCTGAAAGACAGAGCAAAAGCGATATTGACAACATCGGAGTAAAAGAAATCGCATAAAAAATTTGGACAAAAAGTAAATTTTAGTATATTTGCACCACTCAAAACGGTGCTTTGGCCGAGCGGCTAGGCAGTGGTCTGCAACACCATCTACAGCGGTTCGAATCCGCTAGGCACCTCGCAAAAAAACTTCAATCCTTCGATTGGAGTTTTTTTATTTAATTTTTTTCATAAAAAGAATTGCTCTAATTTCCTTATCTATAAACAGTTTGCGGATTTTAACATTTTCTTAACTAAAACTTGGCTTCATAATTGAGATTATCTTTACCATAAGTGTCAAAGCTTAATTATAAATAGAAAAAATTTGAGTTATGAAAAAGATAGTTTTAGCAGGTTTAATTTCAGTTTTAACATTGAGTGCCTGTAAGAAGGATGACAATAAAGTTGCCGAAAAGACTTTAGAACAACAAAAATTGGAATTTCAGGTAAGACAACTTGAAATTGAACAACAAAAACTGGCAATCGAAAGAGAGAGATTTTCTTACGAAACCAAAAAGAAAGCTGATAGTGTAGCAGAAGTTGAAAAAGCAAAAGTTGCAGCAGCTTCAAAACCACAGGTAATCAGAGAGACAAAAACTATTTATAGAGATGCTCCAGCTTCCAATAGCGGAGGTTCTTCTTCTAGTGGAAGTTCTTCACAAGGAACAACTGCAAAGAAAAAAGGAATTAGTGAAGCAGCAAAAGGTACCGCAATCGGTGTAGTAAGTGGTGCTGCTTTAGGAGCAATTGTTAACAAGAAAAACCGTGTTGGTGGTGGTGTTGTAGGTGGTATCATCGGCGGTGCAACAGGATATACTTTGGGTAGAGCACAGGATAGAAAAAGTGGTCGAGTACAACCAAAATAATTAAATATTTTCAAAAACATAAAAGATTGCTTATTTTTAGGCAATCTTTTTTTATGCTTTTAATTTTATTTTCCTCAATTCTTCTGATTTCAACTTTAATAGGTTGGGGAAAATTGATGGAAAATTTCTTTGGACACAACCTGAATGGAGTTTCAGGGAAAACCTTGACCGGAATTCTTTCAATCGGATTAATTTTCACTGTTTTAGCTTTTTTTATTCCTCTTAATTTATATGTCGAGATTCCTACAATATTGATTGGACTTTTTTATTTTTTTAAAGAAAATCTTTATTTAAATTTCTATCAATTTTCGAAGAAAAATTTAACCATTTTTGGAGTTCTTACAGTTGTAATTCTATTCTGCGGCTCTTTTTATCCATTTATTTTAGACCATTTCGGATATTATATTCCTACCATAAAATGGCTTACAGAATACGGTTTGATAAAAGGAATTTCTAATCTTGATTTGATTTTAGGACAAATGTCGGTTTGGCATATTTTTCAAGCCGGATTCAGTAATTTTTCTGATCCTTTTTTTAAATTTAATACTGTTTTACTGATTATTTATGGGCTTTATATTATTGAAAACAAAAGTTGGCTTCAATTGATTTTCGTACCCGTTTTATTGATTTTTACACAGTCTCCAAGTCCGGATTTACCGGTAATTGTATTTTCTTTAATTATTTTAAATGAAATTTTATCGGGGAACAAAAATCTTTCTTTCCTGTTTGCACTTTCGGTTTTCACTTTTGCGATAAAACCGACAGTCATTTGGTTGCCGATTTTCATTCTGTTCTACTCCATTTTCATTTCTAAATTCGATTATAAAAAATTAATTTTCGGATCGCTCATTTTTATATTATTCATTATAAAAAATCTTTGGACATTCGGATATCCTGTTTTTCCAATCGCAGTTTTTGATTTTGGGATTCCCTGGAAAGCGAATCCTGAACTTTTAAAAGCATCTTCAGAATTCGCCTTGGTAAAAACCTACGATGAACAATATACTTATGCAGAAATTTTAAAATTCTCCTGGTTTGATCACATTAAAAACTGGTTATTTTTAAAAGGAATAAAATCGATTATCAATATTTTATTTATTGTGAGTTTAATTGGTTTCATTATATTTTCGATAATTAAAAGAAAGAAAATCATCAGTTTAATTTGTATTTCAATTTTAATTAAAAGTATTTTAATTTTACTTTTTTCCGCACAATACAGATTTTTTATTGATGTTTTTTTCGTGATGTTTTTTGTGGTATTTTTTAAATATTTAAATAAAAAAAATGCAGTTTTAATTTCATCATTTTTGATTTTTATTGCAGTTACTATTTTTTCCTTTCCGAATCTTCTCCAGAAATTTATACCAAGCTTTCGAATAGGAATATTTATGAGTCAGTTTGAAAAGAAGCAGATTTTAAAACCTTCCAATTACGATTATAATAAATACAATTCTTACAGAGTAGGAGATTTAAAATTTAATATTTCCAAACAATATCCTTTCAATTTTAATACGCCCACTCCCGCAATTTCAGAAAGCTATGTGATGGATTATCTGAAATTAGGTATATTTCCACAACCTATCGACAAAAACAATGTAAAAAAAGGTTTTATCTGGAAAAAACTCAACGCTGAAGAGAAAAAAGAACTCGACAAAACCATCGAAATCATCAAAAAGAGTTATCAATAAACCGATCATCAAAGACTTTATTATCTGAATAAAAAACGGTAATTTTGTACTATGTTCAATACTTTAGGTAATCTTCTCAGCCTTACTACTTTTGGCGAGAGTCACGGCGCAGCTTACGGCGGAATCATCAATAATTTTCCTGCAGGTTTGGAAGTTGATTTTGAAAAAATTCAATACGAATTAGATCGCAGAAAACCGGGTCAGTCAGCAATCGTTACACAAAGAAAGGAAAGCGATACCATACAATTTCTTTCAGGAATTTTTGAAGGAAAAACGACAGGAACTCCAATTGGTTTTATGATCGAGAACGAAAATCAAAAATCAAAAGACTACGATCATATTGCGAATTCTTATCGTCCAAGTCATGCAGATTTTACGTATGACCAAAAATTTGGCATCAGAGATTATCGTGGCGGTGGAAAATCTTCTGCAAGAGAAACCATCAATTGGGTGGTTGCAGGAGCTTTGGCAAAACAACTTTTAAAAGATATTGAAATCAACGCTTACGTTTCTTCCGTTGGCGAAATTTTCTGCGTAAAACCTTATCAGGATTTAGATTTTTCTAAAACAGAAAGCAATGAAGTACGTTGTCCCGACGCCGAAACTGCCGAAAAAATGATTTCAAAAATTAAAGAAATTAAAAAAGAAGGCAATACAATTGGCGGAACAATTACCTGTGTTATCAAAAATGTTCCTGTAGGAATTGGTGAACCGATTTTTTCTAAACTTCAGGCTGAACTGGCGAAAGCAATGCTCAACATCAACGCTTGTAAAGGTTTTGAATATGGAAGCGGATTTTGTGGCGCAAAAATGACCGGAAGTGAACATAATGATGAATTTAACACCGATTTTTCCACAAAATCAAATCTTTCTGGTGGAATTCAGGGTGGAATTTCTAATGGAATGGATATTTATTTCCGTGTTGCTTTCAAACCTGTTGCAACTATTTTAAGACCTCAGGAAAGTGTAGACAAAGATGGAAACGCTGTAATCGTGGAAGGAAAAGGAAGACACGATCCTTGTGTAGTTCCGAGAGCAGTTCCGGTTGTGGAAAGTTTGGCAGCATTTGTTTTAGCTGACTTATTTTTGATCAATAAAACAAGAAACATTAATCAATTTTAAATATTTAGTAATGAAAAATTACTGGGATAAAGCAATTTCATTTGAAGAATACTTTCAGATTGCACAAGAAAGACTAGAAAATCCTGCTACTCCGCAAGATTCTGAATATAAAATGTATTACGAATTGGGAATCCAGAGAATGGACAGAACTCTGAAAAAATTTGTAATAGATGAAGAACAGCTTAATGAATTGCAATCTAAAAATTTCGACGGAAAAATTCTAATTATTTCTGAAGGTTGGTGCGGCGATGCAAGTGCAACTGTTCCCGCTTTAGCGAAGTTTTTTGAAGGTCATAATGAAGTAAAAATATTTTTAAGAGACAGCGATAAAAGTTTAATCAATCAGTTTTTAACCAACGGAACAGAATCTATTCCGAAAGTTATTATTTTAGATGAAAACTTTGAATTAAAAAATTCTTGGGGACCTCGTCCAAAATTCGGGCATGAATTATTATTAAAATTTAAAGCTGATCCTGAAGCATATCCTAGAGAAAGTTTTTATAATGACTTACAGGTTTATTATTCAAGAAACCGAGGAAAAGATGCCATTCAGGAAATTTTAGAATTATTGTAAAATAATGAATATGAAAAAACTGGTTACATACGTTATTATTCTTATCATTTTGGGAGCTGTTTTTTTAGTTCCGGGAATCAGAAATTTTCTTAAAGATCAATTTTTCCCTGTTGCAACAATAGAAAATGCGGTTCACATTAGTCAGGACGATTATGATGTAGATTTGCAGGGAATCAACGTACCAAGTACGAATCTGAAAAATTTTAAAAACAAACCTGTTTTCTTAAATTTTTGGGGAACTTGGTGCCCTCCATGTCGAAAAGAATGGCCGTCAATTCAGAGATTATATGATAGAAGAAAAGGTCATGTAGATTTTGTTTTGATAGCAATGAAGGATGACGAAGAAAAAGTAAGAGCATTTTTGAAAGAAAATAATTATACCGTTCCCGTGTATATTGCACAAAGCCCGATCTCAGAGAAAATACTTCCAAAAGCTTTTCCTACAACGTTTCTTTTAGACCAAAACGGTAGAATTTTAATTAAAGAAGATGCCGCAACTGATTGGGACGCAGAATCTATTCATCAATTTATAGATAATATTGTTAAGTAAACTTTAACTAAAATTTATATTGATTTGGTACAAATTTTGCGAAATTTACAGAGTTGAAAATTATTTTAAAAACAAACACAAAAATGAAATATTCAAAACTCAATCTTGCTAAAGAAGCAATAGCCCACAAAGGCTTCGTAAAAAAAATTCCGGACATCTTCAGAATGGTGAATATGTGGAGAAAAGGATCTTATCCTGTAAAATCGATAGATTTGATTTTACCTTTAGTAGGTCTTTTATACGTAATTTCTCCAATTGATATTATCCCTGATTTTATTATTGTAGCGGGAGTTTTAGATGATTTGGCAGTTCTGTCATTGGCAATTCCGAAACTCATACGGGAAGTAGATAAGTTTTTACTTTGGGAAGCCGAACAAAAATACACAGTAGACGGTACGAAAATAATAGACGCAGATATCGTTTAATAATTTACAAAACATCCTTTCGGGGGTGTTTTTTTTTATAAATAAGTAGTTATTAATCAAGATGATTTTTTTTAAATATTAAGGAAATTAAATTTTTAAGAATAAAATCAATTCAGATTTTTCAAGTTTTACTAAACTCATTAAGCAGTATTCTTAAATCAATTTATTGATTTTTAATTATTCTTAAAATCTTATGCTCTTAATGGTAAGTTTTAAAATCTCTTTTCAAGCAAAATTCGTAATTCACAATTGACTTTAAACATCAAATCCTTAAATTTGCATCATCTAATAAAAAATTAATGGAAAGTAAGAAAGAATTCTTTTTGGAATGTTACAAATTGGGCATCATCAAATTTGGAAGATTTACGTTAAAAAGTGGGATTGAAAGTCCGTTTTATGTAGATTTAAGACCATTGGCGTCTGATCCTAAAATTTTAAAAAACCTTGCCAATTATTTATTGGAAATGCTTCCTTTGGATAATTTCGATCTGATTTGTGGAGTTCCTTATGCCGCACTTCCGATGGCAACAGCAATGTCTTTGGAAAGCTATATTCCATTAATTATTAAAAGAAAAGAAGCAAAAAGCTACGGAACTAAAAAATTAATTGAAGGAATTTATCAAAAAGGGCAAAACTGTCTTTTGGTAGAAGATGTGATTACTTCCGGAAAATCTTTGGTAGAAACCATTGCCGAAGTTGAGCAGGAAGATCTAAAAGTTGCAGACATCGTGGTTGTTTTAGATAGAGAACAAGGTGGAAAACAGCTTTTGGAAAGTAAAGGTTACAGAGTTCATACTTTATTTAATATTTCTGAAGTTTGTACAATTCTTCAGGAAAACGGTGAATTGAGTGATGAAGAAGTTAAAAGAATTCAGGATTTTTTGCAGGGAAACCATATTCAGTTTGAAGAAAAAACAAGACTTTCTTATCAGCAGAAATTTGAAGCTGCACAACATTCCGTTTCAAAAAAATTATTAGAAACCGCTTTAGCAAAAGAATCAAACCTAATTGCTTCGGCAGATGTAACGACAACTCAGGAATTACTTGAATTGGCTGAAAATGTTGGACCACATATTATTGCTTTAAAAACGCATATCGATATTATTTCAGATTTCGATTATCAGAATACGATTGTTCCGTTGAAGGAATTGGCAGCAAAACATCAGTTTTTATTAATGGAAGACAGAAAATTTGCCGACATCGGAAACACTCAGGAATTACAGTTTACAAGCGGAGTTTTCAAAATTACAGATTGGGCAGATTTTGTAACTTCTCAGGTAATCGGTGGTTTTGAATCTTTAGATTGCTTTACTAATGTTGGAGTAGTTGCAATTATCGGAATGTCTTCAAAAGGAACTTTAACAACCAATAATTACAGAGAAGAAGCTTTAAAAGTAGCTCTTTCTCACCCAAATGTAATTGGCGGAGTTTCTCAAAATGCACTTCCAGATGAAATTTTATTGTTTACTCCAGGAGTGAATTTGGCAGATTCAGGAGACGGAAAAGGTCAGCAATACAATACTCCTGAACACGTTTTCAAAACACTTCACACTGATTTCATTATTGTAGGAAGAGGAATTTACAAATCTGAAAATCCTGCAGAAGCCGCAATTAACTATAAAAATGAAGGTTGGAAAGCATACTTAGCTTCATTGTAAAATAAATAAGTTACCAAAATGCTCTCATTTATTTGAGAGCATTTTTTATTTCTGAGAAAGAGATAAAAAATTTCTTAATTTGAAAAATCTTAACTAAAAATCATAAGAATTCCATCCAAAATAAGTTATATTTGATGCTTTATCAATATTTTGAAAAAGTTTAGCATAGGTCTTTTTTTGATTTGGGGAATTGTACAGGTTTCTGCACAAAAAGACAGTATTTATATTCAGGCGAAATTATCTAACGACAGAAAAACTCTTGAAGTCAATCAGGAAATTGTGTATCACAATCATTCTGATAAAGATTTAAACAGTATCAAACTTCTCAATTGGATTGCCGCCTACAACAAAAGAGGAACTTCTTTGGTTTACAGAAAACTGGAAGACCGAAACAACAGTCTTCATTTTGCAAAACAGGAAGAACTGGGAAAAGTTTTAGAATTAAATATTAAAAATTCTGAAAATCAGCCTCTTTCATTGAATACTATTTCTGAGGAAAATTTATTTTTACTTTTAAATGAATCTTTACAGCCCGGAAAAAGCATCAAGCTTCAGCTTCAATATAAAATGCAGCTTCCTGACAAAAAATTCACCGGTTACGGAACTTCTGCACAAGATATTGCCCTAAAATATTTCTTCATCGTTCCTGATCATTTTGATTCTGCCAACAGTACCAAAAGAGATTATCATGATATTGAAGAATCTGTGAATTTCAATACTTATTGGAAAGTTGATTTTAAAACTCCTGCAAGTTCTTTTGTGCAAAGTAATCTTCAGCAGATTCAGCCCAATTCATTTAAAGGATATTTGAATTTTGATCCTGAGTTTATCATTACTAATAATAATTTTCCGACAATAAAAATCGATTCGGATGATATTAAAACTGAAATAAAATTTGGTTACAATATCAGTCAACAGGAAATTCAGAATCTTGAGTTTTACCTTCCTTTGCAGTTGAGGTTTATTAAAGATAAAATTGGTTCTATTCCGGAGCAGATGTTTATTTCTGAAAAATTCAGAGCCAAAGAAGATTTTTTTGGAAACAATGACATTAAATTTTGGAAATTCAGGTTTAAATTATTCTCAGATGCAGAAAATACAGACTTAGATTATTTTGGAATTATCTCTAAAAAGATTCTTGATGAAAGCGTTATTACCGAGAAACAGGAGAACCATTGGTTTAAAAATGGTTTAAAATCATATCTTGAAATTCAATATTTAAAGAAATTCTACGGAGACAAAAAACTTTTGGGAAATCTTCCTGAAACAGACGTTTTAGGAATTAAACCTTTAAAATGGTTCCATGCTTCAAGAGTAAAGTTATTGGATCGATATGGTTTGGCGTATCAATACATCATGTCGCAGAATCTCGATCAGAAAATTGATGAGCCTTTTGCGGTTTTGAGTAATTTCAACGATATGGCAATCAGTAGTTTTGAAACAGGAACTCTTTTCAGCTATTCTGCAGACAAAATGGGTGCAGAAAAATTCAACAGTTTACTAAAAAACTATATTGCCGAAAACACGGACAGACAAGTAAATCCTGAAGATTTTCTCGACAAACTTGCTCAGGAAGAATCTTCAACATCTTATTTAAAAGGATTTTTAAAACAGAAAAACAGAGTCAATTTCAGACTTAAAAATTTCAGAGCGAAAGATGATTCTTTAAATATTAAAATTGTAAAAAATACTGATGAAGCAATTCCTGTAAAGCTTGAAACGCAAACCAAAGACGGAACACGAACTTCTTACTGGATCGAAACTGAGGAAAACGAAAGACTGAAAACCGTCAATCTTCCCTCAGAAGATGTTTACAAGATTACATTAAACAACGATTATATTTTCCCGGAATCGAATTACCGTGATAATTTTCTCTATACAAAGGGTTTGTTTTCGAATGCAAAAAAGATTAAGCTTAAATTGATTAAAGACATTCCGAATCCTGAGTTTAACGAAATTTATCTGAACCCGAGAATCCGTTTTTCAAATACTTATGATAAATTTTTGATTGGGATGAATTTTAAAAACCAATCGCTTTTTGACCAGAAGTTTTTATATTCTTTCACCCCTTATTACAGTACAGGAACGCAGAAAATGACAGGTTCAGGATCTGTTGCTTACTCTTTTTTACCAGCTGAAAGTATTATACAAAGATTGACTTTCGGAGTTTCAAGCTCATATTTTCATTATGATTATGATTTAGCTTATCAGAAAAATTCAATTTCTACCAATATTAGTTTCAGAAAAAATCCGAGAAGTACGGTAAGTCGTGGTTTGGGAGTTTCTTATACTTATTTTGAACGGGATCTTAATGCAAGAATGATTGCAAAAGATGATTACAGCAAGTATAATCTTTGGACAGTTGGTTATGGTTATACTGATAATCAAATGATTCATGAGAAAAGTTTCAGTTTGAGTACACAGGGAATGGAAGATTACAATAAAATTACTGCAGAAGGTTTTTACAGATGGGAATTTGCACCAAGACAGAAACTGAGCTTGAGACTTTTTGCCGGATATTTTGCCAGAAACGAAACACGAAACAATACTTTCGATTATGGAATTTCAAGAGTTTCCGACTATTCTTTCTCATACAATCTTCTCGGACAAAGTGCAACAAGCGGTGTTTTGTCTCAACAATATATTTTGGCTGATGGTGGTTTTAAATCTTTTATTCCGGGAACGGCTAATCAATTTATCACATCATTTAATGTAGATTCCAGCGTTTGGAAAATCTTTCATGTTTACGCTGATGCAGGTTTGTATAAAAACAAAAATAACCCGACACAATTTATCTGGGACAGTGGTTTGAAAGTAAGGGTTATTCCGGATTTCTTAGAAATATTTCTTCCGGTGCAGTCTTCTTTAGGTTTTGAACCCGCTTTTAAAGATTATGGAAAAAGGATACGATATACTTTGGTTTTGAATCTGAGTACGATTATTAATGCAGCGAGGAGAGGATGGTATTAAAACAAAAAAGAGTTGCGAATTGCAACTCTTCTTATTTATAATTATAAAGTAAAACTAATCTTTCAAAATTTTCTGAGAAACCATTTGGTCATTAACAATTCCTGTAACAATGTAATTACCTTCAGCAAGTTCTGCAACGTTTACCGTTCCGTTAGCTTTTACAGATGCAGTTTTTACTAACTGACCAGATAAAGTATAAACTTTTACATCTTTCACATCAGCTCCGAAAGTAATTTCATCACTTTTTACCAAAGAGTTTTTAATAAATTCAGATCGTTTAGCATTACTTACATCACTCACTGCTAAAGTTCCTGATGACTGCGGAGTGGGTAAAGTCACTGTAAAATCAACGGAGTTATTGTTTGTATCTCCACTTGTTCTAGTTATTGAATTTAAAATAGTCGGTGATGGAGCCGTTCCAGTTCCTTCATACTGATTTGCTAATCCATATCCTACAAAGTCGAGAACATTAGTCGCAGTTGGCCCTGTAACTTGCGTAGAATTACTAGCTAGAGCAACCTTTCCAGATGTAAGTGCAAGACCTACTCCTACTCCAACAGCAGGAGAGCCGTCTAAATTTAGCAAAACGCTAACGATAAGATTGGGATTTAGTAAATTAATGAGTCCTCCAAATCCATCAGATCCTTGCTGAATTAAGAATGTTTGTCCGGGAGCAAGACTGACATTGGGTAAAGTATTGTACTGTGTGAAAGCTCCTGTTGAAGATGCATACTGAAGAGTTGCTCCGTTAAGAGAAGCCGAGGAAGTACCGATGTTTTTCAGTTCTATGAAATCATTTGTAATAGCGGCTCCTAAGATTCCGCCACCAGAATAGATTTCATTAATTACAATCTGGGCATTAGAGAATGCAGCTATCGAGACTAGCCCGATAAAAGTAAATACTTTTTTCATAACGTGATATTTTGGTTGGTTTGATATAATTTATACAAAATTAATACCAAATAAACAACAATATACCACATGTATTAAATTATCAATAAATAAAAATATGCAATACATACAAAAAAAACCGCCTTGAATAGGCGGCTTTATATTTAAACGATTATAAAAAAATAATCAGATTAATCTTTCAAAATTTTCTGAGAAACTGCTTGGTTGTTTACAGTACCAGTAACAATATAGTTACCTTTTTGCAATTCAGCAACATTTAGAGAAGAACCTTCTTTTACAGAACCAGTTTTCACCAACTGACCTGTTAAAGTATAAACTTTTACATCTTTTACATCAGCTCCAAAAGTGATCTCTTCATTTTTAACAAAAGTATTTCTTACGAAGTTTGATTTAGTTTTATTTAAATCTAAAACAGCTAATGATGCTCCCGTTGGTGCTACTTGAGCATAAGTAGTTCCTACTCTAACCTCATCAATTTGAATATTACCTGTTGAACTACCTTGTCTAACACAGAAATAATCAATTGCGGTAGGAGCTGCAGTTGTACCTGTATTATTTACAGCAGAAGCTGTTGTTGGCTCTGTTGAACCAGGAGCTGCATTAACAAATAATGACGCTGTATTTGTAGCAAAATCATATTTAACAACTAAGAAAACAGTCTGGTTAATCGGGAAATCTGTTGAAGCAAATGTAGGAGCAGCTGTTCCTCCGCTATTATTTAAGATACCATAATTTACAGTATCAGTACCAACTCCTTTTTTCACATAAATTCTAGCTTGAAATAATGAAAGTGCAGGAGTTGTACCAGTTGAGTATGTTCCAAAATGTAAAAAATAATCTCCTGTTGCCGTATTTGCTGTAGTACCTGTAGTATTCTGTGCAGAAACTAATGCTGAATAATAAACCACTCCCGTACTTTGAGCCGTAAAACTCTTATTAATATCTTCAGTATTAGCAGATGAAATGCTGATACTATTACCTGTAGAAGAAGCCAAACCTGTATAAGTTAGATTTCCTGTAGCTGCAGTAACCTGACCAGGAGTTGCTCCACTGTGTGTTGCCCATCCATTTTGTCCAGAAACGCTTCCTGTATAATTAAATGGTTCATATACTAACTGTGCATTTACCGAAACAGCAACTGCAACAATTCCTAAAACTGTAAAGATCTTTTTCATAACTTAATTTTTAATTATTAATAATTTACATAGCAAAAATAAGGCTATTTTTTCATTTGAGACAATAATAAGGTTAATTTTCTGTTAATAATGCTAATAGCCGTGTCGCTCACATTTTTTAGCTATTTTTACAAATTATTTTTAAAGAATTGCGGAATTCTATACTGATATTCTTCGTATTTCTCATGGGCTTATCATTGAATAACGCCCAAATTTTCTCGTGGAAAAACCCCAATATTCCAAAAGATTCTGCCTCAGCTAAAAATGACAGCATACTTACTAAAAAGAAAGACAGCGTCTTAGCTTTAAAATTCGGACAGGATATTTTCGCAAAAGACACGATGGACTTTGTGAAAACCAGCAACCGAATTATCGTTGACGAAGCCGTTTTAGCTAAAAACGATTCCAAAAGATTTTTAGGAGAGCTAAATTCTAAAGGTTCCATCATTCGAGGAATTACTTTTGGTAATAATCAGGGACAATCAGTTCAAAGTTCAATGGATCTTCAGATTTCCGGAAAATTATCAAAAGATGTTACGGTTTTAGCGAGTATTTCTGACCATAATTTACCAATTCAAGCGGATGGATACACTCAGACTCTAGAAGAATTCGACAAAATTTATATGCAGCTTAATATTAAGGATAAATCTATTCTTAGAGCCGGACATTTAGATCTTGTCGACGATAAAAATTATTTCGCCAAATATCAGCGTCGAAGTATGGGAATTCAGTTTCAGACCCAGTTTGGAACCGACAATAAGACTTTTGTAGATATTTCAGCTGGTGTTGCCCGAAGTGAGTTTCACAGAATTCGTTTTCAGGGGATTGAAGGAAATCAGGGACCTTATCGTTTAACCGGAAAAAATGGCGAACAGTTTATTACTTTGATTTCAGGTTCTGAGCAGGTTTTTATCGACGGTATTTTGATGAAGCGTGGAGAAAATCAGGATTACATTATTAATTATAATACAGGAGAGGTTACTTTTACCAGTTTCCGACCGATTTTTCAACAGAATTTCATTACGATTTCATTTAATTATGCCAATAGAAATTATTCCAGATATTTATTTACCGGAAAACTTCAGCATCAAAGAGAAAAACTGAGAATCGGACTGAACTGGTTTATGGAGAACGATAATAAAAACGCTCCTTTAGCTTTAAATTTATCAAAAGAAGACGAACAGATTTTAGCAGATGCAGGAAATGATTCCAACTTAATGTATGCACCTTCCGGAGTCATTGCCGAATTCGATGTGAATAAAATCTTATACAGTCTTGTTCCTGGAGTTAATGGAAACTATTATCAGTTTTCAACAGACGCCACGCAAACTTTATATCAGGTTTCATTTACTTATTTTGGAGCAAACTTGGGAGATTATAAATTAACTCAAACTACCAATAACGGACGAGTTTTCGAATACGTTGGTCCGAATCAGGGAGACTATCGAGCGGTAAGAAAACTTCCTTCCCCACAAAAAGCTCAGGTTTATACTTTTAATTCTGAATATCTGTTAAAGGACGGAAAAATAGGTACGGATGTTTCTATGAGTAATTATGACATTAATTTATTTTCTTCAAAAGATTCAGACCAAAATTTAGGGTACGCTGCAAGAATTTTCGGAAATAAAACATTTACAAAGAATAGTTGGAAAGGAACTCCGAGTTTTGAATATCAATATATTGATAAACAGTTCCATATTTTAGACCGAATCAATGATGTAGAATTCTCACGTGACTTCAACTTAGCTAAAGAATTTAATGGTTTAACTCAAAACCGTTTTATTTTCAGCTTTTTAAACAAATGGAATAATAAATCGACTTTAAACTACAGAATCAATTATCTTGACGAACAGGATTCTTATAAAGGAACAAAAAATGATCTTGATTTTGGCTGGATTAAAGGAAAATTCAACACAAAAGGAAATTTATCTTACCTCAATACAAATGCCATTCTTCAGGACACCAAGTTTATTCGTGGAGGAGCTGGAACTGAATACACTGGTAAAAAAGGCAGTTGGGCAGTTGGTGGAAGCATGGAGCATAACGAGAAAAAGTACAACAACACAGGTTTGATGGATGTTACGAGTTTCAGCTGGAAAGAATTATTTGTACAAAAGAAAATCGGAGACAGCGCAAGAACGAAACTTTTATCTAAAGTTTATGTAAGAGATAATGACTCGGTGCGTGACAATCGACTTCAAAACATGAACAGGATTTTAGGTTTTATGGCAGAAAGTCAGATTATTAAAACTGAAAAAACAACTTTAAACGCACTACTCCACTACAGAAAATTCTTTTATAAAAATGATGACGTGGACGTTAATCAGAATAAAGATTTTGTGGTAGGAAACATTTTGTACAATCAACAACTTTTCAAAAATGGGATGCGACTTCAGGCATTTTATGAATTAGGAAACGGACAGGAAGCACAAAGAGAATTTCAGTATATAAAAGTTACAGACGGACAAGGAATTTATAAATGGACCGACTACAATGGTGACGGCGTGCAACAGCTAGATGAATTTGAAATTGCAGAATATTCAGATTTAGCACAATACATTAGGATCTACACCAATTCAGTACGTTATATTCCGTCTAATAAAAATAAATTGCAGTTGGCTTTATTCGTAAATCCTGCGGTGATTTTCAGTTCGGAAAATAAGTTTTTAAAGCGTTGGAATTTCAATATTTCATTGAATTCTCAAAATTCATTCTATAAAAAAGATAAAGTTTTGGTTTTAAATCCTTTTGAAAAAGGTGAAAATCAGATTCTCAAAAATCAGAATATTTTGATGTCGATGCAATTCAATCCTACCGAAAAATCTGGCTGGAACGGAAATTACCGCTTCATACAAAATGACAACCTCATCAATGCCAATTTCAGTAACGAAGAACGAAATCAGACTTCTCACTTCGTCAATCTCGGATATTGGTTTAATAAAGAATTCAGGGTTGATTGGGAAAATTCAGTTCACGATTTGAAAAATTCATCCCAATTATTTGCGACAAGAGATTACAGACTTAATAATTTCGAGACAAAACCAAAAGCAACTTATAAATTCACAGACGCTATTCAGGCAGAATTCTCATCAGCTTATCGTGAAAAACAGAGAAAAGACGGCGAAGAACTTTTGAAAGCTTTTGACATAACAGGAACAATTCAGTGGGAACGTAAGAAAACATCCATAAGAGGAAATTTCTCATTCATCAATAATGACTTTACCGGAAACAGCTTCAGTATTGTCGGAAATCAAATGCTCGATGGGCTAAAACCAGGAAAAAACCAGGTTTGGAGCGTGTTTATTCAACAGGCAATCAACTCTTTCTTACAGTTGAATTTAAATTATGAAGGAAGAAATTCCGGTGAAAGAACAATTCACATTGGAAGTATGCAGGTAAAAGCAAGTTTTTAAGAGCTATTTTAACTACGTCGAAAAGATGTTATTTTTTATTTTGAAGCTTTTTCCAGCTCTCCACTATATCTTTTTTGTCCCCAACTCCATTTTCCTTTCCAGCAAAAAAGGATGCCGTTTCGATCTGGGCTAGTTTTACAAAGTTAAGATGATTGCTTTTTCAAATCAAAATCCCATTATTGTAAAAAACAAAAACCACTCTTTAAAAAGAGTGGTTTGTAGACCCACAGGGATTCGAACCCCAACTGATGGTACCAAAAACCAGAGTGCTACCGTTACACCATGGGTCTGTTTTATTTAGTGGTGCAAATCTATTAAATTTTTCTAAAACTGCAAAAAAAAATATAGACTTTTTTTAAAATTTCAGATACAAATAAAATATAGCGATCTGTCTTTTGAATATTTAATATTAAGAATGTGGTTTAATTATCGTATTTTTATAAAAATGTCTATTAATACTTTATAAAATAAGTTGTAAGCATTCATAATTTTAAAATTATATAAAATGAAAAATGTTTGCATAAGCGAAAGCGGCATTGATGATATGCCAATACAATCTGTAAGTATCGCATACCTTATTTTGGTACACCGTCTACCAAATCAATTCAAAAAACTTTTCAAGGCTATTTATGATTCTTCTAATTTCTATCTTATCCATATTGACAAAAAAGCAAGTCAGCAAATTGGAGAAGAGGTGAGAAACTTTCTAAAGGATTATCTCAACGTACATATTTTTGATAACGAAAATGTGATTTGGGGTGGTTATAGTATGGTTCAGGCAGAGTTGGATGGAATGAAATATCTACTGAAAATGAATAAAAAATGGGATTATTTCATCAATTTAAGCGGTCAGGATTTCCCACTCAAATCACAGGAAATCATAAAAAACTTTTTATCAAAGAATAATGGTAAAAACTATATAAAAATTGCTGATCAGGAAAAAAGCAGACCCGAAACGATGAATAGGATTGAGAATTATTTTGAGGAATTAGAAGATAAAATTTCAGATAAAACCCATAAGAGAGATTTTATGAAAGGGGTAATTCCTTACATTGGTGGACAGTGGATGATATTGACCAGAAATTGCTGTGAATTTATTACCAACAATATAGAGGTAAAAAAGTTTGAAGATTATTATTTCAATACATTAATTGCTGATGAATCATTTTTTCAAACTGTTTTAATGAATACATCTTTCGCCGGAACATTGATAAATGATGATAAAAGAGCAATTATCTGGATTCCTGATGGAGACATCAAATTGCGTCCTAAAACTTTTACTCAAACTGATTTAGGTTTTCTATTGGAAGGAAATCATCTTTTTGCAAGGAAGTTTGATAACAATGTTGATGATACAATAATTGAAAGCATAAAAACTTATTATGATGAGCCTTTTAAAGAATTTATTGAAATAAAAAACGTGAAAAACAATATCTTAAATGTGAAACATCTGAATTGATATTGATAGAAATTTAGAATATATCGTGTAAATATCTATATTCTTTTATTAATATATTTAAAATAAAAAAAGCAATCAACTGATGTTCAGAAGATTGCTTTTTTGTAGACCCACAGGGATTCGAACCCCAACTGATGGTACCAAAAACCAGAGTGCTACCGTTACACCATGGGTCTGTTTTATTGTGATGCAAATTTAAAGCTTTTTTCTTTATTTGCAAATCATTTTTTAATTTTTCTTTAAATTTACAGTGCAATTTAACCGAAGGAAATATGCTGATCAACTTCAATAATCTCGAAATTAATAATTTAGATCCTAAAACCGAATTTGAAAAAAAAGTATTTTTTCTCGTTGAAGGATGGTTATCAGATTCAAAAAAGGTAAAAGTACAGACTTCGGGATCGACTGGTATTCCCAAGGTTTTTGAAATTGAAAAAGAAAAGATGCTGAACTCAGCAGAAATGACGTGTAATTTTTTAGAATTGAAAAATAATAACACTGCATTATTATGTCTTCCGATAGAATACATCTCCGGAAAAATGATGGTTGTACGTTCTTTTGAGAGAAAATTAAAGTTGTTTATATCAGAGCCATCTTTGAAACCTTTAGAAAATCTCAATCAGGAAATTGATTTTTGTGCAATGACGCCTTTGCAGGTTGAAAATTCATTAGATAAAATTCATTTTATAAAAAAACTGATTGTTGGCGGCGCTTCGGTTTCAGAATCTTTAAAAAAGAAAATCACTCAAACGCTTCTACTCTCCCACTCTCCAACTAAAATTTACGAGACTTACGGAATGTCTGAAACGCTTTCACATATTGCCTTAAAAGAAGTTTATCCTAGTTCGGATGATTATTTTACTGTTTTTGAAAATATCGATATTTGTGTGGATAAAAGAGGTTGCCTAAAAATTTATGCTCCAAAACTTAATTCAGAAGTTCTAAAAACAAATGATTTAGTTGAGATTACTAATGGAAATCAATTTAAATATTTAGGAAGAATTGATAATGTGATTAATTCTGGAGGTGCGAAAATTTTTCCCGAACAGCTTGAAGCTTTAGTTAAAAAAGAAATTCCGAATGAAGTTGTATTTTTAGGGATGAAAGATGAAAGTCTTGGACAAAAGTTGATTTTGGTTGTTGAAGGCGAAGAATCTGAAGCAATTAACCAAAAACTATCCAGTATCAATTATCAACAAAAATTTCATAAACCTAAAGAGATTATTTTTGTGGAAAAAATTCCGAGAACGCCAAACGGGAAGATAAACAGGTTGGAGTTAAAAAGTATTTTTTGAGAGAAAGTAATGATTAAAACAATATGATGAGAGATTTTACCAAAGAATTAACTTACAAAACTTCCAGAAGCAGCGGTGCAGGCGGACAAAACGTAAATAAAGTAGAAACTTCTGTAACGGTAATGTGGAAGGTAGAAGATTCTGAATTCTTTAATGGTTTTCAGAAAAATTTGATTTTCACTAAACTTAAAAACAGAATCAACTTAGACGGAATTCTGCAGCTTACGGTTTCAGAATCGAGGACGCAATTGCAGAATAAAAAAATCGCTACCGAGAAAATTTTGGAAATTGTAAATGATTCTATAATTATTCCTAAAATTAGATATAAAACAAAACCTTCGAAGGCGAAAGTTCAAAAAAGATTAGATTCAAAAAAGAAAATTTCAGACAAAAAAGAAAACAGACGGTTTAAATTTTAACCACCTGTTAATTCTCTATTGATAGAAAAATATTATTTTTGCTGCTATAAGTAAAAATAATGATTAAAAAACTATTCGCAATCAGCTTGCTTTCAGTTTCAGCAGCTGCATTTTCTCAGAAAATATCACTTACACCATCATTTGGTTATGCATGGAGAGTCAACAAAATCTCCTCGGCTTTATCTCCACAAGAACGCAACTACATTAAAGGTCTTAAAAACGGAACCAATTTCGATATTGCACTTCGCTATGAAATTAAAAATGGAATTCAGATTGGCTTTAAATATTCCAATTACAGCGCTTCTCATACAGGAAGATTGAGCGTAGTCGACAATATGGGAACAGTAACAAGTGCAGTAGTAAGCACAAAAGATGCAATCAATTTTTATGGACCATCTTTTACAGTTACAAATTATGATCAACCAACAAAGCATAAATTCCTTTTAGATGCAGCATTAGGAGCAATGAGCTACACTACAAAGACTGGAAACATAAAAGGAAGAGGAAACACGCTTGGTGCAGAAGTTGATTTTGCTTACCAATATGAAATCAACAAACATATTTTAATTGGTCCTAAAGTTGGGCTTTCGGGAGGATCACTTAGAAAAATTTCATACAACGGACAGGTTCTGGATTTGGGTGAAGAAAACAGAGAAGGTTTAAGCAGAGTTTCTTTAGCAGCATCCGCTACATTCCGTTTTTAAGTTTTATCTTTGCAAAAATTAAAAAAATGAGCAAACCGATTACCGAGTTCATAGAAAAATATTATCTGCATTTCAACGCAGCCGCTTTGGTAGACGCATCAAAAGGATATGTTGCACACCTTAAAGATGGTGGAAAAATGATGATTACGCTTGCAGGAGCAATGTCAACAGCAGAATTAGGAAAAATCTTAGCAGAGATGATCCGTCAGAAAAAAGTAGATTTTATCTCTTGTACAGGAGCGAATCTTGAAGAAGATTTAATGAACCTTGTAGCGCATTCTCACTACGAAAGAGTTCCTCATTACAGAGATTTAACAGCTCAGGATGAGTGGGATTTGTTGGAAAGAGGTTTGAATAGAGTTACCGATACTTGTATTCCTGAAGAAGAGGCTTTCAGAAGATTACAGAAACACATCGTTGAGATCTGGAAAGATGCTGAAGCTAAAGGAGAAAGATATTTCCCGCATGAATTCATGTACAAAATGATTCTTTCTGGAGTTTTGGAGCAGTATTACGAGATTCCGAAAGAAAATTCTTGGATGATTGCTGCTGCTGAAGCTAATTTGCCAATCGTAGTTCCGGGATGGGAAGATTCTACAATGGGTAATATTTTCGCTTCATACTGTATTAAATGTGAATTAACGGCTACAACAATGAAATCCGGTATCGAATACATGACGTATTTGGCAGATTGGTACACAAAAAACTCAGCAGGAAAAGGAGTTGGTTTCTTCCAGATTGGTGGAGGCATCGCAGGAGATTTCCCGATTTGTGTAGTACCGATGTTGTATCAGGATATGGAAATGCATGATATACCGTTCTGGTCATATTTCTGTCAGATTTCAGATTCTACGACTTCTTACGGTTCGTATTCTGGAGCAGTTCCTAATGAGAAAATTACATGGGGGAAATTGGATATCACAACTCCGAAATTTATCGTTGAAAGTGATGCTACGATTTGTGCACCTTTGATGTTCTCTTACATTTTGGAAAACTAATTTTTAACTGTAAAAATTAATTATATTTAAAAGGCTTAGCAATAAGCCTTTTATTGTTTTAAAACCTTTGGAAACTCTTCAGAAAAATAAGTTCGATGCTTTAACCGGAATGCGCGCCATTGCCGCCATCATGGTTTTTGTTTATCACAACCGAAAATATTGGCGCAATGATTTACCTTTTGAGGTGATGAGATTCATCAGTGAATGGCATATCGGGGTAACAGTATTTTTTGTTTTGAGCGGATTTTTATTGGCTTACCGATATGAAGAAAAGCCTTTAGAATCTAAAAAATCATATCTAAAATATATTCTTCTGCGGATTGCGAGGATTTTTCCGCTGTACTGGATTTTGCTAAGTTGTTATTTTATCGATAGAACTTATTCCAAAGATGTTGATACTTACTTTTTGCAGTATTCACTGTTCTATTCTTTGTTCGACAAGTATTCAGTTTCAGGAATTGTTCAGGCTTGGTCTCTTACTGTTGAGTTTTTCTTTTATTTATTAGCACCTCTTTTATTTTTATTATTAAGAAAAAGCTGGAAATACTGCATTCTGTTTTTAATCGGATTTTTCCTTTTAGGATGGGCTGTTGGAGTTGGTTTAAAAGAATTTAACGGTAATCCAAAAGGATTTTTATATCCTTTACAATTTATGATTGGAAGCACATTTTTTGGACGAAGCCTTGAATTTTTCTTCGGAATGTTGCTCGCTTATTTAATGAAGCAGGAAAAAGGAATTGAGTTTTTAAACAAGATTAAAAAACCAACACTTTGGGGCGGAATTGCTATCCTTATTTTAATCTTTTGTATCAGATTTTTTGCCCGAAATAATTTCTTACACGGCGTTGAACGTTGGGAAGGAAGACTTATTCACGAATTATTTTTACCCATAGGAATTATCGTTTTCTTTTGGGGATTGATGTCTGAAAAAACGTGGGTTTCGAAAGTTCTTTCCACAAAATTCTTTATTCTTTTAGGGAATGCGTCATTTGTTTTTTACTTGATTCATCTAAGCTATTTCAACATGAAACTGAAATCTTATGTTTATCTTCCTGACAAGAATTTTGTACTGCTTTGGATCTGCTCAATAATTATTTATCTCTTGATTGAAAAACCATTGTACGAACTTTGCAGAAGATGGATTTCGAAAATCTAATGCTGTTTTTTTTGAAACATTAAGTTTTTAAAAATTTAAGCAAGATGCTACAGGGTTTTAAGAATCAATAAATTGATTTGTATTTAGAACATTAAGAATTAATTAGAAAATCTGTGTCAATCTGTGAAATCTGTGGGAGATAATCAATCCATAGAATTGATTAACACAAAATACCTGTACGCCAAAATTCCTTTCTGAAACTTTGTCAACTTCAACGGATCTTTATCACTTAGTTTAGGTAAAATTTTCTTATTGATTTTATTTAAAAATTTAAAAACAGACTTTTTCATACTTTCTATTTTTTGATTTAATTTAAAGTTCAAAAATTGTGCAGTTCTGTATGAAGATGGAAAATGGAAGGTGGGAGTCTTGAGTGTTTTTTAAAAAAAACTTGCCTTCAAAAGGATGAAGACAAGTTTTTAATTGTTCAGAATAATAAATTACTTTTTACCTATTATTCATTACCCATAATTATGAGTTTCCATACATATTCGATTCTCCACCATCGATGGCAATTACCTGTCCTGAAACATAACCATTTTCGTCACTCAACAAATAAGCAACTAAATTTCCAACATCTTTCGGATCTCCAAGTTTTCTGGTAGGATTTCTTGAAGCATATTCTTTTTCTGCGGCTTTCGGATCTGCAGGATTTACCTGATTGAAAGCTTCAGCGACCATCGGTGTTAAAATCGCACCCGGAGCAATGGCATTTGTCAGAATATTATCTTTACCATATTCCAAAGCTGCATTTTTCGTCATTCCGGCTACAGCATGTTTTGTCGCAACATAAGCGGTCTGATTTAAAACTCCTCTGATTCCTCCAACCGAAGCTACATTTACGATTCTTCCGCCACCGTTTTTCTGCAGTTCAGGAATTACGTATTTCATACCGTAGTAAACGCCCAAAAGATTGATGTCGATTACTTTTTTGAAAACTTCAATATCATAATCAATCAAAGGCGCCTGTTTCCCTTCAATTCCTGCGTTGTTGTATAAACCGTCAACTTTTCCAAATTCTTTCACGGTTTGATCAACATAATTTTTCACATTTTCTTCTACAGAAACATCTGCAGTTACGGTCAGAAATTTACTTTGAGGATATTTCTCCTGCAATTCAACTTTTGCTTTTTCTAATGCTTCTACATTAAAATCGACCAATGTTAAATCTGCACCTTTTGAAGCTAAAGCCTCTGCTGCAGCCAATCCTAATCCCATCGCAGCACCAGTTATGATTACTGCTTTTCCTTTAAAATTTAACATATTATTTTTTGTTTATTTCTATGTTTCATAATGCAACAATGAGACCTTTTTGCGAATTTGTGCATGATAATGTTTTGTTAATTTTTCAGACATTTTTTTGCATTAAATTTTGTCAAGGTTATTAGAATTGTGAATATTAACCTCGAAAAAGTTGGTTTAAAGAAAGATGCTTGATTAGAATTACTTAATTAATTTATTACATTTGATTGTTATTTAAAATCAACAGAATGAATGAAATCTTCAAACAACAAGTCTGGGAAATCACAAAATTGGTTCCCAAAGGAAGAGTGACGAGCTATGGAGCCATTGCAAAAGCAGTTGGTTTTCCAAATCATTCGCGTCATGTTGGCAAAGCGATGGGTGGCTGTCCGAAAGATGTTCCAGCACATCGTGTAATTTCGAGTTCGGGAACTTTATCTGTTCCTGAATTTCAGTCAAGATTGGAAGCAGAAGGAATTGAAGTTGAGAATTTGAGAGTCAAAAATTTTAAGAATCTTTTTTGGAATCCTTTAGAAGAATTGTAAATCTCATTGTATTCAATTTCATTTATAATATTTTTACGGTTCAGAATAAAAAAGTAACAACTGAGTGATTTAATATTTCAGAAAACCTCTGTAACTACTATCTTTGTTTCACAATTAAAAACAATATTATGAAAGCTAAAGCTATTATTACATTTCTATTTGTAATTTTTATTCAATTATTTCAAGCTCAAATTGATGACAAATTTTACCAGCCGAGTAAAGATTTAAAACCAATTGATTTAAAATTTGAAAACATTTCAATTCCTGTAGATAAAGACACCATCACAGCAATTTTCTTAAAACCAAATATAGCAAAACCAAAAGCAACGATTTTATTTTTTCACGGTGCCGGTGGAAATGTTTCTTCTTATTTCTTTATGGTAAAACCATTCATTGAAAACGGATTTCAGGTTGCAATGGTCGATTTCAGAGGATACGGAAAATCTACAGGAACGCCCACTCACATTAATGTTGCAGTAGACGGACAAAAGTTTTTTGATTTGATGAGTCAAAGAAAAGACGTGAAAAATACGAAGTTAATAATTTATGGAGCTTCTTTAGGTTCTCAGATTTCAGTTCATTTGGCAAAAAACAATAAAGATAAAATATCAGGATTGGTGATTGACGGCGGAATGTCTTCGTTTGCAGATATTGCTGCTGTTTTTGCACCACAATTTAAAGACGCTCTTGCAAAAATGTTAGCTTCGGTTTACTCAGCGAAAGAAGATATTAAATCTATAGAAGGACTTCCGAAGCTTTTTATATATAGCAAAAATGATAAAACCGTTCCGTTTTCTCAAGGTGAAGAAATTTTCAAAAATGCTCCTGAACCAAAACAGTTTTTTGAATTTACAGCAGATCATTTAAGTGCCGTAACTGAAAAACCTGCAGAAGTTGTAAAAGCAGTTGAAGCTTTGATTAAATAAAATTTCAGAAAATTTCATCAGCGTTTTGGCGGCGGCTTTGCCGCCGCCAAA
>NZ_JAOVZW010000028.1 GCF_026460885.1 Chryseobacterium formosum
TGCCGCCGCCAAAACGTTTTAAAATATCAATTAAAAGTACTATTATTTCTTTTTCAAAATTTCCTCTATTTTCAAAAGCATTTGTTTCCCATTTTCATTTTTAGGATTCAGTTCTACTGATTTTTTATACATTTCGATTGCTTTATCTTTATTCCCGGTTTTTAATAATGCTTCGCCATAACTATCATAAGCGTTCCAGCTTTTTGGAAACAAATGAACATTAAGCTTGAAAATTTCTAAAGCTTCGGTTTGTTGATTATTTGCCATCATTCGATATGCCCAATTATTCAATTCTGCTTCTTGTGGATTAAATTCGGGATTGATTTTTTTGGTTTTTTCTGTAAACTCAATAGCTTTATCAAATCCTATTTCCCGTAGATTTTTTCTCAAAAAAGTTAGTGGATCAGCTTTTAAAATATCAGAATTATAACATCCTGCAATTTCTTCTAAAAAATCTTCTGGAGCACTTCCTCCTAAGTTCGTCAAAACGATGATCGTCAATTTGTCATCAGGATAAACCAGCAAGGCAGACCTATTTCCGCCAGACATTCCTATTGCTTTGTGGTTTTTTCTAAATTTTGCAATTCCCCAACCTCGTGTCCAGTTGGTCGGATTTCCATTGTTGAATTTGCTTGGCGACCACATCAAATCTAATGTTGATGATTTTTGAAACAATTTACCCGTTTGCAAAGCAATTATCCAGTTTGCCATGTCTTCAGCTGTACTGTTGATTCCCGCTCCGGTTCTTGTAAAATCGGGAAACTCTGTATAATTATTTACCAGTTTATCATCCGTTTTGCCATCAAAGAAATTTCTGTAACGGTAAGTAGGCGCAAAATTCGGTATCAAATCTCTGGAATCTCCAAATAATGTGTGTTTCATCCCAACAACTTCAAACTGATTCTTTACGAAATTATCCGAAAATGATTGATGACTGACTTTTTCAATAATCTTTCCTAACAAATAATAATTGGTTTGATTATAACTGAACTGCTCGCCTGTTTTAAATTCCAAAGGAAGTATTTTCAGCTTTTTCCAAATCGCCTGTTCGGTTTTTAAAGGACCAATATTACCCGTGAGAGGATCAAGGAGTTGTAGGATTTCTGGCAGTCCTGAAATGTGCGTTAACAATTGGTCAACCGTTATATTTTGCCATTCCGATGGTAAATCATTCAGGTATTTTTTGATAGGCGCATTGAGTTCTATTTTGTCTTCTTCTACCAATTGCATTACGGAAACACCAGTGAAAATTTTTGTATTAGAATTAATTGGAAAAATGGTTGTGTTTTTGACAGAAATATTGTCTTGAATATTTGCGTATCCGTACGATTTACTTAATACAATTTTGTCATTTTGTACAACTGCCAATTGCAATCCAGGAATTCGCCTTTCTTTCATTTCACGATTGATAATTTCATTAACTTTTGAATTTACACTTTGTGCAAAAGTGTGGAGCGATAAAAAAAGAAGGATGATTAGGTTTAGTTTTTTCATTTAGAAATAATTGATTTTCTACTTCATTAAGACAGCTTACACAATGATTTTGTTACATTTAGAAACTGTTATTATTTCCCAATTCCCTTTTCAATATTCAACAGCATTTGTTTTCCATTTTCGTTTTCAGGATTTAATTCCAAAGATTTCAAATAATTTTGTTTAGAAAGCGCATATTCTTTATTATTAAAATAGGCTTCTCCCAAACTATCAAATAGATTTGCATCTTTAGGAAACTCTTTTACAGCCAACTTAAATATTTCTATAGACTCCTTATTTTTGCTACTTCTTAATAATTCATATCCTAATTTATTCAATTCACTAGAATTTTCGAAGCTGTACTCTTCCTTTGAATTTTTTTTGAGCAAATAGTAAGTTTCTATCGCTTTATTTACGTTATCGAGAGATTCCTTTCGTATCGCTTGATAAATAGATTTTTTAGGAATTTTGTAATCTTTCCCTAACATTAAATTATGAATAATATGTCCCAAATCCCAGACTGTATTTTTATTATTGGACACTAGAATTATGGTAATTTTATTCTTAAAATCATTTAAAAAGATGGATTCAAATTTATACGATACTCCATTGTGTCTTTGTAGTTCATCCTTTTCAAAGTATCTGCCAAGTGAACCACCTTCATCTTTTGCGTATGGATTATTCAACATAGTTTGAAAGGATTCTTTGGATATCAAACGATTAGAATTCATCGCTACAATCCATTTATTAAAATCATTAATATCTACCCAAAGCCAACCACTTATAAATTCCATTTCTGGACATTTTACATTATCAAAATCGTAACAAGACGTTCTATTTTTATAACCAAATTTTGGGTCAAATACCGAATTTGTCATTTTCAATGGTTTGGTTATATTTTTAATGACGAATTCCTCGAATGATATTCCAGCTACCTTTTCAATGATTCTTCTTTGTAAAAATACATTGCTATTGTCATAGCTGTAACTAGTTCCTGGTTCAAAGAGTAAACTATCGTTGCTTCTCAACATTTTCCACGCCTCCTCGTCATTTTTAGGTACCGCTGGGTCGATTCGCGGAATACCACTCGCGTAATTGACAAGATGTCGTATGGTCACTTTTTCTGACCATTTCGGTAATCCCAAATTAAATTTAGATATATAGTCATCAAGATTAAGAAGACCACGTTCAACCAAAATCATTATTGCAACCGCATTAAATTCCTTTCCAATAGAACCAATGTTAAATATTGATTTATCAGTTAGAGCTGTTTGTCGCGTTTCATCGGTAAAACCAAATGATTTTTGGTAAATGATTTTATTATTTTTAGAAATAAGAACATTCCCATTGAATAAATCTCTTTCGTAGGATTTTGTCATTAAGGAATCAATTTGATTGATTCCTGATTTTTGTTTAGTCGAATTTTGATTTCTATTCTTTGCCCCTTTAAAATCATTTAATTCTTGTCCGGAAACATGGTTGATAAAGAAAACAGTGGATAATATTAAAAGAATTAATTTTTTCATTTTGATTTTATAATTTGATGCAAAGATGCGCCAGAATGCTTGAACACACGACCGATTAAAAAAAGTCGAACTCATCTTTCAATAAATTCGATACTTAAAATGGATTTTTTCGAAACTCAGTAGGTGTTTTCCCCGTGTGTTTTTTAAAAGAAGTACTAAAAGAAGATTTGGAATTGAAACCTACCTGATAGAGAATTTCCAGAATTGTCAATTCTTTTTGTGACGAATCTTTCAAAATTTCCTTGGCTTTTTCAATTCGATATTCATTAATGAAATCAAAAAAATGTTTGTTCATATACAGATTAATCAAAGCCGATAAATCTTTGACAGGCATTTTCACTTGCTCTGCTAAATCCTGAATTGTCAACGATGAATTCAAATAAGGCTCATTTGAAATCATAAAATTTTTTAAAGATTCTATTTGTTTATTTTTTTCGTCGTCAATTGAAGGGGAAGATTTCTGTTTTGGGACAACTTCTGTAATAGGTTTCAGATCAGAATTCACACCTCTGAAAAATTCAGGATTGTTTAATGCAATAAATAAATACCAGCAAGTACAAAATAAAAACGAAAATCCATCCAAGGTTACAATCCAGGCTCTGACCTCTCCCAAACCAATCGTAAAAGTAACCAGCCATCTTAGAAGCACCAAAAAATGTAAGAGATAATATAGAATCGTTATTTTGTAAAGTGCATTAATTATAGAAATATTCGGATTCGTATAGTTCTCAAGATAAACAGTTCTTGACTTTCTAATAACTAAAAATGAAGCAATAAAATAAGCCTGAAATAACAATTCGAAAAGAAATTGAAAAAAATGGGTGATAGGCATTCGATTCATATTCTTTATAAAATGCAATTTCATATCGGTATTCTCGAAATATACACCCGACATTAAATTCAAATTGTAAGCAATAAATGGAATGGCGTGCAGTAAATGTTTTGGTTTTAGTCGGAAATTAGAATAGCAAACCGACATTGCATAGAGATAAAACGATGCCGGAACCAAATAGACAATACTCCAGCGAAAAACCTCAAGGTTGATGAGACTATCAGTAATATGATGAATCAAAAATTTACTAGCATCTATGGCATTTGCGATAAGAAAAAATGCGAAAAGTCGGTTGCCTAACTTATGTTTTGTTTTCACGGTCAGCAAAAACACGGCAAGAAATAGAATGACAAAAATTCCAATACAAGCAGTGATTTCTAAAAAGCTGAACTTATCCATGTTTTATTAAGGAAAGCCAAATTTACTATTTCTATGATAAATTTGTTCAAAAAAAACTCGGAACGACTAATCGCTCCGAGCTTCAATATAAATTAGATTAATTTACTTTTCCAATTGCTTATAACTTCTTTGGATGAAGTCGGTAAGCTCTTTTCCTTTCAATAAATTCTGAGATAGTTTCGCCAAATCTAAAGCGTATTTGATTTGAGAACTTTTCTCCTCAGCATTTTCATTAGCTAAAATTTTCGAAGCAAATTCGCTGTTAGAGTTCACCACCAAATTATACATTTCAGGGAAACCGCCCATACCGAACATTCCGCCACCGCCGGTTGCCTGCATATCTTTCATTCTACGCATAAATTCTGGCTGAGTGATTGTGAACGGAGCATCTTTGCTGTCTAAATCTTCCAACTGAACTGTGAATTTTTTATCGTTAATCGACTCTTCAACGTTTTTCTTTAATGATTCTTTTTCAGTTTCATTTAATTTTGAAATCGCTGGTTCGTCTTTTTTAATTAAATTATTAACGTGATCTGCATCAACTCTTGCAAAAGAAATTTTCTCTTTTGAAGTTTCCAGTTTTTGAATCAAATGCGGAACAATTGGCGAATCTAAAAGAATAACTTCATATCCTTTATCTTTAGCAGACTGAATGTAAGAATGTTGTTCATCGGCATTTGTAGCGTAAAGAATGACTAAATTTCCGTCTTTGTCTGTTTGAGAAGGTTTGATTTTTTCTTCCAATTCATTCCAAAGGAAATACTTACCGTCGGTTGTTGGATATAATGCAAATTTGTCAGATTTTTCGAAGAATTTATCTTCAGAAATCATTCCGTATTCGATAACGATTTTGATGTCATTCCACTTTTTATCGTAATCTTCACGGTTTTCATTGATTAAAGAAACCATTTTGTCAGCTACTTTTTTCGTGATGTAAGAAGAAATTTTCTTCACGGCACCGTCGGCTTGCAAATAAGAACGAGAAACATTCAACGGAATATCCGGAGAATCTATCACACCTCTTAATAACATCAAAAAGTCTGGAACAATTCCTTTCACCTCATCGGTTACAAAAACCTGATTTTGATATAATTGGATTTTATCTTTTTCGATGTTTAAATTGTTCGCCAGTTTCGGGAAATACAAAACTCCCGTCAAGTTAAACGGATAATCTACATTTAAGTGAATATTAAACAAAGGTTCTTCAAACTGCATCGGATACAATTCATGGTAGAACGCTTTGTAATCTTCATCTTTCAATTCGCTTGGAGATTTCGTCCAAGCCGGAGTTGGATTGTTTACGATATTATCAACTTCCACAGTTTCAGCAATCGCATCTTCTGCAGCACCTTCAGGTAAAGGAAGCGTTTCAGTTTTTGTTCCGAATTTAATGGGAACAGGCATGAATTTGTTGTATTTAGTCAACAATTCACGGATTTTATTTTCTTCCAAAAATTCTAATGAATCTTCAGCAATGTGAAGAACGATTTCCGTTCCTCTATCCGTTTTATCTGTAGTTTCTTCTAATGAAAACTCTGGACTACCGTCGCAAATCCATCGAACTGCAGGATTTTCTTCACGATAAGATTTTGTGATGATTTCCACTTTTTCTGCAACCATAAAAGCAGAGTAGAAACCTAATCCAAAATGCCCGATAATTCCTGAATCTTTAGCAGAATCTTTATACTTGTCTAAGAATTCTTCAGCTCCCGAAAATGCTACTTGGTTGATGTATTTTTCAACTTCTTCAGCTGTCATTCCCAAACCTTGGTCGATGATGTGAAGTTTTTTATTTTCTTTATCGATTTTAACTTCGATTTTCGGATTTCCGTAATCTACTTTTGCTTCACCAATGTTGGTTAAGTGTTTTAATTTTAAAGTTGCATCCGTTGCATTTGAAATTAATTCTCTTAAAAATATTTCGTGATCGCTGTATAAAAACTTTTTAATCAACGGAAAAATATTCTCCACCGAAACATTGATATTTCCTTTAGTCATTTTTTTGAATTTTTAAATTTGATTATTAATTCTCAAAAAAAATACCATTGAACGGAAAGTGACAGATTGGCATTTTTTTATCATCAATTTCTCCGAATAAAACATATTCAATAGTTCAGTTCAATATATGTTACGAAATAAAGAATACTGCATAGTCGTAGTCTAAGGCTATACAAGTTTTCTTTAACCTTCTTTATAAAACAAAAAAAGACAGCCATTCAGCTGTCTTTTTTTTAAAATCAAAACAAATAAATTATTTTTTGTTGTTGATAATTTCTTCTTTTACTTTGTTTTCAAGCTCTTCAGCCAATTCAGGATTGTCTTTCAACAAATCTCTTACACCGTCTCTACCTTGACCTAATTTAGTTTCACCGTAGCTGAACCAAGAGCCGCTTTTCTTCACAATTCCCATATCTACTGCAGTATCTAAGATTTCTCCGGTTTTAGAAACACCTTCACCGTACATGATGTCAAATTCTGCCATTTTGAAAGGTGGAGCGACTTTGTTTTTCACAATTTTCACTTTCACACGACTTCCAACTGCTTCGTCACCATTTTTAATTGGTGCAGATGCTTTTCTGATATCCACTCTTACTGAAGCGTAGAATTTCAATGCGTTACCTCCAGTTGTAGTTTCAGGATTTCCGAACATTACACCGATTTTTTCCCTTAACTGGTTGATGAAAATTACCGTACATTTTGTTCTTGAAATCGTTGCCGTCAGTTTTCTCAAAGCCTGAGACATCAATCTAGCATGAAGACCCATTTTAGAATCTCCCATTTCACCTTCAATCTCCGCTTTTGGAGTTAAAGCTGCAACAGAGTCAATTACCACGATGTCGATTGCTCCTGAACGAATCAGGTTATCTGCAATTTCCAAAGCTTGTTCTCCGTTGTCTGGCTGAGAAATAATTAAGTTTTCAAGATCGATTCCTAGTTTACCTGCGTAACCTCTGTCGAAAGCGTGCTCTGCATCAATAAAAGCTGCAATTCCACCTGCTTTTTGAGCTTCTGCAATTGCGTGAAGCGTTAAAGTTGTTTTACCTGAAGATTCCGGTCCGTAGATTTCGATAATTCTTCCTCTTGGGTATCCGCCAACTCCTAAAGCGATGTCTAAACCTAATGATCCAGAAGGAATAACTTCGATGGTAGTGTCAATTGCACTATCTCCCAAAGTCATTACAGTACCTTTTCCGTAGGTTTTATCTAACTTGTCAAGCACTAAAGCAAGTGCTTTTTTCTTATCATCTATGTTGCTCATTCGATTAAATATAATTTATCAAAAGTACAGAATTTTAATCTCAAAAACCAATATTTAAATCATAAGTACATTCTAAAAACTGTTAAATTTTCAATTAAAAATTCTCTAATGCAAACGTTGGCTCTTAATTTTTGTATGATGAATACTTTTGAATATTTGCTGAGTATTCTAGCCCAGATTGAACGATTTGTCTGAGCTCTTTTTATGGTTGCTGAGCTTGCGAAGTAATCATAAAAAAGCGAGTCGTGAAAGCTGGAAATAGCTCCGAAAAAAGTGACAAGTAAGAAACTTTAGTGAAAATTTGAATTTTGAGTGATATTTAAATAGTCTTTCAAAACTTTCATTTGATCTTTGTTTCCTTTTTTGATTCTTGTTTCACGGCTTACTGTTGAATCGTAAATTTTATTGATAATTCTTTTGGTCATCGGGAAACCGCTTTTGAACGGAACATCGGGAATTTGTAATCTTTTGCAGACATTTTCACCCAGCAAAAACCACGTACAGCAAATGTGTAGATAACGCAGATTTTTTCTCTGAAATTCAAATTTTAAAATCGGATTTTCTAAAGATTCATTGAGTAAAGAATGCGCCAACAAAACAGAATCTTTATCTGAAGGCGGCTGAATGGAAGTCCATAAATAAAAATATTCCGTAGCCTGTTTTTTGTTTTCTGGAAGGAGGTTTTCAGGAATTCCAAGTAAATATCCTACGTATTTCCAAAGATGAAATAAGCCTTTTTCTTCTTGTTCAGAGAAAGTATTTCCCAATTTGTGTAAACTGTGAAGAAAAACCAAACTGAACCCCACATAAGTTGCCATCATATCCCATGAATTGATGGGTTCGCCCCAATTAGTATCCCAGTTTTTGTAATGTTTTTTAATGGAAAGTCTGGCGTAAGAATGAATTAATCTTGTTTTAATGGCAAATTCGTACCCTTTTTTATGGATTTCCAATGCATCATATCTTGTTACGTTTACCCAAAAATCTAATGTCTCGGAAAGTCTTTTTACAGCTCCTTTTTTTAGAGCTTCGGTTGCAATCAGCGGTTTGTTGAGGTAAGCGTAGTCATAACCGCCAATTAAACAGTAATCTCTGAGGGAAATCAAAGAATCAAGATTGCTCCGCATACATAATTCTGCACCGCTTTTAATTAAATCATAATCAAGCCAATTTGGAATTTCCTGAGTCTGAGCAAACATTTTTTTTACACTTTGTGGAACTTCATCATTTTCTGAAACTCCATTTCGGATGTACTGCTCGATTTCTCTCGAAGCTTCAGTATATTTTTTAGTTAAATAAACGTCTTTTACAACCTCATCACCAATTTCATCTACATGATAATAGAAATGTGAAAACTTTTCAAAGTCTTTGAAACTCAATTCTGCTCCGGAAAATTCAATCAACTGTTTTCCGTTTCCTTTCGTCCAAAAATCTTTAAAATGAGGTGAATCTTTAAATCGTGGCTGTAAATTGTGCTGTTCCATCACTGATAAAGGTACAAGTTTTAAGCCGAAAATTGTTGGTGAGATTTGTCAGTTTTAAATTTAAACCCTATCAAATCAATCCTAAATCAAAAGCTTTTTTCACCAATTCTTTACTGTTTCTACAACCAGTTTTCTTTAAAATATTTCTTCTGTGTGTACGAACGGTATGCTCAGAAAGTATTAAAACTGTTGAAACTTCTTTTCCTGAATATCCTTTGGCAATCAATGATAAAATTTCGTTTTCACGTTTCGTGAGTGCATTTTCGTAATCAGGTAAAGAAAGTAAATTGTGTTCAATCTTAAACTGATGAAAATCTTGCCTCGGACCAATACCCGTCAACAAAACGATATAAGAATTTTCTGAAGTAATATGCTGAATATTGGTATGAATATTAACCGATTGTATTAAAAACGAACTTTCATTTTCCAAAGTATGAATCGCCTGATGATGGAAAAGTTCGTAATTTCCTTTTCTCGTTTTCATCCTAAAACAATAACTTGGCTTTAAAAAACGTTGGTGCTCACTTCCGATTTCCACCATTTTTTCAACGATAGTTTGCTCTGCTTTAATTACAAAAGGAAGATCATCGGGATGAATCAAATCAATAATTTCTTTAAGATGAGATGGATATTTTTTCAGTCCATGCATTTTAAGAATATTTTCGTGATGATTTGTTAGAGTACTATCCGTTAAATTCAACACGTAATAATAAAACTCTCCCACCGAAAACATTTCTCCAATAATTGCCTCTATTGAAGGCACTTTAAGATTTACCTCTTTGTGATTTTTTGCCCCAGGAAAAGTCTTCCAGATCTCAATAAGCGGATGGTTTTCTTCAGACTTTTTCATGGCTTAGACTTTAAAATTAAAAATAGTTAAATTTTTCTTAAAAATACGCCTTAAGTGGTATTTTTTCATATTAAATAATTTATAATCTTTGCATCAAACTAAAAACCATGAAGACTTTCTCTTTAAAAGGTTTAAATAGTTTATTTTAAATTATTTTTTAATACTATAGTAAAAAATATACCGAATTTTGAAATTAAGTAAAAACAGGTTTCAAAGTTCCTTGATGAAAAGTTTATTTTTAATTACACCATTTAACATTGTTTAAATGGTTTTTATTTTATTTAAATTAAAAAAATACGGTCAGATAACTCCAACCGTATTCTATATTTTAAGACTGTTATTTATTTTTTAATAATCAGTTTTTCATTATAAATTTCACCGTTATTCATTTGTAAGGAAAGAATATAATTTCCGGATAAAAATCCGTCTGTTCTGATTTGATTATCGCCTTTCAGTTCTCCTGAACTAACCAATTTTCCTGAAATATCATAAATGGTATATTTTGCCTGATCTGATTTATTTTTAAACTTAATATTAATCACATCTTTTACAGGATTCGGATAAATTGCAAAAGTTTTCACCGCACTCTCTGAAGTAGAAAGGAATGACTGAATCGAAAAATTTGAAGGGTTCAACGCAAAGTAAATATTTCCGATAGCCTTCACCATAATTCTCGCTGAAGCAACATTTTCATTAGGTAAATTCACTACAGCAGAACCGTTATTCGGAACACTTGCCGCCAAAA
Organism: Chryseobacterium formosum; assembly: GCF_026460885.1. Classification (GTDB taxonomy): domain Bacteria; phylum Bacteroidota; class Bacteroidia; order Flavobacteriales; family Weeksellaceae; genus Chryseobacterium; species Chryseobacterium formosus. The sequence continues at coordinate 10,569 of NZ_JAOVZW010000028.1, forward strand.
CTGTATTAAAGTTTGCTCCGTTATCTTTTGATAAAAGAATAGTAACATTTTGAGTATTAACCGTTCCTGTATTGGTTCCCGCAACATCCCATGTTACTGTGATTGGGTTTTGCGCACTGTAAGAGGTATTTGTTGGCTGAGAAGTTACCGCAAAAGGTCCGTCATTTGTAACCGTTACAACCATTGCATCATTTGCAGCCTGATTTCCTGTAGCTTTATTATCATTTACCAATAAAGCGAAGTTCAATGTTCGTGCAACACTCGGTGTAACTTCCCATTTCGGAACCAAATTATTAGCCAAAACTGAAGTCATATTCGGGAAATATCTCATCGGAGAAGTTGACGGAAGAAACGAACGGTAAACCGGACCCGCAGTTGCAGTAGAAACTGGTGGTTGTGTGTTGCTTGTATTATTATATTGTTCCCATAAATAGGTAATAGGATCATTATTCGGATCAGTTCCCGTTCCGGTTAAGACAAAAGCTGTTCCTTTTGGAATGATGTAATCTGCTCCTGCATCTGCAGTCGGAACTCCGTTATTATTTGAAACTTTCGCTGAACAGTCGGTAGATCTCTGTAAAACCGCATACATTTGTACCACACTTGCCGCATGGAAATACGGATCACTATTATTTTGAACATTATTGTTGGCTAGACAAATTCCCGCATACGCCATAATAGTAGTTCCGCTTCCAGGTTCGTATGCTGTAGCCGTGCTTGCATTACCTTGACATGAACCCGTATTTGCTCTAAAAGTGTGCGCTCCACCAAATTGATGCCCCATTTCATGAGCTACATAGTCAATATCGAAAGGATCACCAACTGGAGCTCCAGAACCTGTAACGCCTCCTGCTTTATTTGTAGTACAAACAGAACCTAAATACGCTACTCCACCTCCACCAGTACTGAAAACGTGACCAATATCGTAATTAGCTGAACCTATAATACTGTTTACATTTGAAATATTTTCACCCAACATTGTAGAGCCATTATTATTTGTATAAGGATCTGTAGTGCCGTTTGTATAAATCAAAAGACTGTTATTCGCTACCATAACCATTGTAGCAGAAATTGTTTTTTCATACACACCATTTACTCTTGTCATAGTAGTTGCCATTGCACTCATTGCTCCGGCTGTCCCTCCATGAAATGTAGTGTATTCTCCAGTTGCAGCCAATGCTAATCGATAAGTTCTGAATTGCCCGTCAGAAACTAAAGGTGCTTTTTTCTGTACAGAAGTATTCTGATTTGTATTTTGATCTAACATATCTTCAACATGACATTCAAAAAGTCGGTCATTTTTTGGAAGATCTTTTCTTTTATATAAAATAAATGATGAATTATCCTGAGTATAACTATCCAAATAACTTACATCCCAACCATCAAAATACATTACGCTTATTCCTGTTTGCGGAGTTAAGCTGAAACGAATGGTATTCGAGGGATTTCCTTTTTCCCAACCAGTGTAAGATCTTATTTCAGGAAATTTAGCCTGTAATTCGGGAGCCATAACAGATGCTTCCTGGACAATATAATCTCTTACTCCACCGTTAGAATCCGGGAATTTAATAACTAAATTTTCATTTTTCGAGAAACGTTGTGGTGCATTTTTCAGATCAGATTTTATTTTATCTAAATCTAATTGATATAGAGAGAAAGTTTTAGGAGTTACCCATCTTGGTTTTAGCTCCCCTCTTTCAGCTTTATTTTCTTTTTGCTTTGACCAATAATTCTGTTGAGCAAAACCTTGCCCTGCAATCAACAGACAAGAGATAATAAATGTTTTTGCTTTCATTAATTTTAACTTTTAATTATTAATATTTAGTGATTGTATCTTAAAAAATATATTTTTTATCTTTTTAAAAATAATTTAGCCTAAAATTAACAATTAAAATACCACAAAAATAATTTTTTAACAAAAAAATCCGTCTTCTTACGAAAACGGATTTTATATTTTAAAGTTAATTTAAATATTAAGCTAAAACTTCTTTTACTTTGTTTGCAGCTTCTTCTAAAGTAATTGCAGAGTGAATTGGCAATCCAGCTTCGTCAATTAATTTTTTAGCTTCTACAGCATTTGTTCCTTGTAATCTTACGATCAATGGAACAGGAAGGCTTCCCATTGCGTGGTAAGCATCTACAACACCTTGAGCAACTCTGTCACATCTTACGATACCTCCGAAGATATTGATCAAAATAGCTTTTACGTTTGGATCTCTCAAGATAATTCCGAAAGCAGTTTGTACTCTCGCTGCATCTGCAGTTCCACCAACGTCCAAGAAGTTTGCAGGGTTACCACCAGATAATTTGATGATATCCATAGTTGCCATTGCAAGACCAGCTCCATTTACCATACAAGCAACGTTACCGTCTAATTTTACGAAGTTAAGACCAGCTTCACCAGCTTCAACATCGATAGGATCTTCTTCTCTTGTATCTCTAAGAGCTTCAAGATCTTTGTGACGGAACAATGAGTTACCATCCAAAGTTACTTTAGCATCTACAGCGATAATTTTGTTATCAGAAGTTTTCAAAACCGGGTTGATTTCGAAAAGAGATGCATCAATTCCTACATAAGCATTATATAAAGAAGAAATGAATTTTGTAAATTCTTTGAAAGCGTTCCCTTCAAGACCTAAGTTGAAAGCAATTTTTCTAGCCTGGAAACCTTGAAGACCTAAAGTAGGATCAATTAATTCGTTGTGAATCAAATGAGGAGTTACTTCTGCAACGTGCTCAATATCCATACCACCTTCAGTAGAATATACGATTGTATTTTTACCTTCAGCTCTGTCTAAAAGAATAGAAACATAAAATTCTTTAGTTTCAGATTCTCCAGGATAATAAACGTCTTCTGCAACCAATACAGAGTTTACCAATTTACCTTCAGCAGAAGTTTGTGGAGTGATCAACTGCATTCCGATGATGTTTCCAGCGTTTTCTTTAAGTTTATCCATATTTGGAGAGAACTTTACACCACCACCTTTACCACGACCACCTGCGTGAATCTGTGCTTTTACAACCCAAGCCTGAGCTCCGGTTTCAGCAGTCAATTTTTCTGCAGCTGCTACAGCTTCTTCTACGTTGTTTGCAACGAAACCACGTTGGATAGCTACTCCATACTTTGATAAAATCTCTTTTGATTGATACTCGTGAAGATTCATATTATTTTTATTATTTTATTTTAATATTTAAAGGTTGACAAATTTAATAAAAAGACACGGAAATTCAAGTTTATTAGATTAAAAATTAAGATGATATTTATTCTTTTACCAAGTTTCCTTTAAAGCATTTCTATTCTTCTGCTAATTTTTCTGATTGTGAACCAATGAACGGAATTTTTGGAGCCAAGAAATACCCCGTCAAACTAGCAAAAAGTATTGGTACGAAATAGGTAAAACCGGTTAAAGTTCCCAAAATAATCGTTGTACTCATCGGCGTTCTCGTTACACAAGCATTTATTGCAGCCATACAGCTTACTATCGCTAAAGTGGTATCAACCGTTGGAAATAAATGATGAATAATCAACCCTAAAGTTGTTCCAACAAAGAAAAGTGGGATAATAAAACCACCTCTCCATCCTGAAGTTACGGTAATGGCTATTGCTAAAATTTTAAAAATTAAAATAATAATTAAAAAATTCAGAGTGTAATTTCCGTTAATCAATTCATTCACTTCATGATGCCCGAAATACCTTGTTAATGGAAAATAAAAAGCAATGATTCCCAATAAAATTCCACCTACCAAAGTTTTGATGTAAATCGGGAATTTTCTGTATTCAAAAGCTTTCTTGAAAAATTTAACCACAAAAATAAAAATCCACCCAAATAAAGTTCCTACAATTCCGAAAGCGGTTGCATAAGCAAAATCGTAAACGCCGGTATAATGATAAGCTTTCAAATCCCAAGTCGCCCCGATTCCTAAATGGATAGTTAAAGCAAACATCAGATAACTGAAACAACTTGCTACCAAAGCCGGAATAATCGCTTTGTAATATTCTACAGCATGTTTGTGATGGAGAATTTCAAGAGAGAATAAACTTCCGCCAAGCGGCGCACCAAAAAGTACTGTAAAACCGGAAGCCATACCTGCGATACTCAAGGAACGCAACTCCTCACCTTTCAGCCTGAATAATTTCCCTAAATACGTCCCTGTAGAACCTGTTACTTGTACCAAAGGCGCTTCAGGACCTAAACTTCCACCTGATGCCACGCAAAAAAGCGACGACAGAATCATGGAAGGATTATTTTTCGGATCGAGTTTTCCTTTATTAAATCTGATATTATTAACAATCAAATGGATTTCCCCAGGATCTCCAATGAAATGAATGACCAAACCGGCCAAAAGTCCTGCGATTGCCATCGTTGGAATAACCATCCAACCTTGAAACTGATGCAGAAATTCCGTGAAATGTTCGAGGACAATCCAATATAAACCGGCGATAATTCCGCCAATTAAACCTGTGATTGCCCACATAAAAAAAGTACGGCTGAATACGAACGGATTAAATTTAATGGGTTGATCCAAAAGGTTAAAAGTTCGTATTAAGCGACGTCTTCTGTTGATTTTCATTGTAATTTATTTTAAATATTAAAAAAATCTCATCATTTGTTTTAATATTTTAATTAGCTGACAATTACTCAAACCTTACAACAATTGGTTGTGAAAAATTCTGTGCAACCACAGTTTTATTATAAAGCAAAGGCTTTTCTAACCCGCCAATTGCATAAAGAAATAATGCACTGATAATGTTGAATTCTGTTCCTGATGTTCCGCTATATTTTACCTTTTTAAATTTACCATCTACGTCTACTGTGAAATTCAGTGTACATCGAAATGCTCCTTCGATATTATCCTTCAGCAAATAAACAGGAAAATCAGAAGTTAGTCGTTTCTGCAAATCCTTAAGCTGTTCACCATTTTCAATTTGAGAGAGAGAGATGACATTCCTTTTATGGCTTCAACTTTTCCTGTCAGAGTTTCTTTGTCATATATATTTTGATACAGATTTTTAAGATCTCTTTATTTTTCACCGTAAAAACTTCTGTATTTCTCACTATATAAATCCGGATTCTCCTTGTAATTATATTGACTAATACTATCAGAAAAACGTTTTTGTATGCTTTTTACTTCTGTTAGAATATTTCCATTTAGGAATTTCTTCTTCTCTTGCGCATTCATTTTTTGAATACTTAGAAAAGAAATAATCAGTGTCGTAAAAAACCATACCAACCGATAATTCATTTTTTAATTTTAGTATGTAAACTATTGTAGTTTTGCTTTAGCAAAATAAAAAATAAGCATTCCCCAACTTAGCATCATAAACAATCCTCCAAGTGGAGTAATTGGGCCTAAGAATTTAAGATTTATTCCTAAATAATCCTGTAAACTCAATCCATAAATACTGAAAGAAAACAGCATTGTTCCTGCAATCATCAAAATAGAAATCCATTTTTGAGATGAGGTGTCGAATTTTAAAATATAACCAGCAATCAGCAAAAAGAATGCGGCATACATTTGATATCTTACTCCTGTTTCAAAACTTTCCAGTCTTTCCACAGATAAAATTTTCTTTAAAGCATGTGCTCCGAAAGCACCTAAAATAACGGATAACATTCCGAAAGCGGCTCCGAAGATGAGAGTGATTGTTTTCATTTTATAATTCTTCTAATTCTATTTTTAAATATTTTTTTGTCTTAAAATCTTGCCAAGTACCAGACATTTTATTTTGTGTCAGATCCATTTCGATAGTGCTTTTAGTAATCCATTTTCTTGTTTTAACATCAAATGAATCTTTTTCAATTATTGAGATATGATTTCCTGTAAAATTTCCATCCCAAGTATTTAATCTTTTTTCGTCATCTGTCCAATAAATAGCAGAAAAAGAACCGTCTTCATTAATTGTACTAAAAAGAAGGGTGATAGGATTTTTACCTTCTATTTTTCCTTTATATAATTTATAATTTAAATTTTTAGTTGGAATAGCATTTTCATTATTCGAAAGCAAATTTTTGGCATATTCGGAAAAATAAGGTTCCAATTCTTTGTTGGAAAATGAAATGTAAAATGTGTCCAAAATATCCAAATTTGGTAAATTATTAGCACATCTTGGTGCCATAAAAGTTATAGATTGATTCTCAAAATAGTAATCCAAATACATTAAAATGTTGTCTGTGATACAGGTTTCGTAAATTTCTATCTGTAATTTGGTGTTTTTGTCAGGATTTTTTTTAGCTGTTATTTCTTTTAAAAAATCATCAATTTTTTTCTTAATTTTACTTTCAATCAGCTTTTCGACAGTAGAAACAGAATTTTCTTGAAATAAATCTGTGTTATTGATTAGATTTCCTGTTCTCGCATCAAAATTTTTATACAGATTAAACTTTATGGGGGTTCCATCAATAGATTCACCCAAAATAGATAAACTTAAAATGTTTTTTGAAGTGTTTAGCTTTTTCCATTCATAAAAATGCGTAGGTTCTCCATAAATAAGTTTTTCTGACTCTGTATAAACAAAAGGATTTTTCTTTGAGTTGGGTATATTTTCCAGATGGGAAACTTGCAGAAAAGTATTAATTTTCTCTTCTGCTTTTTTGTTATTTGTAATAGAAACTAAAGGAAAAACGCTTATTTCTGTTTTGGGTTGTAGATTTGTAATGCTTACATTTTGTTGAGAAAATCCAAACGCAAACGTGGTAATTGCTGATAATAAAAATATTTTCTTCAAAATTTATATACTTCTTAGTTTATTTAATTCAGCAATCACCTCATGATGACTCACCGTTTTATCTTTAAAGTACGTCACAAAATGTTGCTTTTCTTCTTCCGTAGCTCCAAATTGATTTAAAATATTAAACAAGTGCATTTTCATGTGACCTTTCTGAATTCCCGTTGTCACCAAAGAACGAAGCGCTCCAAAATTCTGAGCCAGTCCTGAAACCGCCAAAATACTCATCAATTCCTGAGCTGAAGGCTTTCCGAGAAGTGCCAAAGAGAATTTTACTAAAGGATGAAGATTCGTTAAACCACCAACAACTCCTACAGAAATCGGAAGATCGATCCAAAATCTGAAAATTCCATTATCTGTTGTACAATGCGTTAAAGAAGAATATTTTCCATTTCTCGCTGCGTAAGCATGTGCGCAAGCTTCGGTTGCTCTGAAATCATTTCCTGTCGCAATAACAACTGCATCGACACCGTTCATAATTCCTTTATTGTGAGTCGTTGCACGGAAAGGTTCAATTTCAGCAATCGTAACCGCCTGTTTAAATTTTCTTGCAAATTCTTCATTTGAAATTCCGCTGTCGTCTTTTAAATCCTCTATTTTACAAGAAACTTCCGCTCTTACGATACAATCCGGTGTGAAATTGGAAAGAATATTCATTACAATTTGTAAAGAATTTTTCTCTTCCTGAGTAAAATCTTCACTAATTGCTACTTCCTGTTTCAATGTTTTTCCGAATTGCTCCAGGCAAGAATTAATAAAATTCGCTCCCATTGAATCTACCGTATCAAAACTTGCTTTAAGCTGGTAATAATTCGGCATTTCAGAAGTTTTGTCGACGAGTTTTATATCTAAAATTCCTCCGCCACGATTTCTCATATTGGCTGTAATCGCTTCTGTGGCTTCAAACAGCTTTTTCTTTAAATTGAAATTAAAAAAATGCTGCAGTTTGTGAGATTCAACGTCAATGATAAAATGAGTGTGTCCTAATTTTTCGGTATTAATAATTGTAGTTTTAAAACCACCTTTATCAATCCAGAATTTAGCAGCTTTTGAAGCCGCCGCAACTACCGAACTTTCTTCAACCGCCATTGGTAAAGCAAATAATTTTCCGTTGATTAAAAAATTAGGTGCTATTCCGTAAGGCATATAAAAATTGGAAATCGTGTTTTCAGAAAACTCATCATGAAGCTTCTGTAAATCTGCATTTTCATTCCAATATTGATTCAATATATTTTGATAATCCTGGTTTCCTTCAAGATATTCGTTAACAAGCCAATCGATTTTCCCCTGTTTTGTTAATTTGGAAAAACCTTCAACGGGTTTATGATTCATATAAGTAGTTTTGTAGCTATCTAAAATCGCAGGTTTACGACTTCACGCATAAATTAATGACCGTAAATATACTAAATTTGCTTTGGAAATATGTGGATAAGTTTGTTTTAAAAACCCTGACTTTTCTCAATTTTGGACTTACTTTTGTTTTGAAAAACAAATATTTCAATCTGATTTAAACCCATTATAAAATGAATTTTGACCGTGTAAAAGAGAAACTTGAAATACTTGCAGATGCTGCGAAGTATGATGTCTCATGTTCTTCAAGCGGTGGAAAAAGGAAGAATAACGGTGGTTTAGGAGACAGTTCAGCAAGTGGAATCTGTCATACTTATACGGAAGATGGGCGTTGTGTTTCTCTTCTAAAAATTCTTTTGACTAATCACTGTATTTACGATTGTATTTATTGTGTTTCCAGAAAATCGAATGATATAAAACGAGCTGCTTTCACAGTTGAAGAAGTCGTTGATTTAACCATCAGTTTTTACAGAAGAAATTACATTGAAGGTTTATTTTTAAGTTCAGGAATCTTCAAAGATGCAGATACAACAATGGAACGTTTGGTTCGTGTTGCAAAAAAGCTGAGAAATGAACATAATTTTAATGGTTATATTCATTTAAAATCAATTCCCGGAGCGAGTGATGATTTGATGAATGAAGCGGCACTTTATGCTGATCGATTATCTGTAAATCTTGAAATTCCTACAGAATCCGGACTGAAATTATTGGCTCCTGATAAAAATCGTGAAGATATGCTTCAGCCGATGAGAGTCGTTCAGAAAGGAATTCAGCAATATAAAGACGAGAAAAAAATCATCAGAAGTACTCCAAAATTTGCTCCAGCCGGACAATCGACTCAAATGATTGTGGGTGCAACTAACGAAAATGATTTACAAATCATTAAAGTTGCCGATCATTTCTACAAAAATTACGGAATGAAGCGGGTTTACTATTCTGGATATATTCCTGTAACAGTTGATAATCGTTTACCTGCAATAACTGCAGAAGTTCCGGTTTTAAGAGAAAACCGTTTATATCAGTCAGATTGGTTGATGCGTTTTTATGGTTTTAAAGCTGATGAAATTTTAGATTTTAATATGCCTTTTCTTGATCTGGAAGTTGATCCGAAATTAAGTTGGGCTTTGAGACATCTTGACCAATTTCCTGTTAATTTGCAGACTGCAGATTATAAAATGATTCTCAGAATTCCTGGAATTGGTGTAAAAACTGCACAGAAAATTGTGAGTGCACGAAAATTTCAGGTTTTAAATATTGACCATCTTAAAAAATTGGGAGCTGCTGTAAACCGGGCAAAATATTTCATTGATTTCACTTACGGAAATATATTTTTAAGACATCTAACTGATTTAAATTTACGAAAATTAATTATTGGCGGAAGTCAGTCTAAATTTCAAAATCAGTTTTCTCAGCAGTTGACTTTGTTTTAGTTTAAACACAAGTTTCACAAATATTTTCACCAATTACACTATTATAACTCTAAGACTCTCAAACCCTCCAACTCAAATGACCACTCTCCTCTATGACGGAAGTTTCGACGGACTTTTCACTGCGATATTTGAAGTTTTCGAATATCGTTATCAAGATGTGGAAATTTGTAGCAGAGAAAATTTTCAGCAGGAAAATATGTTTGCAGAGATTCACGAGGTAATTACACAACAGGAAAAATCGGAAAGAGTTTTAAACAAATTGGAGCAGAATATCGGCAAATCTGGAATGAATCAATTGTTGAAAGTTTTTTTATCTGAAGATTCGGAAATGGAAAATCTCATTTTATCTGCAGTAAAACAATCGATAAAACATCCTGAAGAAAATATTTTACAGAATTTTGCAGATAATGATATTTTAAAAATTTCAAAAATCTGTAAATCAGTGAGTCGTGAAAGACACAGAATGACAGCTTTTGTGCGGTTTGAAAAATTGCAGGACGATATTTATTTTGCTAAAATAGATCCAGATTTTAATGTTTTACCTTTAATTAGAAAACATTTTAAAGATCGCTACGCTGATCAAAAATGGATGATTTATGACTTGAGAAGACATTATGGTTTATTTTATGACTTGGAAAACTGTGAATTCTTTTATCCTGATGAGAAGTTAGATTTAAACCAATATCAGCAAAAATTTCACGAGGAAGAAAAAAAATACCAAACGCTTTGGCAAAGTTATTTCACAAAAACCAATATTAAAGAAAGGAAGAATACTAAACTTCATATTCAACACGTTCCGAAGCGGTATTGGAAATATTTAACTGAGAAATGGTAGATGATTTTTATTTAAGATTTGGCTAAAGCCAAATTAACATTACAAAATAAAAGTCAGGCTTAAGCCTGACTCTATTGAATTAAAATTTCTAAAAGAAAATTCTTATTTATCTTAAAAATTCACCACAAATTTTCTCTCATTAATCAATTCAGCAATTGCCAACATATCTTTTCCGATCAATCGATCATCTTCTAATTTATCAACTTTAGAACGAAGAATCGCAAAGTTCTCTTCAATAATTTTTGAACATTTTGCAGGTCTTCTAAATTCTAAACCTTGCGCAGCAAACATCAATTCAACCGCTAAAATATTCACCAAATTTCCAAGAACTTGATTGAATTTCCTTCCTGAAATACTTCCCATCGAAACGTGATCTTCCTGACCTAAACTTGTTGGAATAGAATCCGCTGAAGCCGGAAAACAAAGTGTTTTATTTTCTGTAACCAATGCTGCAGAAGTATATTGAGGAATCATAAATCCAGAATTTAAACCTGAACTTTCCGTCAACAATCTTGGCAAACCATATTTTCCTTCTAATAATAAATAACTTCTTCTGTCTGAAATATTTCCTAGTTCAGCAACGGCCAAAGTCGCATAATCTAAAGGCATTGCCATCAATTGTCCATGGAAATTTCCTCCTGAAATTGATTCTTCAGCACTTAAAACAATTGGATTATCGGTTACAGAATTCAATTCCGTTTCTGCCATTATTTTAAGGTGTTCAAAAGCATTTCTACTTGCACCGTGAACTTGTGGAACACATCTCATTGAATACGGATCCTGAACTCTGTCACAATATTCGTGAGCTTTAAGATTATCAGAATTTTTCAAAAACTTAAGCATTCTTGCCGCCACTTTTTTGCTTCCTTCAAATGGTCTGATGTCGTGAAGTTCTTTTTTAAACGGACTTGCAGAACCTCGGTAAGCTTCAAGACTCATCGCCGCAGTCATATCTGATAAATCTAAAAGATATTCAAACTTCTCCAAACCTTTTATTGCATGAGCCAAAATAAACTGAGTTCCGTTGATTAATCCCAAACCTTCTTTCGGACCTAAAACCAATGGCTCAAGATTGTTTTTCTCTAAAATTTCAGCAGTTTCGAAGATTTCGTTTCCAACCCAAACTTGTCCAAGTCCTAAAAGTGGCAAAACCAAGTGTGAAAGTGGCGCTAAATCCCCTGAAGCTCCTACAGAACCTTGTTCAGGAACTACCGGAATGATGTCATTTTCAAGCATCACTATAAATCTCTCAATCACTTCCAGAGAAACCCCCGAAAAACCTTTAGACAAAGCATGAACTTTCGCAATCATCATGATTTTTGAAAATTCTTTATCAATCGGTTTCCCCACTCCTACTGCATGAGAAATAATTAAATTATATTGTAATTGCGCAGTTTCATCAGGTGAAATTTTAGTATCACAAAGCGGTCCGAATCCTGTATTAATCCCATAAACACATCGGTCTGACTCTACAATCTGTCTCACATTATCCTGAGATTTTAAAATCTGTTCTTTCGCTTCTTTACTTAACTGAGCTTTATTGGGGTTCTTGCAGATTTCCAAAACATCATGAAAACTGAAAGTATCTATACCGTAAATCATTTTAAAAAATTTGCCTAAAAATACACATTTTGATGCATATTGAAAAAGTCATCTTTCAATGATAAAATATTTTAATAAAGAGACAATTATTTTACTATTTTTATCGCCTATTAAAAACTAGTTTATATGAAATTTAAAGCTTTATTATTGGCTCTTTCTTTGGTGAGCATTTCAACTTTTGCACAGGAAAAAGTAAAATACACGAAAGAACAAATAAAAAAAATGGAACAATATCTTTTTAATGAAGGATTTCCTGGCCCATCAACAAAAAAAATCTCAACCATCATTTCAAAAGACGGAACTATCAACAAAGGATATTGTGACAATATTGAAACAAAAAAAGGTCAGATTTACGAAATTTCTATAAAAGACAGTGCTACGAAAAAGAAGATGGTTTTCAATGCAGACAATGTGAACGAAATGTACATTTACCCTACGAAATTGGCGAAAATTTTGAAAGTTGGAAAGCATATGACTAACTTAAGAAGCTTAAACACTAAAAAACTGAGTAAAAATACGCCAGATGGTCAAATTCAATTTGTAAACCAAACCGTTTCGTTGAAAAACAAAAAAGACGAAAAAGAGTTTTTAATGCAACTTATAAATCCTGAATTCAGCGAAATTATTTCTGTTTATAATGATCCGAGAGCAAAGGAAACTTCGGGTATGACTGTAGGATTTGGGATGCAGCTCGGTGGCGGACTTGCAAAATCGTTTTATGTAAAAAAAGGAGAGAAAGTTCTTTGGCTTCATAAAGATGATTTTGAAGACAATTATAATTTCTTATTTGGTGACAATGCAGAATTCATGAAAAAATATCCTAAAAAATCTGTAGAATGGGGATTTTTCAGCTTTTTGGTCAATGAATATACTGAAATGAGCAACGGATAAAATTTAATCTTAAAATATTTCAAAGCTGTAGAACGTTCTGCAGCTTTTTTTGTGCATTGAAATTGCTTAAATTTGTTCTATGAATCCTTCTTTAGAATTACAGCTTAAAACTTTACCTTCCGAACCCGGCGTTTATCGATATTACGATAAAAACGAGAATCTTCTGTATGTAGGAAAGGCAAAAAATCTGAAGAAAAGAGTTCTTTCCTATTTCAACAAAACACTTTCCGGTTATCGCACCAGAATTATGGTTGGGAAAATCAACCGTTTGGAAACTACCATTGTTAACAGCGAATACGATGCACTTTTATTGGAAAACAATCTGATAAAGGAACACCAGCCTTTCTATAATGTGATGTTGAAAGATGACAAAACCTATCCATGGATTTGTATTAAAAAAGAAAATTTTCCGAGAATTTTTCTGACGAGAAATAAAATAAAAGACGGTTCAGAATACTACGGACCTTACGCAAAAGTACGTCCTGCAAAGATTTTATTAGATACGATTAAACATATTTATAAACTTCGTACCTGCAATTTAAATTTAGCTCCGGCTAAAATTGAGGAAGGAAAATATAAAGTCTGCTTAGAATTTCACATTAAAAATTGTGAAGGACCTTGTGAAGATTTAGAAAGCAAAGAAGATTATGATGAAAAAATAGATGCCATTCGCGGAATCATTAAAGGAGATTTCCGTAGAGCAAAAGAATATCTGATTAATCAAATGACGAAATACGCTTCGAATCTTCAGTTTGAAAATGCTCAAATGATCAAAGAAAGGCTGAATATTCTGGAAGATTATCAGGTAAAGCACACCGTTGTGAATCCGGATATTGATGATGTAGACGTTTTTGCAATGACGAGTGATGAAACAGCAGCTTATGTTAACTATTTTAAAATCAGAAACGGAAATATCATCCAAAGTTTCACCACAGAAATTAAAAAAATGCTTGAGGAAACCGATGAAGAAATTATGGAGGAAGCTTTAATTGAAATCCGTCAGAAATTTGATTCTGATTCTAAAGAAGTGTTACTTCCTTTTCACTTGAGTTTTGAGATTCCGAATGTAAAACTGATTGTTCCGAAAATGGGTGACAAAAAAAGAATCGTTGAACTTTCAGAAAAAAATGCCAAAGAATACAGAATTGAAAAATTAAAACAGGTACAGATTGTTGATCCGGAAAGACATTCCAACAGAATTATGGCTGAAATGCAAAAACTATTGAGAATGCCTGTAGAACCAAGACATATTGAAGGTTTTGACAACTCAAATATTCAGGGAACAAATCCTGTTTCTGCGTGTGTCGTTTTCAAAAACGGAAAAGCAAGCAAAGCTGATTATAGAATTTTTCATCCGAAAACCGTTGTCGGACCAGATGATTTTAAAACAATGGAGGAAGTAATTTTCAGACGCTATAAAAGAATGTTGGAAGAAGGTGAAAGTTTACCTCAATTAATTCTGATTGACGGAGGAAAAGGGCAACTATCTTCCGCAGTAAAGAGTTTAAAACTTCTCGGACTTTACGGTAAAATAACGATTGTAGGAATTGCAAAAAGACTGGAAGAAATTTTCTTTCCTGAAGATCCGATTCCTTTATATTTAGATAAAAAGTCTGAAACATTGAAGATTTTACAACAAGTGCGTGACGAAGCTCACCGTTTCGGAGTAAGACATCACCGAACAAGAAGAAAAAACTCAACCATAAAATCTGAACTGGAAGAAATTCCTGGAGTTGGAGAAAAAACAATTGAACTTCTTTTATCTAAATTAAAATCAGTTAAAAGAATTAAAGAATCTAACCTTGAAACGCTAGAAGAAATTTTAGGAAAATCTAAAGCAAAAGTAATCTGGGAATTTTTCAATGCTGAGTAAAACAAAAATCTCTTATCGAAATGATAAGAGATTTTTATTTATTATTTAAGGAAAAATTAAACTCCGCCCATTACATACATATTTTCCATTGTAGGAACTGCGCTTCCACCCTCCTTTTCCAAAGTAATAGCAAAAGCCTGTGCATTTGGAATATTTGCAAGAGCTATTTTTGCATCTTTTTCATCAGAATACATTCCTGCGCTTACCGGTTTTCCGTCTGCGATTGCCCAAAGTTGATATTGCATTCCTTCAGGAGCTTTTGGCAAGCTATTTGAAGTCAGGTAAACATCTTTAGAAGTTTTATCCCAATATACCACAGCATTTGATTTTGGGTGTTTTTCTACACCTGCCAAAACA
Source organism: Chryseobacterium formosum (assembly GCF_026460885.1). GTDB lineage: Bacteria > Bacteroidota > Bacteroidia > Flavobacteriales > Weeksellaceae > Chryseobacterium > Chryseobacterium formosus. Next base: position 25,634 of record NZ_JAOVZW010000028.1, read on the forward strand.
ATTTTTAGCATATTCGGATTGGAAGTAACCTGCAATTTTTGTTCTAAATTTTGCATTGCAAGGTTATGAGACTGCTTTTCAGATTTTAAAACAGCAATTTCATTTTTAATTTCTTTTTGGCTGTTCATCCAATAAAGATTTCCTCCAATACTTACCAAAAATAATACTGATGCTGCTACTGCATAGTTTTTCCAATTTCTATTTTTTTCAATTCTGATTTCCGGTATCGACTGTTGAATCTCCACTTTTGGCTCAACATTATTAATCGGAACTACAGGTTTTTCTTCAACAACTTTTTGTTCAAGTTGTATTTTATCCCAGATTTTTGCTTTTAAATCATTGGGTGGCGTTACTGCTTGCGCTGTTGCAAGCATCTCGAAAGTTTTTTGCGCTTCTTCAAAAGCGGCTTTTACTTCTGCATTATTCTTCATCACACACTCCAAAATACCTGCTTCCTCGGGAGAAGCAAGACCTAGAATGTAAGATTCTAGAATTCCGGATGATATGTATTCTTTACTATCCAATTTATTGATAATCTTTTAACAAGTCTTTTAATTTCATCAATGCATTACGCATTTTGGTTTTAACAGTACCTAAAGGCATATTCAGCTTTTCTGATATTTCACTCTGCGTGTATCCTTGATAATAGGCAAGATCAATGAGTTCCTGCTTATCAGATTCCAAACTTTCAAGCACTTTATTAAAGCCAATAAAATCTGCATTATTGGATGTTGTAAGTTCCGCACTCTCATATACGAAATCCGGAAGAGGTTGGTTTTTAAGTTGATTTTGAAAACTTTTAGATTTAAGATAATCGATTGCTGTATTTCTCGCAATATTAATCATCCAAGTATAAAATCTGCCTTTCGTAGCATCATATTGATGAATGGAATTCCAGATTTTCACAAAAACATCCTGAATAATTTCTTCGGTATATTCTTTAGACTGCACAATTCTTAGGATCACACCATACAATGCGCCCGAATAGTTATCATACAAGTGATGAAAACCAGACTCACTTTGCTGCCTTAGCAAAATGATAAGTTCGTCCTCTGAATATTTTGTTTTAATTGTGAATAATTTTCATTTCAAATATAATAAAACAAAATGATAATTACATCTTTCTTTGGAAAACTTTTAAAACAAATCTTTTATCAAACACAAAAATATTTAAGGTCTATTTTTCAGTCTAATTATAGTAATTACCGAATGAAATTTAAAACCCAAATAAAAATCACCATTAAAAAAAATAAGAAACTGATTAACAGTTAATTAATGTTAAAATTCTTTTTTTTAAAATCTAAAACAATCTGCTCTTCGTAAATGAAGGTAAGAACAGAAAATTAAAGATCACTCAAGTAATAATAATTTAAAATTAAAGAAAATGAACTCAAGATCAAAAATCGCAGTATTCGGAATGGTGGCTTTATCATTCGCATTCAGTGGAAATGCAGCTGCACAACAAATGAAAGAAAAAACAGTAATGGTAGGTGGAGCAGCAATGTACCCTTCTAAAAATATTGTTGAAAACGCAATGAATTCTAAAGACCACAAAACATTGGTTGCCGCAGTAAAAGCAGCAGGTTTGGTTGAAACATTGCAAAGTAAAGGCCCATTCACAGTTTTCGCTCCAACAGATGCAGCTTTTGCAAAATTGCCTACAGGAACAGTAGAAAGCTTAGTGAAACCTGAGAATAAAGCAATGCTTACCAAGATTTTAACGTATCACGTTTTACCTGGAAGTTATAGCTCAAAACAAGTTTGGGCAGCAGTAAAAGCAGGAAACGGTAAAGCAATGATGAAAACAGTTCAAGGTGAAGAATTAACTTTCTGGACGAAAGGAAAAGATTTATATGTGACGGATGCGAAAGGTAATAAAGCAAAAGTTACAATCGCCGACGTAAATCAATCAAATGGTGTAATACACGTAATCGATACGGTATTAATGCCTTAGTTTTAGTTTTTTATGGTTTATTTTAAGGAAGCCTTACCTGAAATTATCGGGTAAGGCTTTTTTATGTTTTATCGAAAAATTTTAAGCTTATTTTACAGGAGCGAAAACTTCTTTAGAATAGTCGTCGTTACCTTTTGGAATTTCAATTACTAAATTTCCGTTTTCAAAATAACCAGTTGTAGATTCTCCTGAACCTAATTTCACTCTGAAAACATCTTTTTTAGTCGTTTCTTTGAAAGTCGCAAAAGGAACTGAGCTATTTCCATCAACTAAAATAAACTGAGTGGCATCCATCTGAATTCTTTGAAGATTCAGTTTGCCGTTGCTATACTTTTCGGCTTTGGAAAGTTGAGATTTTGGAGCGCTACTTTCAGGAGTTGACTTTACCGTTTCAGTTGTAACTTGAACTTGCTGTGTGAAAGTTGAATTTTCCACAGGTTTAGAAACAGGAATATTCACCAAAGCTCTAGACAAAGCATCTTTGAAACCTTCTTCAAATTCTTTTATAGAAGTACTTCCTTTTTCAGAAACAATGACTTTACTGTTGCAATCTTTAAGCTCTAAAACAATTTTATTTCTTAAAAAACCACTATCATTCACCACATCTGCATTCAAAACACTACACGGATTTGCATTGGCTTCTTCCGGCCATTGACCTCTGTTTTCAGAGATAACAGTGTATTGTTTTGATTTTAATTTATTGGTTAAAAAAGCAGTAAGACCGTAATTTTCTTTTTTAAAACTTTCAAACGCACTTGGAACAACTATATATTTATAATCTGAAACTTTCTGTGCATACGATAACATCGCACAAAAAGACGATATAATGATTGAAAACTTTTTCATAAAATTTATAATTTAAAAATAATTAGTCATTTCTAAATTCTCCCATATCCAGTTTTAATGAGAAGAAATTAGAATAAAAATTAGAACCTCCGATTCCTGAATTACTGATTGCGTAATCAAGTGTTAAACCTCTGTAACGAATTCCTATACCTGCACTTGGCTGAAAAGAAACTTTTCTCTGAAGATCCTCAATATCTGTAATCGACTGAAATCTATTTACACCTAATCTTACAAAAATCATTTTTTGATACCCCAATTCGGCTCCTGCATAAGGTGTAATACTTGCAAAATCTGTTGAAAGAAGTGCAGCAGTTTTAGCAAAATCTACATTAATTCCAGCTTCCGGTAAAACATATAAGCTACTGTTAATTTGAAATAACTTACTTGCACCTGCATTTAATTTTGGCATCGTTAATTCCATTTTATCTGTTGGAGCTGGGTTAAATTCTTCACCGTTTACAATTGTTGACAATTCTTTTTGATTAACACTCCAAAAATTGACCGTTGTAGTGGCGTCACGAAGAACTCCACCGAATTTCCATCCATTGTCAGCTTTATAAATTGCTCCGACATCAAAACCAAAACCATAACCGCTCGCAAATTTCCCTACATTTCTGTAAACAATTTTTGCATTTACACCGACATCTAGTTTTGGATTTCCACCTGGATTAAATGCGTATGAAATAATTCCTGCATAATCAGATTGGGAGAACTTTGTAATTTTATCGTAATCGATGTTTCCTTCTGTATCGATTAACTGAGTCGTATTTAAAATGTTATCAACTCCTAAACGAACTACAGAAACTCCAAAAACTCCGTTTTCTAAAACTTTTGCATAAGCTAGATAATCGTATTTTGCGATAGATTCGAAATATTCTGCGTGCATTGCCGCACCTTGCCAATCTCTTGTAATACCGTTCAAACCGGCGGGATTCCACATCGGAGAATACACATCATCCTGACTGGTAATGACAGCACCTCCCATACCGATACCTCTTGCTCCGGCTCCGATATTTAGAAATTCATTGGAATATTTTCTGATAATCTGAGATTGAGAAAGCCCAAATAAAAGGGAAAATATTAATAATAGATATTTTTTCATCATGTATAATTGATGCTTAGTTAATGTTTTTTTGTTTTCTAGTTTTTATCAGTGCGTTGGCTACAATTGCTAAAATCATTACCAAAGATGCCCCATAAAATACAGGACTCATTTCTTCCGATTCTCCAAAGATAAAAAAAGCTAGTATAATTCCGTAAACTGGTTCTAAATTAACTGTTAAAATTAACGTGAAAGGCGAAATATATTTCATCAGCTTTACAGATTCAAACATCGGATACGCTGTAAACACACTTGCCAATAAGCCTATTAACGCCAAATCTTTATAATTTATTTCGTTCATCTGCATGATTTGTCCTGTCACCAGATAAAACAGCATTAAAACAAACCATCCGGAGAAAATTTCATAGAAAATAATATTTCCTGAACTCGTCTTTCCAAATAGTTTTCCATTAAAAACAGAGAAGACTGTTCCGAAAATCGCACACAAAATACCGTAGAAAATTCCTTCTTTATATTGAAACTCTGTTTTAAATATTAATAAAATACAGGCTACAATGACGATTCCCATAATGACTTCGGAAACATCTATTTTTCTTTTAAAAACTATAGGCTCCAAAACTGAAGCAAATAAAGTTGATAATGAAAGACAACTCAACGCAATAGAAACGTTGGAAACTTTAATGGAATAAAAAAAGCAATACCAATGAAGCGCCATAAAAAGTCCAACTCCTGCTAACTGAAAAAACAATTTCTTTGGAACGCGAATGCTTTCTTTTTTATAAATTCTGATAAAAATATATAGAAAAACAGCGGCAAAAAGCATTCTGTAAAAAACCAGAATTTGAGCATTTGCCGTAATCAGTTTACCTAAAATTGCTGTAAAGCCCCATAGAAAGACAATTAAATGTAATCTGAAAAGTGCTAATTTTTGCATGTTGATCTATCAAATTTAAAACATACAAAATTACGAATAGCTTTTCATTAAATTAAAAAAAAACAATACTCGAAGGCAATTATTTTTAGAGATAATAAATCATAACTAAACCTGCAAAATCCAAAAACCCTGAAAGTTTATGCAACTTTCAGGGCCTTCAAATAATAAACTATTAAAAAAATAAACTAGGAACTTAGAGTAGAAACTTTCGTCTCATTTACTCTATTGTAAAGTTAGCAAAATATGAACCAAAAAAAACATAAATTTCGTTAAAAAATTCATAAAATACTAAAAACCAAAACTTTAAACAAATAAATTTCTTATTATACTACTTTATCTAAAAATAGTATCTTTAGGCAGATTAAAATATGAATTTCATGGATATTGAATTTAACAAAAGAGAAGATCAAAATAAGTTAAGATTATCTGAAATCAACCGTTTGCTGAATGAAATTAAAAAAGGCGGTGGCGAAAAAAGACTTCAGAAGCTTCGTGACGAAGGGAAAATGACAGCCAGAGAAAGAATAGAATATCTTCTTGATAAAGATTCAGATTCAATAGAAATTGGTGCTTTTGCAGGCTACGAAATGTATGAAGAACACGGTGGTTGCCCAAGTGGCGGTGTTGTTGTAATGATGGGTTATGTTTCGGGAAAACAATGTTTAGTTGTTGCCAATGATGCTTCTGTAAAAGCCGGAGCTTGGTTTCCTATCACAGGAAAGAAAAACCTGAGAGCTCAGGAAATCGCCATGGAAAACAGGCTTCCAATTATTTATTTGGTAGATTCTGCAGGAGTTTACCTTCCAATGCAGGACGAAATTTTTCCTGATAAAGAAATGTTCGGTAGAATTTTTAGAAATAATGCTAAAATGAGTGCTGCTGGAATTATCCAAATTTCAGCCGTAATGGGAAGTTGCGTTGCAGGAGGTGCTTATCTTCCGATTATGAGCGACGAAGCGATGATTGTCGACAAAACTGGTTCTATTTTTCTGGCTGGAAGTTATTTGGTGAAAGCTGCAATTGGAGAAACAATTGATAACGAAACTTTAGGCGGCGCAACAACTCACTGTTCGATTTCCGGAGTTACGGATTATAAAGCTAAAGATGATAAAGATGCTTTAGACCGAATTAAAAATATTATGAAATCTGTCGGAAGCTATGAAAAAGCAGGTTTTGACAGAATTGAAAGTTTCCCTCCAAAAGAAAAAGCTGAAAATATTTTCGGAATTATGCCGGCTTCAAGAGCTGAGCAATATGACACTTTAGAAATCATTAAATGTATCGTCGATAATTCTGAATTTGAAGAATATAAACCCGATTATGGTAAAACGATCATTTGTGCGACAGCGAGAGTTGATGGTTGGTCTGTAGGAATTGTTGCTAACCAAAGAAAATTGGTAAAAAGCGGCAAAGGTGAAATGCAGTTTGGTGGAGTAATTTATTCTGATTCTGCTGATAAAGCGACAAGATTTATTGCCAACTGTAACCAAAGAAAAATTCCTTTGATATTTTTACAGGATGTGACAGGATTTATGGTGGGTTCAAAATCAGAACACGGTGGAATCATCAAAGATGGAGCAAAAATGGTCAACGCTGTTTCCAATTCTGTGGTTCCTAAATTTACGATTATCACAGGAAATTCTTACGGAGCAGGAAATTATGCAATGTGCGGAAAAGCTTATGATCCAAGATTAATTGTAGCTTGGCCATGGGCAGATTTAGCAGTTATGGGCGGAACTCAGGCTGCGAAAGTTTTAGCACAAATTCAGGAATCTACTTTGAAAAAGCAAGGCAAAGTAATTACCGAAGAAGAGCATCAGGAAATTTTAGATACGATTACAAAAAAATATCAAAAACAAACAGAAGCAACTTATGCAGCTTCAAGATTGTGGACCGATGCTATCATCAATCCTGTAGACACCAGAAAATGGATTTCTATGGGAATTGAAGCAGCAAATCATTCTCCGATTACCGAAAAATTTAACTTGGGAGTGATTCAAGTTTAATTAGATCTCTATATTAAAACGAATGAGCCTTACTTTATAGTGAGGCTTTTTATATTATGTTAAATAGTATTAAAGAATTATAAAGTCTTTTAAAGTGTATACTAAAGGTCAGATATTTGATGTTATAAAAACTTAAAACTAAACCTGCAAAACTCTCTTTTATTACTAATCCCTCAAAAAGGAAACCTATGAAAAGATATTTTGCAGTATTTATTACAGTTTACACCATTTTTTTGCTTTATATGATGTTTTTTGGATCAGGAAGAGAAGCTTCAGATGTTTCTTACATTCAAATGGAGCCTTTCATGACCATTCAAAAATTCTTTACAGATACAAAAATTAACAACGAAGACTTTTTAGTCAATATTATCGGAAATATATTTGTTTTTAGTCCATTCGGTTGGTTAGGATTATGTTTAAAGAAGTTTAATAAATTTATTCCGACGAGTTTCTATTTCTTATTAATCATAACTTCTGTTGAAACTCTTCAGTATATTACCGGTCGTGGAATTGCAGACATTGATGATATTTTCCTAAATACTCTCGGAATGATAATCGGATTTTTCCTTTTTAAATATGCAACTTGCAAGAATATTGCTAATATAAAATTTCACTTTCAATTGTTTGAAGAAAAGTCTTTGCGAACAACTTCTTAATCTTGTTAAACTAAATTCTTGTTAAGCTTAAATAACTTGAAACAATTTCTTTAAGCCTTTCAATATGCATTTCAGAAATTTTTTCACGGGTTGAAAGTATTTTCCCTTTCATTTCGATTTCCATAGATTTAGCTTTATTAAGAGCCAAAATCAATTCTGGTTTTCACTAATGTCATCGTCAAAACCCTCCTTATTAGAATTTATACTGCCTGTAAGATTATAATGATTAATTTCAAACCTTTTTCCATTGATAATAACATTGCATTCGTATGGTAAAATTAAATCATCAATTGTACCTTTAAAACCTTAGTCTAAAACTTTTTAAGCAATCATTTTGGACTGTAATGTAACCATAGAGTGGTACATCTTTATCCCAATCTTGGTTTTTTTGAAGATATAAATCTGATTTTTTATCTAATTTTTTATAATCAAATTGTTCTTTAAGTCTTGTAATTTCATCCGCAGCCAGTTTTCTAGATGGAGAATTTTCAAATCTTTTAAATTCACTATCTACTTTTGCTACTTGCTCATTTCTTGATTTAAAATATATATTTGTAAGATTAGAATCATTTCTAAACAAATTAAAATCAATAGGTGTAATATACCTATCTCTGAGTTTATTTTTAGAAAAACTACTCACTTTTTCAGCTGCTTTAAATTTTCTGTACGCTTCAATGTATGCTAACGTATCGTTATCGGAATAGAAAGTTTTTGTTACATACGTAAATTTGGTCTCTTTAGAATTTCTCACCTTTTCTACATATTTATACTCCTTCTTGTTATTACAGCTTTGTAATACAATTATAGGATACATTAAAAAACTTATTTTTCTTAAAAAAGAAATCTTTAGACCTAAAAACATGCATCAAATTTATTCAGGATAATTATTACAGCAAATATATCACAATAATTAGAAATTAAATTACGATCTGTTTTTGCCTATTTACTAATTCTACATATTTCTTATTAACGCTAAATCCTAAATCCATCAACTTGCTAGAGCTTTTTACTCAGTAGCCATTATTATCTGGGAATTGGGAGTAAAAAAAATTGGAACTTTAATATAAATTTTAGATTATGAATGAATCTGAATCATCTCGAGTCTTTGATAAGAAGTTTGAAGTACACGTATTACCAATTATTGGTTTGTGGATAGCATTTGGGATAAATTTTAGATTTTGATTTAAGAGGTGAATAGAAGATCTTTAATGGTTTAGTATCTATTCTTTTATAATAATGTCTGACATTATTGTCTATAGGGTGTAGAGTATATAGCAAAAAAAAGTCTCGTACAACTAAATGTACGAGACTTTTGAAAAAACTGGCGGCGACCTACTCTCCCGCTTTCGCAGTACCATCG
>NZ_JAOVZW010000029.1 GCF_026460885.1 Chryseobacterium formosum
TGCCTTTGAAGTAGATTGGGGCGGAACAAAAGTAGGTTTTCAGGAAGTGAGTGGTTTAAATGCCGAAGCAGCTTTAATTGAATACAGACATGGTGCAAGTCCTGATTTTAGTAAAATCAAGATGCCGGGATTGAAAACTTTCAGCAACATTACTTTAAAGAGAGGAACTTTCAAAAGTGATAACGAATATTTTGAATGGTTTCAAACCATCCAGTTGAATACGGTAGAAAGAAGATCAATTACGATTTCACTTTTAGACGAAAACGGAGAGCCTGCAGTAACATGGAAAGTGAAAAATGCATTCCCTCTTAAAATGAATGCAACAGACCTGAAAGCGGAAGGTAATGAGGTTGCAATTGAAACTTTGGAGCTTGCACACGAAGGATTAACTATTGAAAATAACTAATCATGGCTCTTTTATATCCTCCAACCAGTTTCTCTTTTATTGTTAATGGGATTTCAACAACAGAGGGTATTGACTCCAGATTTCAATCTATTTCTGGTTTATCAACAGAAATTGTAACTGAAGAATACGCCGAAGGTGGCGAAAACAGATTTCTTCATCAACTTCCTCTGAGACCAAAATATGATAATTTAGTTCTTAAGCGTGGGTTAATCGTAAGTTCCGGATTGATAAGCTGGTGCAGAAATGCAATGGAAAACTTCCAGTTTGAACCTAGAGATTTGATCATTACTCTTTCAGGAGGATTACAATCTACAGCACCTTTAATGGTTTGGAATGTAGTTGGGGCATACCCAGTAAAATGGAACGTTTCAGAATTCAACGCAGAAGAGAGCAAACTTGCTATTGAAACAATAGAACTGAAATATAGATATTTCACAATACCTTCATCGTTAGCAAGCTTAGGCTTGTAATTTCTAAATCTAATCTAAGCACTTGAAAGTGTTTTAGTCTAAAGATAACTTTTAGCAAAATAATTTTTTCATAAAACAACAGATTGGTCTATTACAAGGCTGAACAGACTCTTCATGTGCTTAGATTTTTTAAAATAAATATGTTAAATCATTGGTTTTTAATGTTTTTGAATATTAAAAATTAATTAAAAACAAACGAAATGCCAATAGAAATAAAAGAGCTTCACATTAAAATAAATGTGGACGAAAAAGCAGCAGCCACGACAACTGAAACATCAGTAGATGTAGCAAAAATTATGCGGGCAGTTAGCGAAAGTGTAGAGCAGGCGGTAAATATTGAACAGCGTAAAAAAGAAAGATAATGATAGGTACAAAAGAAAAAGTAAAAATTACACCATATAAAAATTCTGATTTTAAAGAAGGTGAGAAAAGTACATCTTTTGAGCTTCTTATAAATCCGTCAGGTTATTCTGTCGAATATAAAACAAATTATAACAAGGAAGAAGCTATTGGTAAGAATACGACTGACTTTAAATTTGAATCCTCACCATCACCTTTTTTGAATTTAGAGTTTTTACTTGATGGAACAGGTGTAGCAAAATCTAATCCGGGTCTTAAGTTGATTAATAAAATTAAAGGAAATGATTTTACAAAAAAAACTGTTGCTGATCAGTTAAATAATTTTTATGAAGCAACAGGACAGTATGATGGAACAATACACAAACCTCATCATGTAAAAATCAACTGGGGAACACTCGAATTTTTAGGAGTTTTATTAGACTTTACAATAGAATATAAATTATTTACTCCGGAAGGATATCCTTTAAGGGCTATTGTAAAAGCAAAATTTGGAGGTTCGATAAGTCAAAATTTGGAAAAGGCATTATCAAAACCTTCTTCACCAGATCTCACCCACAAGAGAACGGTACAAGATGGCGATACATTGCCCTTAATGACTGAAAAAATTTACGGAGATTCTAAATACTATTTAGAAGTGGCAAAAGCAAATGGTCTTATCAATTTTAGACAATTAGAACCAGGGAGTGAATTATATTTTCCACCAATAGAAAAAGTTTCATAAGATGAATAATAGCGGATACATAAAAACAGCAAAAAATCCAGACTTAGTAACTTTTAAAGTAATGTCCGGAGGTACAGAATTGCCCGGAAAGTACGGTGTGAAAAGCATTGTTGTAGAAAAAGAAATCAACAGAATTCCTTATGCCCGCATTGTCATTTTAGACGGAAGTGTACCGGAACAGGATTTTAAATTAAGCAACGAAGATCTGTTAATTCCCGGAAAAGAAATTGAAATCACTGCAGGATATCATTCTGAAGAAGAAACCATTTTTAAAGGAGTTGTTGTAAAACACAATATAAAAGTTAGAAGCGGTTCTTCATACCTCATCATCGAATGCAGAGATAAGGCTGTGAAAATGACTTTAGGAAGAAAAAGCAAATATTTCTACGAAAGTAAAGACAGCGATATCATCGAAGAATTGATTGGCAAAAGCGGTGCTAAAGCAGATGTTGAAGCGACTTCAAATTCACACAAAGAATTGGTTCAGTATCAAGCTTCTGATTGGGATTTTATGCTAACCAGAGCACAAGCAAACGGTAAATTGTGTTTTGTTGATGATGGAACTATTAAAGTTGCTAAGCCTGATTTTAGTGGAAAAGAAGTAGAAACAGTAGTCTACGGATCATCTGTCCATGAATTTGATGGCGAGATTGATGCAAGAGATCAATTCAATAAAATTACAGCTAAAACATGGAGCTATACCGATCAGGAACTTACAGAAGTTGAAGCTCAAGATCCGGCAATTAATCTTAATGGAAATCTCTCATCAGGCGATTTGGCAAAAGTGTTCGGAATTGAAGATCTTCAGCTTAAACACGGCGGAAATCTTACTCAAAGTGAATTACAAGATTGGAGCGATGCGAAAGCAACTTTCCAACAGTTGGCTAAAACCAGAGGTAGAGTAAAATTTCAGGGAATTCCATCGGTGAAACCGGGAGTGTCATTAACACTACAGGGAGTTGGAAACCGATTTAGCGGAAAAATTTACGTTACAGGTGTTCGTCACGAAATCGCCGAAGGAAATTGGCTGGTTGATGCTCAATTCGGGCTTTCTCCAACATGGTTTTCAGAAACTTATGATGTCAGCGAAATGCCTGGCTCAGGAATTATTCCTTCAATAAGCGGACTGCATATCGGTGTTGTTTCACAATTAGAATCTGATCCGGATGGAGAAGATAGAATTTTAGTACAAATCCCAATCATTAATAATGAAGAAGAAGGAATTTGGGCAAGAGTTGCTACGCTTGATGCAGGAGAAAACAGAGGTTCGTTTTTCAGACCTGAAATTGGAGATGAGGTGATTATCGGATTCATTAATGACGATCCCAATGATGCAGTGGTACTCGGAATGTTAAATAGTAGTGCAAAACCGGCTCCCATTGTAGCTTCTGATGATAATCATGAAAAAGGATTTGTTACCAGAAGTGAAATGAAAATGATTTTCAATGACGACAAGATTTCATACACACTTGAGACACCAAAAGGCAAAAAAGTAATTGTAGATGAAGATGCCGATGTTATTAAAATTCAAGATGAACATTCTAATATTCTTACCCTTAATAAAGATGGGATTAGTATAGAAAGCGGTAAAGACATCAAAATCAAGGCAAAAGGTGACATCAGTATGGAAGGAGTCAATATCAATGTAAAAGCAAGCGCTCAATTGAAAGCTGAAGGTAGCTCAGGTTCTGAATTGAAATCAGGAGCAGTAACAGTAGTAAAAGGATCTCAAGTAAAAATTAATTAATAATCATGAAACCGGCAGCAAGAATTACAGATATGCACACTTGTCCTATGGTCACAGGAAATGTACCACATGTTGGAGGACCGATAATTCCCGCAGGAGAACCGACCGTGTTGATCGGAGGAAAACCTGCAGCCAGAGTAGGAGATAAAGCAGTATGTACAGGTCCATTAGATACTATTGCATCAGGATCTTCAAGCGTTATGATTGGCGGAAAACCTGCTGCAAGGATGGGAGATTCTACCGCTCATGGAGGCGTAATATCCGCAGGTGAAGCTACTGTTTTAATAGGTGGATGATATTTAAAGATGGTTTTTATTTAATCATAAGTCATCATTTAAATATAATCTGACTAAAAATAAAAATGTAAAACATCCATAACAAAACGGTTACAACCATGAAAACTCTATGTTACAGATGCAAGATGTTACAATCAAATATAATACAAAAAACGTATGAAAATAAATACAGATTTTTTAGGAATAGGCTGGAGTTTTCCGCCTGAGTTTAATGAAATCGAAGGAAAACTGGCAATGACGACAGATGTGGAAGACATTAACAATAGTCTTAAAATTTTATTGTCAACACGACCAGGTGAACGTGTAATGTTCCCTAATTATGGATGTGATTTGCAGGAAATGCTTTTTAAATCTCTGGACTTAACGTTGATCACCCAAATGAAAGGGATCGTTGAGCGTGCAATTTTATACCATGAGCCTAGAATAAACATTTTAAATATTGAAATCGATACCCAGGAAGAGCTTGAAGGGGAAGTTTTAATAACAGTTGACTACGAAGTAAGAAATACGAATACAAGAAGCAATATGGTCTTTCCTTTTTATAAAGGTGAAGCTACTGAAATATAATGAATTACGGGAGGTCTGTAGCCATTTTGAATACTACCAACATTACAATAAGTATTGCATCTGACCATAGAAAGATAAATATAAACAAATGAAAAAAACAGATACATTTTCACATTATCGTGAAGGAAAATCACAAATGCAGCGCTTTTTAGCAGAATTAGATCCTGGTAATCTCGAATTACACGATTTCGATTTGTTTGATTGGCTATTATTCGCAAACAATTTTGCTAAACATGTAAATTATTTTGCTAAAGATAATAGTACAACATCACAAAAAAAATGGGGAAATTTCTTCTTGGGTGATGATAACAATCCTATTCCGCGTAGAGAAAGCGTAGAGTATAAAAGTATGAAAAAACAGGTTACAGATCTTATTTCCCAATTTGAACAAGACAGCAACTTGACTCCCCATCTTACATTATTTGTTTGCTTTTTAAAATTATTAGATTTCTCAAAAAAAGCGTTCAATAATTTGACTAAAAGGCATTTGGATTTCTATTACAACGAAATACTTCAAATTGAAAAAAACGATGCCAAATCCGACAAAGTCTATGTAATCTTTGAATTGGCAAAAAAAGCAATTCAGGAGAAAATCCCTTCCGGAACATTGCTGGATGGTGATAAAGACACTAATGGAAAAAAACGTATTTACAAAACCGGAGATGAACTTATTGCCAATCAGGCAAAAGTAGTCGAGATCAAAAGTCTTTTAAATGATGTTGAAAATAGAGAACTGAAAATGGCTCCGGTAGCCAACTCAGCTGATGGCTTGGGAGAAAAATTACCTGAAGAAAGCAGCTATTGGTGGCCATTCGGATATAATTCTGATGAAACAATTTCAGATAAATCTATTTATAAAGAGCTTCCAAAAGCCAAACTGGGATTTTCTATAGCATCATCATTGTTTGATTTAAAAGAAGGTGAAAGAATAATCACACTTAAAATCGATTTTGTGAAAAATTCTGCGCAAAAATTGCAAGGCATTCCAGATGAAGATATTCAAAACAATATCAAAGTGCTTTATAGTGGAGAAAAAGAATGGTTATCAGGAATCGGTTTAAAATGTAATAAAAACGAAGAACAACAGCTGGAACTTTCTTTTACCTTACCAAAAGATTCCCCTGCAGTTGTAAAATATAATAACCAAATACATGGAGAAACTTTTCAGACTGAATTTCCTGTTGTAAGATTGATGATCGAAGGAGATAAATACTACGATATTTACGAAGCACTTTCAGAAAAACTAATAAAAAATATAGAAATATCGGTTGATGTAAAAGGAGTAAAGTCGATTGAGATTGAAAACGATAATGGTGCTTTAAATTCAGAAAAACCTTATTATCCTTTCACTGCACAACCTGTTAAAGGATCTAATTTTTATATCAAATGTCCTGAATTGTTTTCAAAAAAATGGCAGAATGCAGACATTACCATCAATTGGAAAAACACTCCGGATTCTATTAAAGATCTGTACAGTGGATATGTCATTAAGCCTAATCAAAATGTTAGCTTAACAGATTTTAAGGAATTAAAAACCCCCGTTGTAGCTTCTGATTCTTATTTTAAAGCAAATACTGCATTGTTGGAAAACGAAGTTTGGAAGGAGAAAGAAAATGATATTGATGTATTTAAAAAAGTAAGAAATGGCTATCAAACTCAATTTTCAGTCAATAATACAAGTGATGAAACTGGTGCAAGTGAATCTATTAGATTAACATTTAATCAATCATCATTACAGGATGTATATCCTAAACTGTACACATTGGCATTATCGAGCGGTGCAGAAAGTGGAAAGCTTATTCCTAATGAGCCTTATATTCCTTTTGCTGAAGATATAGAACTGAATTACAGTGCAAAAGAAAGTGCTTATTCATACTTAAGAAAAGATACCGATGGGACAGCTTCAAAAAGCGAAGGGGTACAATTGTATCATGAAGATGCATTCGGACAATACGAAAAAGAGGTTGAAGCAAAGAATATTGTACCTGTACATCAAAATGGAGGTGAGTTGTACATCGGTTTGGAAGCAACACCAAATACGACAGTTTCATTATTAATCCAGATGTTGGAAGGGAGCGAAAATGCTTTAGCTGACACTTTTGATGAAAAGGAGTTTATTGAATGGCATGTGCTTTCTAAAAATACATGGGTTGATCTTTCAGATTATATGTTGCAGAACGAAACCAGAAAATTTTTAGAATCCGGGATTGTAAAGTTTAAAATTCCTAAAGATATCAACACAAGTCATACAAGATTTACTGACGGTTTGGTTTGGATCAGAGCGAAATCAAGAAGAGATTACGATGCTGTCTGTAAAATTCAGGGAATTTACACTCAGGCTGTTTTAGCAACATTCCAAAATCAGGACAATGATCTGTCTCATTTAAATAACGGATTAGCTGCTGAAACCATTTCTAAACTAATTACAAGAGTTCCTCAGGTAAAATCTGTTAGCCAGCCTTATAATTCGTTCGATGGTAAATATCAAGAAACAGATGTAGAGTTTTACAGACGTGTGAGCGAAAGATTAAGACATAAAAATAGGGCAATCACACAATGGGATTACGAGCATTTGGTATTACAGGAATTCCCGGAAGTTTATAAAGTAAAATGTCTAAATCATACTTCTGAAAAATCTTATATGGCTCCAGGTCATGTAACCTTAATGGTGGTTCCGAATATTAAAAACAAAAATGCTTTTGATGTCTATCAACCGAGAGTGAGCAGAGCAAGTCTGAATAAAATTCAAAATTATGTAAATGAATTAAATACGCTGCATGTTACTGCACAAGTGGTTAATCCAAATTATAAAGAAGCAAAGGTAGAAGCAAAGGTGAAATTTTTTGATCAGTATGACGAAACATTTTATCTCAAGCAATTAGATGAAGATATTAAAAAATACATTTCGCCTTGGGCTTTCACAGATGCAAAAGATATTGATTTCAATATAAAACTGAATGTTAATCAGCTTATTAACTATCTGGAGCAACTGTATTATGTAGATTATATCGATGGTGTAACAATATTGGTGAATGATGTTCCACAAAAACAATCGTTGATTGAAGTAGATCCAAAATCAATTCTGGTATCGGCGAAGCAGCACAAAGTTACTATTACAGATCATGTATGTATTTCATAACAAATAGAAGAAAATATAATTATGTCAGAAAATAAGCACATTAGTATACCCAAAAATATAGAAACCGAAGATCAGAATGATTTTCATTTTCTACGAAGAACAGGTATAGAATACATCGAAAAATTAGGAGGAAAACTTTGGACTGATTATAATTCTCACGATCCCGGTATTACCACTTTGGAAGTGTTGAGTTATGCCATTACAGATTTAGGTATGAGAATGAATCTGAATATGGAAGATATCCTGACTTCTGAAGATACAAAAAAAGATATTCATACTCAGTTTCTGAAAGCTACGGAGATTCTTCCTTCAAGACCTTTAACGGAGCTTGATTACAGAAAATTGTTTATAGATATCGCAATGTCAGCAGGTCACAAAAGACCTATTCGTAATTGCTGGCTTGTTCCTAAAAATGAAACGTTATATGTTGACTGTGAAACAGGAACGCTTGATTTTAATCCTATCGGAGAAAGAACAAAACATTTTGATGTGAAAGGTCTGTATGATCTTTATGTAGATTATGCCGAGGATATTGATACAAGTGAAATTGGCTGCGGAGATTCTAGTGTTAAAGCTATGATTTTGGAGCGTTATCATGCCAATAGAAGTCTTTGTGAAGATTTGGTTGAAATTAAGCCTGTTGAAACGCAAGATGTTGCAGTTTGTGCCCGCATCGGACTTGTAAATAAAGCAGACGAAGAGCTTGTACATGCTAAAGTATTGAAAACGGTTAATAATTACCTGTCTCCGGAAGTTCACTTTTATTCATTAAATCAAATGCTGGATAAGGGTCTGTCTACGGATCAGATTTTTGAAGGACCGCTTTTGGATAACGGTTTTATCGATACCGAGGAACTGAAAAATAGTCAGTTAAGAAGTGAAATTCGTCTTTCTGATATCATCAGCGAAATCATGAAAATTGATGGAGTAAAAGAAATTCATGAAATTTCTATTGCAGGTTGCGACAGTATCATTACACAAAACAATGACTGGGTAATTTGTATTGAAAAAAGCAGAAAACCGGAACTGTGTGATTTGAGTTCATTCAGCTATAGCAAAGGTTCTCTTCCGTTAAATATCAATGATAAAAAAGTTCAGGAGTATTTAGAAACTCTTAAAAGAGAAGAAGAAGTTCTTAGAAATGATGCAAGACAGAATAAAGAATTGGTTTTACCACAAGGTACTTCTTACGATTTATCAAACTATGCTACTATTTTAAATGAATTTCCGGATACTTACGGAGTCGGGGTATCAGGAATTATTGGAAATCAAAATCCTGAGAGAGAAGCTTTGGCTAAACAAATGAAAGGATATTTGCTGTTTTTTGATCAGATTCTTGCCAGCTACTTCAAGCATCTCGAAAAAGTAAAAGAAGTACTAAGTGTTGGAGGTAATTTAACAAGAACTTATTTCACACAAGCCCTTAAAAATATTAAAGGTTTTGATGAATTGGTTTCTAATTATGATACCGATTGTGATAATAATCTTACCGATTCATTGTATGAAGAGCTTGATAATAGTGTAGAGCGCCGAAATGAGGTTTTAGATCATTTGATTTCCCGTTTTGCCGAAACATTCAGTGATTATACTTTTTTGATGAAATCATTGTATGGAAATTCTGCCGATGAAATTGTTTTAAGCAATAAGCAAAATTTCTTAAATGAGTATAAATCATTAAGTAAAGACAGAGGATTAGGCTACAATTATACATTGTTTGGAAATTCAGATGTTTGGAATACAGATAATATTTCCGGTGCACAAAAAAGAATTTCCCGTTTGTTGGGACTTAAAGATTACACCCAAAGAAATTTATCTCAATCGCCTGTTTCAATTATCAAAACGCAGGATACTGATGGTAAAGATAAATACACATGGAAGATAAAAGATGTGGATAACAATATTATTTTATCATCTGTTAACAGTTATAAAATTGAATATGGGGCAACTAAAAACCTGAATGAATCTATTTATCAAATGATTCAAATCGATGAGGAAGATCTTAAAAATGCATTAGACGCATTACAAGAAGGTCAGTCGAATTATGAATTAATCGGAAACATAAAAATCCGTTTTTCCGGAGGAGGTAATTATTATTTTGATGTTGTAGATGATACCAAAGAGAAAAATGTAATGGCTACTCACAAGAGAAACAATCCTTATTCAGATATCGGAACATTAAAAACTGGAATTAAGAATACGATAAAGTATTTCAAATATGAATTTACAGAAGAAGGTATTTTCCTTGTTGAGCATTTGTTGTTGAAGCCAACAATTAAAAATTACAAAGCTATGGGTGGAATCGGCTGCATGTCTATTGAGGAAACTTTCAGAGTAGCATACGATATTGAGCCAGAGACTCCTGTAATCAATCCTTTAAAACCTTCTGAAGCTCTTATGTCTTCTTGTGAAGAAGATTGCGAAATAGATGTTTATGATCCTTATTCTTACCGAATAAGTGTCGTTCTTCCTGGTTTTGCTTATCGTTTTCAGGATCCTGATTTCAGAAGATATGCCGAAACGGTTATCAGACAGGAAATTCCGGCTCATGTTTTAGCAAAAATTTGCTGGGTTGGAGATCGATTTAGTGAAACAGAAGCGGCTCAGAATGATTTGGCTGAGTTTGAAGTAGCTTTCAAAAAATATCTTTCAGATAAGTCGAAAAACAATACTGCAAGCTTAGGTCATAGTATTAAGGCTTTATTATTATCTCTTACGCATTTGAACAATATTTATCGACCTGCAAGATTATTAGACTGCGCAATGGATGACGACAGCTTAAACGGAAAAATCATATTAGGACAATCAAACATATACAAACCGAAAAAAAATGAATACTAAACTAGACAATATTACAACCCAGTATAGAAAGTTTAACGAAAATCAAGCCTTGACAGAAGGACAATTAAACGAATTTATAGACTATTTTGAAGATCAGGACAGACTATCGAGAACTCGTTTAAGCGGTGTAGGAGTTGGCTGTGGTTTTAAATCAACTTATACAGATTTTATCTTACAACCTCAAGCTTTGAGCGAAAGAGCTTCAGCTGATGAACCAATCGAAATAGATCTTCATACGATTGCAATTACGCAGGGTTTTGGGGTTACTACAGACGGAGACTTAATAACGTTATGCCGAAAAAATGATAAAGAAAAGACTACTATAGACTTCGATACTAATATTTATAAATATTATAGAGATTATAACGATGAAGTCAGATACAAGCATTTTCGTATTGGAGATACACAGATTCCTCTTTTGGAATTGGTTACACAGGCAGAATATAGTCAGTTAAAAAATAGTGGTAGAAATGTCGATGATTTTAAACTTTTAAGTGAAATCAACAATATTTATAATAAAATTGTAATTCTATATTTAGAAAGTTATTCCAATGATGAAACTCCGTGTCAAGATGCTGATTGTGACAATAATGGAGCTGAACAGGTTTCTAATCTAAAAGTACTTTTAGCAGATTCTGAGTCAGTTGAGGATTTAATCATGAGAGGTGATGCAAAAGACACAATTTATAAACTCCACAATTCTTATGAAGAACTCTTCAATGAGTTACCAAATATAGAAGCTAAAAGGGTTATTTTAGATTCAAGTATTGTAAGAGCATCAGAATTAAAATCAAGATTTCAAAATGCGATCGGTACCGTTGGAGATTTAACTGGTGGTTTTGATGCTATTGCAAAGGCTTTCAATATAGGTGTTGATTTAGGTGGAGAATCAGTATTTGGTAAATTGAATTCTTTAGTATATCCTAAAACATCAGGTTTGTTAGATGATTATCAATACAGATATGATTTATTTAAAGATTTAATTGATACTTACAATGAAATCAAAGGACTGGTTTTACATCTGGATGTTGATTGCTGCCCAAATATCGGCTCATTTCCAAAACACCTTTTGTTAGGTTCGGTTGGTGCAAAATTGGAATTAGGAGAGCAGACTCCTTATCGTCACAGTTTTTACAATTCACCGGTAACGACCAATCATGACGAAAATTATGAAAAAATCGTAATGCTTGCCAATCGTTTCGTAGAAAAGCTCAATGGATTTCAATCATATATCGGACCTATTAAAATTACCCCTTCTAATCTTTACGTAAGATTGGGTGATAAAGCAATTCCTTATTATTATAATGTAGATAAACCATTATTGACTAAGTGGAATTTTGAAAAGACAAAAACCGATAGAGAAACTTATAATTTAAGTTATCATACAACCAATTTAGCCGGAGAAAACTTTATTCAGGATCCTTTAAATTATAATATTGATGACAACGACTTCTATAGAATTGAAGGGCATTTAGGATTGCCTTTTGAAACTGCAGTGCAAAATATCAATGATCTTAAAGTGAAGTATGGGTTGGCTTTTGATGTTATTGTATTGCTTTTAAATGATGGTGAAAAACGAGATGATGTTGTTGTTACAGAGCCTAAAAAAGTATCCATTGAAGAACTTAGAAATCAATTATTATCAATTTCTAATGATATTAGCAAAAAAACAGGCGATTCAAAAGATACTTTACTTAACTTATCTAAATTAGACAGTCAGTTAAGATTATTAAATAAGGCTAAATTTGAAACCACTTCAGGGTCATCAGAAGATGTTACCGTTGTAAAAGAAGATCCTAAAAAAGAAGAAATTACTACTGAGCTTTTAAGCGAATTCTTAGAGAGAAAATCAGGTTTGGAACACATTTCGGGGGTAGAACCAGGCGCAACTTTTGTTTTAATTGCAGAATCTAAGACAAAAAACCAGGTTCTTGCAGATTTCTCCTTACCATACTTATGTTGCTCTAAAAAAAATCCGGTATTTTTATCATTGCCATCAGGTAAACTTTGCCAAAGTGAGAAACCTGTTCTTATGACAATTGTTCCGTTGGATGGTCAGGTAAAAGCATTTGTGAATGGTGTACAAATACCTGCAATCACACAAACCGGGGGACAGAGTTTATTTGATCCTAGTTTGGTTGGTGTAGCTTATTTTGGACAAACAATTACTTTCACCGTTAATGATGATCCTGTAGATACTCAAATGGTTGTACATGAAGAACCAAATCTTGTAGTAACAACAGGTACTCCGGTAAATGGAGAAAATCCGACAAATCCATCTGCAACTGTAACATTTAGTCTTTCCGGCAGCAATTTAGGTAATCTTAATTATTCATGGAATTTCGGTGATGGTCAATCAGTTACAATAAATAAACCTACCCCAGAATCAAACGGAACTGTAAACCAGTCTCATACATATAATTTGGTAGCGGGACAAGAAGATACTTTTAGCCCGATACTAACTGTAAGTAATGATAACGGATGTAGCAAACAATATGCAATAGCGCCGATAAAACTGAAAGGTCAATCACTAATTCAATGTTTATCAAGTTTAGAGATTACCATTCAATACAATGAGAGTTTAGGTCCATGTCCGGGAGGGCACAGATGTAATAGTGCAAGATTCAGCTTAATGGCCAATGGAGTACTTAAAATTGGTGATGTAAATCTGAACAACTCTAGTGAGACTCTTCAGGCTGGGCAATCACGTCCAAATGGTGAAACTAGAGGTCCAAACAGGATTAATACAATCCAAATAAGTTCAACTGATGCACAGGCTATTGCTGCAACGGATCCGAATGGAACCGGTTTTATATCATTCTCTTTAGTATGTGCAGATGCGAGTTGCCACGATGGGGTTGCATGGACTACATTGAAACTGGGTGGAGTTGTAATTTATGACGGATGTCCACGAAATAATTTCTTAACAATTAATCCTTGTACAGGAGAAGTAAAACCATAATATTATGAAATTGATTGAAACATATGAAATGGATGGAAATGTTATAGGGGTGAACAGCCTATTGACAACAAACAATGCGGTTATCGATATAAAACAGATCTTTATTTTGAATGGTGTAGTGTATGTGAGTTTTGATACTCAAGAGGAAAGAATCCTGATCACTGAAACAGCAGAGACGTTTATCAAAAAAAATAAAGAATATTTGGCTACGTTAACCAAAAAAGTTGTTACGGTTCATCATTGTAAATGTCCGAGTTGCCAATAGTTTTTGTAACGATTCAATCGGGAAAATAATCAAAGTAGCACCTTAGGGAGATGTATCTGTCTAAGGTGTTATTTAAATCTTAACAAATCATTAAAAATGAACAATAATGAATAATCAATTAAATAATATACCGGAAGAATACCGTGAGTTTATTAAATTAAGTGATATATCGATCCAATACCGTAAATTTAGCAAAGGACAATACATTGAGCATACTCAGTTTAACGAATTTTTAGATTTTTTTGAAGACCAGGATCGTTTATCTAAAGTAATGCTTCAGGGAGTAGGAATTGTATGTGGTCTTAAACCAAAACTTTTCTATAAAGATAGAGTGTTGAGTAACATACAGCTATCTCAGGGAGTAGCAATTACAACTGACGGAGATTTACTTAGTTTAAATAATACAAGTAAAATAAGTGAGGAATTATATATAAGTGATCTGAAAACGATCAATATTGAAAGTAAGGCTTACACACATTTTAAAGCCTATGATAATTTCAAGGTGAACTATCCTACATTTTATGACGAAAATGACGATCAGATTCAGCTTTGGGAATTAGCAACAGCTCAAGAAGCAACTTCAGATTTTAATCCCATTAATGGCTTATCAAATTTAGAAGATAAATATTTGCTGCTGTATTTGGAAAGCTATGAAAAAGAAGTTAGACCTTGCAGAGGTGTTGATTGTGATAATCATGGAGTTCAGCAAATTCGAAATCTCAAAGTGTTGGTTACAACGGCGCAGGGTATTAATTATATTCTTGCAAAAGATAATATCCAACCACGTCCTTTGTTTATAGATGATGTCTTAGGAGATATAAAACAGGAGCGTGTTATTTTGGAAAGGCTTATTCTGGAAGAGGGAAATAAGAAAAAATTTTCTTCTTCCGATTTAAAAAAGCTTTATACTGACGTTTTAGAGAGAAACGGATACGGAGAAACTGTTTTCAAAAAAATCTATGAAATCTCTAAGATGATGGGATTGTCAGTTGCGGATCATCTAACCTTTAAAAGTGTATTGGAAGATTGCCTTGATCAAAAATATGGTTTTCAGTACGCTTATGATGTAGTAAAAGATTTAATGGATACGTATTCAGAAATTATCAAACTGCTTCCTAAAACATTTACTCAAGGGATTCCGGATTTCACTTCTTTTCCGAAACATATTATGCTTGGAAAATTAGGATCAGAAACTCAACTGGATTCTTCAAGACATCAGTTTTATTATTCTCCTGTTTTGGATGATAAAAAAAGGGTACAAAAAGTTAAGACATTAATTAATCGTTTTAATCAGCAAGTAGAAAATTTTAAATATATGATTGATGTTGAGGAGGATGCACAGATTAAAATTACTCCTTCGCAAAAATTAAATTCTCTGGGAAATAAGGCAATTCCTTTTTATTATCAGGTTACGGAAAATTTTTTAAAAGCTTGGAATTTCGATAAAACCAGCCATCGATCATTCAAAAATAATTTAGCACATAATACTGATTTGCTTTCTCAGGATGCGCAGATCCAAAAACCTTTAGAGTTTAATATAGATCAAAATGGCTTTTACAATATTGAAGGTCATCAAGGTATGGATTATAAGGATGCTTTCGAACAGATTAAGCGGATAAGAGATGAAAAACAATTAGGATTTGATATTATGCTTCTTTCTTTTGACGAGCTTATCGGAAATAAAGACCTTTCAAAAGCATATTTCAATGAGTATATAGAAAAATATTCAGGACTGGAGCACAGACATGGAGTAGTAAAAGGCGGTACTTTTGTGATGATTTACGGAGATGATGAAAAAGATAAAACGGTGGTTGCAGACTTTTCACTTTCTTATATCTGCTGTACACCAAAAGTTAAAATTAATTTGAGCTTACCAAACAACACTATTTGTGCTAAGGCAGATCTTATTCCTTTCACGGTATTACCTTTCAATGGCGTCGTGACTGCTAATGTGGAATCTCCTTTAGATGGAGGCGTAAAATTAATCAAAGGATTATACTTCTTTGATCCGACATCAGTAAGCCCGGAATTGCATAACCAGCAAATCAGCTTCAGTGTCAACGGACAACCTACCGATTGCAGTATTAAAGTCATTACAGAACCGAATGTGAAAATTGTTGTTGAAAAGGTTTCATATCCTGAAAGTGATTCAGTAACGACTATTGTGAAATTTAAAGTTTCCGGAGATAATTTTATAGATTATCAGTACAGCTGGGATTTCTTGGATAATGGAAATCCGATTATCTTAAATCCAGATTCAGAGGGTAATGTTAGTTATGCTTTCTATAATCTTTCACCTAAAAGAATTCCGACTATAAAAGTAAATGTAAGTGGTGGTGGATGTTCTCAGGATATTGCAATAAGCGATTGGTATGATGTTCCAAACAATCTTTCGGTTGATGCCGGTCCGGATCAGACTTTTACTAAAGTAGCTATGAAATATGGTACACCTGTTTTAAGAAAAATTAAAAATATAGGATCTCCCCCTAATTATGGTGCACATGCGAATCCTAGTGACAGATTTTTAATAGAACTGGGCATAGAAAACGGATTGGGTACTGATATAAATACTTGTAGACTGTATTACAAAAAACAATCAAGTACTGCATGGTATTCTGATGGATCTTCCGTTTATAACGGTTCTCATACAGATGCGCTTTTTAGTAATATTATCAATCAGGGAGAAATACTTGATTTCAGATTAGGTGTTTATATTTTGGGTACTACAACGGAAATATTCAGTAACGTATTAAGTGTACCTTATTCGGAACTGAACAATGCTACAGAAGGAGAAATAAGAATACCTGACGAATGGATAGCTCCGGGTACTGTTCAGTCTGTTTTTTATCCGTTTATTGTGAATTTGAACGGACATGCAGAAAGTATAGGTAGTCAATTGGGTGCGACTTTATGGGAGGTAGTGTCAAGTCCGGCAGGATCCGTCTTTAGTTTTGGAAATACGGCAAATTTAGCTACGACTTTTACAGCAGATATTTTCGGCACTTATGTATTGAGATTATCCGCTACTAATTCTTCAGGACAGAGTGCTTCTGATGATATGAAGATAATATTCATTCAAAAACAAAGCTCTCGACCAGCAGTATCTATAGCATGGGCGGATGGTTCTGTAACACAAAAATCATGCACAGAACCTATCTGTAATTTTACAATTACAGTCGATGCAACTGATCCTGACGGAGATATTGTAAACATACATGTTCTGAAAAAGATTGACAATGGTGCATGGAATGTATTTATTCCAAAACTTTCCACAAATACATTTACAGATTATATTAATACAGAAGGTAAACAGGAATATCAAGCAATTGCTATTGACGCAAGCAATAATATGGCAAGTTCATATAGTCTCATCTATATTAAAGAAAAAGCGGAAGTTTCAATTTGTGAAAATTTATCCAATATTAAAAATGCTAGATTAGATATACAAAATCTATCTAATTTCCCTGCTTGGGTAGTTGCAACAGTAGATATTGCTGCATCTGCAGTTGGTAAACCAATGGATTTATCTCATGAAATATATTATAGAAGATGTAATGATATTTTTGTGAATACCGTTGAAGTTTTAGGGACTAAAAACGAAGTATTACAGAGTTTTGAAGTTCCAAATAATTTACAAAGTGGCTTTACAGGACATAAATCTGTACCATTTACCTATACGCCGACACAAGCCGGACAAATCAAGGTTAGAATTAGTGAATATTCTTCTTTTATATCATCTGAAGAAAGCCCCGCTCATTTGCATATAGATTCACAGCTTTTATTTTTGAATAAAGGTGAGGTATGTAATGGTATTTCAGCTGAGCATAATTTTTCTATATATCAGGGTGCTGATTGCAGTGAACCGGAATTTGTATATACTGAAAACGCAAGACATGAAAGTTTGGATAAATGTAGCCAGAGTAAATTATCTTTTACATTAACAGGAAATAAATCTGATGTCCCGATGATATTCAGCTTGACTGGTACTCCTTCAGGAGCAATTGCAAGTATTTTTGTAAATGGAGATGGTAAAATTGTAAAACAATCAGATGGTACAAACCTAACTTATGTAGAACAGATTGCAGATGGAGATCCTGAAGTTACAGCAATTCCAATTAATGTAAGTGTTAACGGAGAAATTAATGTTGATATAGTTCTTGAAGCCAGTCAATCTGTAAAATATAACAGAGAAATGGTTATTGGTTCGTGCGATAGTGGTCCAAAAACAGAGTTTACACAGAATGCATTAGTAAAAATAGAAAGTACATCGCTGGATGATATATTATTAAAGAATACTAAAATAATTTATGTTTAAAGGATTTATGTGAGATGATTTCATGAATCTGGACAAAAAGTATGAACTTAAAAAAAAATAAAATCCTCAAATTTTGAGGATTTTATTTAATAACATCGTGTCGATTATCTTCTATTGTTCTTACGTCTTGTACTGATGATGTTGAAAAGTTTTGCAACATCCCGCAGATGAACTTCGATATCATCATAATATTCATTGAGAGAATGAAGAGTGATAATGCCTTTTTCAACATCATGATTGATAATGCGTTTTACTAAAATACCTTTCTCTTTGTGAACGACTACAAAATCCCATTTATCATAATGCAGTTTACTCATCCAATAATCTTGTCTTATGTTTCTGCAAAGGATGATGTCGCCTTCCAGATAGCTTTCGTATGATCCGTTATCCATACTGTCGCCTTTTACTTCAAAACACATATATTCACCTCGGTGCTCTACATCGTCAGTGAAAGGAATTGTAGGTAGACTTTCTATATATTCTTCATCTGCAAAATTATGCAAATAGCCAGCTTGTGCATATTGATTCGCAAGCGGAACATTCATAACCTTTAGGTCTGAAAAAACTACAGGAGATGCCCCGGTATCTAATTTATTTTGTTGCTCTTCAAGTAGGTTGTTTACAAAATAAGCGGTCGTTTCAGGTATTTTTCGTTCGCCTTTTTCCCAATATTGTACGGCTCTGGTGCCAACTCCTATTGATTTTGCTATATCAGCCTGCTTCATTTTTAGTTTCTTCCTGATTTCTTTGAATTCTAAATAGTTCATTTTGATATGTTTATAATTAATTTATAAAAAAATACGCAAAATATTCATTTTTAATTTTGAAAAACGAACAATGTTCGTATATTTGTCATGTTGTTAAACTAGAACGATACAAAGATACATAATTATATTATTGATTTAATATTTTTTTAATACTTGATTGTTGTTTTTAAGCTAAATAATTGCTTGTAATCAGTGAGTTATTATTTGTTTTTGACGCTTTAAGTCGCTTGTAGAAAGGCTTTGGTATTTATTTCATATAAGAATATATAAAGTAAAAATATTTCTTTTAAAATTAAAAATATATGAAAAAATATCGGATTTTTAATTTATTAAATGATTTATGTTCGCTTTTAATAATTGTAAATGAAAAATATGCGCTTTGTTTTGGTTTGAAGCAATCATTTAAGTTTTTGAAATAATAACACAAGTTAAAAAAATAGAATACTGCAGTTAATGTATAAAATATCGAATAATTATCATCGACAATAAAAATAATGAAACACCCAAAAAGCACAAAAAAAATTATGAAACCAACTTAATTAACATGTAAAGATTATTTAAAATTTGAATAGAATTTTTTACTCTTTACAGCAAATTACTGATAAGCAAATGCGACTTTTTAATTGTTTATAAAATACTCACTCATTATAAACGTTAATAGGATCATTTACAAAAAGTAAAACTTAAGAACAAAGAAGTTAGGTCTGAGAAAATACCACATATCAACTTCTAAAAAACCAAAACTAAATTAATGTAATCAGGCATCTGTTAAAGACTTAAAATAAGTCTTTAGGACTCTTATTGACTCAACTGAACTGTGAGAATGTGAGAAATAATAGATGTTTAGTTCAAAAAAACAAACTTTTTAACATAAATAAAAATTAACCAAACATGAAACGTAGCAAAGAATTAGTAGAAAAAAGAAAAGATTTTGTAATTGATTATGTAAAGCGTAACCAAAACAAACAGATGAAAGTAATTGTAACAGAGTTAATGGAAATGTTATTCCTGTCTGAAAGAACCATCTATAACATTATTCAGGGATAGAGTATCAAAAAATGAAGGCTAGGAAAATCAATTTAAAGCGAAAAAAACAACTGAAAAAATTAGAAACCATGAAACAAAAGAGAATAAAAAGAATAAAAAAGAACAGAGCAAAACGGCAAATGCCTGTAAGAGACATCAATGATCTTATCGATGAATTAGCTTATCTGGATGAAAATGAAAATATTCTGAAAAGCAAACGGTTTTTAGATGATATGTACATACTTGATTTTGAATAATTAAGCATCTGAAAATTACAAAAACAAAACTTCTAACCAAGAATATAGGAAATAATGAATTTAGATAGTATAAAAGCACTCTTCATCGGCACAGCAATAGCGTTTTCGGGAGGATTGCTAAGGGTGTTGGTTTCCATACAGAATAAAGAGAAAAAACAACCATGGGAACACTTTATCACATTGGCAATAGTAGTGATTGTTGGTCTCACCATGAGTTATTTAATGAACAAAGCTGAATTGCACGACAAATGGTACTCTACAGGAGTACTGTTTGTGCTTGGCTACGGCTATGATAAATTTTTGAAAATGATCACCAATAATCTCCCAAACTGGATTGATACAGCAGTGAGTCTTTTTATTGAAACCAGATACGGCGTAAAGACAGACAGGCATTTTGATGTGGAAGAAGAGAAGAAAGATGATGCAGTCTAATAAAAAATAAGTTGTGAAAAACTCTTTACTGCAATTACGGAAACCATCACTCAAAAAACGAATAATTCTCCCTGAAAAGAATGAATTTTGAAAATGAAAAACCTGAAAACTCAAATTAACGAGAAATAAAAATGATAAGTGGTTCAGCATTACCTGTTTCTCATCACTTAGTTGAATTACCACTTCTAAATACTCAATTTCTTTAAAAAAGATCTGCCGTTCCCGGTTTGATTTTTCACTTCAGCAGGTAGGTATAGAGCACAACAAGACGAGTTGTGCTTTATATACCTTTTTAAAATAATATGTAATTTAAAAAATACCAAGTCAATGAAAGCAGCAAAACCTGTAGAAATAGACAATAAATCCCATAAAAACCAAAGCAAAAAGCAAAAGCAGAAAGAGCCTGTAGTTGTTCATCAATCTGAGGTAGAAGTGGGTACACAAACACAAAAACTAACCAGTTCGACTGTGTTGAACGGATCAGCAAATCCTAATGGTAACGCAGTTAGTTTTAATGGTGTCATTCCGGCTGTTCATGGTTCACAAACCATTTACGATCAGGGCTCAGAAATCATGTATCAAAAACATCAGGAGAGTTTAGCTCAAACTGGTGATGTCAATCATCCCGATACCAAGAATATGGAAAAGAGTTATATGGCAACATTGGGCGCGAGTCAGCTCCAGAATTATACTGATGTTAAGTCCGGAACTTTTCCAAAAACGTTGGAGCAGCAGGCGATGGTTCATCAACAAAGTAAAAAGATCGAAACAACAGATCCTGCTGTAAAACCTTCAGATAAAAAAGGAATACCTATGAAATCTGATGGTGCAAATACGGATCAAGCTCAATTAATGAGTGACAAAGCAGAAACAGCCGAAATTGAAAAGGTATCACCAAATGCGAATAGTAATCCTGAATTTACGGCATTAAGCGGGAAAATTGGTAGTACGGCTAAGCAGCAAAAACAGCATGAGACATCAGGCAAAGCAACAAACGATGCACAAGCTGCAGCTCCATCACCAAGTAACGAGCGCCAAAGTTTGGCACAGGCGAGTCAGGTAAATTTCATGGGTGCGCAGGATCCAGGAATGTTCAAGAAAGAAGATTTCAAAGCTTTATTGAGTGAGAAAATACACAATATTGAGCTTCCTGCTAATGAAAAGGAAGCAGATGAGTTCGAAAAACACAACAATATAAACGAAGTCAATCAAAAAGCAGTCGGAGATGTGAAGAAGGAAAAGAATGTCGCAGCACATGATATTGCTTCTGCTACCGCAACAAAACCGGATATTGCATCACAGCCTCATCGTGCAGTTGCAAAAATGCCAACACAAAATGTAGGTAAAGCTCCATCTATTCCAAATGCTGCTAAAGCGATGCCTGTAAAAAGAACTGCGGCAAGTGTAGAACAACCTATTCAGGAACAAACCGCAAGCATCGACAGCGAAATGAAAGCTAATGGAGTAACCGATAAGATGTTGGCAAATTCCAATGAACCTTCGTTTACAGATGCTTTAGATCAAAAGAATAAAGCGAAAATCCAAAGTGTTGAAGCAACTCAGCAGTTTAGAAACAACGAATCTAAGGAGTTGTCAAAAGCCCGTACTGATGCACAAGCACAAGCGGCAAGTCATATTAGTGGAATGCATGGTGCAAGAAAAGGTGGATTGGGCAGTGTACATGGTGATCAAAAACAAACTTCAGCTAAAGACAGCCAAAAACGAAAAGAAATTGCCGATCATATTAATGGCATTTATGTGAGCTCCAAAGCAGATGTAGATGGAATTTTAAAGAATTTGGATACATCGGTAGCGCAGAAATTTGAGGACGGAAGTAAACAAGCTAAAAAAGAATTTGAAAAGCACGTTGAGAAAGAAATGAGTGCCTATAAACGCAGACGTTATGGAGAAGCGTATGCAAAACATGGTGCTTTGGTTACAGCTGCAACATGGTTGTGGGATAAACTCACCAGCTTACCTGATGAAGTCAATCAATACTTTGAAAGTGGTAAAAAACTCTACATTAAAATCATGGATGGTCATGTTGATAAAATTGCCGGTCATGTTACCACCCAGCTTAACACAGCCAAAACCAGAATTGCCAAAGGCAAAAAAGATGTACAGACTTATGTCGACAGTTTATCGCCAAGCTTAAGGAAAATAGGGAAAGATGCTATTGTAGATATCCAAAGTAAATTTAATGCGTTGGAAGAAAGCGTAAACAGTAAAAAAGATGCATTGATTGATGTTTTGGCTAAAAAATATGCCGACAATATTGCTAGTATTGATACCCGAATTGCAGATTTAAAAGCACAAAACAGCGGATTGATAAACAAAGCTCTTGATGTGCTAAAAACCAGTGTGTTCGCTATTATTATTGAAATTAAAAATACGCTTACCAATCTATTATCCGGTGTTATCAGTGCGATTCAGGCGATTATTATGGATCCGATAGGATTCTTCAAAAACCTTATTGCCGGAGTTTCGCAAGGATTTACCAATTTCGGAGCCAATATTTGGACGCACCTTAAAACAGGTTTCTTCGGATGGTTAACCGGAGCAATGAAAGGTATTTCTTTAACGATGCCGGAAGATGTATTCTCTTTAAAAGGTGTATTCTCGATTACTTCGCAGGTGCTTGGTTTAACCTGGGGCGGAATCAGATCGATTGGAGCCAGAGTAATAGGTGAACCTGTAATGAAAGTTCTTGAGACTGCTTCTGAAAAAGGTCTTGAAATAGTGCAGGTTGTCCGTAAAGACGGTGCTGCCGGACTTTGGGAATACCTGAAAGATCAATTTGCCGACCTTAAAACGACGGTGATGGATGCCATTATGGACATTATCCAATCTCAGGTAATTCAGGCGGGGATTAAATTCGTACTAGGCTTACTTACTCCAGTAGGAGCATTTATAAAAGCAGCAATGGCGATTATAGATGTGGTAAAATTCTTCATCCAGCGAGCAGCACAAATTATGGAATTGGTAAAAGCATTTACCGACAGTATAAAAGCAATTGCGAGCGGGAATGTAGGCGCAGTAGCCAAATCAATAGAAAATGCATTGGGAAGAGCTGTTCCTGTACTGATTGGCTTTTTAGCTTCATTGCTGAATCTAGGCGGATTGGCTGATAAAATATTGAATGTTATCAGAAAAATACGTCAGCGTATTGAGAATGCGATTGTGAAGTTCTGGAACTTTATTAAAGGTAAGGCTGCTAAACTGTTGAGTAAAACAGGAATTGGGAAACTTGGTAAGAAGAAGGAAAAGGTTGATGATAAACATATCAAAAATATGGATTCTGAAATCGCCCCTGAACCATTTACGATGAATGGAGAAAAGCATACTCTGATGTTTGAAAATGGGGAGATCTATATGGCGAGTGAGAAATTACCATTAACAACTAAACTTAACAGGTTTAGAGATTATGTAGAAGATCATCCTGATGAATTTAAAGGAAAAGGAGTATTACAAGGGATTATCAGATTGCAGAAAAGAAATAATGATGTAAGAAGAGAATTGATCAACGCTAAGAGAACTGTAGAGAGTGATATAAATAAGGTTAGAAAAGAGGATGCACAAGCAGATCTTGATAAGCTAAGTAAAGAAGTCCATGATTTTGGAGAAGAATTTAAACTAAATGATTTAACAGCCCCAAAAGGAAAAAAACTACATAATAAATTCTTCCCTTATAAAATAGGAACACAATTGCTTGAAGGAGGAAGTAAAAGGATTACTTATGGATATGAAGAAGGTAACCAAAAGTTTACTATAGATATACCTGCAAGCGGATATCCAACTAAAGTAGTAGGAGATCAACTTACCTTACATGATTTAGGAAGAGGTTACACGCAAGATCCCGACGGGAAAGTTAAGAATACGGGAATGGATGCTGCTCATATTATTGCCAATATGTTTGGAGGAAGCGGCTATAAAATAGGTGAAAATATTGTTGCTACAAGTGCTGAATATAATCAGAAAACGATGAGGAGACGAGAAGATCAAATTAGAGATTTTGTCGAACAGTCTGCCGATGCGAGTTATTTTAAAATGGATGTACATTTGCAGTATTCTGAAGATAATACTATATTTGAAATGTCTGAAGTAAGAAAACAATTAGCGGAATATACAACAACTGATGATGAGCGAAATATGTTGACTGATGAAGAGTTAAAAACAAGGATTTTGGAAAATCTAAAAAAGACTAGCCAAAAGAGACTCCAAGAAGTGATTTACAATGTATTTCTTTACGACAGTAATAAAGAAGAAATTGATTTTGCAATATTTGAAATAAAAGAATCAGACTTATTATTTGGAACAAAATAAAAAAAATGAAAGAAATAAAAGAACTTATCGAAAATTATATTGAAGCAGAATTTAAAGCAAATAAAGGCAAATATGATATTCAAATTTCCGATTTACAGTACAATGAATTGGAAAGAGATGCTTACTCATTTTATCATTCAATAAACTCCAACCCTTTTGGAAGAGGTGGTAGTATAGACAGGATTATCGGAGATGAGATTTGGGTTAATAGATATCTGAAAAAATATGAAAAAATAATCCCACGAACTTTATTTCAAATTAAGCAATACAAAAATCCAAAAGTAGGAGAAGGATTAGAAAGATGGTTAGTTAATGATGAAATTTTTGCTTGCTATACAAGTTACACAGAAAATACTGGAAGAGAATTAGGATATAATAAACTTTTTTATGTAGCCGAAACAAATGAGG
The DNA here is from genome assembly GCF_026460885.1 of Chryseobacterium formosum. GTDB lineage: Bacteria > Bacteroidota > Bacteroidia > Flavobacteriales > Weeksellaceae > Chryseobacterium > Chryseobacterium formosus. The sequence goes on from NZ_JAOVZW010000029.1 coordinate 25,300, forward strand.
GGATGAAAATAATATATGATTTAACTTTTGGTGTTAAAGAACCAGAATGGCGTCACTCACACGATTTAAAAATAAATCAGGTGAAAAATCCAGGAGAACTTATCGCTGTTGAAAAATATCAAGCTCCAGAAGAAGCTAATAGCTTAGCTGATTATAATGCAGAATAAAACAATTAAAAATTAAAATTAAAGCGGAACTTCATTTGAAGTTTCGCTTTTTTATGCGCTTTATTGATAAAACAAATCCCTAGTTATCGTACGAATCCTTTAATATGATATTTTTATTATCCAATAATTTTTTAAAAAGTTTTTATCTTTATCAAAAACATAATTGATGAGTCGCAATTATAGGTTCTATAACCCTGAAGGATTATATTTCGTAAGTTTTGCTGGATTTTTAAAGATTATAATTTTCTAAACCATACGATGCAATCGTGCGGCAGCGAGGGAAAATCATGTCATTACAGAAATAAAATAATTATGGAAATAAACAAAGTACATTCTGATTTAAAAGAAATCTACAAAGATAAAAATGTAGATAAAAAATTTAATTTCACCTTTGAATATGAAGATGGAGATGAGAAATTTTTATTGATGAAACTTCTAAAAAAGGGATATTGGTCGGTAATGCCATTTGCATTTAGCGCAGATAATATTCTGGCTTTTCAATTAAATCCAAATAAAGAAAGATTTCAGGATACTTCTATTGTATCATTTAATAATACATATCAGGAATGTTTTATGATTTCTCCAAATGTAAAAGGAATAATTCCTCTTACAAATCTGATTTTTATGCATAAAGAGTATTTTAGAAAGCGACTCCAAGATACTATAGATGAAATCATATTGTCATCTAAACCATTTTTTGATTATTTTGGAGGTGGAGATTTGGAATTTTTTAAAGAATTTTTATTGTCAGAATCCAATCAGGAACGTTTTGAAAATGCTGATGAATATAAAGAAGATTTTTATAAAGAATTCTGGAGTCATTATTACAATACTCCAGAAAATACAAAAGCTTTTGAACTATTCGATAAACTTATTCAGAGATTAACTTATTTGCCGGAATATGAAGATGTTGATAATGACTATGGTCTTTGGAATAATTATATAGGTAATGTACTTGCCAAAAGAGCCTATTCGAAAATTAAAATAGAAGATAAAGACAAATGGAAACATTATTGGCGCTGTGCACAATTGCCTCATGGTTTTGATGCTGACGGTAATCGTTTTGAAGAATATACCATTCATCTTGGTTGGTCAAACTCTATATTGGATTCTATAGCAGATTCATTTGATTCAGAGTGGGAAAGTAAGTATGCAATGTTTCCGGAAGAAGTAAAAAAACACCCTCTTTTTGAAGCTACTGAAGCTATAAGAAAAGTTGGAGGTTATGCAGGAGATCTTCATATTAAAGCTGCGGTAATATTAGAAAAAGAGTATAATGATCCGATAGGATGCTGGAATGCTTTACTCAGTGCAGGTTATTGGGCAGGAAGACAAGGTGATCTGGATTTGGTAGAAATGTGTTGGGGGTTAGCAATTGATCTTTCTAGAACACATGGCTGGACTGAGATTCATAATGTTCTATCTGAGCAAATGGAGTTCTATTATCATTATAAAGATAAAATATAAAAAGTCTATTTCTAGCTTAAAGCTGAGTTTCTATTTTAGAAACTCAGCTTTTTTTATTTCTCCACCCCGCTGCGCAAAGTCTCCTGACTTTGAGCAATATTTGCCTAAACAAATTTTCTTAAATTTATCCCGTTTCTGAGAGTCTCCCTCCTTTGAGCAAAAATTAAAACAATACTAAATGAAAGAAGGCTATACTATAACAGATCAGGAAAAACCGCATTTTATTACTTGTACGGTATTAGATTGGATAGATATTAACACAAGAAAAGTTTATAAAGATATCGTAGTTTCCTCTTTAGATTATTGTATAAAAGAAAAAGGAATGATATTGTATGGCTACGTAATCATGAGCAATCACATTCATTTAATAGTACAATCGAAAGAAGGTAAATTATCAGATCTGATAAGAGATTTAAAAAAAATTACGAGCAAAAATATTTTAGATGCTATACAAACAAAACCTGAAAGCAGAAGAGAGTGGATGCTTGATTTATTTAAAAAAGCTACAGAAACCCATAGCAGAAATAAGAACTATCAGTTTTGGCAATATGGAAATCATGCAGAAGAAATATACACCCTACATTTTATGTGGGATAAACTCAACTATATACATCTAAATCCAGTAAGAGCAGGTATTGTGGAAAAAGCGCAACATTACATATATTCCTCAGCAAGCAATTATGCAAATGACAAAGGATTATTAAAAATTAAATTGGCTGATAACCCCATAATTGATGTAACAAAAAAGAATGAGTTTTGGAAATATAATAACTATGATGAATAATAGTTTGCACAAAGTCGGGAAACTTTGCGCAGCGGGGGCTTGTGCAAAGTGTGATATACGAAGTTATGTTAGTAAAACTTAATGGAACTAAAGAGATTAGGCATAATATTAGACCAATAGAAATTGGTGCAGACGAGACATTAAAGAAAATACTTAAATAATTAAATATGGAAGAACTAAGAAATTTTATAACTGCATTTTTAAAAGCAGAAGTTGAAGCATCTAATGCTTCTATTAAACCAAATTTAGAGGACTACAACCAAAAACTAAATTTCATGAACAGCTTTTGTGTAGAAGAATTACACAATAAATTTGGAATGATCCCTAACAACGAATTAAAAAGTGAAGAATTCTATGAAAGATGGAAAGATGCAGATGCATCAAACATAAGACACATTTATAAAATAAGCCATTATGAAGATGATAAATATGACGATGTTTATGTGGTTTATCTTTCAACAGGAAATCCAATAGAGGAAATTTTCACTTATGGAGCATGTCTATTTATAAAAAAAATTAATAATGATTTAAAGGTTGTTAAAAAATATATTTTTGGAGATGAAATGTTATTAAAAGATAAATTTGAAGGGGGTCAAGGTTTAGAAGATATCTCTTTTAAAACCTTAAAAAAGCCAATATATATTGAGCGTTATCTAGAACCATTGGACGATAAAGATGGTATGGAGCATTATTTAAACGATATTTAACTCTATAAATACTATAAAAGCGAAGTTTCTATTTTTTAGAAGCTTCGTTTTTTTTAAGAGGATGAAAATTTTAAAATAATTGCAGTATTTTTAGAAAGAACCGCTACATGGAAAGAATTAGTCGATAATATTATAACTCCCGCTGCGCAAAGCCTCCTGACTTTGAGCAATATTAGCCTAAACAAATTTTCTTAAATTTATCCCGTTTCTGAGAGTCTCCCTACTTTGAGCAAAAATCAAAAATAGTACTAAATGAAAGAAGGTTATACTATAAAAGATCAAGAAAAACCGCACTTTATTACTTGTACGGTAGTGGATTGTAGAATTAGCAGATACTCTGGTTGTGAATGTAACGAAGGCGAACGAGTTTTGGAAGTATAATAATTATGAGGAGTGAAGCATTGGCTCAAAGTCAGGAGACTTTGCGCAGCGGGGTAAAATTGAAAGGCATAAATTAAAAATTCTTGAAGAGATTAATACGACAGCTGCACTCTCTTTGAGCATGCTTTAAAAAATGGTTTAGATATTTTAAAAGCTGCTTTAGAAGAACACAAAGAATTGGAAGGAGATAAGACCGTAAGACAAGATGCTCTTGAAAAAGTAGAAATATTATCAAAAGAAATATGGGAAAATCATGTCATTAAAGAAATAAAATAACTATGGAAATAAACAAAGTGTATTCTGATTTAAAAAAAATCTATAAAGATATAGATATTAAAAAAACATTCAATTTCACCTTTGAACATGAAGATGAAAAAAGACTATTAATGAAGTCTTTAAAAATGGGATTTTGGTCCATAATGCCCTTTGGTTTTCGTTCGGATAATGTTTTAGCTTTTCAATTAAATCCTTCCAAAAAAATGCTTCAGGAATACTCTATTATTTCATTCGATAATGTATATAAAGAATGTTTTATGCTTGCTCCCAATGTAAAAGCTATTATACCTATGGCAAATTTAATTTACATGGATAAAGAGTTTTTTAGAAAACGGGCTAAGGAAAGGATAGAGGAAACAATGGTATTATCTCAACCTTTTTTTGATTATTTTGGAGGGGGTAATCTGGAATTTTTAAAAGAATTTTTGTTATCAGAATCAAATCAGGAACGTTTTGAAAATTTTTCTGAATATAAAGAAGACGTTTACAAAGAATTTTGGAATCATTATTATAATACATCTGAAAATGCAAAAGCTTTTGAACTGTTTGACCAATTAATTGATGACTGTATTTATTTGCCTGAATATGAGAATGCTGATTACGGACTTTGGAGTAACTATATAGGCAATGTTCTTGCTAAAAGAGCTTATTCGAGAATTACAATAGAAGATGTTGATAAATGGAAACATTATTGGCATTGTGCACAATTACCGCATGGATTTGATGGGGATGATAACAGTTTCGAAGAATATACCATCCATCTTGGGCATTCGAGTTCTCTATTAGATTCTCTATCAGATTCGTTTAATTCAGAATGGGAAGAACAATATGCAATTTTTCCCGAAGAAGTACAAAAACATCCTCTTTTTGAAGCTACGGAAGCTATTAGAAAAGTGAAAAATTATGCAGGTGAGCTACACATTAAAGCTGCAGTAATATTAGAGGAAGAGTACAATGATCCAATAGGTTGCTGGAATGCTTTACTAAGTGCAAGTTACTGGGCGGGAAAAAGAGGAGATCTGGATGGAGTAGAAATGTGTTGGGGTCTAGCTATTGATCTTTCTAGAACCCATGGCTGGACTGAGATTCATAATGTTCTATCTGAGCAAATGGAGTTCTATTATCATTATAAAGATAAATTATAAAAAGTCTATTTCTAGCTTAAAACGTAGTTTCTAAAAATAGAAACTACGCTTTTTTATTTCTCCACCCCCACTGCGCAAAGTCTCCTGACTTTGACCGCGCTGCGCGAAGTCCCCAGACTTTGAGCAACGATAAATAAAACAATAAAATAATAATATGGCAATAGGAATCATACAAATGGATTTACACAATCCAAAATCAGAACTTTATTATGATGAAATGCAAGAATTAATTGATAAATATTTGTTAGGAGATCATTCTCTAGAAATAATTAATGCATTAATAGTAGAGCTTGTAGATGATGAACTTGTGTTTTATGCAGAAGAAGATTTTTATTATTCGGAAATATATAGGACTCCATATAATATTATTTCTCAAGATACTTTTATTAAGCTGCAACAAAATGAAATGTTGCCATCTACATTAAATTATTCTTCAACTATGTATGGGAATTTTAAATACGAAGATAAAAAGTTTACACACCCAGAAGGAAAAAAAGATTATCATAAGTCAAATGTGCCATGTATGGTTTATTTTGAGAAAAATATAGTTACATTTTTTATTCTTGATGAAAATGGAGATGTAGGAATAATTTAAATAATGGAGTTGCTAACTTTGTTAGGACACAATTCTTATACCCCCTGCTGCTCAAAGTCTCCTGACTTTGAGCAATATCACCTAAACAAATTTTCTTAAATTTATCCCGTTTCTGAGAGTCTCCTTACTTTGAACAAAAATTAAAACAATACTAAATGAAAGAAGGCTATACTATAAAAGATCAGGAAAAACCGCATTTTATTACTTGTACGGTAGTAGATTGGATAGATATTTTCACAAGAAAAGTTTATAAAGATATCGTAGTTTCTTCCTTAGATTATTGTATAAAAGAAAAAGGAATGATATTGTATGGCTACGTAATTATGAGCAATCACATTCATTTAATAGTGCAATCGAAAGAAGGCAAATTATCAGATCTGATAAGAGATTTTAAAAAATTTACGAGCAAAAATATTTTAGAAGCTATACAAACAGAACCTGAAAGCAGAAGAGAGTGGATGCTTGATTTATTTAAAAAAGCTACAGAAACCCATAGTAGAAATAAGAACTATCAGTTTTGGCAATATGGAAATCATGCAGAAGAAATATATAACTTACATTTTATGTGGGATAAACTGAACTATATACATCTAAATCCAATAAGAGCAGGTATTGTGGAAAAAGCACAACATTAAATATATTCCTCAGCAAGCAATTATGCAAATGACAAAGGATTATTAAAAGTTGAATTGGCTGATAATCCTATAATTGATGTAACAAAAAAGAAGGAGTTTTGGAAATATAATAACTATGATGAATAATAGTTTGCACAAAGTCAGGAGACTTTGCGCAGCGGGGTAGAATTGAGTGCAGGAAGAATTCATGGACATCCAATACCTAAATCAGAATATTTAAAATTAACTAAATAAATTTATAATGAAATCATTTAACATAAAAGAAATAATTGGAAATAAAGGTAAAATAGTATTTGATGACCTAAGTATAGTAGATATATCGCTGGGCATCGAAGATAATATTAATAATTTAAAAGAAGATTTGCTACAAGTTGAATTGGCAAATGGTAATTTATTAGATGTTGGATGGAATCCTTCATTTGATATTGAAGGATATTTTAATGTTTGTATAATAAAAGATTATGACTGGATGGAACCATTCTATCAAAAAGAATGTAATCAATGGAATGACTTAAATGAATTAATAAAAGAAGCAATAAACTTTAATTTGGGAAAGTAGTTAGAAAAGATATATTTTAAAAAATAAATTATTGATTATAAATGAGATTTGGATTTCGGAATTTAATTTTGAAAAACATAATCTTTAAAGAAGGAATAGTTTCCTTTACTAATATTAAAAAAATAATTAATAACAAAATGAATAACCAAATAAACAAACTCCTTTATCACTATAACGAAGAAGGAAACGAAGGATATGATTTAAACGAAGTACAACTCCTTGAAAAAATAGATCCGGACAGAGTTGAAAAATTAAAATTACTTCTTCATAATGACAATCAATATATTGCTTATCAGGCTATGCTTATTTTACTTGCGTGGGCAATACCGGAAGGATTTAAACAGCTAGATAGACTTATTTCCGAAAAATGGGATGAAAAAGAAAGTTTTGAACCCCATAGACTCCATAGTGAAGACAATGTATATGATGTAATTACAAATCCCTTATATATTGCTACATTAAATGGAAAGACGGAACAAGAACTTTATCCATATATTACACACTTTTTGAATATTTATGGTGATAAATTTTTTGAATCCAATCTAAAAGATTTTCTTTTAAAGAAAAATTGCAGACCACTTTTAAAAGAAATAGAACAGGCAATACAAAGTGCCTTACAAAATAAAAGGTATTACCAAGCCAGTCAATTATTTCCGGTAATTGTTCATTATGACAAAAGCAATTTTAATAAATTTATAGATGTCTTTAGAGCTTTAATAAAGCAAGATGATAGAATTGCGTATAATATAGAAGAAGCAGAAAAAAACATCTAATAGATTTGATGTGGTTTTTAAAAAAAGCGGTTTTTATTAGATGATAAAACCGCTTTTTGTTATGAAAAAATGAGGGAATTAAAACCAGAGGTAAGAGATAAAATTTTGCCTAATGAAAAATAAAGTATTAGGATATTTAAAGAGCCTGTGATGTTAAATAGGATTCGAACATAGTTTACAAGTTGAGGTAGGTGAAGATTTATTTAATTATTTTAGCCATCCTATATTTCAAGAAAACTTGCTATATTTATGGAAAAATATAGAGAATTGATGCAACTTTACAGTTATGATAAGCTAAGAGAATGATCATTTTTTAATAAAAAAAAATCATAAACTTAAAAATTTAAAAACCATGAAAAAAACACTATTCATTTGTACTATCCTTTTTAATCTTTCTATTTTAAGCGCACAAACCATTGAATCGGGAAGTCGTAACACAGCAGGTTACATCAAATCAGACGGAACCATTGAAAATAAAAGCCATTCTACAGTTGGCTACATCAAAAGCGACGGTACAGTTGAAAATAAAAGTCACAGCACAATTGGCCGTATTAAAAGCGATGGAACAATAGAAAATAAAAGCGGTTCTACGGTTGGTTATGTTAAAAAAGACGGAACGGTAGAAAACGGTAGTCATTCAACGATTGGTTACATCAAAGACAATGGAACGGTGGAAAACAGCAGTCACGGTACAATTGGTTATGCCAACGGAATTAAAAAAGAATGGGCAGCAGTCGCTTTTTTCTTCTTTAAAATAGAATAATCATCTGTTTTTCGGAGAACTTCCGATAAAATATATAAGTTAAAAATAGTAAGGCTTGGATTTTTATAATCCGAGCCTTTTTTGATGATAGACATACGCTTAATTTTAAATAAACTTCTGATCCTTTTTTACTTAACTATGATCTAGTTCAAATAAAAACATCTCATAATAAATGCTGCAACTACTGAATAGGGAGGCTTAAAAACTTTCACAAGAATAAAAAAACAATGAATTTTGTGCTTTGAAATTAAGTGAAGAATCATTTGATTATTAGATGAATAACATTTACTGCAGCTACAGAATTGAGAAGCTGAAAAATTTTCAAATAAGCGAAAATCAATTTTGAATCTTATATATAACTAGTAAAATTAGCCCTGAAAGAGAATTCTCGCTCAATTACCAATTTCACATAAAATTAAATTTTCAAAAATATGACAGATTTAGAAACAATATTAAGTTGGTTTCAGACCGGCGATATGCCTACAGAAGAAGAATTTAAGGAAACATTTTCTTCTTTTAGGCTTAAAAATACAAAAATTCCGATTGCAGAAGTTGAAAAACTGGAATCATTATTAAATAGCAAAATTAATGCAGATGATTACGTTAAAGACGGTAAAATAAGAGCCGATAAAATCGAAGCTTTGGGACTTACAGAACTGATTGAATCGTCTGAAAAAGATATTTCTGAGTTTGCTGAAAATTCTGATAAATATGAATTTCAACAGAATGATTTTATTGCTATTCCGGATGACGAAGAGAATTTTTCACTATTTATATTTAAAGGTGGGGAGAAAAATAGTAAAAGTAATTATTTACCAACGGGATTGACAAGTATCATGATTTCGATGGTTGAAGGATTGCAAATGGTTTTAGATTCTAAATTGAGTAAACCAACAGAAGTTGGAAATTATTTTATAAATCATAATACAAATTCGGGTTATCGGGCAATCAATCCCACGGTCAATTATCTTTTGTTTTGGAATAATACAGATTTTTTATCATCAGATATATACAATAATTCTGGTAAATATGGAATTGGTACGACTACACCAAGCGAAATGCTGCATCTAAATAATGGCAGAATAAGAGCAAAAGCAATGGTTTTTGATGAAAATTCTGAAATACTTCCTTATCAAATTACGCATAATAATAAACGTTATTATGGTTCCGATTTAACAGGCACATCAAGATTGTTTATGTATAGGGATTTCGCAGACTATAAAGCTCTGTGGCAAAGCTTTACAGAGCCTGAAAAAATAGAAATTAAAACGTTAATGAATGGAGGTTGGACAACCAACACGATGAGTGTTTACATTTCTTATCCGAGATTTATTAAATCTAATGATCCTGAACCGGCTTTCATCACCTTAATAGGAGCTAATTTGAATTTACCGCCCACTTCTTTTACTATCGAAATATTAAATTCATCCGATACCGTAGTTGCAACAATAGACAATTCTCACGTTTCTTTGACAGATAGTAATAAGCTCAATTTTTGGGATAACACTTTGAAATTATTGCCTTTGGGAATATACAAGATAAGATTATGGAATGGCGCAGCTTATTATATACATAATAATGCTATTGAAATTAAAGATATTATAGATGTTGTTGATTTATCTGATAATGTTTGGACTATAAAAACTTATAATGATGAGCCTTATGACAATATAAATACTTTAAATGATAGGGTAAATATAAGTGTCGATGTTGATTTTGCCAATAACATGCCTAATAATGGGCAAGCTATGATTAGTGCGTTATCTAAGAGTTATGTTACCAATCAAGATAATTTTATTATAAATATAGGATTAACCTGTACTGGAACAAATCCCAACAATGATAACAATTTATTCCCATTAGGTTTAACAACAACGGACACTCCTAATTTATTTACCGATATGCTTATTTGGATGGGGTATTCAGGGAGTAATTATCAAATTAATCAAATAAAAAGTAGTGTAGGAGGCTTTTTCAACGTACCTATATCAACAGAAGCAACTTTATTGATACAAAAACAAGGCTCTAATATAACAGTTGTACTAAGTGTCGGAACGTCAATATTTGTAGGATATACTATTGTTGATACTTCGGTTCTTAAAAATATATATTTTAAAAGTTTATATTTTAGAAATTTCAATACTAACCCTAATAGTATTTCCGGTGCATATATCTATAAAATAAACAGTATAATCAAATATTAATTTGACTTGAGTAAAATTAAGTATAAAACCTTAATTTTAACATACGAAAATAAAAAAGCCTGGATTTTATATTCCGAGCTTTTTTGATGAAAGAAATAAAATTTTCTTAATTATACTTCTTATACTTTCTTTTCCAAATTCAATCAAAATTCATCTCAGAATAAATGCTGCTGCAACTACTGAATGGAGAGGCTTAAAAACTTTCACAAGAATAAAAAAACAATGAATTTTGTGCCTTGAAATCAAGTGATGAATCTCTTGGATATGAAACGGATACAGTTATTGCAACTACAGAACGGAGGCACTGAAAAACTTTCAAATAAGCTAGAAAAAGGTGAATTTTGGATTCTAAATTATGAATGATAACTGGTACGAAAAGTAGCTGTAAAAGAATATAAAAACATTATGGACGAAAAAAATAAATTAACCACAAGAGAACAACTGAAAACCTATTTCGAAATAGGTGATCAGCCTACCGAAAATCAGTTTGCAGAGCTTATAGATAGTTATGCACATTTAAGTGAGTTTAATTTTGGGCTATCAATAAGACCGTCTGCAACTACTTCTTCTAAGTACTATCATTTTTATAAAGCAGATAATGTAATGAACTCTGGTGCAGGACATAAAATAGTTGAAAGCTTACCGGATGTTAATCCTAAAGAAATAAAAGGTTATTCACATATTTTAAGCAGAGTTGTATATTATAAACATCTTGATGTAAAACTTGTAGGTGACATCGATATAAAAAAACACCAACCCCAAATTATAATAGAACGTTATAAACAGAGAAAAAAATTGCCAAACGGTTATGTGAAACCTGCAGGGTTTTATAAAGAAAAAATGACTGATGCAAAAAGATGGAATAGAAAATCAGAGTATATTGTAGAGAATAAAGAGAGTATCATAGATATCGAACCAATACATTATTTCAGACCTCATTCCGATTATAAAGAGTTTTTACCTTCGGGAAGCATAAATAAATCGGAGTCTTTTAAATATAAACACAGGAAGCCTTTTGCTGTTGTACAAGCAATATTGGAAATCAATATTAACGGAATCATTTATAGATCCCGTCCTGTAGGAATGAAAATTATTTTAGGCTCTTCTGGCACATTCGATGCCATCAATTTTGTATTCCATTAAAATATAAACAATAAAATAAACACTAATACCTGAAAACTTATGGAGAATAGATTGTATTTTTTAATGATGATCTTAATTCAGGCAGGCAGTTATTAATGGGATAAACCTTACTTTTCTGAATATTCAATAAAGTGTAGGATTTTCTTTCGTGAGAGACTCTGGTTTGGTACTATCAAACTGTAATTTTTAGAGATTCTCCTTTTGTGAACAGCCTTCTGTTAAGGTTTTACAATTATTTCAGGTATACTTAATAATCATTACAAAATCTACAAGATACTCTATTCGTACACATACCAAATTTTCAAATTTATTTAAACCCAAATTTTCAATATCATGACAGATTTAGAAACAATATTAAGTTGGTTTCAAACCGGCGACATGCCTACAGAAGAAGAATTTCAGGAAACATTCTCTTCGTTCAGGCTTAAAAACACAAAAATTTCAATTGCAGAAGTTGAGGGATTAGAGTTATTATTAGGCGGGAACGATGGAGGAACATGGATGTTTCCAAAACCTATAGCCCAAGAACCAGAAGAAACACCACAATACGATTAAAATGGCAAAATTTAGAGAAATTATAGTAAAGTCCCTCGACCTTGAATCGAGAACATATACCAATGGCGATGATGAAATAAAAGATATTCTACCATTAGAAATTTATCTTGTTCCTAAAGAGAGTGGAGAGCATGACCGTTATGTTTCTGATATAAATTCTTTGGTTTCAAAACAATTTGCTGGAGAATCGGGGGCATTTATTCCGATGAATGGGGTCGATCCATATAGAGAAAGAATAACAGGTGCATTTTATCAGGGAAATTTAGGAATTTATGATCCCTTGTATCTGAATGGACATTATAGGTCATATCGAGGAAATCAGTTCAATAATGCTTTTGATAAAACAGAATTTGTTACAAGTTCACCATATGGAGATCGACTAAGAGTAACAAAAGCATTAGAATATTATGGGGATTCAGTATCAGTAAGCGTAAGTGACCAATCATATTCTACGAATAGTCAGTTAGTTGTAAGTTATAATTGGATGTATGCAGACCAACCAAGAATATTTTTTTATGTTTCAAAAAATAATAATCAAGGTGCTAAACAATCTACTTTTAATATCACAGATTCTGGTTTGGAAATGGATTTTTCGACATATTATGTTTCAAGAAATTTTCAGATAAATACGGATGGCTTTAAAATGACTGGCTTAACAAATGCTCAGGGTGACCCAACATTTACAAAACAGATTGTGCAGAAAGATGATGGAACTCTCGGATATGAACCTAAGTCTTACGGTGGTGAAATACAAAAAATACCCTCAATTCATTCAGAAGTTTTAGAATTGAATAGAGAAGAAAATTATGTAATATTTGGTATAACAGTTCCATATCATAAATCCCCTGATTATTTTAACCCTATTAAAGCGAGGGTAATTCATAACGAAATTTCATTCTTAGGAATTGTTTACAGTAACGACAATACTGTTGGAGGTGGTCAGGTCGCTGAAAGTGATGTGAGTTCTATATGTACTTTAGGTGGCATATCCGCTAACATTCAAGAAATATATGCACAAGTAAAAATTAAAAATCTAAGCACGTATGAAACGAATATTTACGTTCCAAATATGTTTTGCTTCGGAATAAACTTAAATATTGATGGAATATTGGTTAGTAAAAGATGTGCCTATCAACCAGTTAAATCAAAATTATAATGTTTTAAACACAAATTAGTAAAAAATAAATTAATAAAATATGATAGCAATTCAAACAAACAAAGACGTGATTTTCAATTCTACGAGAGGAATTATCAAAATGGAAATCGATTTATGCCAAAACAAGCCTAACCAAAAAATCTATGAAATGAGAATCATAGACAGTATTAGTAAAGTATTAGACCAAGAAGTAACAACTAAAGATGAAGAAGGTAACGATGTTAAGGAAACAATTCAGGTAAGAAAAACATTTGATACAAAACCTCCAAGATTCAAAACAATGACCTACAAAGAATTAGATGCTTTAGCTGAAATTCTTAATATAGATATAACCCAAGGAAATTTTAGAGAAAGTATTAACGAACTTTTCAGAAGAGGGCTTTTAGCAATTACTCAAAAAGAATGTATTGATGGAATTAGTGGTGAAGTAGGAAGAGGACTTTACTTTACAGAAGCTCAAGATTGGGAAATAGTAAAAGAAGAACAACAAGCATAATAAATGAAGTTTGCGTATATTCTGTCAGAATACTAAAAATTGAATCTTCAATAATTAAGAAATAAAGTATTATAAAACTTTACACTTCAGCTTACATCACCAAACTACAAATTTTACTTAAAACCAAATCCAAATACCATGACAGATTTAGAAACAATATTAAGTTGGTTTCAAACCGGCGACATGCCTACAGAAGAAGAATTTCAGGAAACATTCTCTTCTTTTAGGCTTAAAAATACAAAAATTCCAATTGCAGAAGTCGAGGGGTTGGAATCATTATTAGGCGGGTATGAAGGAGGAACATGGATGTTTCCAGAACCTATAGCCCAGGAACCAGAAGAAACACCACAATACGATTAAAATGGCAAAATTTAGAGAAATTATAGTAAAGTCCCTCAACCTTGAAGCGAGTACATATACCAATAGCAATGATGAAATAAAAGATATTTTACCTTTAGAAATTTATCTTGTTCCTAAAGAGAGCGGAGAACATGACCGCTATGTTTCTGATGCAAATTCTTTGGTTTCAAAACAATTTGCTGGAGAATCGGGGGCATTTATACCGCTTATAGGAACTGAACCAAATAAACCATTAACAGGAGATTTCAAATTAAACTATGTTAACTTTAAAACAGGCTCAGATGGATATG
>NZ_JAOVZW010000003.1 GCF_026460885.1 Chryseobacterium formosum
GTCTTTATGACTCGAGGAGTTTTTTTATACCCTAAACTCAAGGATCAGTAGTATCACACCATTATACACATAAACTTCTATGTTTTAGGTTCAAACTATTTATTCAAGATTTATTACTGAGAAGTTAAATCAAAATTTAAAAGTTTATTCACAAGTGAATATCTTTGAAATAGAATTCGAGTATTTGTATTTTATCCTTAACGAATATATTTTCATTCAATAAGCTATAAAAATATTCAAAAGCCAATATTTTATGAGCCAAGGTTCAAGGCTCACCTCATATCTGAATATTTATATTAATCATAAAATTTTTTTATTCAAAATATTCCCTAGCTCGGATAGAAAAAGTTATCACTTCACTTGCATTTATCTTTAATCAAATAAATAGAGATTTATAGTTTGTTCCTACTTGTGATGAATTTTGACTTTAATAAGGAGAAGTATATACACTTCATACAAGTTTTCTATCCTTTGAGTAACTAAACAATTATTCACAAAGATTTGGATATTAGATAATCTAAAAAAGACTAGGCAAAATATAAATTGAACTTAAAATGCAAAAGAATTTATCTTCGCTTCATTCATCATCATTTTTATCAGTATATCATGATGCCTATTTTTGCCTGTAAGGCGCCATATTGTAACTAAATTTTCTGATGAAAACTGTTGCTTAATAACAATAAATTTAAGATTATTTTCTTTAAACAAACTTTCACAATATTGAAGATCTTCTTTATTTGAAACGACAATTTTATATTCTCTTATCTTATGATTTTTATCGATGAAATTCTGAAAATATGTAAGTGAACTTAAAATTAGTAACACCAAAACAGTTCCTAAAACGGATAAATAAACATATCCTGAACCAACTGCCATTCCGATTGATGCTGTTGCCCAAATTGTAGTGGCCGTTGTAATTCCGTCGATTTTATTGTCTCCTTTGAAAATTACTCCTGCTCCGAGAAAACCGATTCCAGTAATAATATTTGCAGCTAATCGATCAGGATTACTTACCCCGATTTTGATGGAAAGAATAGTAAAAAGACATGAACCGAAGCAAACTAGAATAAAAGTTCTTAATCCTGCAGATTTATTACGGTATTCTCGTTCTGTGCCGATGCAAAGACCAAGTAATACTGAAATGAAAATCAGTAACAATTCGTTTTGTATGGAGTGGTCTTTTAAAAAATCCATTAGCTATTATTTTAAATAAAGTTACATTATTTTAAAACATACATACTCAAACATTAATAAACACTTCAGTCTATTAAATCCAATTCATCTTCATTGCTAGAATACAGGCTTCCGTGGTGTTGGAAACGCGCATTTTTTCAAGAATATTTTGTCTGTGACGATTTACTGTATTAATGCTAATGAATAATATTTCTGCAATTTCTTTACTTTTTCTTCCTTGCTTAATCATTTTTAATATTTCTTTTTCACGGAGGGAAAGAAAAGTAGAATTTTCTGTTTCTGTTTGATAAATAATAGTTCCGTTGGAAGTATTGGAAATCATCCCCAAATACGATTGATTCTGAAAGAAATCGAAATGATAAAGACAAAGTGCTAGTTCAACATTATGATGCTTTGAATTTGAGAAATAAAACATTTTATGAATCAAAGATTGTGAGCTATTTAAAATTCTTAATCTGCTCATTACACAAAAATCACTGCGTTTTTCAAAAGGAATCATTTTCATCATTTGAAAAAATTGAAGTTCCAAAACATGTTTCTGCAAAACATCTTCGGGATTGAGTTTGTTAAAAAGTTCATCTTCCCAAATGCTTTCAATTTCTTGAGCATCTTTTTCCTGAAAAATATGTAATTCATCCGCTAACTTTCCCGAGTAAATATAGCTTTTATTATTTTTGAGGTCGCTTAAAATAGCAATTCCGTTTTCGAGTTGGGCAAAGTCCTTTCCCATTTTTTGCCAATCTTTCAACTGTAGTTTTTCTACTTCTTCGTTTTCGGAAAAATCTTGCTGCAGAAGTTGGTTTTGAAGGTTAGATTTGGGATTAATCATTTAAAATGGTTATTATTCAGTATTGATATTACAATGCAAAGCCTTTATTTTTGCTTTGTTATTAATGTAAAAATACAATGAATAATCTGAACGAAAAACAAAAAATGCTTTCCGGTGAATTATATGATGCAGGTGATTCTACTTTGGTTGAGGAAAGACAAAGATGTAAAGATTTGTGTTTCGAATACAACCATCTATTACCATCTAAAATTGAGGAAAGAAAAAGCATAATCAAAAATCTTTTTGGCAAAGCAGCGGATAGATTTCTTATCGAACAGCCATTTTACTGTGATTACGGCTACAATATAGAGATTGGCGAAAATTTTTATACCAACCACAATGTCATTATTCTCGACTGTGCAAAAGTGACTTTTGGTGGCAATGTTTTCATCGCTCCCAACTGCGGATTTTATACGGCAGGACATCCTTTAGACACGGAACAAAGAAATAGAGGTTTGGAAGATGCAAAACCCATCACAGTAGGAAATAATGTTTGGATTGGCGGCGGTTGCACCATTCTTCCCGGTGTTACGATTGGTGATAATACTGTAATTGGAGCAGGAAGTTTGGTGGTGAAAGATATTCCTGCTAATGTTCTGGCTTTCGGAAATCCATGTAAAGTAATTCGAGAAATTTAGAATCTTTTAAATTCTCGCTGGTTATTCTGATTTAGTATTTAAAAACAATAATCTGCGAGATCAAAATCTACTATTTAAATCTAAGAAATGAAAAAAAAAATATTTGCATCCTTGATGATTTTATCTTTTTTTGAAGGATTGAAAGCCCAATCTTTAGAAAAAATGACCTGGTTCAATGAGCCATCTCAATGGGAAATCAAAGATAAAAAACTTACAATGACAGTAACACCTCAAAGTGATTACTGGAGAATTTCACATTATGGCTTTACGGTTGATGATGCTCCATTTTATTATTCAACCTATGGCGGAGAATTTGAAACAAAAGTGAAAATTACAGGCGATTACAAAGCCCGTTTTGACCAAATGGGATTGATGCTGAGAATTGATGAACAAAATTATATTAAAGCAGGAGTGGAATTCGTAGATGGAAAATTTAATTTAAGTACCGTTGTAACCCATAAAACTAGCGATTGGAGTGTGATTGTTTTAGATAAAACGCCGCCTTTTGTCTGGATAAAAGCAGTTCGTAGATTGGATGCAGTTGAAATTTTTTATTCATTTGATGATAAAGAATATGTGATGATGAGAAATGCTTATTTGCAAGACAACATTCCCGTTAAAGTGGGCTTCATGGCGGCAAGTCCTGATGGAAATGGTTTTAAAGCAACCTTTGAAAACTTTTCGGTAAAGCATCTTCCGGATCAGCGTCGTTTGGAATGGCTGAAAAAAAATCAGTAAACATAAAACTCTCAGATAGATTCTGAGAGTTTATTTTTTTAGGAGCCAGGAACCTGCTCTTCACTGTATCTTTTGCTCCACTTCGTTCCGCAAAAGGATGTCGTTACGATCAGGGCTAAAATTTTCGGTATACTTACAAATTTTTGCAGATAGAATATCAACCTTTGCCTTAATCTTTCTATCCTATTAAATCCAAAAACTGCTGTTCATCCAAAATCGTAATCGTACCGATATCCTGCGCTTTCTTTAGTTTACTTCCTGCTTTTTCGCCAACAACCAGATAATTCAGATTTTTAGAAACCGCAGAAATATTTTTACCGTTGTGCTTTTCAACCATTTCTTCAGCAGATTCTCTTGTAAAAAGGGATAATTTTCCTGTAAATAAAAATGTTTTTCCTTCTAAAGCATTAGATAAAATCTCGTTTGTATTTTCGCCTTTCTCCAGCTGAACTCCATAAGATTTAAGTCTTTCAAGCATCAGGATATTTTCAGAATTATTGAAGAAATCTACAATACTTACTGCGATTTTCATCCCGATATCTTCAACCTGACACAGTTCTTCTGCAGTAGCATTTTTTAAATCATCAATCGTGTTGAAATTTTTCACTAATTTTTTAGCAACAGTTTCTCCAACGTGTTTAATTCCGATTCCGTATAAAACTTTCTCAAAAGCAATTTCTTTTGATTTTTCAATTCCGTCAATGATATTCTGAGCAGATTTTTCAGCCATTCTTTCCAATGGAAGAAGCTGTTCTTTCGTTAAAGCATAAAAGTCTGCAGGATTTTCAATCAGTCTTTCTTTGTAAAGCTGTTCAATCGTTTCGCTTCCTAAGTTATCAATATTTAAAGCCTTCCTGGAAACATAATGAATCATTCTTCCTACAACTTGCGGTGGACAATGCAAATCATTCGGACAAAAATGGATTGCCTGATCTTCTACTTTTACCAATTCAGTTCCACATTCCGGACAGTTTTTAATGTATTCTAATTCTTTGCTTTCGGAAGTTCTTTTCTCAGTATTTACGCCAACAATTTTTGGTATAATTTCACCTCCTTTTTCTACATACACAAAATCATTTTCATGTAAATCGAGTTTTTTGATAATATCTTCGTTATGCAAAGAAGCTCTTTTTACAATCGTTCCGGCTAATAAAATGGGATTCAAATTAGCAACAGGAGTAATTGCGCCCGTTCTTCCAACTTGGTAAGAAACGCTTTGTAATTCGGTTTCTACTTTTTCGGCTTTAAATTTATACGCCATTGCCCAACGTGGGGATTTTGCCGTGTAACCAAGTTGTCTTTGTTGTTTTAATGAATTTACTTTTAAGACAATTCCGTCAATTTCAAAAGGTAAATTGTGTCTTTCAACATCCCAAAAATTAATAAATTCTTTTATTTCGTCTAATGTTTTGCACAATTTTGCCTGATTGGAAATTTTGAAACCCCAATCTTGAGCTTTATGCAACAATTCCCAATGAGATTCTGTGGGAACTTCACCTGAAACAAATTGATAAAGAACTGATGAAAGTCTGCGTTTTCTTACTTCACCACTATCCTGCATTTTCAAACTTCCGCTTGCCGTATTTCGTGGATTCATAAATGGATCAAGACCTTCTTCCTCACGAAGTTTATTGATTTTTTCGAAATTTTTTCTCGTTAAATAAATTTCACCTCTCATAAAAAAACTTTCAGGAAAATCTCCAGTCAGTTTTAAAGGAATATCTGAAATTGTGCGAACGTTTGCCGTAATTTCATCACCTTGAAATCCGTCACCACGAGTTACAGCTTGAGTCAGTTTTCCGTTTTCATAAAGAATCGAAATAGATGCACCATCATATTTTAACTCGGCGACAAATTCTACAGGCTCATCAATCGTTTTGATAATACGTTTTTCCCAGTCTTCCAAATCATCAAAATCGTAAGAATTATCCAAAGAATACATTCTGAACTGATGCTGAATCGTCGGAAAAATTTTTGTAACTCCACCACCAACACGAATTGTAGGTGAATTATCATCGTGATATTCCGGATGTTTTGCTTCCAAATCCTGAAGTTCTTTTAAGAGAAGATCAAATTCCATATCAGAAATACTCGGTTCATCCAAAAGATAATAGTTTTCGTTATGCTGATGAAGTTCTTTTCTTAGTTGCTCAATTTTATGCTGAATGTTTTCGGACATGGGTTTTGTATCTTTTCAACAAAAATAATAAGTATTGCGGAGAAAATGGCGATTAAAATTAAGATTAAATTCAGGAAATGTTTAAATTCATTTTAAAGCTAATCAGGAATCTCTTTCTACCTTTGCGCTCAAATCTATTTATATCATTATATTGTTTTAAATTTCAGTTTTAAAATAGATTTCATTCTAACTGAAAAAATAATAATGCAGAAGAATAATTAAATTATGAAAAAGTTTATCTTAGGGTTTGCAGTTTTAACGACAGCTTTTATGAATGCACAAACTCAAATTATCGCACACAGAGGTTATTTTCAAACCAATCCTCCAACAACAGAAAATTCTATCAAAGCATTAGAGAATGCACAGAAATTAAAAATTTACGGAGCTGAATTCGACGTGAGAATGACGAAAGACGGTGTTTTGGTCATTAATCATGATGAGCATCACGGAAAAATGATTATTGAAGAAACCGATTTCAAAGAATTGGAAAAATTAAAACTTTCAAACGGTGAAAAGCTTCCAACCTTAAAAGATTATTTGAAACAAGGGAAGAAAGACCAATCTTTGAAGCTAATTATCGAAATTAAACCGATTAAATCTCAGGAAAAAGAAAATGAGATTGTGGCAAAAACCATTAAAATGGTAAAAGATATGAAGCTTGAATCTCAAAGTGAATTTATCTCGTTTAGCTTAAATATCTGTAAGGAAATTAAAATGGTTGAACCTAAATTTAAAGTTCAATATCTAAATGGAGAATTATCTCCTGAGCAAATCAAGAGTGAAAATTTAGATGGTTTAGATTATCATTTTAGTGTTTTTCAGAAAAATCCAACTTGGATCTCGGAAGCTAAATCTTTAGGATTGATTACAAATTCCTGGACGGTAAACGATATGAAAGTTTACGAAGAATTAAAAGCTCATGGAATTGGATTTGTTACGACCAACATTCCGGATCAGTTGAAAGGGAAATAAAATTCAGCTAAAATAAATTCCAAATATAAATCTGTCTCAAACTGAGGCAGATTTTTTTCTTTAAAAACAAATTGTTTTAAACTTAAAATACTTCGTGGTATTTATGTGGTATGTTTTATTTTCTCAGGAAAAGACAATAAAGGTATGCGAAAATAATTCACTTTTTGTATTAAAAATAGTTCATTCTTTTAACGGTCTGTAATTTAAAAGTTTATGAATATTCGTTAATCATAAATTAATATGATGTTTAAAAATTATTTAAAATATGTTAAAATGATATTAAAGTTATGCTCGTCATAGCTTTCTAATTTTGCGCAAACAAAAAAGTATATGCGTAAAGAGACTCAAAAATTACTTTTTTTATCTGTTTTGGGATTGGTGAGTGTAAATATTGCAGCTCAAGAGCAGGTAAAGAAAGATTCCATCAAAACAATAGATGAAGTTGTAGTGACGGCTCTTGGTATCAAAAGGCAGGATAGATCTTTAGGATATGTTGCAGAAACCATTAAGTCTGACGAATTATTAAAGACTCAGAACAACAACTGGTCGCAAGCATTGGAAGGAAAAGTTGCCGGTCTGAAAATTCAGACAGCGGGAGCTGGACCATTAGGTAGTTCGATTATTAAATTGAGAGGTGATATTTCAATGAATCCTGATCAAAATAATGCATTAATCGTTGTAGATGGTGTTCCTTTAAATAATAATACAACCGGAACCGGTTTCTCATCATACGGAGCAGGAGCGAAAGCAGATTTACCAATCGATTATGGAAATGGAATTAATACCATAAATCCTGACGATATTGAATCAGTTACGGTGCTGAAAGGTTCTACTGCATCTGCATTATACGGTTCAAGAGGAGCGGGTGGTGCAATTATGATCACTACAAAATCCGGGAAAAGCAGAAAAGGAAAAGTTCAGGTAAGTTTGAATTCTTATTCGAGTTACGATACAGTTTTGAAATGGCCGGATTATCAGTATGAATATGGTCAGGGAACGATGCAGAAAGATACAAAAGGAAATTATTTCTATTCATATCAAGCTTCTGCAGATGGTGTAAATACAGGTGGAACGAGTAGTGCTTTCGGACCAAGATTCGCAGGACAGTATTATTTTCAGTATGATCCGACAATAGAAGGACAAAGTGCAGAAAGAAAATTGTGGCAGCCTTACAAGAATAATATTAAAGATTTCTGGGAAACAGGAACTACTTTTTCAAATAATATTTCGGTTGAGGCTTCCAATGACAATACAGCATTCCGTTCTTCTCTTACTTATTTGAAAAATGAGTGGATGATGCCAAATACAGGGTTTGATAGATTTAATGCAGCGTTTTCAGTTGATCACAAGCTAAGTGAAAAACTAAAAATGGGTATTAAATTAAATTATAATAAAACCAAAAGTGATAATTTACCTGCTACAGGATATAGCAATCAGTCGATTTCATATTTCATGATTTTCCAGAATCCAAATGTTGACTTATCATGGTATAGACCGATCTGGAAAAAAGGTCAGGAGCAAATTGATCAGGTACACCCGTTCAGTTCATTTATTGATAATCCTTATCTGATTGCCTATGAAATGCTGAATGGTGTAGACAAAAACTTTCTTACCGGAAATGTAAATCTTAATTATAAAATTACCAAAAACCTGGAGGTGATGGTAAGATCCGGAATGGAATTGAATAACGAATTGCGTACCCAAAAAAGACCTTGGAGTTCTGCAAATTACCTTCAGGGAATGTACAGAGAGCAGCATATAAGATTAATGGATCTTAATAATGATGTTTTATTTACTTACAAGAAACAGTTTAACGAAGATTTCGATTTCAGTGCATCGGTCGGAGGAAACATCCGTTATACTGAATATACAATGAATGATTACTTGGCGGAAGGATTGCTAAAACCAGGTGTTTACACAATGCCAAATGCAATATCAACCATTATAAAATTTGCAAAGCCAAACGACAAACAGGTAAACAGTACTTATGCTTTAGCAACTTTAGGATATCAGAATAAAATGTTTTTGGATCTTACAGCCAGAAACGACTGGAGCAGTACTTTGCCAAAGGAAAACAGATCTTATTTCTATCCATCGGTAGGAACTTCATTTATCCTTTCAGATATTTTTAAACTGACTTCGGATAAGTTTAATTATTGGAAACTGAGAGCCTCATGGTCAAAAGTAGGAAATGATACAGATCCTTATTTATTGATTAAATATTATAACAACAGTGATTTCAACGGATCCGTAGAATCTCCGTCACTGTATCCAAATCCGAATCTTCGACCAAACATGATTTCGAATATGGAGGCAGGAATGGATATAAGTATTCTTAAAAACAGAATCAATTACACGATTACAGCCTATCAGAACAATTCAAAAGATCAGATTGTAAA
This sequence comes from Chryseobacterium formosum, assembly GCF_026460885.1. Taxonomy (GTDB): domain Bacteria; phylum Bacteroidota; class Bacteroidia; order Flavobacteriales; family Weeksellaceae; genus Chryseobacterium; species Chryseobacterium formosus. The sequence continues at coordinate 8,950 of NZ_JAOVZW010000003.1, forward strand.
AATCCCAACTTTATGGGAAACAGGCTACAGTAACAGAATGATCAATGCCGGAGAAGTAAGAAACAGAGGTTTAGAAATGACTTTAAATACGTTTCCTGTCAGAAACAAAAACTTTTCATGGAGCGTAAATGCAAACTGGTCGATGAACACAAACAAAATTTTATCTCTTCCAGAAGAATTTAAGGGTGAACCTTACACAATGGGAAGTGTAGGTGGAGTTGTTTACTATAATGCTTTCGTTGGCGGTTCGTTGGGAGATATGTATGGTTATGGGTTGATGTATTCTCCGGATGGTCAGGTAATTTATAACGCTACAGATGGTTTGACGGGTAAGCCAACGCAGATGAAAAAAATAGGAAATGCGTATGCGAAATGGCGTGCAGGAATTCAAAATGAATTCAAATATAAAAATTTTACGGTGAGCTTCTCATTTGATGGTCAGTATAAAGGAATGGCTTATTCGCAATCGCATCACAAGATGTCAGAACAGGGAAAATTGGGTCATACATTGGCTGGAAGAGATAATCCGGGAGGTTTAATTATCGGAAATGGGGTTGTACAAAATCCAGACGGATCATTCTCACCGAATACAAAAGGTATTTTGGCTTCGGCTTATTACGCAGATTATTACAGAAGGGCCAATGTAGAAACAAATACTTTCGACACTTCTTTCATTAAATTAAGAGATGCAAGAATTGCCTATACTTTTCCTAAAAATGTTACCGAACAGCTAAAAATCACAGATCTTACACTTTCATTATTCGGAAGGAATCTTTGGATGTGGACGAAGTTTCCATTATTTGATCCTGAAGCTGCAACTCTCAATGATAATCAAATTACACCGGGTGTTGAGATGGGGCAGTTGCCAACAGCGAGAACAGTAGGTATTCAGCTTAACGTTAAATTTTAAAATTTTAATCATGAAAAAATTACTTTTAAATATAGTATTAATTGCAGGAATTGGTATGATCTCAGTTTCTTGTGACAGAAATCTGGATGAAGTAAATGTTGACGAAAGCAGGATAAATCAACCTGTAGCTTCAAAACTTTTGGTTCCTATACAGTACAACATGGCGGCAGTTAATTATATGCGTGCCAATGATTTTACATTTGATATTATGCAGGTGTCATTAGATTTTCCCAATGAAGGAAACACTTTGAGCAGATACAATATTACTGAAAACACAGGTGCCGGTTTTTGGAATAACAGCTACAAATGGCTTAAGCAAATTAAAGACATGAGAGATGCCGCAGAAAGAGATAATGATCCCAATTATCGGGCAATTTCTATGGTACTAAATGCATGGGTTTATTCTAATCTTACAGATACTTACGGCGATGTTCCTTTTTCTGAAGCTTCAAATCTGGATGAAGGAGTCACTCAGCCAAAATTTGATAAGCAGAAAGATATTTATGTGAAATTGTTGGATGAATTAAAAACGGCTAACTCACTTTTTGTAACAACTAAAACGCTTACAGGTTCAGATATTTTCTATAAAGCAGAAAGTGATGCAAACGGAATTATAAACTGGAAAAAATTCTGTAATTCTCTTTCATTAAGATTATTAACCAGAATATTAAAGAAAAACGGAGAAGTTAACGTCAACGAAAGAATTTTAGAAATCGTAAATGATCCTACAAAATATCCTGTTTTTCAAAGCAATGCAGAAACGGCAAAAGTAAGTGTAACAGGAGTTGCGCCACTACTTCCTCCAATTGCCAGACCGCAGGATTTTACGACGGGAAGAGTAGCTTCTGAGTTTTTTGTAGAAACATTAAAGGCAAATAACGATCCCAGAATGGCGTTGTTTTTTGGTCAGGCTAAAAATATTGCTCCACCGCAGGCAAATATTGGCTACAAAGGTGCTCCTACAGGATATGCGTATGGAACAACCTTTAATTATCAACCTTCGAATATGAATCAGAATTTAGCAAAAGCACCACTGAATATTTTGATTTTCCCGTATGCTGAATTACAATTTATCCTTTCTGAATTATCTTTTAAAGGAATTATTCCCGGAAATGCACAAACTTTCTATGAAAATGGAGTAAAAGCAGCAATCGAACAATGGGGAACAGCCGTACCAACTAACTATTTTGCAAATTCAAATGTGGCTTACAATAATTCTTTAGAAAGAATCATGTTGCAAAAGTATGTAGCGTTGTTTTTTGTAGATCAGCAGCAATGGTTTGAAAAAAGAAGAACCGGTTTTCCTGTACTTCCAAATAACGGAGGGCTTTTAAACAATGGTATGCTTCCTTCACGATTGATGTATCCGCCAAATCCCAGAGTTTTAAATGCAACAAACTATCAAGCGGCAGTTCAGCAAATGGGTGGTGACAATATCAATGTAAAAATGTGGTGGAACCAGTAATTCTAAATTAATCAATAATCTAAATCAATATGAATTTAAAATATATAATTCCGTCATTGCTAATATCATCAATGGCACTTTCACAAACTTCAATTTCAGGATATGTCTTTGAAGATTCAAATAAAAATCAGAAAAAGGAAAACCGAGAAAAAGGTATTGAAAATGTTGCCGTATCCAACGGAGCTCAGGTTGTTTTAACCGATAAAAAGGGAAAATACAGTTTACCAATCGTAGAAGGACAGACTATTTTTGTAATTAAACCTTCCGGTTATATGGTTGCTTTAAATCAAAACAATTTACCACAATATTATTATCAGTATAAACCAAAAGGCTCACCTTCAGATTTCAAGTATAAAGGAACTGCGCCAACCGGAACACTTCCGAAAGAATTAAATTTCGCCTTAAACAAACAAAATGAAAGCAAAAATTTCGATATCTTAGTTTTCGGAGATCCGCAACCCTACACAGAAAAACAGCTTGATTATTTTAAAAGAGCGATTGTAAATGAAGTTAAAGGAAATAAGAAAAATGCAGTTTTCGGAATCAGTTTGGGTGATTTGGTGGGCGATGATTTAAGTCTTCAAAAACCCTATGCAGATGTAATGAAGGAAATTGGTTTGCCTTGGTACAATGTGATGGGAAATCATGACATGAATTATGATGCGAAAGAAGACCAGCTTTCAGACGAAACTTTTGAAGCAACTTTCGGTCCTGCAAATTATTCTTTCAACTACGGAAACGTACATTTTATGGTACTTGATGATATTCTTTATCCGGATCCAAGAGACGGAAAAGGATATTGGGGTGGTTTCAGAGAAGATCAGATTCAGTTTATAGAAAATGATTTGAAACATGTTGATAAAAACAAACTGATTGTGGTTTCGTTTCACATTCCATTAGATCATAATAATGAGGATAATTTCCGAAATGCTGACCGTCAGAAATTATTTGATGCTTTATCACCATTCAAAAATGCATTGCTTTTATCGGCTCATACGCATATTCAACAGCAGATTTTCTATGGAAAAGCGCAAGGTTGGAACAATACAAAAGATCTTCATGAATATAATGTAGGAACAACCTGCGGAGATTGGTGGTCAGGAACTTCAGATGAAATTGGCTTACCAACTTCAACAATGAGAGACGGTACTGCAAAAGGATATTCTTTTATCAGTTTTAATGATAATGAATATAAAGTTAAATACAAAACAGCCGGAAAATCTGAAGATTATCAGATTCAGTTGTATGTACCTAAAGTAATTCCTCATCCGTTGAAAACTTCTGCTAAAATCTTAGCTAATTTCTTTATGGGAAGCAAAAAAGATAAGGTGCAATACAGAATCGACGGCGGAAAATGGGAAGATATGGAATACAACGAAACCATCGATCCCAACTTTGCAATGTCAGTTTTCAAATGGGATACTACGAATGATTTGTTCCCGGGAAGAAGACCTTCAAATCCTGAACAGTCAAAACATATTTGGACAGGAGGATTTGGAAATAAACTAAGTCTCGGAAAACATAAAGTTGAAGTAAAAGCTCAAGATATGTACGGAAATGAGTTTACTGCGACAGAAGAATTTGAAGTTGAAAACTCAATTCTTATACCTTAATTTAATTTTTCTTTTATATATTACTTTCAAGAAACCAGCTTATTCGTAAGTTGGTTTTGTTTTGAAATAGAATTTGCAGATCATTAATTTTTATTAAATCAAATTAATAAACACTTGTTTAAAAAAATGGTTTCGTAAATTTGTACCAATAAAATTTAAATAATGAATCTAAACGGAAAAAACGCCATCGTTACAGGTGGTGGAAGAGGTCTGGGAAAGGCTGTAGCTTTAATCCTTGCCAGTGAAGGAGTGAATGTAGGAATCACCGGAAGAAACGAAGAAAATCTTAAAATGACTGTCGACGAAATCCAGAAATTGGGTGTAAAAGCAGCGTACGCAGTTTTCAGCATAGACAATGAAATTCATGTAAAAGCAGGAATAGAATCAATTGTAGGGCAATTAGGCGGAGTAGATATTCTCATCAACAATGCAGGAATCGGGGACTTTGGAAGCATCGAAGAGATGTCGTCTGAAGTGTGGGAACAGGTTATTAAAACCAATCTTTTTGGAGTTTATTATGCGGCAAAAGCTGTTTATCCATTTCTGAAAGAAAGAGGTGAAGGCGATATCATCAACGTTGCGTCAACTGCAGGTTTAAAAGGCGGACCGAATATGTCGGCTTACGCGGCTTCAAAAGCGGCAGTAGTTTCATTATCTCAATCAATGATGGCAGAATGGAGAAAACAAAACATCAGAGTAGTAACTTTAACGCCAAGTACAATCGCTTCTGATATGTCAATTGAAGGCGGATTAACAGATGGAAATCCTGAGAAAGTTCTTCAGCCTGAAGATTTCGCAGAATGGGTAAGAGATATTTTGAAAATGAACAGACGTGCATTGATTGCGAATGGATCTATTTTCTCTACGAATCCTTAATTCAAAATAAACAAAAATGCCGGATATCTTTTCCGGCATTTTATTTTAAGTCATCACACAATCTCCGTCACCATCCTGGAAATTTGGATTGAAATTTTCGGGTAGATTTTTAATTAGATTTTGGTGAAACATATATCGCCGCTCCAAATCTCTCTCGTAAATCTTTGGGAAATTGCTTTTCTTTTTTATCGCTTCGTTAAGTTGAGTCTGATAGCTTGTCAGGATTTTTACCTTATTTCTTGTGACAAACCAGCCAAGAAAATCAATAAATCTATCCAACTTATTATTTGAAAATAGATATGAAATTTTTAAATGTCCGTCTCTTAAAAGAAGAAGAGAACAACAGATTAATTCATTATTTTCATTATAGATTTTTACCCAAAAGTATTTAAAAACTTGAGAAAAGCTTGAGAATAAATATCTTTCATCAGGTTTCTTGCCTTCCAAAACCCAGAGATTTTCTATCATCCATTTAAAATCGTCAGTATTTCTGTTGCTTTCAAATTGATTGATAAACTTTGTACTTTCTTCATCGGGTTTTCCAATGATTTCAAATTTAAAATTAGGTTTTTTAGCACCAATATTTTTTAATGAAACAACACCGTTAAAAACTCCATCTGCAATTGAAAAGAGAGGTTGTATAGATTTAAATTTAGGTTTTTTTACAGGAATTATCGTTGCTAAATCTGTTTTAAAATAAAATCTTTTCCCGACTTTAGGTTCAATATAAGTAAAAACTCCAATTTTATTGTAGAGACTTTCTGCTTCTTTGGTAAACTCAGTTATGGCGATATTTCCATTGTATTCTTCAAATACTTTATTTAAAAGTTGCTGAGCAATTCTTTTTCCTCTGAATTTTTCACTGATGAAAAGAGTGCTCAACCAGGCATAAGAAAATCTGTTATCTTTAATATTAAATTCATCCGGAAAACATCCTATATATCCTGCTAAATCTTCATTTTCAAAAGCTAAAATAAGTAATGTCTGTTCATCTTTCGCTTTTGGATTGTTGATGTGAGACTTGGCTCTGTGAGCTGTAATCGGAAGAAAATCATACTTTTCAAAATCACCAGACGAAACAAATTCTGCAAGCTGTTTTTTATTTAAAGTTTTAAGCTGAATCATTTTCTGACGATTTTATTTTTATTGATAAATCTTTTCATTTTGTAATACGAAATTTCTTTTTTTAAAATCAATTCAGCGTTTTCACCTGTTTCCATAGGTATTCTTTGAAAATTTCTTTCAATATTGTCAGTTTTTATTCCTGCGCTTCCAAAAGTACAGAAGAGATTTTTGTTTTTAAAAAGTTCTTCAAAAAAATCTTTCCCCACGCTAAAATCTGTAAAAGGAAAAGCAAAACTGTCGGTCATCAGATTATTTTCTTTTAAATAATTTAATGTTTTTTGTGTTGTTTCCAACTGTTGAGTCAATGATAAATCATGATAAAGAGGATGATCCCAACTGTGAGCAGAAATTCCAAAACCTTTACTGGTGAGTTCTTTAAGTTGATTTAAATCTAAATAAGGTTTTTGTTCCTGAAGAAAAGAATCAAAACTGATGTCAAGTTTTTCGGCAATTTCATCAAGCTCTATTCTGTTTTCATACTTGATTTTTAGAATTTCTTCAATATGATTTTCAGATGAAAAAATAGGGTTGATTTCTTGATTTTTAATGTGTCCGGATTTAATTTTATTAACAATTAAACTTGCTTTAGATCTAAACATCAAATCTTTATTATCAATAAAAGCAGGATTGATAAAGTTGATAGCATAAATACCTTTTCGCTCCAAAATCGGAGCAATAATATCATAAAATTCACTCAACCCATCATCAAAAGTTAATAAAGCAATTTTCTTTTTAGGTTTAAAATTTCCTTTAATAAAATCTTTAAATTCATCCCAATTTACAAACTGAAAATACTTTGAAAGATAATCTAAATCACTTTCAAACTGTTTTATGTTTTTATATTTAATAATTTGATTAAGATGAGGTAAGTTTTCATCCGAAACGCAATGATAAACGGGAAGACAGTAATTAAGAGGAAATGAATTTTCAATATTTTCACTCTCAAATTGTGAAAAAAACTGAATGATTTTATCTTTTAGCATTAGAAATTATTAAAAAAAAGAATCTATTTAAATTTTTACCAAAAGCAAAACCTAAATAGATTCTAAATATATGAAATTTAAAAATTACTTCACAATTTTCATCTCATCAATCAGCCATTTTGAATCGGCAAATTTATCGATAATGAAAAGAATATATTTCGTGTCAACCATAATATTTCTGCTGAAACGAGGGTCGTAATTAATGTCGCTCATTGTTCCTTCCCATTGTCTGTCGAAGTTTAATCCAACCAAATTTCCGTGTGCATCCAAAGCCGGGCTCCCGGAATTTCCACCGGTTGTGTGATTGGTTGCTGTAAATCCTACAGGAACGTCACCGCTTTTATCTTTGTAATTTCCGTAGTCTTTTTTATTGTACAAATCGATCAGTTTTTGTGGAACATCAAATTCGTAATCTCCCGGAACATATTTTTCGATTACTCCAGCTAAATGAGTCTGATAATCATAAGAAACTGCGTCTCTCGGTGTAGAACCTTTTACTTTTCCGTATGTTACACGAAGTGTTGAGTTTGCATCCGGGAAGAATTTTCTGTCTTTATCTGTAGAAATTTGCTGCGCCATAAACTTCTTCTGCAAAACATCAATCTTAGACTGTAAACCTGTGAATTGCGGATCAGCAGTTTTCATATAAGTATCTTTTATACTCATGAATAACTGATAAACAGCATCTTTTTTAATCGTTTTTATTAATTTGTCCTGATTAGAAAATGCTTTCTCAATATCTGCATTAAGAACTGCACCGTTTACCTGACTTCTTCCCGTAATCACAGAATTTTTCGACAATTCTTCAAAGCTTGCAATATTCTGCGCTTCATTTTTATATTTATCGAAACCTGCTGGTAAAAACTGCGCTTCAGTTTTGTTGGCGTATAAAGCTAAAAGTTTAGCAGTAACTTTAGAATCTAATTCTGCGCTATAATCTTTGTAGAAAGAAGTCAATTTGGTTTTGAAGGCCGTTGTGCCTTTTTCATCCATTTTTCCTGCTTCCAAAGAAGTGATGTAATTTGAATATAGATTTGCAAGCGCAAAAGTCTCCGCATTTCTTATCACTTCACTGTAATAAGCATTGTTTAAAGCATAAGGAGCCTGGTCATTGTATAACTTGTTCAGTTGATCTAAAGTCGTTTTGATTTCATGATTTTTTGCAACCAAAGAACCTTCATACATTACTTTCTTCTGTACTGCGTTAGATTTTTTCAAACCTTCTACTTCACCGATCCATTTTTTCCAGTAGTTCGCTACAGATGCGAATTTTGAAGCATATTTAATTCTCGTTGCATCATCTGTACGCATTTTTTCATCTAAAGTTTTCAAGGCAACATCTCGCACAGCAATTCTTGCAGGGTCAATCTCTTTCATGATTTTTTCAACTGCAATTGCCGGAAGGTATTCTGTTGTTCTTCCAGGAAATCCAAATACGAATGTGAAATCATTTTCAGCTTTATCTTTAATGGAAACCGGAAGATAATGCTTCGGAACGTAAGGGACGTTGTCCTTTGAATATTCTGCAGGTTTGTTGTTTTTATCAGCGTAAATTCTGAACATCGAGAAATCTCCCGTATGTCTTGGCCAAACCCAGTTATCAGTATCTGAACCGAATTTTCCGATGCTTTGTGGCGGTGCTCCAACCAAACGTACATCTTTGTAAGTTTCGATGACGTAAGCATAATATTTATTACCATAATACATTGGCTTCACAGAAATCGACTGATAGCTTTCAATTTTCTGAGAATTTTTATAAACCTCGATATTGTTGGCAATTTTTTTAGCTAAATCCTGATCCTGAAGATTATCTGTACTTTCTAAAATCTGTGCAGAAACATCTTTAATGTCAACAATGAAATCTACGGTAACTCCCGGATTTGGAAGTTCTGTTCCCATATTTTTAGCCCAAAAACCGTTGGAAAGCAAATCATTTTGTACAGTAGAATGCGCCTGAATTTGCCCGTAACCACAGTGATGATTGGTAAGTAATAATCCTTTCGGAGAGATGATTTCGGCTGTACAACCACCATTGAACTGTACTACTGCATCTTTGATGCTCGGTTTTTGAGTATTGAAAATGTCTTTTGCAGAGATTTTCATACCGAGATCTTTCATTTCTTTTTCATTGAGTTCCGTAGGAATCCACATTCCACCGTATTGCTGCGCCATTCCTAAAGAAAAACTGAAGAAAGCCGAAGCAATAAGAATATTACGTTTTATCATTATTTAAAAATTTTGCCTAAAAATACACATTTTAATTTTTTGCAAAAAGAAAAACCCTTCCTAAAATTTAAATTTAGAAAGGGTCTTCCGGGATTATGTTTTTTTCAGCTAAAGATTTTATAAATAAATTTAAAAATCTCTTACACTGTGATGATGTTATATTTCATTGATTTTGAAATAAAGAAATTTCATCACTTGTGTTCCTTTATTTGTTGGCAAAGAAACAGATAATTTTCGGGATAAAAAATGAACCTATGTTCATAAAATCTGTTTTCTGATACGGCTTAGCGCTTGTGGAGTGATTCCTATATAAGAAGCAATATGTTTTAACGGAATTTCCTGAATAAATTTTGGGTAAGCTTTTGCTAAATTTAAATATCGCTCTTCTGCACTGTGCATTAATAATGAGATTTCACGCTGAGTTTTTCTTACATAAAGATTTTCTGCAGAAATTCTTCCCAGATAATTTCCAATTTTGCTTCTTTCATACAATTCCTGCAAATCATCATGATGAATTCTATAAACCACCGTTTCCTGAACAGTTTTTACATTATATGCACATGGAGTTCTCGTAATGAACGAATCATAAGCGCTGCAAAACATATTTTCAGCAATAAAAGAGAATGTAATTTCTTTGGAAGGCTCTGTTGGATGCACTTTATTTACAAAAAAACGGATAATTCCGCTGTCAATAAAATAGAGGTAATCTTCGACGGTTCCTTCCTCTAAAATCAATGTTTTTTTAGGGAAAACCATTCTTTCAAATTTATTGACGTGATAATTTGCTTCTTCCTGAGAAAGACCTTCTATCGAATTATAAATGCTGAGTAACTTTTCCATGAAAGGCTTATGAATATTGGGTTTGGTGACACAAAAATACAGTTTTATTTAGTATTAAAACTTAGTTTTGGCTCATCTCTCTTTTAAATCAAAATATTTAAAGCTTAAATGAAATCATTTTTCAAGTGAATTTCATTCAAAATATGAACCAATAATTATGATGTTGTGTAAATTTAAAATCAAGTTGATGTTTTCATAGTTTATTTTTGTTTTACTGATTTAATCTTTGTTATTTAAATCTAAAATCATTAAAGTATTCCGTTTTTAAAGTTTTATTTTTGCAACAAATTATTCACATGCAAAATTATTTAGAATTCGATTTCAGGATTTTCCCGCTTCAGCCTTGGAGTGATATATTAATGGCAGAACTTATTGAGATAGGTTTTGATAGTTTCACGGAAGAAATTCATGGTATTTTAGGATATATTCAGAAAGATTTATTTAAAGAAGAAGAATTGAAAGCTTTGCCACTTTTCCAAAATGAAGAAGTGAAAATTGAGTATACTTTCACAGAAATGCCGAATATCAATTGGAACGAAGAATGGGAAAAGAATTTCGAGCCGATCAATATTGATGATAAAGTTTTAATCAGAGCCGAATTTCACGAATCTGTTCCCGGAATGCACGAAATTATCATTCAGCCAAAAATGTCTTTCGGAACGGGACATCATCCAACAACGCATTTGATGATCCAACAAATGATGGATATTGATTTCAATGACAAAAAAGTTTTGGACATGGGTTGTGGAACTTCAGTTTTAGCGATTTATGCAAAACAAATCGGAGCAGGTGATACAAAAGCAATTGACATCGACGAATGGTCAGTTGAAAATTCAAAGGAAAATGCTGTAAGAAATGGGGTAGAATTGGATATTGAATTGGGAACTGCAGAAAATTTAGGAAAAGAAAATTACGACATTATTTTGGCGAATATCAATAGAAATATTTTGATTTCAGACATTCCGACTTACGTTTCTGTATTGAATGAAGGTGGGGAATTATTGCTTTCAGGATTGTGTTTCTTTGATGTTGACGATATTCTTGAAGTTTGTAAAGAAAACAATTTAGAACTGAAAAAGAAATTGCAGAGAGAAGAATGGGTAAGTTTATTACTTGAAAAGAAGTAGCTAACCGTAAACCTTAAACTTAGCCTCAACCTTAAGTTATGAAAAGCTTATTCACCGTTTTATTTCTACTCACTGTTCAGATTTTTTCTGCGCAGGAAGAAGATTACGTTTATGCAAACGGAGTTTTCAGTTTTGAAGAAAATAAACCCCAGAAAATATTCACCGACTGGACGAGAATTCGACGATCTCCGAATGTCAATGCTCAAATTTTGGATTCTTTGCAAACCAATCAGCAAATTTTGATTCTTAAAAAAGATGAAACTATTTTAAAATTGGGCGAAAGAAGAGCTAATTGGTATAAAATATCGTATCAGAAAGGCGATAAAACTTCTGAAGGTTACATTTGGGGTGGAAATCTTTGTGTGGGTTTTAGAAATAAAAATGGCTACGATTTTCTTTTTGGTTTAACAAAAACAGTTAATAAAAAAGATAAAGAATATCCTGAAATTAATATTCAACAGAATTATGCTTCTGTAAAAGTTGTTAAAGGAAATATTTTAATTGATGAGGTTTCTTTTGAAACAGGTTCGGGTGAAAGTCTGAGTTATGGAACATTCAATATTGAAAGTAATCATAAACTACAAAATGTAGAATTGACTATTAAAGCTACTGTTTCGGGGGAAGCGTGCGGAATTGCAAGTTATGATCAATATGTTTTCTTTAAAGATAAAAAATTGGTTGCTCTTCCACAATTAATGAATGTTGGAGATGCCGATGTATATTATCACTCCGAAGAATTTATTTTCCCGAATGATAAAGGTGGAGTTCCAAATGCTTTTATTTTTAAAATGGAGGAAATGGAAAAAGATGAGAAAGATCGGGAGAAGAAGAAAAAGGTTTCGAAAACCTATCTTTGGAACGGAAATTCTTACAAACTAAAATAAAATTTTTAATCATAAATTTGAAAACCACTGTATATTTACGGTGGTTTTTAAATTTTATATAATGACAAAAGAAGAGCTTTATGATCTGAAATATACACTGTCAGATTTTATTTATCCCAGATTAAAAGAGTTTAAAGATAAAGTAGACAGTAAAAGTGCGCCTTCAGTTCCAGATTTTTCAAACGTTGAACATTTTTCTCAGAAGAGATCTTTTGCAGAAAAAGAAAAGTATTGGAGTGAGATATTAGGTGAAATGATCATTCCCTTCGAATATCAAGTTTATCCCGAGAATTTTAAACACTTAGAGCTTAAAGATATTAATGAAAAAGTAGAGCGTGGATTGAAACTTTTTGCAGAATATTTTATCAAGTTATGGTTTTAATAATGAGTGAAATCTTACTTAATGATTGGCAATGGAGTTCCGGATTTGGATAATCTTTAGAAAATATAAATAAAAAAAACTCACAACAAACGTTGTAAGTTTTATATGAGCGCATCAGGATTCGAACCTGAGACTGTCCCGATTAAAATCGGGATGTTCTATCTAGTTGAGCTTTCGACTAACTTTATTATTTTCAATTTACTCTTCCAAGCTTTTATTTTAAATTCTCTTTTATAAGCTTCAGATTTAGAATTATAATTTTCAGAATATATAATAATCCAGTCTTTAGCTTTTGAAGTAAATCCTTTATGATTTGAAAGATGCTTTCTTAGTCTCTCTTGTAAAACTTCACAAGAATGTCCAATGTAATATTGGTCAAGAGATTTTGAATAAAGTATATAGCAAAAACACATGAAATTACTATAAACAAAAAAACTCACAACAGATGTTATGAGTTTTAAGTGAGCGCGTCAGGATTCGAACCTGAGACCGTCTGCTTAGAAGGCAGATGCTCTATCCAGCTGAGCTACGCACCCATTTGTAATTTTGAGAAAATTACTAAAACAGTCGGGGCGGCAGGATTCGAACCTGCGACCTCCTGGTCCCAAACCAGGCGCGATGACCGGACTACGCTACGCCCCGAATAAGTCATGCTGCGGAGAGTAAGGGATTCGAACCCTTGGTACCGTTACCAGTACGCATGTTTAGCAAACATGTCCTTTCGGCCACTCAGGCAACTCTCCAATAATAACGTTTTTGTAAAGATCGCTGTTCCGTTATTGCGAGTGCAAATATAGAATAGATTTCTTTATTTACCAAATAAAATTCAAGAAAAAATTGTGTATTTTTACGCTTATAAATGATTAAAAATCTAATCTGATGCGTAAAACATTATATATCATCGGCTTAAGTACATTGGTTTTTTCATGTACATCGCAGAAAAATAATAATAAAAATATTTATCGTACTAAAACAGCTGTCGTACAGCCAAAAACAGCTGTTAATTCTGATTCACAGGAAAAAATAAAACCACAAGTCACAAAAGAACATGGCGTGGAATTTTTTACTACAAATATTGCAGATGTTACGAAAAATGATAACACCGCAAGTTATGGTTCCATCGTGTCGGCAAAACCTGCGGGATATAAAGTTGTAAAAACGCATTTCCCTGCGATTGCCCAAAATTTCAGACAAAAATATCTGATTTTGCATTACACGGTTTTACCGGATGATAAATCTATTGAAGTTCTTACAAAACAGTCTGTAAGTGCGCATTATTTAGTCAATAACTTGGGTGACAACGAAATTTATCAATTAGTTGATGAAAATAAACGTTCTTATCATGCGGGAGTAAGCGCTTGGCGTGCCGATAAAAACCTTAATGATACATCCATAGGAATTGAAATTGTAAACATGGGTTATAAGGCAGATGCAACTGGCGCAAAAACTTTTGAACCGTTTAGTGATGATCAAATCAAAAAAGTGGCAGCTCTAACAAAGGATATTGTGACGAGATATCAAATTCCTGCTACCAATGTTTTAGCACATTCAGATATTGCACCGACTAGAAAGCAAGATCCGGGACCACTTTTCCCTTGGAAAAAACTGTATGATGATTATCAAATAGGAATGTGGTATGATGAAGCAGCAAAACAAACTTTGCTTACTGCGGCACAAACTGATATTTCTACAAAATATAATGATGCCGCATTTATTTATACAATTCAGATGGCATTGCAAAAGTTTGGTTATGCTCTTGACAGCAGCGGAAAGTGGGATGATGCGACAAAAAAAACTATTGAAGCATTACAATATCATTTCCGTCCTCAAAACTATAACGGAATTATGGATGCCGAAACATGGGCAATTCTTCAAGCTTTAAATCAAAAATATCCAACAAAATAAATTTTTAAAGCGCATCTTTACGGTGCGTTTTTTATTAATTAAATACAATAAACTATTAAATATCATTTAATGGAAAATTTCAGACAGGAAAGTGATCTTCTCGGTGAATTAAACGTTCCGATTGGTGCTTATTATGGTGTTCAGACTCAAAGAGCTATTGATAATTTTAAAATTTCAGGACAGCTTTTATCATCATATCCAGAATTTATCAAAGGTTTGGCGTTCGTGAAGAAAGCTGCAGCAAAAACCAATTACGAATTAGGGCTTTTAGACCAGGATTTATATTTTAAAATTGCAGAAACCTGTGATGAATTAATTGGGGGATTATTTCACAGTGAGTTTCCGATAGATATGATTCAAGGTGGAGCAGGAACTTCGATTAACATGAATGCTAATGAAGTGATTGCAAACCGAGTTTTAGAAAAATTAGGAAAAAATAAAGGTGAATACGAATTTTGTTCACCAAACGATCATATCAATTTATCCCAATCAACAAATGACGCTTATCCAACGGCAATCAAAATGGGATTGTTGCAGATGAACGAAACTTTAGTGAAAAAACTTCAAAGCATTGTTGAAGCTTTCCGTGACAAAGGAAAAGAGTTTCAGGATGTGATTAAAATGGGAAGAACTCAGCTTCAGGATGCGGTTCCAATGACGATGGGACAGGAATTTGAGGCTTTTGCAGCAACTTTGGAAGAAGATATTTCAAAACTGAATAATAACGCTAATCTTTTTGTTGAGGTTAATATGGGTGCAACTGCGATTGGAACAGGAATTAATGCTCCAATTGGATATGCAATTCTTTGCGCTAAAAATTTGGCTGAAATTACTGGTTATCCTGTTGTTTCTGCGCCAAATTTAGTTGAAGCAACTCCGGATACAGGTTCTTACGTGATTTATTCTTCTGCAATGAAACGTCTTGCCGTAAAATTATCAAAAATCTGTAATGATTTAAGGTTGCTATCTTCAGGACCAAGAGCTGGTTTATCTGAAATAAATCTTCCTCCAATGCAGCCAGGCTCATCAATTATGCCTGGAAAAGTAAATCCTGTGATTCCGGAAGTAGTAAATCAGGTTTGTTTTAAAGTGATCGGAAATGATCTTACGGTAACTTTCGCAGCAGAAGCCGGACAATTACAGTTAAATGTCATGGAGCCGGTTCTTTCTCATGCCATCATGGAAAATATCCATTTCCTTTGCAACGCTTTAGACACGCTTCGTGACAAATGTGTTGTCGGAATTACCGCCAATAAAGACGTTTGTCTGAATATGGTAAAACACAGCATCGGAATCGTAACTGCTTTAAATCCTTATATCGGATACAAACAATCTACAAAAATTGCAAAAGAAGCCTTGGAAACCGGTAAAAGTGTTTACAATTTGGTTCTTGAACATGGTTTGCTTTCACAGGAGAGTTTAGATGAAATTCTTGATCCTAAAAATATGCTGAAACCACACAATAAATAGTATCTGGTGAGTAAAATAAAGAAAACTTTTCAGGCTTTACAAAATATTGCGCAGAAACCAAGTTTGCTCAATTTGGTAATTAATGACAATGAATCAAGAAAAAAAGAGTTTCTTGAAAAATATCCTCATTTAAAAAGTCTTCCGCAAATTAATTTTACTGATTTGGCTGAAGATTTTGATGAAAGCATTGACTTGGCATTTTTAGATGGAGGATCTTTGCCTACAGATTTGGCCTTGTTGAAGACATTGGCGAAAGGCAAAAACAGTTACTTTGAAATCGGAACCTGGAGAGGTGAGAGCGTTTGGAATGTGGCCAAAATTATTAAAGATTGCACAACTTTTAATCTTTCAAAAGAAGAAATAAATACGTTAGGTTTAGATAAAAGATATGCTGAATTGCATGGAATTATATCTAAAAAAAATCCGAATATTCTTCATTTGGAAGGTAATTCTAAAACTTTTGATTTTAAAGATTTAAATAAGAAATATGATCTGATTTTCATCGATGGAGATCACTCGTATGAAATGGTGAAAAATGACACTGCGAAGGTTTTTGAAAGTCTTGTACACGAAAATTCGGTTGTTGTTTGGCATGATTACGCATTCAATCCTGAGAAAGTACGATATGATGTTTTCAAAGGGATTTTAGATGGATTGCCAACAGAATTTCATTCAAATTTATATCATGTGGCCAATACAATGTGCGCAGTTTTTACAAAAGAAAATTTTAAAACAAAAGAATTTGAAGAGCTGAAAAGCCCTGATTTTCTGTTTGAAGTAAATCTAAAAATTAAAAAATAAGTTGAGGTTTTTAATCATAATTCCTGCTCACAACGAGGAAAATAATCTTCCGTTTACTTTAGATTCTTTAAAGCAACAAAGTTTTAAAGATTTTAAAGTTGTAGTTGTAAATGATGGCTCTACCGACGAAACTTCGGAAGTAATTAAAAAGTATACTGAAACCGATGTTAGATTTGAAACCATAAATCTTCAAAAATCTTCACATCAACCGGGTTCAAAAGTCGTTGCAGCTTTCAAAAGCGGATTACAGACTCAAAATTTTAATGAATTTGACATCATTTGTAAATTCGACTCAGACATTATTTTAGAAACAAATTATCTGCAAACTGTTGCAAATGCTTTTGTTGAAAATCCAGATTACGGTTTGGTTGGAGGACTTTTATATGTTGAAAAAAACGGAGAATGGGTTTATGAAGGAAACTCCAATAAACATCACGTTCGTGGTCCGATGAAAGCCTACAGAAAAGAATGTTTTGTACAAATGAATGGTTTGCGTGAAACTTTAGGTTGGGATAATATCGATGCAATTTTGTTGCAGAATTTAGGCTGGAAAGAAGTGGTTTTACCTGAATTGCATGTGAAATTAATTAAAGTAAAAGGCGCGGATTACACTATAAAACCGGCCGATTACTACGGAAGATATTTTTATTTTTTAGGATTAAACCGATTTCTAACTTATGTTGCTTCTGCAAAAGAAGCGTTGAAAATAAAATCGCCTTCGTTTCTGTTTCAAATCATTAGTTATTACGAAAAATGTAAATCTCAAAATCTTGAACTGAAAATTTCTAAAGACGAGCAAAAAGTGATTAATCAGCAACGCTGGAATCAGTTTAAAAAGAAATGGTTTAAGATATGATTCAATAGGAACGGGCTTTAGCCCGTTTTTTAAATAAAATTAATACAATTGGCTTTAGCCAAAACCTAAAATGTAAATTTTCAGTTTGAAAAAAATAGCCTACATAGAAATCGACACTCATGCAGAAATCGCTGCAGATTTTATGGATTTAATGGAAGATTCAAAAGGATTTTCTGTGGATTATTATTTTTCGGAAAAGATTAAAAAGCAAATTCATGAAAGTAATGAAAATGTTTTTTTGTCGGATAATTCGATGATTTTAGATCAGTTAGAAACGAAGAAATATGATTTGGTTATTATCGGAACTGTTCACCGTTATTTCAACACTTTTTTAAATATTACTCAGAAATATAAAACTGCGGTAATTGTTCATAATCTTAATTTTTCTAAAGCTTCCAAATTAGATTTAATTAAAAATATTTTTAAAGAAGATGTTCTTTACCGACTGAAATTATGGTGGAAAGAAGGTTTGTTTAATTCTTCAAAAGTTTACAGAAATGCCAGTCAGCTTTTGGTTTTAGATAAAGAATTTTCAACATCAGAACATCAGTTTCTACCACTTTTTTATTCTAAAGAATTTTTTCAGAATAAAAATGAAAAACTAACAGTTCTAATTCCGGGTGGAGTTTCTCAAAAAAGACGTGATTATAACCATGTTTTAGATGTAATTCAAAAATCTGATGGCGGTGAGAATATTGACTTTGTTTTTCTTGGAAAAGCAAAAGGTGAGGAGCTTGAGAATATTAAAAAGATTGCTGAGAAATTTAATCTAAAATATTTTACAGAAAGAGTTTCCCAGGATGATTTTGAAATTTGGATGAAAAAAGCAGATGTTCTTTGGTGCCCGATTCAACAGAAAACAGAGTTTTTTAGTCAAGAAGAAATTTATGGTTCAACAAAAATGACGGGGAATATTGGTGATGCGATCAAATTCGGTAAAATAGCTGTTTTTCCTAAAAACTATTCATCAAAGCTTGAATTTATTGTTCCTGAGAAAGAAAATATTATTCAACAATTTAACGAGTTGAAAAATCATCAATTTGATTTTCAGAAAGATTACAGCAAAAAAAATGTTCTTGAGAATTTAGAACAATTGCTAATTCGACTTATTTAAATTTAAGAATACTTTTGATAAATTTCATATTGATATATTGTTCAATAGGGAAAATTTTTGTGAAATGATTTCCAATAAAAATCAGCAATAAAACAACGGCTGGTTTGTATATTAAATTGATGAAATTATTATCAAAAACCGGTAAAACTATCGCAACTGTAATCGCCAAAGTACAGATAATCGAAACAAAAATCATCTCAATAGAAAAAGGTGAAACTTTAAACACAAAATAATTGAATACAACTTTAATAAGATTGTAAATAGTCACCGAAATTGCCGTAGATAGAGCAATCCCGATCAAAGAAAGATCTGTATGATGGATGAAGTACCAATTTAATCCAATTGTTAATCCAGCCAATAAAAGCATTACAATGATGTTGAATTTGTAATATTTTGAAAGCGAAATAATATTTCCATTAAAACCTGTTGCCAAATCCATTAAAACTGCAGAGCCCCAAATCCAAATGACCGGTTCGTACATTCTCAGTAAATCTCCTTTATTAGGCATAAAATGAGTTAAGTAAGGAAATCCTACCATAATGCATCCAAATAAAACAGCTCCTAAAAAGTAAATCGTTAAAGATGTTTTTTTATGGAATCTGTCGAGTTCCAGCATATCTCCATCAGCTAAATTTTTTCTGATTAATGGCGCAGAAATATTAAATAAACCCAATTGTGGAATAGAAATCAAAGAAATTAAAGCTAATAAAATGCTGTAAACTGCAATTTCTTCTTCACCAATAAACTCACCAATCATGTAATTATTAATTGCCATATGATTTCCGAAAGTTCCTAAAAATCCAAAGAAACTATATGCTGCAAATTCTTTATAAAAATTATCTTTTTTAAAATAATCTCTACTTAAATCAAGGTTTACTTTTTCAAGTTTGTTGGTGTAATAAATGTACCCTGTAAGCATTAAAGCAAACATTCCAAAGAAAAATGCCAATGCAACTTGTTCTGAAAACTGAAAATAAAAAAACAAACAAAATGCACCGAGATTGGCTAATTTGGGTAACATATTATCGAAAATATTAGAAACAACAATTCTTTTATAATTGGAAATGTACTTATTGAAAATTGCACACAAAGAAAGCGTTAAAACAAGTGGTAGAATATATTTTTTACTCTCCCAAATTTTCATTTTTGTAAAATCCGGGTAAACACTTGGGATGAGAAAAAAGATAATCAGAAACAGGAAAAAATTGATAAAAACCAATGCTAAAGAAAGTGATAACATATTTTGGTGCTTATCATCTTCGTGAGCTCTCCCAAAAAACTTTACGTTAGAATAAGAAATTCCCAAAACGACAAATGGAACCAGCATTTCTGCGGCCGACATAATGTATCGTAATGTTCCGTAAAAAAAGAGGTCGTTTGTGAAAATAAAAATCGAGAACATCCCGATCAGCGTCGCGGCATATCCTATAATCGAATACTTAAAACCCTGCCTTGCAACTACACTCATACTTAGATTTTAGATGTTTTTAGGAAGGAAAATAATGTTGTTGATGTATTCTGTTTTATTTTTTTCGTCGCTGATATTTTTAAGTAAAATTTCTTCGGTTAATTTTTCGAGAGTGAAAGTTTTTCGGTTAAGATAATGAGATTCAAACCCCCAGTTTTCAACTTCGGAAATTTCATTCCAAATGGGTTGTTCGTGGTGTCTCTGTTCCATTTCAACCATTAAAGTTGGCTTAAATTTCTGGATGGTTTCTTTTCCACCAAAAAGTGTTTTCATTTCATTTCCTTCTACATCGATTTTGATGAAATCAATCTTGTTGACTTTTTTAGATTTCGTCCAATCATCCAATTTTACCACTTCTACAGTTTCTGTATAGCTGTTTTCTTCGTCTTTTTCTTTGTAAGAAGTATTAAGCGTTCCTCTTGAAGCAACTATTTTTCCTTTAATAATTGGAACTTTAAACTTTGCTGTTGTATTTTCATCTGAAAGTGCCACAGAAGAAACATTCATCGACGGAAAAAGTCTCTTCAGTCTGATGTTGAGTTTTTTATTAGGCTCAAAAGCAAAAATATTCTTGTGATTCAGCTTGTTTTCAAACTGATAAAGGAAAGTTCCAACGTTTGCTCCGATGTCGAAAATTACAGCGTCGTTTTGTAAATATTCTTTAATCCAAACCAATTCCGGTTCTACATTTCGTCCTGAAAAATTTTCTTTCGTAAGGTTTTTTAAACTTTTAAAATACCTCTGTTTGTAAAAACTTGGACTGATATACTGCAGTTTTTCGGCTAATTGTTGGTATAAAGACATGTGTGATTATTTGACGACCAGCAAAGGTAATGAAAAATGTTAAATTGGTGTTAAAAAATCGCAATTGTAATAAGTTGATTATCAGTTGTAATTTGGCTATTGTCTAATTTTGAGTATTTAAAATTGGGGTGTCAAGAAAATCATTCAACGGTTTTGCTGCTTCAAATATTTTTGAGACATTTTTTACTGCATTTTTATCCATTAAATCTTTGTTTGTGATATGATGAACCCCGATGAAACTTTTCATTTTTAAAAATTCTGCCATCGGATCTTCTTTTTCAAAACCTTGCGGAACGTTTTTAAGTTTGTGTTCCGGATCAAGTTCACCATAATATTTTTTAAAATCTTTGTCTTCAATAGTTTTTATGAAATCATCTTTAAACAATGAAATTTCTTTTCTGATTTCTTTTAAAATAGGAGCGTCGGGTAAATAAATTCCGCTTCCAAGAAATGACTTTCCGGATTCTACATGTAAATAAAATCCTGATTTCGAATTCATTTTTCCCATTCCCAAAGAGGCTCCGAAATAGGTTTTATAAGGAGTTTTATCTTTTGAAAATCTGGTATCGCGATAAATTCTTAGTAAAGATTTCTTTGCATCAAGTTTTAAAATGTTTTCATCAAATTTTCCCATTTCAGCAATTAGTTCTTCTACAAAATCCTGAAAATCTGATTGTGCTTCCAGAAAAAGATTTTTATTTTCATTAAACCAATCTCTGTTATTATTCTTTTCAATAAGCTTTAAGAAATCGAATATTTTTGCTGAAAGCTGAGATGCCATATTTTATATTTTACTCAAATGTAAATAATATTATTGAAAATGGATTCTTGTAAAATTTTCAATCATTCATAATTATTACTAAGGAAAATGTATAATTCAATAAAATTAATTAATGTTGAAAAATTTTTAAATTAAAAATAAAAAAGATGTGGTTTTTTTGTTTAAATATAAAAATGATTAAGGTTTTCTAAAATAAAATTATTAATTCGTTAATATTACATAATTGAGTATTCAGAAAAAAGTTATATATTTGCAAAAAATTTTATAATATTTAATGAATTTATTTACGGAGTCCAATTTAAGTCCTGATATTCTGAAGGCAGTTGGCGAACTGGGTTACGAAAGCCCGACAGAAATCCAAAAACAGACTATCCCTTTCATTCTTTCAGATATTCGCGATCTAATCGCACTTGCGCAGACAGGGACAGGCAAAACAGCAGCGTTTTCGCTTCCGATTTTGGATATGATTGACGATACGAGTCGCAAAATCCAATTTTTGGTGCTTTGTCCGACGCGAGAACTATGTCTTCAAATTGCAAAAGACATAAAAAATTACACGAAGTACATGCCGAACATTAAATCTACAGCGGTTTATGGAGGGAGCAGTATTATGGATCAAATGCGTTCTTTAAAGGAAAAGCCGCAAATTATTGTAGGTACTCCTGGAAGAGTAATCGATTTGATTAACAGAAAAGCATTAGACTTTTCAGCAATTCACTGGTTGGTTTTAGATGAAGCAGATGAAATGCTTTCTATGGGTTTCAAAGACGAATTGGAAACAATTATGAGAGAAACTCCAGAAACGAAACAAACTTTCTTGTTCTCCGCAACGATGAGCAAAGAAGTAGAGAGAATTTCTAAAAATTATTTGACAAACCCTCACAGAATTTCTGTTGGTTCTATTAACGAAGTTAAAAAGAACATCAAGCATGAATATTATGTTGCTGGTTATCGTAATAAAAAGGAGGCGTTGAAGAGATTGATAGATTCAAACCCTAATCAATACTCAATTATTTTCTGTAGAACAAGAATGGAAACTCAGGAAGTTGCCGATTTCTTGATGCAGAATGGTTATGCAGCAGATGCTCTTCATGGTGATCTTTCTCAAGCGCAGAGAGATACAGTAATGAAGAAATTCAGGCTGAAAAATATCGATATCTTAGTTGCGACAGATGTTGCAGCGAGAGGTTTGGATGTAGATTCATTAACTCACGTTATCCATTTCTCATTACCAGATGATCCTGAAGTATTTGTTCACAGAAGTGGTAGAACAGGTAGAGCAGGAAAAGACGGTATTTCTATGTCATTGATCAAACCTGAAGAGAGCAGAAAGCTGAAGCAGATAAAATCTACGACGAAAATTGATATTGTTGAGAAGAAAATTCCTACAGGTGACGAAGTAATTTCAGCTCAGGTAAAAGGAGTTTTTGAAAAACTTATGACAGAGCACGAAAATATCTTTGAATTTGATCAAAGTCTTGTTCCTGATTTAAGTAATTTCACTAAAGAAGAATTGGTTGTGCAATTGCTACAGTTCCAGTTGAAAGACATGGCTTTGTATTACAAAGACAGACAAGATTTGTCTGAGCAGAAAATGAGCAACAGAGATGATGATAGAGGAGGAAGAGATCGTGATAGAGGTAGAGACCGTGACAGAGGAAGAGATCGTGATCGTGACAGAGGGCCAAGAGGAGATCGTGACGGAAGAAGCGACAGAGGTAGAAGTGATCGTGGTGGAAAACCAAGACAGAGAGACGAAAATATGACTAGATTTTTCTTCAACCTTGGTAAAAAAGACCAATTGAAAAAGCTAGATGTTTTAGAAATCATCAATAAAGCTACTTCAAGCAAAGGAAGTAAGAGAGCGGAAATCGGTAACATCGAAATCCTTGAGAAATTCTCATTCTTTGAGATTGAAAAATCTTACAAAAATGAGCTTTTAGGAAATATTTCTTCAATGAAATTCAAAGGAAAAGATATGAGAGCTGAAGAAGCGAACTGATCTTATTCTTAAAACATATTTGAAGCCGGCAATTTTGTCGGCTTTTTTGTTGTTTTATGTGAACAAATATTCCCTCAATGTGAACAAAAATTAACGCGAGAAGCTTTTTGGTAAGATGGTTTTTTAGGAAATTTGCACACGAAATTATAAATACTATAAAATGGGCATTGGTAATATTTTCCACGCTTTTCAACCGAAAGATAAAATCTTTTTTGTGCTTTTCGAAAAAGTTACAGATAACTTGGTTGCTATGTCTAACGATTTTAATCACGGAATCAAAGATTTTGATCTTAACGACGATTCTATGTTGAAATTAATGAGCGACTATGAGCACAAAAATGATGAACTTACTCACGAGATTTTCGTTGAATTGGGGAAAAACTTCATTACACCTTTCGATCGTGAAGATATTCACACTTTGGCAACAGGTTTAGATGACATCGCAGATTATATCTATGCTTCTGCAAAGTATATTTTCCTTTACAAATCTCCTTTGATGAAAGCTTATGCAGATTTTTCATTATTGATTCACAAAGCTTGTCTTGAGATTCAGAATGCAATGAAAAACCTTAAAGGTTTCAAAAATATGGAGCAGGTAAAAGAAGCTTGTATTAAAGTAAACTCTATTGAAAACATTGCAGATGATCTTCTTTCAAATTCTATGGTAGAATTGTTTGAAACAAATGATGCAATTAATATCATTAAAATTTCATCAGTATTAAATTATCTTGAAGTAGTAACAGATAAAGCAGAAGATGTTGCCAATACGATTGAGAACATCATGATTAAATACGCATAAAACAATATAACAGAAATGGAATTTCCTATTTTACTTACGGTTATTATTGCTTTAGCTTTAATCTTCGATTATATCAATGGTTTTCATGATGCGGCAAACTCTATTGCAACAATTGTTTCCACAAAAGTTCTTACGCCATTTCAGGCAGTACTTTGGGCGGCACTTTGGAATTTTGCAGCATTTTTTATCGCTGTTTACATTATCGGAGAATTTAAAATCGGTAATACGATTGCAAAAACCGTAAACGAAAACTTTATTACTCTTGAAGTAATATTTTCAGGTCTTATTGCAGCCATTGCCTGGAATCTTTTGACGTGGTGGTTTGGTATTCCTTCATCATCATCTCACACTTTAATTGGCGGATTTTTGGGGGCGGCTCTTATGCATGCTTTTCTAATGGATTATCGTGAAGTTGTTGCAACCCAACCAGATTTGGGAATGTTTGCAACAGTAAAAGAAGCGATTATGAAAGTTACAACGCAGGATGTTGTGAAATTCGGCAAAGTAATCCCAATCTTCTTGTTTATATTTTTGGCACCGGTTATCGGGATGGTTATCTCTATTATCATCACTTTAATCATTGTACACCTTTATAAAAAATCAAATCCTTACAAAGCTGATAAAGCATTCAAAAAACTTCAGTTGGCGTCTTCAGCTCTATTCAGTTTAGGACACGGTTTGAATGATGCACAGAAAGTAATGGGAATCATTGGCGCGGCTCTTATTTACTACCACGTAAATATGTTGCAGGATCCTCAATATCTGAATATTCCTGCTGCAGATCGATTTAATTATTTTTCTCAACATTATATGTGGGTTCCCTTAGTTTCTTTCATTGCCATTGCATTGGGAACAATGAGTGGAGGTTGGAAAATTATCAAAACAATGGGTACGAAAATTACAAAAGTAACTCCATTGGAAGGGGTAAGTGCGGAAACTGCGGGAGCAATCACGCTTTTCATTACTGATCACTTTGGTATTCCGGTTTCTACAACACACACCATTACAGGTTCAATTATCGGAGTTGGTCTTACCAAAAGAATCTCTGCCGTACGTTGGGGAATCACTGTAAGTTTACTTTGGGCATGGGTTTTAACGATTCCTATCTCAGCAATTGTTGCAGGAATTACTTATTTAGCCATTACTTATTTGACTTAAATAAAAATCTTTATTATAATTAAAACTTTGTTCTTTTGGGCAAAGTTTTTTTTGTTATAATACTCATCATAATTGTACTGTTTTGATGGTTTTAGAAAAATCCCTTCGACGATTATGACAAAAGCTCTCGACGACTTAGACAAATCCTTGAGAGCTTTTAGAAAATGCAGGCGTACATTTTTAAAAAGCTAAGTAACCATTTTTGAAAAGCACACCTGCATTTTAAAATTGCTCACTATGCATTTTGAAATTTGATTTTTGCAATGAGAAACTCATCTTAATGATAAAGAAATTTTATCCTAACAGATAGAGTTTTTTGTTTTAAAACCCCTCAGAAAATCGTATTTTTGTTCAAACTATTAGATTTTATGGAATTTTTAGACACCTACCAACAGATTGTTGCTGATGCCATTACCAAATATACTTTTAAAGATAAACCTACAGAGCTTTATGAGCCGATGAATTACATCATTTCGCACGGTGGAAAACGTCTCCGTCCGATTATGGTTTTAATGGCTTGTGATTTATTTGGAGGTGATTTAAAAGAAGCGATTAAGCCTGCTTTGGCAATCGAGTTTTTCCATAATTTCACGCTGATTCATGATGATATTATGGATGAAGCACCTTTAAGAAGAAACAAACCAACAATTCATACCATTCACGGCCTTAATACAGGAATTCTTTCGGGAGACGGTTTGATGCTGAAAGCTTATAAGTTTTTTGAAGATTTGGAGCCTGAAATTTTTAAAGCATGTATCAGAATTTTTACTCATACAGGTTTGCTTTTATGTGAAGGTCAACAATACGACATCAATTTTGAGACTCAGGAAAATGTAACTTTTGATGATTATATCAGAATGATTACTTATAAAACAGGGGTTCTAAGTGCTTCTTCTTTTGAGATTGGAGCAATGATTGCAAAAGCGCAGTTTAAAGATGCAAAAGCAATCTTCAATTTCGGAAAACATATTGGTATTGCATTCCAGATTATGGATGATTATTTGGATGTTTTCGGTGATCAGGCTCAGTTTGGTAAAAAACATGCAGGAGATATTTATGAAAATAAAAAAACGGTACTTTATCTTCTGGCAAGAGAGCACGGAACGGATGAAGAGCGTAAAGAATTAGATTATTGGTATTCTAAAAAGACTGATAATATTGATAAAGTTTACGGTGTTGAAAAGATTTTCAGAAGAACGAGAGTTGATGAAAAAGCATTACGTTTGATCGAATCTCATAACGAGATCGGACAAAGCTATCTAGCTAAAATAGATGTTCCGGAAGAAAAGAAAAAGCCTTTCTCTGAACTTGCAAACTATTTGCTGAGAAGAGAAAGTTAAATTTTGATAGTAGATTTTAGGTTGCAGTTAATAGTTTTCCTATAACCTAAAATCTGCAACCTTTTACCTACAAAATGAAATTCCGTACCGAAGTTGACATAAAGCCGTCGCAGAAAAAAATAGAGATTGAAGATAAAATA
The DNA here is from genome assembly GCF_026460885.1 of Chryseobacterium formosum. GTDB lineage: Bacteria > Bacteroidota > Bacteroidia > Flavobacteriales > Weeksellaceae > Chryseobacterium > Chryseobacterium formosus. Next base: position 36,019 of record NZ_JAOVZW010000003.1, read on the forward strand.
TTTTCAATAGGTTCTTGTTTTGCCTCGGAAATGTCAGATTTATTTCAAAAAGGTCAGATTCAGACGGTTAATAATCCTTTTGGAACAATTTTCAATCCTTTTTCTATTAATAATTCGGTTAAAAGACTTCACGATTCAGAATTTTACCATGAAGACGAATTAATTACTTATCATGATGAATTTATTTCTTTAGATCATCACACAAGTTTTGACACAAGATTTATTCATCAGACTTTAGATAAAATTAATTCAAAAATAGAGGAAGGAAATCATTTCCTACAAGACTCTAATTGGGTAATTATCACTTATGGAACTTCATTTATCTATGAATTTGAACCTAAAAAAAAGCTAGTTGCCAATTGTCATAAAATTCCACAGAAATTCTTTGAGAAAAGACTTTTGACGAATCAGGAATTAACAGATTCTATTTACGATACAATTATTAACCTGACTGATATTTGTAAAGATGATGTGCAGATTCTTTTCACGGTTTCGCCGGTTCGTCATACCAAAGACGGAATGATTGAAAATCAATTAAGCAAATCAAAATTAATTACTTCGGTTCATGAAGTGATTTCTCAGTTTGAAAACTGTCATTATCTTCCGATTTATGAGATTTTAATGGATGATTTGCGAGATTACAGATTTTATAAAGATGATTTAATTCATCCTAATTCTCAGGCAGTCAATTATATTTTTGAAAAATTTGGTGAAGCTTATTTTTCAGATGAAACTAAAGATTTTATCAAAGAAAATTTTAAAATTAATAAAGCTTTAGAACATCGAACTGATGATGAAAAAGATCCAAAATTCATTGAATTTAAAGAAAAATTAAATGAAAGAATTGAAGTTCAGCGGCAGAAAGTAAAGCATAAAATATTTTCAGATGATTGATTTTACAAAACTTGATTATCTGAAAGTTGGAAATGAAAGACAGAAAAGAGCTTACGAACTTCTCACAAGAAATAAACTTTTTGAAAAGCTCGAGTTCTATTCACCGATTTTAGCCGGAACAATTCCTATTGAAATTGATATTGAAGGGAGTGATTTAGATATTATTTGTGAGGTTGATCTTAAGTTTGAAGAAGACTTTTTGGATGATTTAATGTTTAGCCGGTTTATTCCCGGAGATATAGAAGTAAAAGTAGATTACCCGATTATCAATGGCAAAAAATGTATTGTTCTTAATTTTATTTTGGAAGATTTTCCTATTGAAATTTTCGGACAAAATAAACCTACAACTCAACAAAATGCTTATCTCCACATGATTGCTGAACACAAAATTTTGCAGGAAAAAGGAGAGGAGTTTAAACAAAAAATAATAGATCTTAAGAAAAAAGGAATAAAAACCGAGCCCGCTTTCGGAATGCTTTTGAATTTAGAAAATCCTTACGAAGATCTTTTGAAATTTTAAAATAATGATTGATACACATACGCATTTATACGCTGAAGAATTTGATGAAGATAGAAAAGAAGCTATTCAAAGAGCTTTAAATAAAGGGATTCATGAATTTTATCTTCCCGCAATCGATTCTGAATCTCACGAAAAAATGCTTCAACTGGAAAGTGAATATCCAAACCAAATTTTCTCAATGATGGGATTACATCCTTGTTACGTAAAACCGGAATCTTGGGAAAAAGAACTTGAAATTGTAAAAAATTACCTCGACCAAAGACATTTTCCGGCAATCGGGGAAATAGGAATTGATTTATATTGGGATAAATCGACTTTAGATATTCAGATAAAAGCTTTTGAGCAGCAAATTGACTGGGCCATCGAAAAAGATTTACCGATTGTAATTCATACCCGAGAAAGTTTTGACGAAACTTTTGAAGTTTTAGAAAGAAAAAAGCATCATAAGCTACGCGGGATTTTCCATTGTTTTTCAGGTAATTTAGAACAGGCAAAACACGCTTTAGATTTGAACTTTATCTTGGGAATCGGTGGAGTAGTGACTTTTAAAAATGGTAAAATCGATCAGTTTTTGAATGAAATACCATTAGATAAAATCGTTCTGGAAACAGATTCTCCCTATCTTGCTCCTGTTCCCTTTAGAGGAAAAAGAAATGAAAGCTCGTATTTAGATTTAGTTGCAGGAAAACTTGTGGATATTTATAAAACAGATTTTGCTGAGATTGATAGGATTACGAGTGAGAATGCGAAGAAAATGTTTCAATAAAATTAAATAGCCAATAATGAATCAATTCAATTTCATTAATAAAAATAGCATAATGAAGTTAGCTTTGTTCATTATTTATTTCACTGTAAATTTATTATTTGTTATAAAATACGGTGTTCGACAAGAAAAAATTTCTATTTGGATTTTAGTTAGTGTCTTTTTAGGCTTTCATATTTTAATCTATAAAGCAGAATCATTTTTTATTAAAAAAAATAAGATTTCTAAAGCTGTTTTATATTTTTTTTTAGCAATTATTATTTCTGTCTCTGTTGCTTTGTGTCATTTAATAGACAGTCCGTATAAAGTTAATATCGATCGTTGGCAAACTATTGAATATTGTTTAAAAGATTGGCTGAAAGGCGATTTCTTTTATGATAAGCCTAATTTTATTGGTCAAATGCCTTCTTATCTTCCGGGACAATTACTTGCTGCCGTTGGTTTTTATCTAATTGGGAATGTAGGTTATCTTCAGGTTTTTGCATTCGTTGTATTTGTGATAACTATTTTTGCATTGTTTAAAGGTAATTATATTCGTTTTGTAGCTGCATTTTTATTGATTTCTTCATTATCTTTTATTTATGAAATAATCTGTAAAAGTGATTTTATTTCGTCATTTATATTTACAGCATCATTTATTGTTTTTTGGCATAAAAAGTTTCCGGATAATTATTTTGTGAAACCTTTTTTACTGGGACTTATTTTAGGGTTTCTATGTCTTACAAGAAGTCTTGTGATTATTCCGCTTCTATTATTTCTTTTAAATCCATTTTTCAAAGCAAATAATTCAGATAAATTAAAAGCCATTATTGGTTTCATGATTAGTTTCAGTTTACTTTTGGCAACAGTTATTTTTCCTGTTAAAAGTTTTGAATATCTTCAACAATATAATCCACTTAAAACACAAGGACAGGGGAGTGAATTTATCATGCTTTTTTTCATAATTATAACAGCTGTTATTTCATTTTTTATTAAAAATATTAAGCAGGTATTTTTTTATTCAGCGTTAATTTATTTTTTATTAATTGGAAGTTTCCTGATTGAGTCTTCATTAAACGGAATTGTCTACAATCATCTTGGAATAACGTATTTAGCTTCAGCATTACCTTTTGCAATTATTGGTTATTGTTATCTGATTTCGGAAAACTTAAACTTACAGTTAGACAGTGTAAACTAATTATAATCAACCATGGAATTTATTAAAAAGAATTTTCATTATCTACTTTTACTTTCTTCTGTTTTCTTTTTAGGAAATCCGGCAAAGTTTCCGGTTGATGACGGTTTTTTTTATCCTCAGATTGCCTATAATATTGTTCATCATGGTTTTATGGGATTTAATGATCTCTATCTTACCAATGGTTTTCATCCTTTATGGATGGTCTTTTGCGTAATAGCAGAACTTCTGAATCCTTTTGATAAACAATTTGCATTAAATATTCTCTGGCTATTTCAGGTAATTTTTATTTTTAGTGGCTTTAAACTTTTAGAAAAGACGGTATTCAAAAACTCAGAATTAGGGAAGATTTTAGGTTTGGCGTTTTACACTTTTATATTTTTTGGTATTGGTGCACTGTACCTTACAGAAGCTCATCTTGCATTTTTTACTTTATCATTATTATTGTTTTTTGTCTGGAGAAAATTTAAAAATGATGTAGTTTTTGGCTTCATTTGCAGCCTTGTTTTCTTATCACGACTTGACCATATTTTTATTATAATACCTTTTGGATTTTTTTACTGGAACTTCCGCAATTGGAATTATAAAAGTTTAATAATAATCCTTTTAGGGTTTTCATTTTTATCTTTACCGTATCTTCTTTCAAATATTTATCTTTTTGAAAGTGCAGTGCCAATAAGTGGTAAAATTAAAAGTTCATTTCCGATCATTACAGATGAAATTCCTTTTGGAATATTATTTAAATTCTGTTTTGCAGGATGCTTTCTATACTTGGTCTTTTTATTTTTAAACAGTAAAACCGAGCAAAGATTTCTCAAGATTAGCTTTGTTATAGGTTGTCTGTTGCACTTCTTTTACAATATATTTTATCAATCTCAGATTGGGCAATGGTATTTTGTATCGCAGTTTATGCTTTTTGGCTTTTTTATAAATGATATTTCTGTTAGATTTAATTTTTCTTTTACCCGTAATAAAGTTTTTTTGACATTCTTCTCATCTTTTTTGGTTATTTTAATTTGTTTTTTTGGATATATGAAACTTACCACCAACGTAAGTCTTATGTCAAATTTATTTGGGAATGATTCTAAAGTTGAGAAAAAGCAAGTGGATAAAATGAAAGAAATTTCTGAAGATCTCACAAATTTGATACCTTTTAAATCACGTATTTATATTTACGATTTTCCAGGCAAATTCGCATTTTATTCTGATTTAAATTTTATTCCTGCGGATGCTTTAGTTGGAAATCCTACATTTTTTAAAGATATTGATAACAGGGATTTTAAAGATTATCTCAAAAAAAATAGAATTAATTATCTTCTTTTTCCAAGCAGACTTGCCAAAAATGAAAAGGAGATTTATTTCATGGGTTTAAATATCAAAAAAGAAAAATCAGGAAATGTTTTTTATATTAAAAACACCATGAAGAAAAGTGTGACCGACAGTTTACAAGAAAAGGATCTTCTTAAAATCAAAGAATATGAAAACCCGGCAAAAACTTGGCAGATAAATTATGATTCGGTAAGCATATACAAAACGAAATTTTGATACTAATAAAAAAGCCTTCCAAATCGGAAGGCTTTACTTTTATTTATTTCTTGAAAAATTATTTTTATTTTTCGGCTTTTTAAAACCGGCATCTTTTCTCTGTTGAGTAGGATTTGCAGGTTTTGGTCTTGGAGTAAAAGGTTTATTATTTGAGTCCCTTTTTTCTACAGTCAAATCATCGGTATGATAAGGATGATCTTTTACAACAGGAATTTTCATCCCAATTAATTTTTCTGTATCTCTTAGGTTAAGCAAATCTAAACCATCAACAAATGAAAGTGAACTTCCTTCAGATCCGGCACGACCGGTTCTTCCAATTCTGTGAACGTAAGTTTCTGCAACGTCTGAAAGTTCAAAATTGATGACATATTTCAATTCATCAATGTCAATACCTCTTGCTGCAATGTCGGTTGCCACCAAAACACGCGTTTTCCCTGATTTAAAATTATTTAAAGCATTCTGTCTCGCATTTTGAGATTTATTACCGTGAATCGCTTCTGTGGTGATTTTTCCGGCTAATAATTTTTTAGCAATTTTATCGGCTCCATGTTTTGTTCTTGAGAAAACTAGAACAGATTCCGAAATATTGTTTTGTAAAATATGAGTAAGAAGATCAAGCTTTTTATCCTTGTCTACAAAATAGATCGATTGCTTAATAGTTTCTGCAGTTGAAGAAATTGGGGTTACAGATACTTTAATCGGAGTATTCAAAATAGAATCTGCCAATTTTTGAATTTCTGTAGGCATTGTTGCCGAGAAGAAAAGTGTCTGTCTTCTTTGAGGTAAAAGTTTAATGATTCTCTTTACATCATGTACGAAACCCATATCAAGCATTCTGTCGGCTTCATCTAAAACGAAAATTTCAAGATTTTTAAGAGAAATAATTCCCTGAGCAATAAAATCAAGCAATCTTCCCGGAGTTGCCACTAAAATATCGACACCTTTTCTTAAAGCTGTCACCTGACTTCCTTGTTTTACACCTCCAAAAATTACCAAATGTTTTAAAGGTAAATTTTTTCCGTATGCATTGAAACTTTCCTCAATTTGAATCGCTAATTCTCTCGTTGGAGTAAGAATTAATGCTTTTATATGATTGCTTTTCGGTCCTTTTCTTTCTGTAAGATTTTGTAGAATTGGGATGGCAAAAGCTGCTGTTTTTCCTGTTCCCGTTTGTGCTGTACCTAGAACGTCTCTTTGTTCTAATATTGATGGAATCGCCTGTTCCTGAATTGGTGTTGGTTTTTCGTAACCTTGAGTTTGAAGCGCATCTAAAATGGGCTTAATCAATTTTAAGTCTGTAAATAACAAAATGTTTATTGTGTATTAAAATAATGCGGTTGAAGCAGTATACTTCATCATTTTTAGCAAATCTGCTAAAAATTTTAACAGAATTTTTAAGTAAAATCATTTACTATTTGGCTGAGAATGCCGCGAAATATACTGCAAAGATAGTCTAAATTATTTTAACAAAAATTACTGAACCTTTTCCCACTTTTGATTATGTTTCAAATCTTCAAAAAATTTATAAGCTGCAGTCAGTTTTTCGGTTCCACGTTTTCCGTAATCTTCTACATTTTTAGCGGTACCGTCTGAAAATTTAATTCTCAGATAAGAAGTTGGCAAATCTGTAATATTTCGTGTTCCATATTTTTCATTAAGACTTTTTACATTTAAATCATCAAGAAGAGCAGTCAATTTTTTATAATCTTCTTCTTTGATGGTTGTTTTAAAAGTTCCTTCTCTTGGCTTGTCAAATTCACCTTTAGAAAATCCTTGAGAAAAATTAAAATGTTCAGCTTCCAAAACTGCTGTACGATCCGGATTAATTGTCATTTTGAAAATCGGACAAGAACCAAAACATGCTCCTGCTTCATACTCTATAGTTGAGTATTTTGACTGCATTTTCTGCGATTGACAAGAAAATAATGCAACAATTGCAAACAGACTTAATAAATATTTCATTGTTTTAAATTTTGAAAAGTTTCTGTCAATAAACGTTCCAAAGATTATTTTATCTTTTTCCATTCTTGACTGAATCGAATGTCAAATAACTTTTTATAGAGAAGTTTTAGGCCATAAGTTCCAGATAAACCATAGTCTTCAATAGTTTTGACTTCTCCGTTGTTGTAAGTTATTTTTAGATTAGATGTTTGATCATCTGTCCAATTAACAAAATAATTATCACTAAGATTAGAAAAATTGATATAATTAAGTATAGTTTCAATTTTAGCAAAATCTTCTATATTTAATTGCGCCTCAAAACTCCCTTCATTTCTATTTTTGTTTAAATCTTTATAAGCTTTTTCTTGAGATTTAGGGTTGTTATCATCAATAAAATTAAAAGCTTTAGCAATAAATGTAGACCTTCCATTTTTATTAAGGACAATATTAAACATAGGGCATGTTCCGTAACACATACCAGTAGAATATTCTATTTTTTGGATGAAATGTGATGTAGGATATGGGTTGTATTCAACAAAATTATTAAATTTGTAGTCTAGTGTTTTACTAATAATTTTAGAATTATACCTAAAAGTTGAAGCTTCTAAATCTTCAGTAAATTCTTCAAAAAATACAGTAATATAATCTTGGCCATTAATTTTTGAAATTACAGGAATTACAAAATCACTATGATTGGGTTGAAGATTTTTTAAAATATAGGTATTTCCTAAATCAAAAAAAACTTTAGTACTTGTATTGCAACTGTTCGTGCCGTCACTATTTTTTCGAGATGATTGGCAAGACTTATCATCGCCTATAAATATTAAGTCGGTTCTACCGTCATGATTGAAATCTCCTTTGTAAAAGCTTTTGTTAATGCCTAAACTATCTGCAGATCTTTTAATTTTTTTTGACAGATTATTATCATCAAAACGCCCAATTGTTCTTAATTCAAATTGAGATAAATAATCTCTTTTATCTTTAGATTGAGATCTTATAAAAGACTCAACCTCAAGTGTTGTCTCGAGGTTGTCTATTTTTGATAAAACTTTACTTTGTGAAAAGTAAAATTGATGAATTAAAATTATTATAAAAAAGAATATCTTTCTATCCATGAAGTCTTTTCCAAATAGCATCTTTCAGCTCAACTAATCCTTCTCCGGTAACTCCTGAGAAAAATAAAGGTTGCCTGTTTTCTGGAAATTCTGCTGAAATTTCTTTTCTCAATTCATCATCCAAAAGATCTGATTTAGAAATCGAAATAATAAAATCTTTATCTAATAGCTCAGGATTGTATTCCTTCAGCTCGTTTTCCAGAATTTTAAACTCCTGAAAATGACCTTCAGAATCTGCAGGAATTAAGAATAGTAAAATTGAATTCCTTTCAATATGTCTTAAGAATCTGTGACCAAGACCTTTACCTTCTGCAGCACCTTCAATAATTCCAGGAATATCTGCCATTACAAAAGATTTGTAATTTCTGTAATCAACAATCCCTAAGTTGGGAGTTAATGTGGTAAATGCGTAGTTAGCAATTTTGGGTTTTGCAGCAGAAACAGAGGCTAATAAAGTAGATTTTCCGGCATTTGGGAAACCAACAAGACCTACATCAGCTAGGATTTTAAGTTCGAAAACAATGTAACCTTCCTGACCTTCCATTCCTGGTTGTGCAAATCTGGGAGTTTGGTTGGTAGATGTTTTAAAAAATTCATTTCCTCTTCCACCTTTACCGCCTTCCATTAAGATGATTTCCTGACCATCTTCTAATATTTCTCCTACAATTTCTCCCTCTTCATTCTTTGCAATCGTTCCAATTGGAACATTAATATAAACATCTTCACCAAAAGCACCGGTTAATTGGTTTTTTGCTCCGTTTTCTCCACGTTCAGCCTTTACGTGACGGGTATAACGAAGCGGAAGCAAAGTCCATTCATGTGCATTTCCTCTCATGATCACATGACCGCCTCGACCTCCGTCTCCACCATCAGGACCACCTTTAGGAATATATTTTTCACGACGAAGATGGGCAGAACCTGCGCCACCATGACCGCTTTTACAATGAATCTTTACGTAATCTACAAAATTTGACATTTCTTCTTATTATGAGTTATGAGCTATGAATTATGAGAATGAATTTTAAGAACTTATAACTCATCACTCATAACTTTTAACTACTTTACTTTTTCTACTTCAGCAAAAAGTTTTTCAGAAATCTCATTGATTTCTCCTACACCGTTAATCTCTACATATTTACCTTGTTGTTTGTAAAGTTCGGCTACTTCTGCTGTTTTTGTGTAGTATTCTTTTATTCTATTTTCAATGATTTCAACATTGCTGTCATCTGATCTTCCGCTGATTTCTCCTCTTTTCAGTAATCTTTCAACCAAAAGAGAATCTTCTACAACCAAAGAAAGACAAACGTCGATATTATCATTCAGTTCTTCTTTAACGATTTTTTCCAAAGCTTCTGTCTGAACTGCTGTTCTAGGATATCCGTCGAAAATAAATCCTGCAGCATCGCTTGGTTTTCTGATTTCGTCAATCAGCATATCTGTTGTTACCTGATCCGGAACCAATTCTCCTTTATCGATATAAGATTTAGCCAATTTCCCAAGTTCAGTATCATTTTTCATATTAAATCTGAAAAGATCACCTGTTGAGATTTGTTTTAAATTAAATTTCTCGATTAAGTTTTGAGCTTGAGTACCTTTTCCACTTCCTGGAGGGCCAAACAGAACAATATTTATCATAGTGTTGAAGGGCTTTTGGCGATTGGCAGTTTGCTTTTGGCTTTTACCGTTAGCTTATCTGCTTTTAGCCTTTAGCATTTTTAAGTTATTATTAAATTTATTTCTTTATTTTACTTTTTTAGGCTAAAAGCTATCAGCTAATAGCCAACAGCGTTTAATGGTTGATTTGTCCGTCTTCCAATTGGTATAAATTGGCTAAGTTTCTGCCTAATTCATCATAATCCAATCCGTAACCTAAAACAAATTTGTTTGGAATTTCCTTTCCGATATAATCCAGCTTAAAATCTTTCTTGTAAACATCAGGTTTTAATAAGAATGAAGCGATTTTTACAGATTTCGGACGTTGAGTTTCGTTAAAATATTTAAATAGACTTTCAACAGTATTTCCTGTATCTACGATATCCTCAACAAGAATAATGTGACGGTCTTTAACGTCTTTGGTTAATTCCATTTTCTGATAAACGATTCCTGTAGATTTAGTTCCTGCGTAAGAGCTCATTTGGATAAACGCAATCTCGCATTCTCCAGGATAATGTTTAAGAAGGTCAGAAAAAAACATGATAACACCGTTTAAAACACCGATGAAAACAGGTACTTCATCTTTATAGTCTTCATAGATTTTCAAAGCAGTTGCTTTTACAATTTCCTGAATCTCGGCATCCTTTAAATAGGGAACAAAAGTTTTGTCGTGAACTTGAATACTTTCCATAAAATTTTTCGTAGTCGGCAAAGTTACGGATTTTTGATGAAAATATTTTTAAGGATGTTGGAGTTATTTGAATAATTGTTTTTAGCTATAAATTTTACATTCTGAATATTCATATTATGCTTCTTTACTATTTTTGCATAGAATTTAATAGCCTAAGCAATTCCATATGATGAGTAATACATTTTCTGACCATAATCAAATAGAAGTTGTTTCTACATTTTCTGAGCTTGTCAATACCAATTTTGAAGGAAACGTAAATGCACTTTGTTGGGAAAGAAGTTTAATAGGAGATTTTAAAGAAATTGTTTCTCAACTTCAACTAAAAGAAAATGTTACAGAAATTTCAGTTGAAAATCTTTTAGAATTACAATTGTCGGAAAAGGGTAGTGCTGCAAGAGATATTATTCTTAATGATATACAGTTATTAACAGATTTCGGAGCATCTCCCTCACTTAATTTGCTTAAAAACTACGAAAGGGATGATGAGTTTGATTTTATTTCAACAGACGTATATTCCTATCATGTAGACCGTTCTCCGATTGGAACTGATACTTTTTTATGTACTTATCATGGAGCTGCAAGTGATATTATTCCCAATAATCAGGTAACTCAAAAAATATTAATTTCCGAAATTCGACAAAAACTTAAAGAATTGCATGATGGAAATGATGAAGATTTTGAATCTTTTTTACAAGAAAATTTCTTTGACTTACATTATCAACCAAGTTCTGATGCTCAACATACAAATTTAGGAACAGGAAATCTTTGGAGATTGGCTGTAGATCATCCCGAACAAAAAGTTTTGCCCTGTGTTCATCGTGCTCCAGTGGAAAATAATGGAGAATATCGGTTGTTGTTGATTTGTTAATTAGGTAACTTTTATTTCCCGATACAAAATTTAGAGAAAATATTCCCCAAAACCTCGTCATTAGTAACCTCACCGGAAATTTCGCCAAGATATTCCAAAGCATTTCTAAGCTCGTAGGCTAAAAGCTCTGTTGAAATTTGAAAATTAATTGCTTCTTTTACTTTATCAACAGCGTCTAAAGATTTTTGTAACGCTTCAAAATGACGTTGATTGGTGATAATAACATTGTTCTCAGAAGTTTTTAACTGTTCAACATAAGATGATAATTCATTTTTCAAATCTTGAATGTTCTGATTTTCAACAGCTGAAATTTTTATGAAATCAAATTCGTGAGAAATTTCGTCTCTGAAAATTTGTTCTGCATTTTCATAATGAGTCGGGATTACTTCGTCAATTTTTGTGGCACAAATAATCAGTTTTAAATCATTCCTCAATAAAGATTTTATCATTTCGATGTCATCTGTAAAATCCTTTGTTGCAGCATCAGCTAAATAGACCAAAACATCAGCATTTTCTACTTTTTCTTTGGCCTTTTTTACTCCTATTGCTTCAATTTCATCGATTGTTTCACGCAATCCGGCAGTGTCGATTAAACGAAAAGCATGCCCTTTAATATGCAGAACTTCCTCAATGGTATCTCTCGTTGTTCCTGCAATACTGCTTACAATAGCTCTTTCTTCTTTCAGTAAAGCGTTCAGAAGGGTAGATTTTCCGGCATTTGGCTTTCCGATAATGGCAACCGCAGTTCCGTTTTTGATGGCATTTCCGTATTGGAAACTTTCAATTAATGAATTTAATTTTAATTCAATTTTATTTAAAAGTTGATTTAAAGCAGAACGATCTGCAAATTCCACATCTTCTTCTGCAAAATCAAGTTCCAGTTCAATTAATGATACAAAATTCAGCAAATCGGTTCTTAAAAACGAAATTTCATTCGTAATTCCGCCTTTAAGCTGATTAATTGCCACTTTTCTTGAAGCTTCATTTTCAGAAGCAATCACATCAGCAATCGCTTCAGCCTGAGAAAGGTCAATTCTACCGTTGATAAAAGCACGAAGCGTAAATTCTCCTGCTTTTGCCATTCTCGCTCCGTTTTTCATCAGAGTTTCCAGAATACGTTTCCCAATATGCGGCGAACCGTGAAAAGTAATTTCCACAGAATTTTCCGTTGTAAAAGTTCTTGGCGCCAAAAAAATAGAAAGCATTACTTCATCAATCGCCTCATCTTCATCCATAAAATAACCGTAATGAATGGTGTGAGACTTCTGTTTTTCGAGATTTTTTGAAGGAAAACATTTCTGTACAACAGTTAATGCTTCATTTCCCGAAACTCTGATGATTCCTAAAGCTCCTATTCCGTTGGCGGTTGCAAGCGCGCAAATGGTATCGTTATTCATGCTGCAAAATTACGGAAATTTATATGGCAAAACATCCAAAATTTTATGTTCAAAATTCAGCTATTCAAATCCTCTCAAACTCTCAAACTTTTTTACTTTCAACTTCTAACTTTCTTTTCAGGAGCCGGGAACCTGCTTTCACTACTCGCTTTTTCGGGATATTTTGCGGCGGCAAAGCCGCCGCAAAATATCCCGAAAAGAGCTCAAACATGCCGTTCAATCAGGGCTAAAAAGTTCTCTGTAATTCAAAATTTCTCTGAATAATGAAAAATTGTCATCTTTTTTGTAGATTTAAATAAGACAAATACAATTCAGATTATTGATTTGGTTTTGACTGAAAATTTTAGAATATCATTTCATAAAAAATAAATTTATATGGGTATCGTTGCATTGGTTTTAATCGTTATCATCGTATTGATATTCTTTATCTTAAAAATCCCTAAACTTAATGTTGCAAAGAAAATACTTATCGTAATTTCGGTTTTATTGCTGTGTATAATCACTTTAACTGTCATTTTTATAACAGGTTTTGACAGTGGAAGAATGCCGAAGAGGGAAGAAGTCGAAGAAGCTCAGAAAAATTTTGATACCATAAAAAAATCAGATACTGCAATCACTACGGTTTCTGAAAATCCTCCAAAATATAATTCAGAACAAATAAAAACATTGTTATTCAATATTGAGGGTAACTATGAATTTAAAAAGGAAGAAACAACCTGCAAAATGAATCTGACTTTATATTACAAAAAAAATCAGTTGAAGTATAAGTTGAAAACCAATACTCGAGAATTTTCAGATGATGCTGAAATTGAATTAAATGAGAAAAAAGACGGTTATTATATTACATTCAAAAATATTGAATGGAGCGAATATTTGGGTGGACTAGATAATGAGGGAGAACCAATTCAAAAAGATTTATCATTACCTCAAGATCTTGATGGAGTTTTATATAAAAATGAAATTATCATTCAGAATTATGGAAATTCTATGAATTACTATATGAAATTGGAAGAGTGCGGAGAAAAATATATTGAACTGATAAAAACTAATACATTAAACCGATGAAAAAATTATTCTTCTTCCTTCTTTTTCCGTTGTTACTATTCGGAAATATGGCAAAACCATGGATGGATGGTTCTCAACATTCTGTCTTATACGGTGTGGGAAATGCCTCAGTGAAGGGTGAAATTATCAATATTCGTTTGGTAAAAGAATCTGTTGATGAAATTTATTTTGCTAAATATTCTATAAAATATCGAATCTATTCACCTCAAAAACAAACGCTTCCTTTATTGTTCATAGCGATTAATCTTAATGATGAAAAAGAAGTGAAAGTTAATGGTGTTTCAAAAACCACTGAGCTTTTAAATATCGAGAAAAAGAAATATTCATTTATTCAAAAAGATGAATCAGGATTTTTTGTTAAATATGATCAATCCGATAAAGTATCGGTAAATCCGAGTGATCTGCTTTATTTTTCTGCCGATTTAGTAGAAGGTGAAAATATCATTGAGGTAACATACAACGCAGATTTAGAATATAATACTTACGGGTTTATCAAAAATTATAAATTAGAATATTCCCTTTATCCATCAAAATTCTGGAAATCATTTGGACAAATTGAAGTTAATCTGATTTTAGATGACGGAGTGGAATTTAAAGATTCAAATCTTGGCTCAGAGAAAAAAGAGGGAAACATCTATCAATGGAAGATTTCGCCTCAAAATCATGAAAATATTGCAATCACAGTTTCAGAGAAAACATCTTTTATCTCAAAAATACTCTTACTTCTAGATCCCTTTGGAATTGCATTGATTGCTCTTGTTGGAATGTTTCTTATCCATTTAAAATTAATAAAAAGAAGTTCTAAAAAATATATTTTGGTTGTAGGGATTATATTGGTTCCGATACTTTTTTATGTTATTTATTTTCTGTCTTTTGATCTCATCGATTTTAGTCTAGGAAAAAGTTATACAAAACACGGTTATGTATTTTTATATGTTGTAACGTATCCTCTTTTGCTTTTATTTTATTGGATACTGATGTGGCAGATTTATAAAAGAAGAAAACAGAATCAATAATTCAATTTTAAATAAAAAAATCATCCCATAAATTGAGATGATTTTCAAAAGAGATAAACTTTCTTATATATAAAGTGGTCGGTTTGTAAGTACAAAAGTAGGGGAGAAGAGTGTGATTATTTTCAGGGTTTATCCTAAAAATAAAACCGTGAAAATACGGTTGCAAAATAAAAAATGTCCTGCAACAAATTTGCAGGACATTTTTATATGATCAATTATTAGTTGCGAAGCAATCTTAATAATCTAAACTTCTTAATTAAATCTTAATGGTTTAAATTAAAAATTCATACTTAAATCGGGCTTACCAATTCCAAAAACCATTCTTTAACTTCACCTTCTAAATGCGAAGCAAGCTTTTCTTCACAAGTTTTATGATAAGAATTCAACCAATTAATTTCTTCCTGAGAAAGAATTTCTTTCACAATATCATTTTTAAAGAACGGACAGAATGTTAAGGTTTCAAACTCATAAAAAGTACCATGAATAGTAGTTTCAGATTCTTTTACGGCAATTAGATTTTCGTGACGGATTCCGTAATCGCCTTCCAAATAATAACCAGGTTCGTTTGAAACAACCATTCCAACCAAAAGTTCCTGTGGATTCATATCTTTTCGGATGTTTTGAGGTCCTTCATGAACGTTCATAAAGCTTCCAACACCATGTCCGGTTCCATGATTGTAATCTTTTGCATTCATCCACAACGGAAGTCTTGCAATCGCATCCAACTGAACACCTCTAGTTCCTTTCGGAAATTTCACCATCGATAAACGGATCATTCCCTGTAAAACCAAGGTCGAATTGATTTTAAACTCTTCAGAAACTGCTCCTAAAGCCAAAGTTCTTGTAATATCTGTTGTTCCTTCAAGATATTGTCCGCCAGAATCAACCAAAATACTTGCATCGTTCGTTACCTCTTTGCTTCCTTCGTTTTTTGCTGAGTAATGCATCATTGCACCGTTTTCTTTAAAACCAACGATGCTTCCAAAACTTTCACCCACGAAATTTTCACCTGCAGCACGGAAGCCTCTTAGTTTTTCACCGATAGAATATTCATTCATAGCTTCTTTTCCGGCATTGTGAGCCAACCAGTAAAGGAATTTCACCATTGCAACACCGTCTCTCACCATTACTTTTCTGAAACCTTCCAACTCTGTTTCGTTTTTTTGAGCTTTCATCAGATTTCCAGGAACGGCAGCTTTTACAAACGTATTATCAATTTTTAAAGCTTCAAAAATCGACTGATTGCTGTTTGGTGAAACTAAAATTTTCTCGTTTTTAATTGTTCTTAAATGATTATAAAACTCTTCATACGGCATCATTTTCACCCACGCTTCATCCATTTGTTTTCTTGCTTCAACTTCCATTTTTTCAAGGTCAGTGAAAAGAATTGCATCATTTTTAGTAATTAAAATATATCCTAAAAATACAGGATTACTTTCAACGTCACTTCCTCTCAAATTTAATGTCCAAGCAACATCATCAAGACTTGAAATCACATGGATCCCAACTTCCTGCTCTTCCATTTTCTGGCGGATAGCAGAAATTTTATCAGTCACAGATTTCCCTGCTCTTTCTACTGGATGAGTATAAATAGGGTTTTTTGAAGGAGTTCCTCTTTCTTTCCAGACTTCTTTCAATAAAGGAAGATCAGCTAAAGTTATGCTTTTTGCATTCAGTTTTTGATACAGAAGCTCCCAGTTTGAATGTGATGTTGCCAAAGCATTTACGCCAACTTTTCCGTTTGCGGGAATTTCAGAAATAATCCAGTCGATATAATTAGGAGTTCCTTCCATTCCGTCTTTAAAAAGATCAATTCCTGAACCAGCCAATTCAATCGGAGCTTGTGTGAAATATCTTCCGTCTGTCCAAAGTCCTGCTTTATCTTTTGTAATTACCACAAAACCTGCAGAACCAAGAAAACCAGAAAGCCAAGCTCTTTCCTGCCATTCTTCAGGTAAATACTCGCTCATATGAGGATCTGCAGAATATACTATAAATGCATCAACATTATTTTTCTGCATTTCTTCACGAAGCGCAGCTATTTTTTCCTTTGAAGTCATTATTTTAATAATTTTAAAGACGTGAAGTTACGAATTAAAGCTGATTTCAAGAGTTAAAATATTTACAAAATTTTGAATGATTTGCTAGATGTTAGAAGCTTGAAGTAAGAAGTTCTATTAGAATATTATATTAATATTTCTCATTTTTTAGAAAAGTAAAACAACATAAAATTGCAGACTGAAAATTAATTTCGATATCCAATTTTTAACATTTTTACATACCACATATAATTCTTCATTACGAAAAATTAACATTTTGGAAAGATTATTGCAGTATCGCCTTCATGGGAACGCAAAACTATAATAATCATAGGAAATATTATCTGCCACATCACTTTGTTTATCTACCATTGTTGCTGGTTTTAGAAGTTTTTGGAATTTATAAAACATTCAGTGATTCAGAAGATCAAATTGTATGGATTCTGTTTTCAGTTATTATATTTTTAATCTTTTATTTGGCGATTATGATTCGTCAACACTATGCTTTGGAATTACAAAATCGTTTGGTGAGATTAGAATTTAAACAAAGATATTTTGAGCTTTTTAACAAAAGATCAGATGAAGTGGAGGAAAAGCTTACTTTCGGGCAAATTGCCGCATTACGTTTTGCTTATGATGATGAATTTAAAGAACTTTTAGAAAAAGCTTTACATGAAAATATTTCTGGAGATCAAATTAAAAAATCAATTAAAAACTGGAGAGCAGATCTTCATCGAATTTAAAATAATAAACCTAAAATAAAATATTATGAAAAAGTGGACTTTATACAGCATGACTGCTATTTGCTTAATGCTTCTTACAAGTTGTGAAGCAGTGGAAACAATTTTCAAAGCTGGAATGTGGTGGGGAATCATCGTTGTTGTTGGAATTTTGGGAATTATTCTATGGTTATTCTCAAGGGGTAAAAACTCATAATTGATCTTATGGAAAATTCAGATCTTGAAATTATTTCACATTTAAAACCTTCCAAGATCATCAAAATCATGAAAGATCCGGTGGCTTCTGCAAAGGCTGTAAATTTAATTTACACTTCCGATGCAGAAGCCATCGGTATTATTCGGCGAAGAAGAGGCAAAAAATTTCAATACTTTAAAGGTGATGAAAGGGTTAAAGATAAAGATGAAATCAAAAGGATAAACAGTTTGGTTATTCCGCCGGCTTGGGAAAATGTATGGATTTGTGCTTTAGATAATGGTCATCTTCAGGCAACTGGTTTTGATGTTAAAAACAGGAAACAATATCGATATCATCCACTTTGGAGTGCTTTGAGAAATCATACAAAATTTTACAGAATGCTTCAGTTCGGGTATGCTTTGCCTGAAATCCGTTTACAGCTTGAGAAAGATTTAGCTTTAAGAAATTTCGATAAGAGAAAAGTTTTGGCATTGATTGTCAGTTTAATGCAGCGCACCAACATCCGAATAGGAAATAATATTTATGAAAAACTATACGGTTCTTTTGGTTTGACCACTTTAAAGGAAAAGCATGTAAAAGTTGAAGGTCAAAAGATAAATTTTTCGTTTAAAGGAAAAAAAGGTGTCATGCATAATGTCAATCTTAAAAGCAAAAGACTGGCAAAACTGATTATGAAATGCAAAGAAATTCCCGGCAAAGAACTGTTTCAATATCTTGATGATGATGGAAACAGACATTCTGTAGATTCAGGAATGGTGAATGACTACATCAAAGAGTTGAGCGGAGAAGATTTTACGGCAAAAGACTTCAGAACTTGGTCGGGAACAGTAAATGCTTTGATTGCTTTTAAAGAAATTGGCTATGCTGAAAATAATTCTCAGTATAAAAAGAAAGTGAAGGCAGCTTTAGATATTGTTGCAGAACATTTAGGAAATACAAGTACCGTTTGCCGAAAATACTACGTCCATCCTTTAGTCATTAATCTTTATGAGAATAATACGATTAAAAAATATCTCGACGAATTGGAAATTATTGAAGAAAATGACGGAAAAGCTGGATTAACACACGAAGAAAAATTAGTTCTAAAAATTCTGGAAACTGAGAAGATGTGAGAAAGTGAATTGTGAATGGTTAATTCGTTTCGTGCTTTGATTTTAAATTCAATAAAATATTTTAACGCTAAGTTCACAAAGAAATTTTTCATTATAACTGTTTATTTTCCGTTCGCAAAGGCACTGCGTTCAGCAAATGAAATTTAAGCCTTTGCTAAGTGAAACGCCTCTGCGAACGAAAATATTTTCATTTTTTTTAAATTAAAACTTAGCTTTTTTTGCGTTTAGATAATTTTATTATTATCCTTCACTATTAAATTGCCTATTGACAATTCTTCAAAATAAATTTTAAATGTTGTAAATTTGTAAAAAAGCAAAAACAAACAATACAACTCATATGTCAAAAGCAATTTCGCAAGTACCATTTGCAGTAAATGAGCCGGTAACTTCTTACGAACCGGGATCAGCAGAAGTAAAATCTCTTCTTGCAACTTACAAAAAAATGTGGGCAGAAAAGACAGAAATCCCAATGATTATCAACGGAAAAGAAGTGAAAACGGGTGATACTGTTCAGCTTCAGTCTCCGCAGGATCATGCTCATGATTTCGGTTTTTATCATAAAGGAACAATGCAGCATGTAGATGATGCTATCAATACAGCATTAGCCGCAAAAAAAGCTTGGAATGACCTTGGATGGGAGCACCGTGCAGCAATTTTCTTAAAAGCTGCTGATCTTTTGGCAGGACCTTACAGAGATATAATAAACGCGGCAACAATGATTGGACAGTCTAAAAATGTTCATCAGACTGAAATTGATGCCGCTTGTGAATTCATCGATTTCTTGAGATTCAATGTAGAGTTTATGACTGAAATGTATTCTGAACAGCCGGTTTCTGACGCAGGAATCTGGAATAGAGTAGAATACAGACCTTTGGAAGGATTCTGTTTTGCAGTTACACCATTCAACTTTACAGCAATTTCAGGAAACTTGCCAACTTGTATGGCAATGCTTGGAAATGTAGTGGTGTGGAAGCCTTCAGACAAACAAATCTATTCTGCAAAAGTAATTATGGATGTTTTGATCGAAGCGGGACTTCCTGCCGGAGTTATCAACATGATTTTTACAGACGGAAAAGAAACTGCTGAAAAAGTAATGGCTCACAGAGATTTTGCGGGACTTCACTTTACAGGTTCTACAAAAGTTTTCCAGGGAATGTGGAAAATGATTGGTGACAATATTCACAATTACAGAACGTACCCAAGAATTGTTGGTGAAACTGGTGGAAAAGATTTCGTTATCGCTCACCCTTCTGCAAACGTAGAAGCTGTTGCAACTGGTTTGGTAAGAGGTTCTTTCGAATATCAAGGACAAAAATGTTCTGCGGCTTCAAGAGCTTATATTCCTAAATCTCTTTGGGCAGACGTGAAAAAAGTAATGGAAACTCAAATTGCTTCAATTAAAGTAGGTTCTCCTGAAGATCCTTCAAACTTTGTGAATGCAGTAATCGATAAAAATTCTTTCGAAAAATGTAAAGGATACATCGACAGAGCTAATGCTTCTAGCGTTGCAAATGTCGTGATCGGTGGTAAAACTGATGATTCTAAAGGCTGGTTTGTACATCCAACAGTTATCGAAACTACAGATTCTCAATACGAAAGTATGGTTGAAGAAATTTTCGGTCCTATATTGTCAGTTTTCGTTTACGAAGATGCAGATTGGTCTGAAACTTTAAAAATTGTAGATTCTTCTTCACCTTATTCATTAACAGGTTCTGTATTTGCACAAGACAGATATGCTGTAAATGAAGCTTTCAAAGCGTTGGAAAATGCATCAGGAAACTTCTACATTAACGACAAACCAACTGGTGCAGTTGTTGGTCAACAGCCTTTCGGTGGAGGAAGAGCTTCAGGAACAAATGATAAAGCGGGTTCTAAAATGAACTTATTGAGATGGACTTCTGTAAGATCTATCAAAGAAACTTTTGTTTCGCCTAAAGATTATAAATACCCGTATTTAGGATAATTAATGATTAATCGACAATGAATAATTGTTGATTTTATATAAAAAAAGCCTCGAAATTTTGGTTTCGGGGCTTTTTTGTTTTTCAATTTTATGTTTTAAGGATTTTTTATTCTCATTTTTAGAATTATCAATAAAGCTTGAGTGATAATAAAAGTAAAAAATGGAATTGTAAAAGCAGGATAATTTAGAGCTTCTGCAAATACATACATTAGTCTGCTTGCAACAGCAGTAATCATCAAAGCTACACTTAATAATGAAAATAAAATTTCATACTTAGATTTTACTAGATTTAAAATCATTCCTACAAGACCTGAAAAAGCAAAAAGCTGATCTATATTTCCAAAGTCAAATACAGTAAAACTTAACCATATAATAAAAGGAATTGGTATCATTTGCCCTATTAGCATAATGAAAGAATATGCTATGACAGAAAATATATTCAAATATTTTATAAATATTATCATTTAGAATATAATTAAGTTTTACCGGTATTTTAACAGATTCTAGTTTTTAAGACGTTGTAAATTAAAAATTACTTCACAACTGTCGCTTCCATTTCCACTTTCAGGGTTTCAAACAAAGTTTTTACTTCAATTACGGTAGCTGCTTGCTGAATTTCATGTTTTGTAATCCAGTTTTGCCAAATGTCAAAATTCTCAAAAAATGCTGGATGATCTGTTGTGTAAACAGTTAGTCGTACAATATTTTTAACTTCAAAATCAGCCTGCAAGATCACCTTTTCAATATTTTCAAAGGTTTTGATGATTTGCGTTCTCATATCTGCATCGCTCGAAACTCCTTCGTCGCTAATTGCGGTTTGCCCGGAAACATACAATGTGCTCTGAACATTTTTTACTTCTACGGCTTGTACATAATTTCTTTCGTCTTGCCACGTCCACGGGTTGATGATTCTTTTTTCCATGTTGAAATATTTTAATTTAATTATGGAACAAAGTTCGTCAGAATGGGGAAATTGATGCTGTGACCTATATCACTATTTAAGGCTTTTTTAAACCTGATTCTAAATACAATCTGCTTAATGTTTCTCTGGAAACCCCTAAGTAAGCTGATAAAATAGTTTTTGGCAAACGTTGAATGAGAGTAGGGTAATATTTCAGAAACTGTTCGTATCGTTCTTTTGCGCTCATTGTCATCAAAGAAAGAATCCTTCTTTGATTAGAAATATGTCCACCGATTGCTTTTTTTCAAGAAAAAATCGGTCATTTTTGGAAGCTCTGTCAAAAGTTGTTGATAAGCATCAAAAGAAAGTTTTAAAACTTCAGTATCTTCTAAACATTGCAGGGATTGAGTAGCTTTTGATTGCGTATAGAATGCCGCATAATCGGTTTCCCACCAATCTTCCATTGCAAAAGAAATGATATGTTCTTTACCTTCACTGTCATTAAAAGAAAGCTTTACAAGACCAGAAATGATAAAATAAACATCGTCGACTTTATCATTTTCGTTGATGATGAAATCCTTTTTCTTGAAAATTTTCTGATTGAAAAAAGAACAAGCTTTCTCCAATTCTTCTTCTGAGAGATTAATTGTTTTCTGAATATGATTTTTGAGAACTTCCTTCATATTTTACCCTTGAAAATCTCCACAATCATGCTCCTCGAATTTTTCAACCAGACTTTGAGGAGTATAATATTCTGAAATTCTTTTATTTTTGAGTACTGGCTTTTTGCCTTCAATAGTAAGTTTATAGATAGGTTCATTTTCAACTTTAGTGAAAATGAAAATAGCATCTGAAGTCGTTATTTTTAAACTGTTTCCCGAATTTTCATACTTGAAATCTTTGTATCTGTAAAAATCATTTTTTTCACATAAACTTACAATATCAAAATTCTTTTTGTTGATTTTAAATTCGGCTAAATCACATGCATAACAATTTCCGGTAAATTCGATTCCATATTTTTTGAAAACATCTTTATTATGGGCATCCTTAATTTCAATTGGAGCCAAGTTGCTGTATTCCGACCAATTAATTTCCTGATTATCTTTTTCTGGAATTGGCTTTTCAATAGTTTTAGACTCAGAAATCTGTTCAGTATTTTTAATCGGTTTTTCAGTTTCTTTATTTTCAGATTTGCAGGAAAAAGTTGCCAATAAAAGAGCTGTTGAGTATAATAGAATTATCTTTTTCATATTTTAAATTTAAAATTAATCTCCACCACAACCACCACAACTGCTGCAAGAACTTCCGCCGCAAGATGAATCGGATGATGAGGTTCCGCAACTGCTACCTGAACCATCTGATGTTGTACGGTTCGTTAGCGGAATAAATGAAGTTGTAAAAACTGCTGTTCCCATCAGAAAATAGCTCCATTGCCAATCATTATTGGTGTTTCTTTTGGGTAAAATTACTGTTTTATATAAATCGGGTAAAAATTTTAAACTGAATAAATTCGTAAGCCTGAATAAATAACCAATCATAAAAAGGATTAATACAATTACCGCAAAACTTATTTGGAAAATCGGTTTATCCCGCAAAATTCCTGTTGCGATTCGAAGAAAACCCAGCATAATCAACGCGAGAAAAACAATAAAATTCAGAACAAATAAATTGGATAAAAACTTAGAACGAATAAAATATTTTTTCAAGGCATCCATCGATTTAAAAATGTTCGAAAATACAGGTTTTAAGAGAAGTTGAGACGAAAAATTAGGATAAGAAGTTTTCCCAAGATCTTTTAATAACTCAATAATCTGTTCGTGTTCTTTAGATTTAATGAAAGTTAATTCGTTGGTGCTGATTGTTTTGTCCGCATTTATTTTTATTGAGCCATTGTCAATCAACTCACTTACATTTCCGTTGATGATGGATCTGATGTTTCCGTTTTTGAAATAGATCAGTTCGTAAGGATTAAGATTAAATACAAAAGAATCTTTGTCGAATAAATTGATGATTTTTTCAAATTTTCTTCGATTCAACCATTCCAAACCAATAACTGAAATAATAATTAAACCTAAATATAAAAGAATAAAATCGGGATTTTTTATGCTGTAATATAGTGGTTTCAACAAAAAGTAAAGCGGAATTGCTAATGTAATAAATACTGAAATTCCAACAATTATTGCAGTTCTCACCTTGAATTTTGATTTCTTTAAATTCATACTTTCATAAGGATTTGAATGATTCCAAATATTTTCAGGCTGATGTCCAAAATGAGTTTCGTATAACTTTGTTGTGCGTTCTTTTGCGAGTTTAAATTTTTGAAAATCTTCTTTATTATGCGTAGAAGGAATATGTTGAATCTGCTTTTCTAAAATTTGGCAAAATTCATGATAAGATTTGGTGGAAATAAGATGTTGATGCCAAACTGTATCTACAATTTCCGACGGCGAAACCATCATATCTGAAACCGCAGCCAAATACATGAATTTTTTGTATTCCAAAATCGCTTGCTGAGTGAAATTTTGAGTCCAGTAGTTTTCGTTAGCCAATCTCAATGTAAAATCATACTCACTGGGAGAATGGTCAAAGTCGAACTTCTCAATTTTTCCCCAAAGATCTTTATTCATCATGTTTTTGAATATTGAACTTAAAGATAAGTAAATTTAGTTATGAAACAGCGTTCAGCTTTTATTTATAAAATTGTTACTTTTCTTTAAATCTTGCAATCAATTTTCTATCAGATTCTGAAATTTCTTTCTTCAGATTTCCAAAACAATCATGTAAAGCAAATTTTGTTGCGATTTCATACCCTAAATTACTTGAATCTACAGAATGAGAGCTCCCGTCAATGATTTCAATTTTTAATGATTGCTGTTTACCTTTTAAACCTTCAATGTAAGAAATAAAAAAACCTAAAGTCTTAAGAATTATTTCTCTGAACTCTTCAGGAATTTGTGCAGTATCATTCCACTCAATAATTATGTTTTCAAAATTTTCAATTTTTGATATTTTCAGTTTTACATGGCCATATCTTCCAGAAAGAAGTTTGTAATAAAAACCTTCCCCTTCGATATCAGAATAGTTCCAGTCTATAATTTTTTGATTGATTTCATGAAAAGTAACAGCACCGATTAAGGCACGTTTAATAAATTGTTCGGACATTTTATTGTTTAATTTATTTATTTGAATTTATTCTTTGGCCTATTCAATTATTCAAAACTACAAAAATGAATTGAAGATTTATTATCATTAAAAACAATCCGTCACCAGTTCCATATTCACCATTGCTCCGGCAACATTTCCCGTCATTACAGCATTAGAAACCGAACGCATCATCGAGGAATTATCGCCACAGACAAAAACTCCTGGAATATTTGTTTTCTGCATGAAATCTGTTTTGATATGACCAAATTCTGTAAACTCACAGCCTAATTGTTTTGGAATTTCCGAATGTTGATGAAAAGGCAAAGCAGCATAAACTGCTTCAAAATTAACTTCTTTTCCATCTGAGAAAATAACGCTTTCAATCATTCCGTTTTGATGTTTTAATTCTGAAATTTCGCTTTCAATAATCTGAATATTATTTCTTTGAAGCTTTTCTTTTTGCTCATCAGTAAAATTGGCTGTTCCTCTCGTGATAACAGTAACATTATCAGTTAAATTTTTCACTAGAGAAGCGATATGAATGGCTTTGTCTCCATTGGCAATAATTCCCGTTTTTTTGCCTTTGTATTCGTAACCGTGACAATATGGACAATGAATCAGCGAGATTCCCCAACATTCTGCAAAACCTTTGATTTCCGGAATTTCGTCGGTAATTCCGGTTGCAATAATGAGTTTTTTCGAGCTGAAAGTTTCTCCGTTTTCGGGTGTGATTTCAAAACCATCTTCAGTTTTTTTACTGTCGATTGCTTTTCCATAATAAAAACTTATGGTATCATACTCTTCAACTTGTTTTTTAGCAAGTGACGCAATTTCTTTTGGAGTTTTTCCATCTTGGGTCAAAAAGTTATGAGAATGTGGAGTCTTGTCGTTACAAGGTTTTCCACTATCCATCACCAAAACTTTTCTTAATGATCTTCCTAGAGCCATTGCTGCAGAAAGTCCAGAATAACTTCCGCCGATGATGATTACTTCGTATTGTTTTTCGCTCATTTTTTTGATTTTTAAGTTTAATGAAATATTCTTCCCTGAAAAGTTTGTCAAAGTTAGAATAAATTTTTATTATTGCAACATATTCGCATTAATAAAATGATAAGAAGAAGTACACCCACAAAAGATGCTGTTTTAAATGTTTTAACAGATTCAAAAAAAGCAATGAGTCAGGAAACTATTATGAAAAAAGTCGATATTAATATCGATAGAGCAACTGTTTATCGTGTTCTAAATAGGTTTTGTGAAGACGGAGTCCTTCATCGAATTGTAGCCGAAGATGGGAAACAATATTTTGCAGTATGCATTAAATGTGAAGAGAAAAAACTGGCAGATCATCATTTTCATTTCCGATGTACAAAATGTGAAACGATTGAATGTCTGCTAATTGAAGTTCAGTTTTCCTTAGAAAAAGGCTATTCTGTGGAAAGTGTGAATTGTATTTTGACGGGAATTTGCAAAGATTGTGCATAAAAAAACCTCTGTAGGTTTTACAGAGGTTTCTTAAAGGATTTATTCTATCTAATTTGAAACATAAACATTATTCTTGTCAATCATCAATAAATTTTCGTCCTGAGTATACCAAGTTACAAATTTTTGATATTCAGCATCGTTTTTTTGCATCCATTCTGTAAAAGCACTTTCATCTCCGATTTGGAATATGTAATGATTATAGGCGTTAAAAACTTTATTATCATCCATTTTTTTGAAGTAATCAAATAAAACAATTTGATATTCTTTTTTCATTATTTCTAAATACATTTTTAAAAATTCACTACGAATTTTTGCAAAAGAATTGAGAGAAAACTCTTTTTGACCTGTCGTTGAAAGCAGTAGATTTGCTTCAAACATTGAACATAACGGAAGCTTATTTTTATCTAATTTACTTACATCAATTAAAATATTTTTGCAAATTGAGATACTTAAATTGTTATCATCTTTAAAAATAATTGCTTCTTTGTAGCCATCATAAAGTAATTTACTCATCTCTTTGGTGCGTTTAGTAGTTCTCTCAAGATTGACAAAAATTTCACCAAAAATAAAACCGGATAATTTATTGTCAGAACGAAGATAAAGCTTTGCAGCTCTGTAATAATTTGAAGAGTAGGAAGGATTTACTGATATTCCTTTTTCATAGCTGTTAATGGCTTCATTATATTTTTTTTCAGATTCATAAACAACACCTTTCTCAAGATAAAGTCTTCCTGCATCAGGAAATTTTTTCAAACCTTCATCGTATGTAGCAATCGCAAGTTCGGATTTACCTTGATAATCAAAATTATTTCCTAAAAGTTGAAAATAATCTGCTTTTAAATTGTCATAATTTTTGATTCGCTTAAGTTCAGAAATTGCCTTTTCATGTTCCTTATTATTGGTGTATGCTAAAGCAATTTCATAAGGATAGGTATATTCTTTAGGATCTATTTTTTCACATTCTCTTAAAATTGTGATGGCTTCATTATATTTTTCTGTGTCAATCAGTTTTACAGCATCATATACTTTTTCACATTTGAAAGTTTTCTTTTGTGCATGAAAATTGAGTGATAACAAAAGAAATAATAAGACTGAATAATTGTTTTTCATGGTTTGATTTTACTGTAAATATCAATAAATTATTCTATAAAAAAACACATCGAAATGTGTTTTATGATTTTGTAAAAAGTTAATTATTTTTTATTCTTTTCTAAAGAATCTTTATCGGATTTTTCTCCAACAATCGACATTTTGTTTTCAAAAGGCTTTGCTTCTAAAACGGTAATGCTGGTTTGCTCTTTTCCTAAATTGTATTGTATAAATACGGTTTTTTCGACGGTTCGGATGATATATGTATTTACATTTTTCCAGTTGTTGCAAGAATGCATATACCCTAAGTTGTAGGCTTCCGGATTTTCTCTTTTAATGCGTTCTTCTTCACCTTCTCTTAATGGCTCACCTGTATTTATTTTTACACCACCGACATTTTTAATCAGCTCATCAAAGCTTTTCTGAATTTCCAAAGGTGAGAATTTTTTATCTTTAAATTCTTCGGAAACTCTGATTTCGGCTTTAAAAGTTTTCCCTTCCATTGAAGTGTAAGAACCATGATCGTAGAAATATTCTTTATCAAAATCTTTGGTTTGTCCGTCTCCATGATAAGAATTTGGGTCTGTGAAAGTATATCCTTCAGGAAGCTGAAAATAAGGAAATGTTCCGTGAAATTTATCGGTTACAGGAATTTTGCTCATATTATAACCGGTGTCTGAAATAACTTCTGATGTATTTTGATTTTGAGTATTTTCTGATTGTGATTGAGCTTGACCCTTATCTTCTTTACTGCACGACCACAAAGTAAATGCTGATAAAGCACTTATTAAAACGATATTCTTCATATTTCAATAGATTGACAGGTGTAATTATGCTTTTCTGTGGAAGCAAAATTGATGCTAAAGAGTGTGAAGAATATTTAAAGTTATGTTAAATTACAGGTGAATTAATGTGATTTTTAATTTATGAATGAGCTTTTAATTCTGAAGGCGAAATTCCAAACTCCTTTTTAAAAACAAAAGAAAAGTGGGAGAGGTCTTCAAATCCCAAATCTATATAAATATCTGTCGTTTTTTTATGTTCTTTATCCAAAAGAAAATAAGCTTCATCGAGACGTTTTTTTATCAACCATTTTCCAGGGCTTGTATTGAAAATTGCTTTAAATTCTCTTTTAAAAGTTGATAAACTTCGACCTGTAAGAAAAGCGAAACGTTCTAAACTGATGTTGAATTTATAATTATGATTCATAAATAATTCCAGATCAATTTTATGCGGAACATTGAAATTAAAGAAAATATTTTTGAGATCAGGATTATTTTTAATTAAGATCATCAACAATTCTTCACGTTTGATATCAACAAAAGTGTCATCCAATTGTTCAGATCCGTTATAATAAGGTTCTAAAGACTGAATAAAATTATTGATTAGCTTATCTTCTTTAATAAATAAAAAAGAATCATTATTGTCAGTCGGTTCCGTTTGATAAGGATGGCGTTCCAGAAATCTCTTTAGAAAAGCTTCATCAAAAGCAATAATAACCTTTTCGAAACCGCCATCTTCTTTATATTTTGTATACCGAACCAAATGATTTTTCCTTGCAATACAATAATCTCCCGGTTTCATCGAGTAATGCTTGTAACCATCATAAGAAACCATCGATCCTTTAAGCAAAAACAAAAAGAAATGCTCTGGAATAAATTGTTCCGGTGATATTTCGGGACCGAGATGACAGGATTGTATATTGTTGAATTTCATTTTATTATTTTTCCTTTGTCTTGATACAAAAGAAGCAAAGAATCAGTTTTATTTCAGTTAAAAAAATATAACTCTTAGTTTTCTAAGGAATTACCTTCAAATTTACTAAAAGTGATTTTGATTTTCGTCAATTCGAGTAACGAAATGAAATGGAGTGTATCGAGAATTTGTCTTTAATGAAAAATTCTCGATACAAAATTATTTTCCACTTTGCTACAAATAATTTTTACTCGAATTGACGAGCTTTATTAAACATTCATCAAACTATCTGCACTTGCTAATAAAGCTTCTTCACGGCTTCTTGGATTCCAATGAAGGATTGTTTTTGCTTTTCCGTTGGACATTTCTTTGTAGAATTCTTTGCCGATCGGTTCTAATTTTTGAATGTTTTCAGTGTATTGCGATCTTTCTTTTTTGAACAATTCGGCAACATCGTAAAGACTCATCACGCCGTCTGAAGTCGCAATAAAACGTTCTCCTGCAGCTTTCGGATTCAACATTGCTTTGATATGAATTTCCGCAACATCTCTTACATCCACAACGCCCATCGTGAAAGTAGGAGTGTAGCTCAATGTTCCGTTCAAAATTCCTGAAACCGCAATATCCAATGAAGCAGAAGTGATTCCGCCAATTGAAGGACCGAAAATCCCGACAGGATTGATAACCGACAGTTCCAAACCGTTGCCTTCTTTTTCGATGAATTCCCATGCAGATTTTTCAGCAACTGTTTTCGACTTGATGTAAGCAGGAAGTTCCGCATTCACATCTGTCCAGTCTTCTTCCGTGAAAATATGGTCTTTAATATCTTTACTGTAACCAACCGCTGCAAAAGAAGAAGTCAAAACTATTCTTTTCACTCCCGCATCACGCGACGCTTTCAAAACCCGCAAAGCTCCGTCTCTTGCCGGAATGATGAGTTCATTTTCATCTTTCGGATCTTGTGCAGGAAAGGGTGACGCGACGTGAAGAACAAAATCACAATTTCTTACGGCTTCGTCCCAATTGTCATCACTTGTAAGATCTGCTTCAATGAATGAAAGATGAGAAAAATCTGTAATTCCGCCTTCTTCCAATGCTTTGATGATGCTGTCTTTTTTCGACAGTGAACGAAGTGTTGTTTTCACTTCATAACCTTGCTGTAATAATTGCAGAACGGTATGAGCTCCTAAAAATCCTGTTGCTCCCGTTACCAAAACTGTTTCTTTTGTCTGTACGTTTTTCATTTTTATTTAAATTTTACAGGACAAAGTTGGGGATTATTTGGGATGGAGATTTTGTTGTAGGGTTCAAATTTTGTTTGTTGTGGGGGTCAAATATTCAATTGATTAAATTATATTATCATAAAAAATCCCCCACGAAAAACCCGTGAGAGATAAAATATATGGAATCAATTCCAATCAGGAATGATGAAATTTTTTAATTGTTGAAAGTAGCGAAAGCGCCTTCTGTAGCGGCGAAGAAATTATCATACAGCAATCCAGTATTTCCTACACGAATTTCATAAATATCTTCCTGTAGCGCTTTTACAAGATCATTGGCAACATCTGAAGCCGGAATTCCGTTTTCTTTTCCACCTATTTCTGCGGAAAAATCTGTAGCAACTAAAGGTGGCATTAATTCAAAAACTTTTACATTGGTATCTTTTGCCAGTTCGTATCTCAACAATTTTGTATGAGAGTGAAGAGCAGCTTTTGAATCTGAATAAGTCGGAAGATGTGAACCCGGAACAAATCCTACGATAGACGAAACATTCACGATGGCTGCTTCATTTTGTTGTTTCAAAAGAGGAAGAAATTTTTCTGAAAGTCTGATCGGCGCAAAATAATTGGTTGTGAATTCTGCTACTGCTTTACTGTAAGCATCCCCGTCATTCGCAATATTGTAAACATAAGCATTTCCTGCATTATTGATCAAAATATTTAATCCTCCGAAAGTGGTTTTTACTTCTTCGTACAATCTGTTGATATCGCTTTCATTCGTAATATCCGCCTGAATTGTGAATACATTTTCTAAACCTTTCGCCGCAGCCTCTAATTTTTCTTTGTTTCTTCCGGCGATGATGATTTTATTCGCAGGACTTAATGCTTTTGCGATTTCTAAACCGATTCCTGAACCTCCGCCAGTGATCAAAATTGTGTTGTTTGTTGTGTTCATAATAGTTGTTTTAGTTTGATTTATATTCAATTTAAGTATTGTACTGTTTGGTACAAAATATGATAAAAATTTTTATTTTAGTAATTTTAGATTCATTTCAATCATCGAACGAAGGATTTCCGGAGAACTTTCCATTCTTCTTGTTACGTGAATTCCGTTCCAGAGATTTGTTAAATGCCAAGCCAGAATTTCAGGATCTTCCTGTGTTTTCAGTTGTCTGTTTTGCTGTGCTTTTTTAATAGCTTTTTCAAAAACTTTCTGCAAACCTTTTAGTAATTCGGCAGTGATTCTTTTAATATCTTCATCTTTTTCAGAAAGTTGAACCAATGCATTTCCCAAATAACAACCTCTTTCAATGTCACAATCTTCCGCATCGGCAAGAACCAGAAAAAACTGTCGGATGAATTCAATCTGATCTTCAGAATTTTCAATTACTTGACCAATTTTTTTATTAAAATTTTCAGAAAACTGTTTGATGGAACGAACATAGAGTTCCTGTTTTCCACCTTTGAAAGCCAGATAAAAACTGCCTTTTCCGATTCCCATGGCATTCAGCAATTCGTCTGCAGAAGCGGTGTCGTAGCCTTTATTTCTAAAAACTTCGGTTGCTTTTTGGATCGCTTCCTGCTCATCGAATATTTTTGGTCTTCCTGCCATTTTTTATTTTAATGAGACAAAGGTATATAATTGTACTAATTAGTACAAAATAAAAACTCAAATATCTTTTATAGTTTTTGTCGATAAAGTTTTGCTGACTATTTGTTTGTTGGAAAACGCAAAGTCGCAAGGAATTTGAATGACAACATTTTTTAAGGCGCAAAGATTTTATCTACGATAAAATTGATTTCTTGTGCGTTCTCGTTTTCCAACAATATTTATTTTATAGAATTCAAAACCTTTTCAAATTCAAGATCGCGATTGTCGAGAATATCCTGATCTTTATATTTTATCAATTCATTAATTCTGATTCCTGTTTGTTGAGTCTGTGAATTATCAGGATAGAAAATTCCGTTCCCTGTAAAGGGTAAAACATAATCTCCGGGAAGATTAACCCTCACCAAATCTCCGTCTCCACCCGAAGTTTGCTGACCAATCGTTAATGATTGTGGGAAAATTTTCTGCAAACTCATAGAATACCATTCACTTGCACTTCTTGTTTCGGGATTTACAAGAATGAAAACTTTTCCTTTATAAACATGAGTTGTTTTATTTTCAATCGTCGGAAAATAATCATAATCTTTGTAAATAAAAGTACCAATATTTTTCAGATTCGGTTTGTAATATTTTCCGAAATAATTCTCTTTTGGCGAAAAATATTTATAAATGTAATGATACACAAAACCGCCCCAATCCGGATAAGCTCTCATATCGAAAACGATGGCTTTTTTCTGTGAAGCATCTTTCAAAATGCTGTCCATTACCGCATCGATTTTATTATCATCTACATTATTAATGAAGTCCAAAGTTTCATTGGTTTTAAAGTAAGCAATATCTTTATTAGCCAAACCATGGCTTGCTATCTTACGATTTTTATTGTTTATATAATCCGAAAGAATCGCAACATTTGATTTATCCGTTGTGTTGATTAATGGAATTTCTGTTAAAAATTTCTTAGAACCGGATTGTATTTTTAAGGTTTTTTGCGGAAGATTATTAGACCAAATAAGATTATATTCATATTTTGAAAGAACATATAATAATTTTTGATGGTTGGAAACAGAAAGTAATTTGCTTTTTTCCTTAATGATCTGCGGAATACTTTTTCCATTAATTTCCGTGATTTTGTCGCCAACTTTAATCTGAGCTTTATCACAAATTTCACGAAAGACAAGATTGGTTACCAACAAATGATCATCAACGATCTGAAAATCAAACGGTGAATAATAAGAAATGTTGAATAAAATTTCGTCCCTGTAATTCAATTGGCGGTAAAATTCAAATGCATGACTGTCCTGGAAGTATGAAACAGTTTTAGCAAGTACGACCTCAAAGTCTTTTCGTGATGGTGACTTTACGGCTTCTTCCAGTAAATTATTAAAGTAAGAATCAAAATTTTTATCCATTAAATATTTGTGTGGAAAAAGATAATCGACAATTCCCTGAATTTTTGCCATTGTCAATAATCTGTATTCCAATGAAAAGTTTTCTGTTTTTGGAAAAGGATATTTTTTCTCGTCACTGACTGATTTTCCTTCTTTTAAAAGTCCGTAATCGAAACGGTTTTTATAGATGTTATTCAGTAAATTTTTATTTTCTGTACTAATCTTTTTATTCTTTTGAAACCAATCAAAATTCTGATTTTGCGCTAAAATATCTTTCGAGGTTTCAGCCAAAACAGGATGGGTTAATTTCTTGTTAAGATTTGCAGATAACTTACCAATCACAGAATTGAAATCGTCTTTTGAACTGATATTTTTAATAGTACTTAAAAACAAACTGTCTGAATCAACTTTTCCACTTGCGACATCAGGATGATAATATTTAATAAAATTCCATGTTTTAATGAAATCATTGTACTGGTTTTTCTGAGCAAAAACAGAATGTTGAAATAGTAAAAAGATGATTATGATTGATGTTTTTTTCATGATAATGATTTGTTTTAAAGATTTTAATTAATAATAAATTCCTGATCTTTCATCAGTTCTATAAAAGGTCCGTTCTTCGGATAATGATCATAACCGCCAAAATGACCAATTTTAGCAGAATATTTTTCAAAGAGATGCAGTACTTTATCGCCAAATGAATTGACGTTTACGTTTTGAATTTTATCTTTTTTCTGTCGGCCATTAGTGAAGAAAAGCATAACATTAACTTTGCCTTCAAATTCAGAGTCATTATAATAAAATACCGAAATGTCTTCTTTAATACAGATTTGAGTAACATCGTCAATGAAATCTTTTTTATGTTTTAAAGATAAGTGGCAATCAATTCTTAAAGCAGTATTTTCTGCGTTGTGTTTCTTGAAATTTGAACCAACTCTACTGATGAAAGTATGATTGTTTCTCTCGAAAATCATCTCAGAACCATTGTTGAAATCATAGCTTTGTACTTTATTGAATGGCGTATCATTGCTTATTGAGATTGCATTTTGTTCTTTTAAAATTTGCTCGATTTCTTCAGCAAACTGAAAGTGATAATCAGACAAATTGTAGTCACCAATATTGATCAGAAGATCACTTCCATCGGTCTTAATGCTTAAATATGCTTTTGGATATTGCTGTTTCAGAGTTTTTATTTCGCCTAAAAACTGTTCTAAATCTTTTACAAAAACTCTGGCTTGAATTTCTGCCGCATCGTTTGCGTGACCTCCCAAACCTCTTGCAAATTTGAAAAAACTGTAGTCATAAAGCCCATCGGGAAATTTATAAAACCAATATACTCCTAAAATCATGATTTGCTCAATGTTTTTGAATGGGAAACTTTTGTTGTGTAAAGTACAATTTGAATTAAAACTAAGACAAATCACTGCGATTCTCATCATCGCATTGTCTGAAAATCGGTGTCTGATAACTTCGATGTAATTGATTCTTTCGATTGCAAACTCTTTAAGCCCATTGATTTCTGAGAAGCTGTTTACTTTTTCAATTTGCGAATTAATTTCGGACTCATTCAAAGAAGCTGCAACATTAATGAGATTAGTATTACTCATCAAAAGCCAGCCGAACAAAATAATTGAAATGAATAAAAGACAAGGTCTGAAAAACTTCATTACTAAATTGATTTTTTTGTGAATATGGTGGTTCCAAATTTAAAGAAATCAGCTTTAAGAATGGAAGAATACTTTAAAAATAATCCTGTTAGGTTATAATTTCCTATTTCTAATCTCCGTTTTCACTAAAGATTTATCTATATTGATATGTTACGCCCGTATCAGCATGTGTCATACGTCCATCTCATGAGGTCTGATACGCTCGTATCAGGTTATATGATTCGAGCATATCAGTATGTCTGTAGTAATTTAAGATTGATTAACTACCCGTTGTGCATTTTAAAATATACTTGATTTTAGATTGTTGTTTTTTTGTTTAAATAGTTTTTATTAATAAATTGAACAATTGTAAGAGCTGTAATCTTTGCTAAAACTCTTGTTTTGAATCCTTCAAATGTTTTTGCATAATTCCTTCTTATCATAAATTGGTCATAGCTGAGAGAATAATGTTTCAATTATTTTTCTGTACTTTTTAAACAAGCAAAACTGTTGTTTGTAGTCTTTTTGGTTGATTCTTTCCGGAGTTTCCAAGGTAATATTAGCATAATTAAACAAATCTACCTGTGCCTCTGAAGAGAGATACCCTTTATCACCAAGCAAGATACAATCAGACAACTGTTCTTTAATGTCCTTCAAAAAGTGAATATCATGAATAGATGCCGGACTTAAGTCTATACTTTGAAAACACCGTTCACAGGACAAACCGCATGAAGTTTGTAGCCATAAAAAGACATTTGCTGTGATGCGCAAAAACCTTTATTTGGATAACAATACTGTTCATCTTTACATATTTTATTCCGACACTTAAAAATAATTCCTACTTTTGTGTCATATTCCAAAAATGGTCAATCTATTTGGGAATATAATACAATAGAAATAGAAATGAAAATAAAAAAAATATTATTTAGCATATTAACCGCTCTTGTTTTAATGATATCAGTATTCCTTTATATGAATAAGGATAAATTTGTCTATGTAGGTTCAGTAGATATTATTGAAGTCGATTGCAGCAAAAAACTTCAAATCTTGAGCGAAGTTTTTGAAAGTGACCAAAGGATTAGAAAATCAAATGAACTCATCAAATACGCTAAAGAAGACCATAGGAATCAGGAGTTAGTGATTAGCATTATTGAAAAGTGTGGTATGCCAACATTAAAGGAGGTGGGTCAAAGACAAATGGATGCAATCTGGTTGGGACTGCAACATAGTACTGAAGAAATCAGAAAAAAGTATTTTCCACAAATAGAGAAAGCGGTAAAAAATGGAGACTTATCTAAACAGCAATATGCATTGATGAAAGATAGGATGTTAATGGACGAAGGAAAACCCCAAATATATGGTTCACAAATAGAAAATGGTAAATTGTATAAATTAGAAAATCCTGAAACTGTAAACGAAAGAAGAAAAGAAATGGGATTGGAACCAATAGAGGATTATCTAAAGTATTTCAATATTCAGTTCAATCCGAATTAACAACACAACATATAATCACGTAGAGGGCTCCGGTCATAACACCTCCGTTCTACCTTCTCGCTTATAAGACGAGGCTTATAACCTCTAAATCCTTCATTTTGGGAATACGTCTCTAATAAGATAAAAGTATTTCATCTGAAATTTCCCGTAAAACTTCCAAAATTCTTTCGTAATTTACAATTACGTTGTTCATTGTAAATGTTTTGTGGTAAAAACAATTTACTGATTTTCAATCGAATGAACAACTTATTTCTTTGCATTCATAATGCACAACGGTTTGATCAACTAGTATTTAAATTAACTTTTAAATAGTAGTCGGAATAAATGTTGGTTGAAAATTCATCTTAATTTCACACATCAAAACTTTCAAAACCCTTAAATTTGTGCCACTAAAAAGTTATTCAATGCTTAGGAAAATTTCAATTGCGGCAGTGGCAATGCTGTCTGTAATTACCATCAATGCTCAAAAAAATAAGAATTCACAGGTCGAAAGACCAAAATTGGTTGTAGGTTTGGTCATTGATCAGATGAGGTGGGATTATTTGTACCGTTATTACAGCAAATACGGAAATGACGGTTTCAAAAGACTTTTAAACAAAGGATATTCTCTTAATAATGTGCATATTCCTTACGTTCCTACGGTTACGGCTTTAGGTCATACTTCAATTTATACAGGTTCGGTTCCTGCGATTCATGGGATTGCCGGAAATGATTGGACAGACAAAGAAACGGGTAAAAATGTATACTGTACAACTGACGAAAGTGTAAAACCGGTAGGGACAACCAATGTGAAAGTAGGAAGTCATTCTCCCAAAAATCTTTGGTCTACAACGGTTACAGACGAGTTGAGATTAGCAACCAATTTTCAAGGGAAAGTAGTAGGGGTTTCTTTAAAAGACAGAGCTTCGATTCTTCCTGCTGGTCACACTCCGAACGGTGCTTATTGGTTTGATGATTCTACAGGTGATTTTATTACGAGTACTTGGTACATGAATGATTTGCCGCAATGGGTAAAATCTTTCAATGCACAGGATTTACCAACAAAAATGGTCGCAAATGGTTGGAACACTTTATTGCCAATCAATCAATATACAGAAAGTTCACCCGATAATGTGTCTTGGGAAGGACTTTTAGGAAGTTCAAAAACACCTACTTTCCCATATTCAAATCTTGCTGAAGATTATAAAACTAAAAAAGACAACATCCGTTATACTCCTTTCGGAAATACTTTAACGCTGAAATTGGCTGAAGCTTCTGTAGAAGGTGAAAACTTGGGAGCAGATGATGTTACTGATATTCTAGCTATCAATTTAGCATCAACAGATTATGTCGGACATAAGTTTGGCCCGAATTCTATTGAGGTAGAAGATGTTTATTTAAGATTAGATCAGGATTTAGCAAAATTCTTTAAATATTTAGATGAAAAAGTAGGGAAGAATAAATACACGGTTTTTGTTTCGGCAGATCATGGTGGAGCTCATTCTGTAGGGTTTTTGCAAGAACATAAGATTACCACAGGTTTTTATGGAGAGGGAATGGAAAAAAGCCTTACTGAAAAATTGAAAGCTCAATTTGGAGTTGATAAATTAATTAACGGAGTAGATAATTATCAGATTTACTTCGACAGAAAATTAATAGCAGATAACAATCTGGATTTAGAACTAATTAAGAAATTTGCGGTTCAAGAGCTTGAAAATGATCCTTCAGATTTGTATGCAGTGTCTACAACGGCAGTACAGGAAGCAAGTATTCCGGAACCTATTAAACAAAGGATCATTAATGGAATCAACAGACAGAGAAGTGGTGATATTCAATTGATTTCTCACGATTCTATGCTTCCTCCGTATTCAAAAACTGGTACTACACACAGTGTTTGGAATTCTTACGACGCACATATTCCATTGATTTTTATGGGATGGGGAATCAAGCATGGCGAAAGCAATAAACAATATCACATGACCGATATTGCGCCTACGGTTTCAGCTTTGTTACATATTCAGTTTCCAAGCGGAAATGTAGGAAACCCGATTACTGAAGTTATTGGCCGATAAAATAACTTTTATAAAAAATATTATCGAAATGCGCTTACATTGTAGGCGCATTTTTGTTTTTATATGTAACAATCTTGTGATTAAATCTACTCATAACATCAAAAACTATATGGAAAACATTATAGAAATCAATAATCTCAATTTTGGTTTCGACAGTCAGAAGCTTATTCTGAAAAATGTGAATCTTAAAGTTCCAAAAGGTTCAATCTATGGTTTTCTCGGAGCAAACGGAGCCGGGAAATCTACTACGATGAGACTGATTATGGGATTGTTTAATGATAAGACCAATTCGGTAAAAGTTTTCAATCAGAATGTTTCTGAAATTTATCCTAAAGCTTTACAAAATATCGGCGCATTGATCGATTATCCGGCTTTCTACGATCATCTTTCCGGATATGATAATTTAAAAATCGTCTGTATTATCAAAAATCTGAATACTCAGACAATTGGCGAGGTTTTGGAAACCGTGGGTCTTTCTCATGCCCGAAATATTAAAATGAAGAAATATTCTTTAGGGATGAAGCAAAGACTTGCGATTGCTTTAGCGTTGATCAGTAATCCTGAACTTTTGGTATTGGATGAGCCTGTTAATGGATTAGATCCGAACGGAATGCTTGAAGTACGAGAATTACTCATTAAACTCAACCGTGAAAAGGGAGTAACTGTTTTTATATCTAGTCATTTATTGTTGGAAATCGATAAAATGGTAACGCATTTAGGAATTATCTCCAATGGTGAAATTAAATTTGAAGGAAGCAAAGAGCAGCTTAATGATTTGTATAAATTTCAAAAAACGAAATTTCATTTGAATGATGCTGAAAAATTTAATGATGTTTTAAAAAGCCAATATGAAACAGAGCTGAAGTCTGAAACTGAAATCTCGGTTGTTACCAATTCTCAAATGGAAATTGCAGCAATCAACACGCTTTTGGTGAATAATGGCGCTCAGATCTATCAGATTTCTGCAGCAGGAGGTCTTGAAGAATGGTTTATGGAAATTACAAAACAAAACTAAAAGATGAAAAAAGAATTAAAATATATTAAAACTGCTTTTGCAGCAGAATGGCTTAAAACAAAGAACCTTGGATTGCTCATTTTAGCACTTTTCTTCGCATTGGTACTTCCCATTTTAAGCATTGTTGTACAGATTTTTAATGAGAGCTCAAGAAAATATGATGGTGTACTTACCTCTGTAACTAAAGATTCTTTGATAGATGGAGTAGGTTCTTTCGGAACATTTTTTATGCTTCTTTTCATCATTATTGCTGCCACAAGAATTGCACAGACCGATCATAAAAACAACGGCTGGACCTTCCTTGAAACGCAGCCTTTAAGCAAATTCAGTATTTACTCGGGAAAATTTTTGGTTTTAGTGGCACTTACCACGATTTCTTTGGTTACGTTTTTTGTTGCTACGATGATTTCAGGTTTCCTGGCTCAGGTTTTATTTCCTCAGGAGAATTTAACGTATGCTGTAGATTTTTATTGGGTTTCGCAGACTTTTGTAAGAATGTTTGTTTTGAGTTTAGGCATTATTTCGCTTCAGATGATGTTGTCTATTATAATTCCCGGGTTTATATGGCCATTTGTTATTGGTTTTGTAGGCTTTGTAATTAATATTGTAGGTAAAATAAGACAGGAAACTTATGATTATTCACCTTACAACAATATCGATACAGCACTTTTTTATAAAGACTCTTATAAGTTGAATCACTTTTTTAATTATACAGAATACTTAAGTCTTTTCTGGGCAATTGTATTTTTTGTGATAGGTTATATTTGGTACAGCAGAAGAGGGTTTAAAAATGCTTTTCTGAGAAACGGAGGGACAATTGCTAAAACTTTAGTCGGAATAATAGTTTTTGCAGGAATATATTTCTTTATTACTAAACCAGATTATCCGCAAAAAGATAAAGCAGTCACTTCGATTCAGGGAAGTATTTATTCGCCTAATGAAGTGAAAACTGTAAAAATTGTTTCTGAAGAATTAAAAGAACCTTTAGCCGATATTCCTGTGAAAGATGGTAAGTTTTCTTGGGAATCTAAAAATAATTTAGATCTGGCTACTTATATTTTAATTGTTGATAAAAAACAGTATCCTTTTGTCTTGTCTAAAGGCGATCAAATAAATTTTGATATTAAATCTGATCCCAAACATTTTGAAGTTACATTAAAAGGAACCCGAAAAGCAGAAGACCAATATGTGATTGCAAAATCAGGTAGATTTTCTATGTTTTACTCATTTATTGTTGCCGATAAACAATTAACCAATGATCCTGAAGAATTTTATAAAGCGGCAAATGAAGAATGGGAAGAAGGAAAAAAATATCTTGGAAATTACCGCACAAAGGAGAATATTTATTTTGCAGACGATTTCAGACAGTTTCAGCAGCAGAAAAATGCGGTTGCTCTTTTGAATGCCATTTATGATTATCAGAAAATGACCTCATTTACAAATAAGAAATTTGCGCCGCCTCAAGATTTAATGAAAGAGCTTCAGGATATTGTGAAAAAGCCGACTTCAATGCTTTTATCAAACGTAGATTACAAGAACTGGAAATTAAAAGAGTTTTTACCAAAAGATGGAACAAAAAATCCTGACAGTATTGTGTTTGTAAAACTTTCACAAATGCCTAAAAGCTTAGAAAAAGATCAGTTGCTTTCTTTTCAGATGTTGAAAGTGATGAATTTGATTAAAGATGAAAATCAGCGTAAAGAATTGTTCAAAAAGAAGTTTTCAGAATTTCAAAATTCTAAATACCAAATGTTTGTGGGTTCTCAGTTGCAGGTGATCAACAATCAGCAAAAAGGAAAACCTTTTCCTGCCATTGCATTTGAAGACGAATCTGGTAAGAAAATGAGCTTGGCTAAATTTAAAGGCAAATACGTGGTGATTGATCTTTGGGCAACTTGGTGTGCTCCTTGTAGAGAGACAACTCCTGTTTTTGAATATCAAGCCAATAAATATTCTTACAATGATAAATTGGTCTTCTTATCTGCAAGCATTGATGCAGATAAAAATAAATGGAAACTTGATTTGAAAAATAAGAAATCTGCAGTCATTCAATGGTGGATTTCTGATCCGAATGTTCTTAATAATCTTGGTGTAGAAGGAATTCCGAGATTTATAATGATTGATCCTGAAGGAAAAATTTACAACGCCAATCTCCCAAGACCGGATGAAACCAATTTTATTAATATTATTGATGAGATTTCAGAGAATGATAATTTTACCGTTAGTTTTTAAATAAAATTAAATTCTTTAAATACAAAAAGCCGTATCATATTTAATGTGATACGGCTTTTCATTTATTTGTAGATCAATTATTGCTCATCAATTTCCTCGTCCTCATCTTCATATTGCTCAAGAAAATAAGTAAAAGTAAAATCTTCTACTTCCTCTTCTGCATCTTCTAAAGTAATCAAAAGATCTTCAAAAAGTTCAAGCTGATCGACGCTCAAATTCACAAACTCGATGTGAAGCGGCATTTCAAGTTCGCCAGAAATAACATCAGAAAGTGCATCCAAATTATCTCCGAAGTGCTCCGGAAGCTTTATCTTTTCTTTTAGTTGAGTATAAAAATCTTCGTAATCTCCGATTTCTGTAAAGTCAATGTATATTGTATTCATAGTTTATTTTTTTATGATGTACAAATTTAAGAGTTTTATTGTCATTGCGAGAAGCGAAGCGACGAAGCAATCTTAAAAAAATCAAATTTAAATTCAATCTCAAAAATGATTCATAGTATCCAAAATATCATTCGTCAAATTCTAAGACATTACTTTTTCTCAAAACTCTTATAATGATCTTTTGTTAAATAGACTTCACCATTTTTAGTAAAAACAATTCTATCACTATTTCTGTTTCCGCAATTGTAATTAACATCTGCTTCAAAATACTTTTCACCCTTTGGTAGCTTTCCTTCACGGTTTCCAAAATAATCTCCACCAATTGCTTTTCCTGGCAAAACTTCACAAAGATTTCCCTGAGAAGGATTCCAACCCAGCTTTTTAGCTTCATTCTTTGTTATGTAATATTCAGGAAGCTGATGATTTTGTTTGATATAACTAATCACAGTGTTTTCATTCGTGAGAGCATCAATTGATTGCTGAACTGATTGATTAATGGATGCTTCTGAAACCTTTTCAGTCTTTGGTTGCGGTTTTTTCTCAGCAATGAAATTATTGTAAATGTACATCACAGACATTCCGAAAAGAAGTCCGAGACAGGCAAAGAAAAACGAACGGATTTTAGGATTCATAATTTTATAGTCAATGGTTAATTTAACTTCGCTAGTGAATTGTTAATTTTAAATATACAAATAGAATTGCAAAAATTCACAACTGACAATTCACTTGCAAAGCAAAATTCACTTTTATGCTCTCCACTCTTCATTAATATCGCATACAGGAATGGGATTGATTTTATGTTGCGCAGCTTTATTCATTCTGCTGAAAATCTTGAAGACCTCCAAATCTCTTCCACTGTAATCTGTTTCAGTTTTTGTTCCCCATTCTTTTTGGATTTTTTCTAATTCAGGATACGTAGCTCCAATCTGCATTTCATCAGTTCTTTCTGCATCCCAAAGTCCGTCCGTAGGAATAGCTTCCTGAATATTTTTAACCAAATTTAAAGCTTTCGCTAATTCATAAACCTCAGTTTTATAAAGATCAGCAATAGGAGAGATGTCAACACCGCCGTCGCCATATTTCGTGTAAAAACCAATTCCGAAATCTTCTACTTTATTTCCGGTTCCACAAACCAAAAGACCGTTGATTTGTCCGTAATAGTATAAAGTAAGCATTCTCAAACGCGATCTCGTATTTGCAAAAGCCAATTTTTCGTTTGGAAATTTATCATCATGTACATCAAAAGTTTTGTACAATTCTTCAAAAGCTGGGGTAAGATTCACTGACATTGCTTCAACATTCGGGAATTTAGATTTTAAATCATTCATGTGTTCCCAAGCTCGGTTTACCTGATCTTCTTTCTGGCGAATCGGCATTTCGATCAACAAAGTTTTTAAACCTGTCATTGCTGCCAAAGTAGAAACCACTCCGGAATCTACACCACCCGAAACTCCGATTACATAACCTTTTACTCCTGATTTTTCGGCATAATCTTTTAGCCAGTTTACAATATGATCTATTACTTTTTGTGTCTGCATTGTCTATTTTTTATTATTTAAAATTTTCTTTTTTAAGTTCATACCAGAAACAAATTCCGTCTGGTTCGGTAAATTCGCCTTTATTTTCAAAACCGAGTTTGGTTAGAATTTTACTTGATGCAAGATTTTGAGAGTGAACTGCGGCATAAACTACATCAACGTTTAGTTCATTAAAACTAAATTCAAGAGAAGCTTTTGCAGATTCGAAAGCGTATCC
Source organism: Chryseobacterium formosum (assembly GCF_026460885.1). Taxonomy (GTDB): domain Bacteria; phylum Bacteroidota; class Bacteroidia; order Flavobacteriales; family Weeksellaceae; genus Chryseobacterium; species Chryseobacterium formosus. The sequence continues at coordinate 79,815 of NZ_JAOVZW010000003.1, forward strand.
TTTTCCCCAAGTTTCAGGAAGAAATCTATAACCGAGATCAAAGAAGTTTTTGTGTCCGTTGAGTTCTGTAGTGTGCAGTTTCAGTCCGCTCCATCCGATGAGAAGTCCGCTTTCTTTTTCGATAACGGCAAGTCTTCCCAAACCATTATCTTTATATTGCTGCATAATCATTTTTACCACTTCTTTAGATTCTTCAACTTTTGAAAGTGTAGGCATACCAATATATTTCATGACTTCAGGGTCGGAATCAAGAAGAAACAAACGTTCATAATCTGCTTCTTCAAATTTTCTTAAAATCAGTCTTTTTGTTTCTAAATACATGCTTTATTTTTTTTCAAACCCAAAAATAGTAACATCTTGTGTAGCTTTTTTAATATCGGATTCTTTTAAAGGATTTCCTCTCACATTCATACTCTGTAAATTCAGATTTTTAGAAATATCAAGTTTTTGAATTTGATTGTGTTCGATGTTTAATTTTCGTAAATATTTTAGAGTACTTACGTCAATTGCCTTTAATTTATTTAAAGATATAGTTAATTGATCAATTCTTGATGTTGAATTCAGCGAAACATCTGTAATTTGGTTGTTGTCAAGATAAAGTGACGTTAAAAACTCAATATTTTCTGCTGAAAAAGTTGATGTTTTACAATTAGTGCACGAAAAAAGATTAAGCTTCTTTAGACTTTTAATAGAAATATGTGAAATTGAATTTTCATCAAGAACTATCATTTTAATATTCTTAAAATAAGCCAAATCATCAGTTATTGTAATGCCTTTTTTTACTACGAAAAGATTTTCTACTTTTTCTGCTTCAAACTGGTTGATTAATCCGTCTTTGTTTAAATCGAAATTTTCTACAACTGCTTTTTCTAAGTTTTTATCCTTAAAAATAAGATTTTGACAATTGAAAAAGGAAATTGCTGCAATCATAAAAAGGGAAGTAATTATTTTGCATTTCATCATTAAATTGTGTTTAATTCATTATTTTTGTAAACTTAAATTTCATGTAAAAATAATGAAGATTTTTAGAATTGCAGCACTTTCATGCCTTTTAGTTTTAAGTTTAAACTCTTGTAAAAAAGAGGAAGAGACCAATTGGAAAGTTGAGATAAAAAATCCTGCCGAAAAAGTAGAGGTTACCGATATTTCAAAAGAATTTTACGATGTAAATGTTCCGATGGAGCAGTTTAAAGCTAAATTTCCATGGTTTCAGGGAACTGTTTCTGATGCAGATTTTGCCAAAAATAGAGTGAATCCTGATGAAGTGAAGATTTATAAGGAAGCAATTTCAAAAATCGATCAGATGAAGCTTCAAAAAGAGCTTCAGGATTTATTCTCGCACATCAAATATTATTTTCCGGCATTTAAAACTCCGAAAGTTTATTTGTTTTCATCAACATTACAGATGATTCAGGATCCAATTTTTTATGATGATAAAACCAATTTTCTTTTTATTGATGTAAGTGGTTTTATGGGAACTAATAATGCAAATTATAAAGGTTTGGAGACTTATTTTCAGAAGTCAATGAATCCAAACAATATTGTTCCTAAAGTATCAAGAATTTTTGCAGAACAGATTGCTCCTTTTTCAACAGATCACCAAAAATTCATCGATCTTTTGGTGTACAATGGAAAAATAATGTTGCTTCAGGATGCTTTCCTTCCCGAAACTCCAGATTATCTAAAAATGGATTATGATAAAAAACAGTATGATTGGTCAGTTGCAAACGAGGCTAATATTTACAATTATTTTGTTGAAAATAACTTGATTTTTGGTGACGATCACCGTTTGGTAGACCGTTTCATCAATCCGGGACCGTTTTCAAAATTTTATACTGAAATTGATAATGAATCTTCACCAATGGTCGGTGTTTTCACCGGATGGCAGATTTGTAAAGAATATTTAAAGAAAAACCCTGAAACAAAATTAACTGATTTCCTTAAAATGGATGCTACAGAAATCTTTAATAAAACAGGATACAAACCGAAGTTAGAAGAATAAGTAGTGTTGATGGGGATTGGTTGATGATTGATAGCTTTTAATATTATGTAATTCTAACAACTAACAACCAAAAACTAACAACCAATTAAACATATTAGAAAAATAGAAAAATGAGAAAGACTCAGATAACGATAGATGTAGAGCTGGATGAAAACCATATTCCTGAAAAAATGACCTGGAATGCTGAAGATGGTGGAGTAGAAAAAGAAGAGACAAAAGCGGTGATGATTTCCGTTTGGGACGAAAAAGCTTCTGAAGCTTTAAGAATCGACCTTTGGACAAAAGAAATGCCGGTTGACCAAATGAAAATGTTTATGCATCAGATTTTGCTTTCGATGGGAAATACCTATCAAAGAGCAACAGGAGAAGATGATGTTGCAACATGGATTGAGCAAATCGCAGAAGAATTTGCAATTAAATCAGCTATAAAAATGTAAACAATTAATGTAACAATCTACCAAAGTAACAATGTGAAAATCATTGGTAAACTGGTAAATTGATACATTGTTAAATTATAATACAATGAATTTCAATACAAAAGTTATACACGGAGGCCAACATCACGAATCTGCGACTGGTTCTGTAAATGTTCCTGTTTTTTTAACATCAACTTTCGCACAAAAAAGTCCGGGAGTACATTCGGGATATGAATACTCAAGAGCGGCAAACCCTACAAGACAGGCTTTGGAAGACTCTTTGGCAAGCATTGAAAACGGAGCGAGAGGTTTAGCTTTCGGTTCTGGTTTGGCTGCGATTGACTGTGTTTTAAAATTATTAAATCCGGGTGATGAAGTAGTTGCTGTAGATGATTTGTACGGTGGAACTTACAGAATGTTCACCAGACTTTTTGAAAAATATCAGTTGAAATTTACCTTCGTGAATTTTGATGATGTTTCTAAAATTGCTGATGTCATTACAGATAAAACGAAATTAATCTGGGTAGAAACTCCGACCAATCCATTGATGAAATTGGTTGATATCAAAGCAGTTGTAGAAATTGTAAAAGGAAAAGATATTTTGGTTGCAGTTGATAATACGTTCGCAACACCATATCTTCAAAGACCCATCGATTTGGGAGCTGATATTGTAATGCATTCTGCAACAAAATATTTGGGAGGTCATTCTGATGTGATTGCTGGAGCTCTAATTGCTAAAGATGCTGAATTGGGAGAAAAATTACACTTCATTCAATTTGCAAGTGGTGGAATTTTAGGTCCGCACGATTCTTATTTGGTTTTGAGAGGAATTAAAACCTTAGCTTTAAGAGTTCAGCGACATTCTGAAAACGGAATGGCTGTAGCAAAATATTTGGAATCTCATCCTGCAGTTGCGCAAGTAATTTATCCGGGATTAGAATCTCACCCGCAATATGAATTGGCAAAAGCTCAGATGAAAGATTTCGGAGGAATGGTTTCATTTACTTTTAAATCGGGTAAAAAAGAAGATGCGATTAAATTCTTAGAGAAAGTAAGAGTTTTCACTTTGGCTGAATCTTTGGGTGGAGTAGAATCTTTAGCTAATCATCCAGCTTTGATGACTCACGCATCAATTCCTGCAGAAAAACGTGCAGAATTAGGAATCACCGATGATTTGGTTCGTCTAAGCGTTGGAATCGAAGATGCAGAAGATTTGATTGCAGATTTGGAAAAAGCTTTTTCTTAAAATAATAAATCATAAGCATCCGTTTTTACAGCGGATGTTTGTTTTTACTCAAATTTTAACATGAAAAATACAAGAAAAGCTACCATTCAGGATTTACTTCAATTAGCTGAATTGTTTGATCAGTACAGAATTTTTTACCATAAAGAATCTGATATTCCATCTGCAGAAAGTTTTTTGAAAGAAAGAATTGAAAATAAAGATTCGGAAATTTTTGTTTCTGAAAGTGATGGAAAATTAGTTGGTTTTGTACAGTTGTATCCATTGTTTTCTTCCACAAGAATGAAGCGTTATTGGTTGTTAAATGATTTATTTGTCAATGAAAATTATCGTGGAAAAGGTTTTTCAAAAGAATTAATTGAAGAATCAAAAGAACTGGCAAAATCTACAAATGCAGCAGGAATTCTCCTAGAAACCGGAAAATCAAACGACGTCGGAAACAAACTATATCCATCTTGTGGATTTGAATTGTACGATGAGGTGAATTTCTACGAATGGACAAATAAATAATAGTGAATGGTCAATCGTCAATTGTGAATTTTCTCAGACTCATAACTCATCATTAATAACTTATAACTAAAAACATGACTGATTTTCAAAAATACATTCAAAGATATTTAGATCTCATTCCATCAGAAAATTGGTTGGAAGAATTAAAATTGGTTGGTGAAAAAACTGTTTCCCTATATTCTTATTTAATAGAAGAACAATCAAAGTATGCTTATGCAGAAGGAAAATGGACTTTAAAGGAAGTACTTCTTCATTTATCTGATACGGAAAGAGTTTTTCAATACAGAATTTTGGCTATTGCAAGAGGTGAAGAAAAGAATTTGCCGGGTTTTGATGAGGAATTGTATGCTCAAAATTCTTTTGCAAACGAAAGGAACTTAGATTCTTTGATTGAAGAGTATCAACTAATAAGAAATTCGTCTCTGATTTTACTGGAAACATTGAATCCGTCAGTTTTAAATAACATCGGAACAGCTAATGGAAACCAAATTTCAGCAGAAACCATTGGAAAACTGATTGTTGGTCATAATATTCATCATTTGAATATTATTGAGGAAAGATACCTGCCGAATTTGTGACACAATCGAAAACAAATATTGTAATTCTAATTAGTGTGTTGATCTTTTTAATATCACTCACACAAGATTGTATGATTTATCAATATTTCGGGGAAGTTAATTATCCTTCTTATTCTGCTCTATTATTTGGCGGGGCTCATTTTATAGCTGGAGGATTTTTGGAAGGCTGTATTTGGTTTGCCAATCCATTATTGATTTTTGGGTTGTTTTTATTATTTAAAAAGAATGATAAATCAATTTTCCCATTAATTATTTCTTCTTTTCTTGCATTTACATTCCTATTTTTTGAAAATTTAACTATGACAAAAAGTGGACGAATAGCTTCAATCACTGAGTTGAAATCAGGCTATTTTTTATGGTTAATTTCAATTTTATTTGCAACTTTCTACTCAATATTTATAAAAATTAAAAAATGGAAAACATTATCAACATATTAAAATCCGGCGGAACAATCCTTTATCCAACCGATACAATCTGGGGAATTGGTTGTGACGCAACCAACATAGACGCCATCAATAAAATTTTCGACATCAAGAAACGTGAAAAAAACAAATCCATGATTATTTTGGTGGAAACTGAAAAGAGATTACAGGATTTGGTTGATGTTCCGGAAATGGCTTGGGAAATTATGGATTTAAGTGAAAAACCTGTTACATTGGTTTATGAAAATCCAAGAGGTTTACCGAAAGAATTATTGGCAGAAGACGGAAGTATTGGAATTCGCCTAGTAAAAGATCTTTACTGCAAAAAGTTGATTACAAAACTGAACAAGCCTTTAGTTTCAACTTCAGCCAACTTCAGTGGAGATAAAAGTCCGTTGAAATTCTCCGATATTTCGAAAGAAATTATTGATTTGGTAGATTATGCTGTGGAAGAAAACAGAGAAAAAGTCTCACAATATTCAGGTTCTTCAGTCATTAAAATCTGGAGCGACAATCGTATAAAAGTTTTAAGAGAATAAAAGAAAAGATTTTAATTATCTTTGTAAAACCATTTAACCATTAAGAATTCGGAAATTTAGTTTTTATACTTAAAATCTGATTTCTTAATGGTTTTAAATTAGATATAAGCTAACAATTATAAAGCATTCAGTTGTAAGTCTAATATCTAAAGTCTAATATCTAACATCTTAAAAAAAATGTTCATCAACCTTAATCAAAATCAAAACTTAAAACTTTTCAAAATCATTTCTGAAGTTGCTGCGGCAAATAACCAATCGGTGTACATCGTTGGTGGTTTTGTGCGGGATCTTTTAATGAAAAGAAAAGCTTCTACCGATATTGATTTTGTGACCGAACAAAGCGGAATTGAATTGGCTCAAAATGTAGGAAAAGAAATCGATCCGAAAATTAAGGTTTCAATCTTTAAAACCTACGGAACGGCGATGATCAGATACAAAGACCTTGAACTGGAATTTGTTGGTGCCAGAAAAGAAAGCTACACCGAAGACAGCCGTAAACCCGACGTGGAAGGTGGAACCATTGAAGACGACCAGAAAAGAAGAGATTTTACCATCAATGCGATGGCAATTTCTTTAAACAAAGATAATTTCGGAGAACTGATTGATCCTTTTGACGGAATTGGAGATTTACAGAAAGGAATTCTCAGAACACCTTTGGAGCCTGCTCAAACCTATTCTGATGATCCGTTGAGAATGATGAGAGCAATTCGTTTTGCTTCTACTTTAAATTTTACGATTGAAGAAAATTCATTGGAAGCCATTAAAAAGGAAGCTGAAAGAATCAAGATTGTTTCAATGGAAAGAATTATGGTTGAGTTTAATAAAATCATGCTTTCCCAAAAACCTTCAATTGGCTTAAAATTAATGGAACAAACGGGATTAATGAAATTAATTATTCCCGAATTAATAGATTTAAAAGGGGTTGAAGAAGTTGAAGGACAAACGCACAAAGATAATTTTTACCATACTTTGGAAGTTGTCGATAATATTTCTGAAAATACAGATAATTTGTGGCTTCGATGGGCAGCTTTACTTCACGATATTGGAAAAGCTCCGACAAAAAAATTCGTTGAAGGAACAGGCTGGACTTTCCACGGGCACGAATTTTTAGGTTCAAAAATGGTAAAAACGCTTTTCTATAAACTAAAGCTGCCTTTGAGTGCCGACATGAAATACGTTCAGAAGATGGTTAAACTTTCTTCCCGCCCCATTGCATTAATTACAGATGATGCTTCAGATGCAGCATTGAGGAGACTCCTTTTTGATGCTGGAGATGACATGGAAGATTTATTTACACTTTGTAAAGCCGATATCACAACAAAAAATTCCAGAAAACAGGAGAAATTCAAGAAAAATTTTGAATATGTTGCAGTGAAAATTAAGGAGGTTGAGGAAAAAGATCAGGTACGAAACTTTCAGCCACCAATTTCCGGAGAAGAAATTATGACGATGTTTAATTTAAAACCCGGAAGAGAAATTGGGATTTTAAAGGAAAAAGTAAAAGAAGCAATTCTTGAAGGCGAAATCGGAAATGACAGCGAAGAAGCAAGAAATTTCGTGATTGCAGAAGGTGAAAAGTTGGGATTGACTTTAGCTTAAAACCTAATTAAACAATAAATTATATAGCAATAGATTTTTATCTGTTGCTTTTTTTTTGCTTGAAATTTAACTATAAATAATTTTAAAGCCGAACAATTTTGTTATTACATTTGCTAAATGTTCTAACTCAATTTTGTTTAATATTTAAAATTTTATTGGTGAAAAAAATCTTCTTGTTTCTGTCTTTACTTTTTCTGATTTTTTCCTGTGAGAATAATAAGGTAGAAAAAGTAGAAAACGCTTTCTATTACTGGAAATCTAATGATTATGCTACTAGTTCTAACAAAGAAAAAGATATTCTCGTCAATCAGAATATTAAGAAACTGTATGTAAAATTTTTCGAGGTCGATTATACGGATGCAATGGGAAATTTTCCTATTTCTAAAACAAGTTTTTCACTTAATTCTTATTGCGATGAAAAATCAACGAATTCTTATGAAATTATTCCAACAGTTTATATTAAAAATATAGTTTTTCAAAAAAGCAATAACAATGATTTGGATAAATTGGCAGATAATGTCAATTTTTTAATCAATAAATATACAAACGAAAGATTAGACTCTTTAAGGGTTTCAGAAATACAGATTGATTGCGATTGGACGGCTTCTACAAAGGATAAGTATTTTTACTTTCTAAAGAAATTAAAACCGATTTCACAAAAAGAAATTTCAGCAACTTTGAGATTATACCCTTACAAATATCCCGATAAAATGGGTGTTCCACCAGTTGATAAAGTGACTTTGATGTGTTATAACCTGATTAATCCATTGGCTGATCAGTCTAAAAATTCGATTCTTGATCTCAAAGAGCTGGAAAGTTATCTGAATAGTGGCAAAAAATATCCGCTGCATTTGGATGTTGCGCTTCCGGTTTATTCCTGGATGCAGGTTTACCAAAACAATCAGTTTACCAATGTTTTGTATGATGTGAAAGATATTAAACCTCATTTAAAGGAGATAAAACCACTCTGGTATGAAGTACAGAAAGATACAGTCATTAATTATGAAACCTATCTGAGAGTGGGCGACAAGATAAAATATGAAGAAATAACGGCAGATAAAATCAATAAAGCTATTACGATTATCAAGAAAAATATCAAGTTTGATAAAGAAATTACCGTTACGCTTTTTCATTTAGACGAAAATCAACTTAATAATTACACCGATGAAGAAATTAGTCATTTTTACAGCGATTTTACTAAGTAGTGTTTTTTCTGCGTGTGGTTTTTATCCTTACGGAGAAGATGTTAGGTTTTATTTTCTGAATCCTAAGAACTTTTCTTATCAGTCGTATTCGTCGTTTTATTATTCGTCGTTAAGTTTTGAACAAAATTCTGAAGCTGTGATTTCCAATCAGGATAATGAAAAGTTGTGGAGAAAATATTGTAATAACAAAGTTCTAATTAATGATATTTCTTCAGTTTTAGAAAGTTATAGTTTTTCTGATATTCAGGAAAACTCTACCAATCCGTTTCTTCATTATTTGTATTCCAAAAAAGATACTGAGGCAATTAGTTATTTGAAATTTGCTAAAAACTGTGAGTATTTCAATACATGGCAGGATGATCCGTGGGAGAGAAATGAAAATACGGTGACTGTAAAGAGAAATGATTTGCTTAATAAAGCGACATTCTTGGCTTCAAAAAGCAGAAAAAGTGAATTCAAAAAAAGATATGCTTTTCTGGCGCTTCGTCTTGCTTTTTATAATAAGGACATGAAGAGTATTGAGAAAATTTACAGTCAATTTTTTTCGGCAGATCAGACCAATGATGTTGTTGATGTTTGGGCGTTGTATTTTAAAGCTATTTCAGAGAGAAATCCGGCGTTGAAAAATCTATATTTTGCGAAAGTCTTTGCGGCCAGTTCGGAAAAAAGATTTGTTTCGTGGCAATATTTTGCATCACAAGTTCCTGTAGCTGATGTTTTAAATTTAGCTAAAAATGAAAAAGAAAAAGCAAATGTTTTACTGCTTTACGGACTTTATAATCCGGATAAAAATTTAAAAAATATTAAACAAATCTATGCTGAAAATCCAGGATATGATGGATTGAGTTTTTTGCTTTATCGTGAATTGGGTAAACTTGAAGATTGGGTTTTCACACCTTATTATTCTCTTTTTTCTACGAATGATGATTATTGGGGAAGTGATCCTGAAAACGAAAATGTTCTTAAAATTTTAGAACGTTCAGACATCGACAGACGATATGCAAAAGAAGTTTTGGAGTTTATCGATTCAGTTGATTTATCTAAAGTTGAAAATCCGAATTTCTGGAAATATACAAGAGCCGAACTTTTATTAATGACCAAAAACTATTCTGAAAGTTTAAACCAAATTGCTGAGCTTGAAAAACTTTTACCAACTCAAAATCCAATGCGGAACAACGTTGAAATGATAAAAGCGTTGAACCTTTTTGCTAATCAAACCTATGGAAATGCTAAAATTCCGGATGCGGCGAAGGATATTATCATTAAAAATAAAGATAACAAACATTTTATATTTGCTCTGGGTAGAGAGTTAGAATATCTTGGAAACACTGATGATGCCGCACTTTTATATGCTTCTCTGATTCGTTCAAAAGATGATTATAATTTTGTGTATTATAAATCTTTGAAAAATTCTAATCATACTTACGGTACTTATTATGTTGACTATTTTGATTATTTGGATGCGGTGTATTCACCCGAACAATTACAGAGTTTTATTAATAAAATTAATGGTTTAAGTAAAAATTCGGATTCATTTTACAGAGATTTTCATTTGATTAATCAATCAGAAACAAATTCTTTGTATGATTTATTAGGAACAAAATACATTAGACAAAATAAACTGAATTTAGCTTTAAGTGCTTTCAATAAACTCGGTGAAAATTATTTTGATGCACAATATTCACTTTGGGAAAGAGATGGTAAAGACAATTACTATTCTTCCAGCAAAGTTTTTGATCAGAATCCGTTTTATCATTTGAAATATACGCCAGATTTTATTCCGGAAAAAGAACATTTTCGAGTAAATAAGATTTCAGTGACCAAAAAGCTTATTGAATATCTTAATAAAGCCAATAATTCGAAAGAAAAAGACAGAGATTACTATTATTTTTTAGTTGCCAATTGTTATTACAATATGTCACAATACGGAAATGCATGGATGATGAGACGATATTCTGTGAGTTCGGCAGGAAATTATTCTATTCGCGAAGATAATCAGGAATTTAATACAGCTAGTCTTGCAAAATTCTATTATGGTAAAGCCTTAGAAAATGCTCAAACCGATATATTTAAAGCTTTGTGCCTAAGAATGCAGGGAAGATGTGAAAATTATAATTACGATTTTATAGGAGAGAATACTACAAATTCTTTTTCTCAAGCTGATGATTATGAAGACAGAAGATTTGAACAAAATAAATACTATCAAGATCTTAGAAATAATTATTCCGGTCAATATGAAGATATGATTAGTGGATGCGAATCTTTTAAAGCTTATTTTAAAGCGAGAAGATAGATTTAGATATAAAAAAAATGCGGCTTCGAAAGAAACCGCATTTTTTATTTAAGAAAAATCAGAGATTAATAGTTTTTGTAAACTCCGTTTGCTCCCATGCCTGCTTTGAACTTGCTGACTGCAGCTCCTGCAGTAGTGTACACAGTAATTTCGCTTGGTGCTGTAAATCCTTTTACATCAATTGTGAAAATTCTTCCGTCTATAACATTGAATCCGTAAAGTGTAAAATAATCTCCTCCATCTACCGCTGTGATAAGAGGTGATGTAGGAGCAGTTGTAGCGGTCATCGCCATAGAATAAATTTTATTCTTAGAACTGAAATAAAATCTACCTCCGTCAATTTGAAGATTCGTTCCTTTTTCAATTCCTGCCAATGTTGTCGTTGTAATAGCTCCTCCTGCTGCAGGAATTTGGTGAATGTAAGAATTAGAAGTTCCCTCAGCAATCGCATAAACACTGTTGTTGTAAGAAATAATTCTGTTGATGTTATTTCCGTTTGGTACCTGAATCGGTGTAGCATCAATCGTATTTGAAGTGGTATTGATCTTTGTAATTGTAGTTCCAGGGTTGAAAGAATTAGTGTTTTGTACAAAAATATTTCCTCCTGCTTCTACGATTCTTTCAACTGTACTTGTTGATGCAAAATCAATTTTCTTTACAAATGAGTTATCAGATAATTTGTAAACATTTACAAACTTTCCACCTGCATATTTATCGTTAGAAACGTAAAGATTTCCATTAGCAACTGCCATGTAACGAGGATTGTCTAATTGAGCTGTAATTTCTCCAGATTTTTTAAAAGTTACACGGTCTACAACTGTAATTTTGTTTGAGTTGTTCAACAAAAGATATGCTTTGTCACCATTGAAAACCATTGTCTGAAGTACATCACCTAAGTTTTCGTTGTTGTTTTTTACTTTATAGATGTCATCTTGCATCAAGCTTAGATCTTTTGTAACGAAAGTTACATCAGCATTTGGTTTCCCAAAATTACCTTCATTTGTAACCAAGAATCCGTTATTGTAAGTGATTTCCGGGATAATCTCTTCGTAATCCGAAGTACACGAAATCGAAAATAACAGGACGAATCCAAAAATAAACTGTAATAGTCTGTTTAATTTCATAATATTATTGTTTTAAAAATTTATTGTTGCGTTGACACTGTAATTCCTTTTTGGAAGCGGATAATAATCTACTGTTTCATAGACAGTATCAGTAATATTGTTTACTTTAAATCCTAAAGTATATTTTTTTAAAATTGTTGCCGAAATTCCCGCATTCATTACAAAATAAGGATAAATCGCATATTTTTTACTCTCATCAGAAGTCGTATAAGTTAATCCGTTAAACATTCCCTGTGCGTAAACTTTCAAAAATTTGTATTGATAATCTACATTCGAAGAAACTTTATGCAACGGAACATACGTCAGCTGTTTTTGAGTTGCCAAATCTACGGATTTTGTATAAACATATCCTGCAGTTAGCTTTACAGAATGATTTTTATTAAAACTTTTTTGATAACTGAGCTGAGATTCCAGACCGTAAGATTCTACTTTGTCGGTATTAACAGGAGCCCAATAACCAAACGCCGTTGGTAACCAACGAATCATATTGTCGATTTTCATGTAATACGGACTTAAACTTAGGGTAAAACCTGCCACACTAAATTCATGATTCATATCTGCCTGAACTGAAGTTTCTGATTTTAGATTAAGATTTCCTCCCGGATTCCAATATAAATCATTAAATGAAGGGAATCTGAAGTTTTTTGATAAGTTTAAATTAACCTGATACCAACTATTCGCTTTCCATTTTCCCGAAAAAGAGTAGAGTAGAGGCGAATCTATATTTTCAACAAAATCCTGTTTAATTCCGGCTTCAAACCGAAGATTCGGTGTTGCAAAATATCTCAACAAACCCGCAACTGAGCCAACATTTCTACTTACATTTTCTATCCCTGAATCTCCTAAACCGTCACCTTGATTTTGCTGAAATTCACCAATTACATTGATGTTCAGTTTAGGAATGATGAAATAATTGAAATCATTTTTAAAAATATAATTTTTATTAATTCCACCACTCGTAAAAGGTGCGTTATAAACTCCAAAATACTGGAAATTATCTTCAGTGTAAGCTGCTTTTAAACTGTTTGAAATTTTAGATTTGTTGATGTCCCAAGAAAGAAGACTTCTAAAAGTCTGCGCAGCATAGCTTGTCTTATTCCCGTTCTCTTCAATAATTCTATAATTCTGAGTAGCATCATAAAACTGACTTTGCCATGAAATTGTTTGATGATTGGCAATCTTGTAAGCCGCTCCGAAATTGAAAGTCGTATTGTAAAACTTTCCGTTTCTGTTGATATAATTATTTTTTTCAGGAACCTTGTAGTCGTTTTCGCTAATCAGATAATTTGCAGAAGCTTTAAAACTGAATTTATCATTGCTGTAAGCTGCTTTCAAAAAATTATTATAAGTCCCGAAAGACGCAACTTCAGAGTTAAATAACCCACTAAAACCATTATTAAAGCTCAGATTATTATTTAAATGAATACTTCCGCCAATTGCTCCGCTTCCGTAAATCACACTTCCGCCACCGGATTTAATGTCCATTTGATCATACCCGAAAAGTGCAATATTATTAATGTCACCCTGTCCTAAAAACTGAGAATTAATATTAATTCCGTTCCATACAAAAGCAGTCTGTTGAGCCGTTGTTCCTCTGAAAGAAGGTGAAGAAACTGCTCCACGACCATTTTCTTTAATATAAACAGGTGACTGAAAACGTAGAACCTCAGAAAGATTAGACGAATTTTTTTGAATAGCTTCTGGAGATAAAGTATTTAACGAATGAAAAAGTTTCACTTTTTTCATTTGATTATCAAATACATAAACCGTGTCGATGATTTTTTCCTGACCATAATAAATTGTCAGGCATGAAGACACAGAAAGTAGGGTAAATGCTTTTTTTAAAATCATGTCATATTTGCCTTTCCTCCGAAAGCAATCATTTATTAATATTTAAAATTTCGGCAGGTCTCCTGACTTTCGCTTTTACTACACCTTCCCGTTTTTGACAGTGGTTTTTTTTGTAGAAAATAGGGTTGCGATTTACAGTTGCGGGGACAGTTTGGGATTTCCACCCAATTCCCTCTTAGTTCCAATCTCTTAGAAACCAAAATTTTTGCAAATATAGTTTTTTTGAAAAGAAAGATTAAATTTTTATTAAGTCTAAAAACTTGTTTTAATTTGGTTGTCATTTTGAGCGAAACGAAGTGGAGTCGAAAAATCTCAAATTCTAAATTTAAAATCTTCTTCATTTCATAATACTTCGCAAAATTTTATTCAGAAATTGAAGATTATATTTTCAATCATCTGTGTTAATCTGTGCAATCCGTGGGAAACCTTACAAAAACGTTCCGTCAAAATAAAAAGGAAGCAAATCTTTGATAGAACTCACTTTAATCACTTCATCATTTAAATTAGAAAAATACAATTCAATATTTTCATTTTGCTTCGTTTCATATTCAATAATACTTTGTCGGCAAGCTCCACAAGGTGGTATGGGTGGGTTTTTCTCTGAAAACTCTTTCGGCCCACCCACAACAAATATTTTTTTAACAACCTGATTCGGAAAATTAGCTCCAATCCAGAATAAAGCGGTTCTTTCAGCACAAAGTCCAGAGGGAAAAGCTGCATTCTCCTGATTGTTTCCTGAGAAAATTTCACCGTTTTCCAGCAACACTGCGCAACCTACAAAGAAGTTGGAGTAGGGAGCATAAGCATTTTTTCTTGCCTGAATTGCTTTTTCAAAGAGGCTGTTTTCAACTTCTGTAAGTTCGTTCCTGCTTTTGAAATGTTCGTAATTGATTTTTATATCTTTTTTCATTTTTGCCTGCGTAAAAAGGGGCATAAAAGTAAACCTTTTTGATGAAGCTGGCAATATCTTTGTTACGATAGTAAATCGTAATTTTAAACTTTAAAAAAAATAAATTCAATGTTATATTCTCCTATAAAATTCAGAAATGTAGAGCTGAAAAACCGTTGGGTAATGTCGCCAATGTGTATGTATTCTTCAGATAATGGTTTGGCTAATGATTTTCATTTTGTTCATTACGGAAGTCGATCTCAAGGTGGAACCGGTCTTCTCATCGTAGAAGCAAGTGGAGTGGAACCGAAAGGCAGAATTACCAATCACTGCATGGGAATTTGGAATGACGATCAAGCCGAAAAACTTCAGAAAATTGTAGAATTTTTACACAAAAATTCAGATTCTAAAATAGGAATTCAATTGGCTCATGCAGGAAGAAAAGGTTCTACATGGGAAAATAAACAAATTTCTCTTGAAGAAGGTTGGGAAACTATTGCGCCAAGTCCTATTCCTTATCATCCCACGGAAAGAATTCCGCATGTATTAACTTTAGAAGAAATTAAAGAACAGATTCAGAATTTTAAAAATGCTGCAAAACGTGCTGTAGATGCTGGTTTTGATGTTGTTGAAATTCACGCAGCTCATGGATATTTGGTTCATCAGTTTTTATCGCCACTTTCTAATGTGAGAACTGATGAATATGGTGGAAGTTTTGAAAACAGAATTAGATTTTTAATCGAAATTGTAGATGCTGTTAATGAAGAATTGAATGAAAATATAGCCCTATTTGTAAGAATTTCAGGAACGGAATATGCTGAAAACGGTTGGGATATTGATGAAAGTATAGAATTATCTAAAATTTTAAAAGACCACAATGTCGATCTGGTCGATGTTTCAAGTGGTGGAAATATTCACGGAGCAAAAATTTCGGTTTTTGATGGTTATCAGGTCCCTTTTTCTTCGGCGGTAAGAAATCAGGCAAATGTGAAAACCGGAGCGGTTGGTTTAATCACAAAAACTGAACAGGCGGAAGAAATTTTGCAAAACGGTGAAGCTGATTTAATATTTGTGGCGAGAGAGATTTTAAGAAACCCATATTTGGCGGTTCAGGGTTCTTTTGAAACGAAAGAAGAATGTTTTTTTCCACATCAGTATTTAAGAGCGAAAATTTCTTCTTAATTTTAGCTGCGAATTTAAAAAAACGACAATGCATATAGAAGATTTCATGCTTCCGTGTCCCAGCAAAAAGTTTTTGGGAATAGAATGTTTCGGGTGCGGAACTCAAAGAGCTATTGTAATGGTTTTTCAGGGTAAATTTTCTGAGGCATTTCAAATGTTTCCGGCAGTTTACACTTTATTGTTGTTTTTCTGCTTTGTGGGACTTAACTTTATCGACAAAAAAAGAAATTACGGTCAGATTTTAATTTTTTTAGCAATAATTAATTCTGTAATAATGGTTTTTTCTTATTTTTATAAACATTTTTTCATTCACAACTAAACTAAACATTAAAAAATAAATTATGAATCAACAAAAATTACCAAATGCTACGGCGGTACTTGTTTTAGGAATCGTTTCTATTGTAGGATGTTGTTGCTATGGTGTTCTAGGGCTTATTGCCGGAATTATCGGGCTTGTTCTTTACAAAAAAGACAATGCATTGTATCAAGCAAATCCTACAATGTACTCAGATTACAACAATCTTAATACTGGGAAAATTCTTTGTATTATAGGTTTATCACTAAGTGCGCTGTATCTTATTTTAAATATTGTTATGATTTCTGTTTTCGGATGGGAAGCTCTTTCAGATCAACAATTGATGCAGGAACGTATCAGAGAATTGATGGGGCAATAATAATTTTCAAATAAAATTTACAAGACTGCAGAAATGCAGTCTTTTTTTATTCAATATTTTCAATGTAAAGAGAATTAAAAATTATCTTTGCCTTATAATAGCAACCTATTTTTAAGATGAATAAATTAATTAAACTTCTTTTTCTTTTAGTTTTCAGTATCTGTTTTTCGCAAACCAATAGATTTATTTATGAACTCGACGTAAAAAAATATACCAAGAATGTTAAGATCAACATGGTTTTAGATGTTACTAAAGATGAGGTGAAGTTTTATGATTATGGTTTTATTGAGGCAGATTCTATCGGTAAAAGGAATAATGTCAATCAGTTTTATAATACGCAGGTCGATCAATTAGTTATTAGAAAAACTAACAGTTTTGAAAACACAGAGTTTCACGATAATATGTTTGATTATTTCAGTATTAATTCTAAAGATGAAATGGTTTGGAAAATTGAAAACGAAACGAAAAAATCTGGAGAATACAAACTTCAAAAAGCTACAACGAATTTTGGCGGAAGATTTTGGACAGCTTGGTTTTGTGCAGCAATTCCTTTTCAGGAAGGTCCATATAAATTCAGAGGTTTGCCGGGATTAATATTCGAATTAAATGATCAAAATAAAGATTTCACTTATGTTTTAGTTAAAATTAAAAAACTCAATGAAGATTTTGATACGAAGAAGTTTTTAGAAATACATTATGGAACTCAACCCATTCGTGTGACTAGAAAACAATATCATGATGTAAAAATAAATTATTATAATGATCCCGTTTCTGAAGGTAGAAAAATACTAAAAACCGGAGGAAATATTACTTTTCAGGGAGAAAAGATAACAACAGTAGAGCAGCTTGATCAAAAAAGAAAATCAATTCAAGAAAGTATTAAAAATTATTACAGTTCATTAGAATTAGATAAAGCAATCCCATATCCTAACTGATTTTTAATGTAAAACTATCATGAAAGCAAAGCAATTCTTCATTTTCTTAGGAAGTCTTTTCATTGTAACTCTAGGAACTATTGTTTTTATTACAGGTGAAAATGATCACAAAGAGTGCAAACATATTTCAGAATATTCTATTTCAAAAGACGGAACAAAGATTAAAACTGGAAAACATATTTGTAAAGAAAGGTTTAATTTTTAATGATTTAAAAGGTATCGTAGTTTTACGACATCAAATCGTAGAATTACTACAAAATCTGAAATATCGCTTTCGAAATGTAAATTTTAAGAACGTTGGTTCTATCTTTGAGGTATAGAAATCACAGAATATTAACGAATAAATTTACAAATCATGGCAGCAAATTCAAGAGGAATCTTAAAATTCAACGGTAGCGAAGGACAGAAATTATTAAAGCTGAATTACAGCGTTTCTAGATCTACAGATGTTTCAGGTAGAGTAGCTTCAGATCCTTCAAATGCAATCATCAAATTAACAATCGAGGCAACAGAAAAATCTGAAATCCTTGAATCTTTACTAAACGGAAAATACAAACCAACTTCTGGTGAAGTTACTTTCAACAAATCTCACGAAGAAGGAACTTTGATTACATTAAACTGGGAAAACGGTTACGTTATTCAACATGAAGTTGACTTCGACGCAGTTGACGAAAATTCAATGTTGATAAGCTTCGTAATCAGCGCAGAAAAAATCAATTATGGTAATTCTGCTTACGAAGGAATCTGGCCGGTTTAATCTCAAACTTATTTTTTCCAGTGTATTGTATACAAAAAAGACTGTCTTTTTTAGATGGTCTTTTTTGACACTTCAAGAATTTATATAGTTTTTCAGAATAAATATCATAACAAATTTAGATTTGTTATCTTTTGCATAGGATTTTGCTTTAATAGATCCTTTGTTATTGAATAATTTTTGTATATTTAAATACCACAATCACAAAATTATGTCAAGCACACCAGAACAATCTAGTGGAAAGCAGTTCCGTCCATCCCAAAATGCGGCAGGAATCTCAGAGAATCATCATACGGGAATTAACCGTTTGGTTAAATTTTCTTTAGTCATAGAAGGTAAAGTAATCAAGTATTTCAAGCATTTTAAACTCACTCAGAGTGCACAAAAACACCACGAATTTACACTCACATTAGCTCACGATACTTTAGGCGACCGCCAAACCCATACTTTAGAAGAAGCCAATAAGTTTTTAGGCAAAAGATTAACGGCTGTTATTTCTTATAAAGATATTGAAAGCAGTCCTGAACGAACATTTGTAGGGGTGATTACGGGAGTTGGTTTCAGTCAGGAAAAGATGAGTCTGGGAAATATCGTGCTTTCAGGATACAGTCCGACTATTTTGTTGGATGGTGCTCCTCATATTCAGAGTTTTGGCGGAAATCAGTCGGTGAATATGGGAATTATTGCTGAAGAAGTCATTAAACAGGGTTTAGATAAAAGCAGGTTCGATATCAGAATCGATACCAATGATTATTCTCAAATTATTTACAGTAGTCAATACGATGAAACGCATTACAATTATCTGGCTCGAATGGCAGAAGCTTACGGTGAACAGTTTTATTATGACGGCGAAGTTCTGCATTTCGGAAAACTTCCGCCACAGAATACTCCTATCAAACTGATTTATGGAAGCAGCGCCAATGATATTAAAGTTGAATTAAAAGCAGTTCATACAAAACCTCAATATTACGGTTATAACAGCAGTAAAAATGAAGTTTTAAAATCTGGAAATACCCCGATTCAGCATGTTGGAGATTTAGCAAAAACCGCTTACGAACACAACGATAAAATTTATAAAACACCTTCACTGAGAGTTGCTCCGATTAAAGCAACGACGCATCTAGACGTAGAATATTCTCAAAAAAGTACTGCAGGAAGTGAAGCGGTCAATGTTTTTAATCTTTCGGGAACTACAACCGTTCCGTTTTTACATCCGGGATGTTCGGTAGACATTGAAATGCGAAAAGTTGACACCAATGAAACTTCGTATTTCACAAGAATCATGGTGACAGAAACGACACATGAAATCGATACGATCGGTCATTATACCGGAAGTTTTAACGGAATAGCTTCCGATACAGGCTTTTTACCGAAACCGGAATTCACAATTCCTATTGCGCAACCTCAAATTGCAACGGTTATTTCCAACGCTGATCCTGAAGGACAGGGAAGAGTTCAGGTGAAGTTTGACTGGCAAACGAATGATACGACCCATTTTATAAGAATGATGAGTCCTGATGCGGGAGGAACAGATCAGATTACACAAAACCGAGGTTATGTTGCGATACCTGAAGTTGGAGATCAGGTGATGGTAAATTTCGTACACAATCATCCTGACCGACCTTTCGTGATGGGAGGAATGTTTCATGGCGGAATTGGTTTGGGTGGGGGAATCAACAATCATTTAAAATCAATTCAAACGAGAAGTGGAATAAGGATTTTAATGAATGACGAAGAAGGAAGTGTAAATATTATCGATCCGAGCGGAAATACTTATTTCATGGATGGAAAAGGAAATATTTCAATGAATGCACCGAAAAATTTCACTTTAAATGCTGGTGAAAATATCAATATTACTGCAGGAAAAGAAATTTCAATTGGAGCTGGAGCAAGTATTACGAGCTCTGCAAACGACAATATTATTTCTACAGCAGGAACAGATATTGTACAAACTGCGGCGGGAGATATTCGTGAATCTTCAGATACGAGAACTGAAATGGTAGAGAAAGAGTTTTTCCGTCAGTCTGAAACTTCCAATGAAATTGCGGGAGAAATCTCAATGTTCAGCGAATTGGAAAATATGACCATGCAAAGCGGTAAAATCGTTGAATTTAACAGTGCAGAAAAATCTAAACTTTTCTAATCATGGCGATCCGAAAAACAGCAAAAAATATTATCATAAAAGTAAACGATACCTATCATTTAAATGTAGGTAAGAAAGCTGAGAAAATTGCACAAAAGATCAATGCAGAAGCTAAAAAAGGCAATCTTGTTTTGGCAAGCAATAAAAAAATAATGTCGCATGGAAATAAGTAATTTTCATCAAATTCAATATTAATTCAGAAATGAAAAACCAATGGCAAATATAACTTTTGGAAGCTATTCTCCCTCTGAAGATGAGAATGATGACGCTATTGAAATCAGATTAGGTTTTTTTTTCGACGGTACTTTGAATAATGAACGAAATACCTACATCAGAAAAGAGAAAGAAAAGAAAAAGAAAGGAGAAAGCTATGACGCTAAAGCTGTAAAAGAAGATCCTTGGGGTTTTGATAAAGACAGTTATTTAAATGACTATTCTAATGTAGCGAGAATGTATCATTTTTATACATCGGCACCTTTTATTTACATTGAAGGAATTGGTACTTTAAATGGAGATACAGATACGGTCGCAGGTTACACAATGGGAATGGGAGAAACCGGCATTCGAGAAAAAATAAGAAAAGGATGTAAAAAACTGAGAGAAAAACTTACTCCCGGTACTACAGTAAATATAACGGTTGATGTTTATGGGTTTAGTCGTGGCGCTGCTGCTGCAAGAGCTTTCGTGAATGAGATTACAAAGTCTTCATACGATGCTACTTTAACGGAGTATGGTTACATGGATCTTGACGGATATTCTGTGAATGACAAAAAACTTCCTGCAAGAGGTTATTTGGGATATTTATGTAATAATGATGGGATTATTATTTCTGGTCTTAAAGTACATTTTGTAGGTCTTTACGATACGGTTTCGTCTTATGGAGGGAATTTTGAAAATGATAACAGCTCAGTAAATGATAGAAAAGAATTAGGATTAAGTGCCATAAGCGGACCGAAAGTGATGAATGTAGTACAAATTGCTGCAGGTCATGAATGGAGATCAAACTTTAATATTACAACGATTGAAAGTACTGCAAATAAAGGTTTGGAAGTAGTTCTTCCAGGAGCTCATGCCGATATTGGAGGTTGCTACGAGAGTGAGATATTTAAACAGTATCATAGAGCATCTGTTTCTCCTGCGAGAGTTATTAACGACAATAATCAGTATAATACTTTAGCTAATCAGAAAAGACAAGTGTATATTGATGAAGGATGGTATTTGGATAAACAAATTACTATTGCTCCGCATTCCAATAAATATGTGAATTACATTGGTTTACAGGGTGAAAGATTTATAGATAAAAGATATAGCTACATTCCGCTTCATTTTATGTGCAGTTTATCAACCGAAAAAGGCAGCAATTTTAGTGTAAATGGAGTTACTGAAAAATTTAAAATTCCGGAAAAAGCGGGAAATGGCTCTCACATCTTGCATTATGTAAAGTCAAAATTAGAGCAATATGTTTCTGCTGTAAAAAATGCAGAATTTGGTAAAAGAAAACAGATTTCATATAAAACTTATCTTGATTTTGAGAACGAGAAAAAATTAATCAATCAATATGTTCATTGGTCTGCAACAGAGAAGATGGGGCACGGTCCAAGACCAAACAGAATACGAAAACCAATTTATGGTTAATTTAAAAAGTATATTAATTCTATTTTTAATGGGTATTGCAACCATGCAATTTGCTCAAAAATCTACTATGAATAAATACAAATACGATGCAGGAATAGGAACTCCTGAAAATTTTGATATCGATACATATAAACAGGTTTTTTATTCTGAAAATAATGAAATGATTCCTATAAACGGGATGGGTGTTCAGCTTGGAGGTATGTGGGGAAGCGGAGGTGATTTTGTTGTGGGAGATGAGATGAAAGAAGTTCCTCAACTATTAAAAATTGGATATTATTCATACATAGAAAATAAATTCTTTGAAGGAGAATTTAAATTACCTAAAGATGATATTGAAAAACTTCTACAGGAAAAAACAGTAAATCCTTTTAATGGTTTAAAAGAGCCAAAATATAATTATTTTTCTGTTGGTGTTGCTTTAAATGGTGTAACCATACTGTGGATTAAAGGGAATGAAAATCAAAAAGAAATAGGGCGTTTTCAGGCTTTAGAAAAACATTATGATAAATTCAGTGATGTTATAGACGATGACAGAAGTCAGCAGGAAATTTATGAAGGATGGTTCAAAAATTATAGTGAACACCTTAAAAAGCAAATAGCTTCTAATTCTTTACCTTACGGAAGATGGGATTTGTATAGAAAAAAATACAAGCTCAAAATCAATCTTTCCAAAAAAATAAATTGGATGCAGATTGGAGAAATTAATATGGAAAAACAGACCACTTTTGCCAATAATGAAGCATATAATGATATTGCAATTCCTTATAATGTTTTGTTTAAATGGAATGACGGAGATAAAAAATATGAAGCCAGAATCGTATTTTCAAAAGATGAAAAATATTACAGAGCCAATTACAAAGGAGAAGCTGGCTCGAAATTTCCACTAGATTTTACAACTGAGCAAACATATAAAGTTTTTAATTCAATAGATCAGAATATTCCTGCAGATTTATTCATTACTGTAAATCCGGAAAATACTGGAATTAAGATTTTATTAAAACAGAATGACAAAGATTATGAAATAAGTGACTTCACATTTAAAATTTTTAACAAATGAAAAATTTAGCAGTTCATATCATAATCAGACTTGCCATTGCTGCTTTTCCAATTTTTATACTCATCAATAAAAAGCTGGATGATACAAGTGGAAATAGCGGAATGGGCATAGATTTACCAATGATGATTGCTTTTGGAATGCTTATAATTTGGGGGATTTTTATGATTTTTGAAACTGGCAGATTTTTTTATTCGAAAAATAATAAAATGGCTGTAATCAATCTATTTTTAATCATTCCTGCACTTTTTGCTTTCATTTATATAGGAGGAATGTAAGTAAATATTATGCAGAAGTTTAATAAACATATCATTCAATCTGGTGAAACGCTGAAAAGTATTGCCAATCTTTATGGTATTTCAGAGTCGTCATTGAAGCTTTTTCACAACAATCATTGCAAGATAGAAGATCAGGTTTTAATACAACTTAACAAACAAAAAGAGCTTTTTCTGCCAAGAACAGCAGTTTCAGATAAGAATAAACTTGTAAAATTTAGCCACGGAAACAGATTGCTTTTTCAGCCGGAAAATTCGTCTCTGAAATACAGTACGATGATTACGATTGAAAAGAACGGACAAAAAAATGAACTTAGATATGATAGTTCCGTTCGATGGATAAAAGGTGAAAACGGATTTCATTTTTTTGAAATTGACAGAATTTCAGATCTTTTTCTAAATGAAGAACAAGTAAACGAAATTGCAGATTTACTGGCATATAAAACATCAAAAGTTTTATTTCCAATGCAGATAAGTGTTGATCAGCAAGGTAAATTTAATGATATTGAAGGCACTGATGTATTTAAAGAAAGATGGAAAAATATTAAAGATGAGGTTTATAAAGAGTTTGAAGGTGATATTGTAGATGAATATTGCCAGAAAATTGAGAAGGTTTTAGAACAACCCAATTCTCTTTTTATTTTCATTAAAAACGATTATTTCATCAGGACTTTGTTTTTTGGAATTTATCAGAAATTTAATCAGGATTATCAGACTGAAATGACTGAAACTTTTCCAGTAGTCAATAATGCAATTGAACCAAGCTATAAAATTGAAGTTGAGATTGATCCTTTAAAAGATGAAGATGATCTAATAAATATTGCTGGAACCGGAAAGTTATATGATGAAAGAAGTCGATATGATTTTATTAACGGAGCACCATTTTCTTTAATTATAGAAGATAATCCGGTAATGAATGATGACGGAAACTTCAGGCTTAAATATTATCTGAATGGTGAAACTCAGCTTTCAGAATCACTGTACTTAGAATGTGACATCAATCTTGAAGACAGAAAAAAAATATCGATAGTTGTAACAGTTCTTACCGATTAAATTTAAAACCAAACCAATGAAAAAAATAGTATTTGATAAATTTTTCTTAACGCTTTTTATTCTCATTTTTGCTCTGAATTTTGGGCAGAAAACAGAATTTACGGTTCCGAAAGATATTGAAACACTGCAAAATACCATTTTCGATTTTGCCAATGATTTTACGAAAGACGAACCAAAAGCCGCTGCTGCAGGAGATAATGAATTTTCAACCACAGTTGATCTGTATGATTTGAAATTTGACTCAAATGAGAAAAATCCTTATTTGGATTTAGCTTTAAAAAAAGGGGCAAAACCTAAACAGTTTATCCAAAAAGCGATCTGGAACGTTTCAATGAAAAAACTTTCAGCAAAAAGTACAAAAGTCACTGTTTTCTTGGAGGAAATTAATCCTGATAATTGGTCAAAAAAAGAAGTTGATGTAAAACTTACAAAATCAACAGGAAAACTAGAGAAAGAAGTCAAAGAATTTCTTTTAAACTCAAAAATCAATAAAGCTTCAAATGAATCAGCTTCAATAAGCTCAGAATCGGAAATTGAGGTTACTACAGCAGCTCAAACAGCCAATGAAACTGCCAGCTTTGAAGCTAAACTATCACAAAAAAAGATTGCCTCAAAATATCTTCAGAATCTTTTCGCAAAAAAACAATTTATCAGTCTTCCGACCAATGCAGATCAGATTACAAAGCTTTTAAAAACAGATCCTAGTGAAATGGATTGTGAAACCTGCAAAAACGAAAAATATTCTAATTGGGATTTTGAAAATTTCAATATGATTTACGCAAATATGACAAGTGGAGAAGAATATTATGCTATTCAATATTATGGTGAAGATGCCGTTTCAGGGTTACCTTACGGTTTGATTTTTAACGACAGTTCGCCTTCCGAATGTAAAGATAAATTTGCGCGCTACAAAGCTCAATTGTATCAGACAACGGTGGGAGTAGATGAAAATACCTCAAAAGCTTTGACGGTTGTAACTTTTAAAATGAATACCTCATTCGTCCGTTTAGAATTCGGGAATGAATATTTGTCGAGAATTGTAATTTCAAATAAAGAATTTTAGTTATGGCAGAAAAACACATTGTAGTACAAGGAGCTATGTGCAAATGTCAATTTGGGCAGGCTCCGGATAATCTTAAAGTGCTTACTCACCAAAAAGAGTATGCAAACGATAAAAGTGCAGCAAAAAAACTGATTGTCACCACGAAAGAAATTGGCGCTGCAACATTTGAGAAAAATACATTCGGAAGTTGCTTAAAAATGGGAAGTCCGCCTCCGCCATGTAAAATTATGGTTACTGAATGGCAGAATTTTTACGATAAAGTACAGCTTAGCAACGGAGGTTATATTATTTTGGAAGACAGCAAAGCTGTTTGTGCGATTGCAGGAACGCCGTGTATAGAAATCATAGATCACGGACAAAGAGCAGAAGCAAGCCAGCAAAATTTCAAAAATGCAGATCAGGATGTGCAGCAACAGATCAATCCGTTGGTAGATTCGGAGTCGATGTATAAAGAGCAATCTTCAATGACGGGAGTGCAGGAAGGTGTAATTTAAAGAATAATCAGATGGCAAAAGGCGTAAAAAAAATAAAAGTTACACAGGGTAAATATTATCCGAAAATGTCTGTTCCCGGTCAGCGAGTTACCATTGTGGCTGAGCAGGATGTCTATTTTCAGGTGGAAGAATGGTTGCCAAATACCACTGCTGAAGATAAAAAGAAACCTGTGATTTGGATGAGACAAACCAATGATCGTAAAATTATTCTTTTTCAGTCACCTTCCACTACAGGATATAAATTCTATATGCAGAAAAAGTTTTGCGGTAGTTATAATTTTTATGTTGAAGCAAGTTTTTCAGGGCAGCGAGATTTTAAAAACAATGTTGGTTTATACGTTAAAGGTTGGTGCGAACCGAAAATTATCACCAGCAAATGGTCTTATCAAAAAGACAGCCCAAGTATTAAAAACAATAAAAAAGCACAACATATTTCTTACGGTCATATTGTACATCTCAATTTGCAAACTGAGGGTCTTAACGGTAATAATTTAATTATAGAACTTTGGAATCAGCAGTATGCAAAAGCAGATAAGCAGATTTGTGTGTATACCGATGTGCAGGTAATTGATGGTGAAGTTAATCTGAAAATACAGAATACGTATGCTTGGATGGCACATGTAGATAATATTCAGAATCTTGAGGAGTTTTATATCAAGGTTAAAGATCAGGCTTCAGGAAAGTATATTAAAGATAATCTTGGTGATGATTTGCACGCAATTTATCTGAATGTTAAGAATAAAGTTGCCACAACAAATACAAATGTTAGCCAAAATCAAACTCCTACAAAAGTTTATAAACCAGATGTAAATTCTGCAAGAATTGAACCTTGTAAATTTGAGGTAATTAAATTTACAGAAAACGTCGTGAAAGACGGAAAAGCAAGCAATTCTACAGTTACAGTTTTTGATAATGGAAAAGGAATAAAACGAATTAAAGCTCCCGATGAAAGAATTCACAGAACAATTTATTACAAATTTGATTCTACTGAAATCGATAAAGATGGACTGGAAGTTTTAAATAATATTTTGAAGTTTCTTTTAGAGCATAAAGGTTCGACCATAAATTTAAGCGGTTACGCATGTGTTATTGGGAAAGAAAATTACAATAAAGGTCTTTCACAGAGAAGAGCAGATGTTGTAAAAAAATTCTTTGGATCCGGAGGTTTGGATCTCTCCAGAATCATTTCTCTCGGAAAAGGAGAAGTAGATCCTACCGACGATAAAATGGGTAGAGATAATATAAAATACAAGAACGAAAAAGACTACGAAAACAACAGAAGAGTCGATATTTCTTTTACATTTCATGCTCATGATGCTCAAACGATTATTTATGAAACTTTAGCGCCGAGCTCAGATATAAATCTTACAGTTGATGTTTTGCAGCATGTAAATAAAGCTTGTTTCAGAGATAAAGATAAACATGAAAAAAAGATTGTTGTAAAATCTATTGAATACAAACAACCTCATGAAATTGGTGCGAGTTCATTGGCTTTTCCTGTAAACTCTCAATTAGCTTGGGGAAATATTGCACCTCTGAATTATATTTGGCCTTCTTTCAATGTATTGGAAATGGGAAGTTCTGCTACAGTTTACAGTATTTTTGTGAATTCCTGCAGATGGTTTTCAAATAAAAATAATGCGGTTGTTCAGGTGAAAGTTTTCCCGGATATAAAATGGACTGTCGAATTTAAATGGAATCACGATCAACCTTTTGCGCATACTTTTGGAAATAAACTTCATCCATATGATATTAAAGAAGGGCGTAACAAAGTAATAGGTGCTGAAACCGATCGTGGCTGGTCTAAAAACTATGGCGAAATGGATCAGTCATTTGCTCTTTCATTAAAAGCCGAGTGGAATAGAATTACACAGGGAAGATCAAGTGCTCCTCAAACTATGGAACTTGGGCACAAATGGGATGGTAAAATCCGAAAAACGCTTGGGATTTTTAATAAAATGAAAAGCATGACGGAAAGGGTTTCAAACTCACCTCTTTCAAAAGGCAGAGCTAAATTCACAATAGAATCTCCCAAAATTGCATTTGCAGCACAGTGGTATTTAGAAAGAGCCCCGAAAACTGCGATTGATCTTACAACAATGGTTTCCATAGGAGTTTCTGCAAAACCTTTGGTAGAAGCAAAAATTGAAGTTGATCTTTGGAAAATATTTATAAAATTCGGTGGAGATGCTGTTTGTCCCGGAGCGGGAAGTATCATTTCATGGATTTTAGATAAATTAGGGAAAGAAGCCGGAATGCATTTCATCATTAGCATAAGTGGTGGTATATATCTTGATGGGAAAGTAACCATCAACACTTCTTACCCGAAAGAAACTTCAGGAGAAGTAAAAGCAACCGGGAAAATTCAGGTTATTGCCGAGTTTAAAGCTTGGGCAAAAGGAGGAATTGGTTATTTGGCTTTCGAAGGTGAAGTAAAAGCCGATGTAAGTACTTCTGTAACCGGTGGAATAAAAGTGGGTGCAGATAAAAAAGGAATTTATGCTGCTCCGATTGCAGAGTTTGCAGGCGTAAAAGCAACATTCGTTGCAATCGGAACGGTGAAACTGGGAATTTTTAAAAGAACCTTGAGTTATGAAGGCGAATCGAGACTCGTAATGCCTGATGAAATCAAGTTTGAAAAACAATATATTGGACAATAAAAAAATAAAAAATGAAACAATTGTTAGTTATTTTAGGATGTTTTCTGGCATTTAGCTGTAATTCTCAAAAGCAGGGAGATGAAAAATTAATCGGTAAATGGGAGAGTTCTCTTAAAGATTCAAAAACAGGAAGCCCGATCGAAAAAATTGTAGTAGAATTTACAAAAGACGGAAAATTCATGCAATATGTAGGAGAAGGAAAAATGCAAAATACGGTAGAATCTACTTATGAAGTTGAAGGTGATAAAATTGTAACTGTTGAAAAAGAAACCAAAGAAAAAACAGAAGGTAAATACACCGTGAAAAACGATACTTTAACAATCTCTTTCGAAGGAATGGAAAATAAATTTGTGAAACTTAAGTAACACCATATTTTCAAAGTATCAATATCAAATTAAAATATTTCACAAAAAATAACAAATGGCTCAATTCAACGAACCTTATTACTTGGTAGGCTTCAATTCGTCTATATGTAATTTTGATATTCTCATTAATGATATGCCTGCTTTCAGTCATCACGTTGGGGGAGCGGTGTCGTCTCATGTTCCTATCAATCATTTTATATTGGAAAACGGATTACAGAACATTAAAATAAACATTTTGCCTTTGAAAGGAGAAGAATCATTGAGAAATGACGGTTTTATTACGATAAAAGTCTTTAGTTATGACGCTTCTACAGATAATTATAACAATACAGTTGAGGCATTTAAGTATGAAAAATTAGATTTTTCAGAAAACAATCTGCCCGTTGTAAATTTGACTCATGATTTTAAGGCTGAGGTAAATTATTTGATAGACGGCTGGAAAAATTCGGAACAATTTAATGCCAATACATTGAATAAATATGACGTTGAAAAATATTTCAGATTCATTCATAGTTTATTTAAAGATCGGGATATTGATAAACTTCACGATGAAATGAAGGATAGATTTGATGAAATTGATACCTCAATGTACCTCGGAGTTGTAGATAATAAATTAGAGCTATCAAATCTTTTTGGAGAACTGTTTGGTGGAAAATATGTACTGGATAATTTCCCGGAAGTAACTGATGTGAAATTTTTTGGAGATGGTAAAATTTGTACATTATTAGATGCAGAAAGGCCAATTATACATTATACCAATAAAGAAACGAACGAGGAGTTTTCTTTACCTTTATTTATTCATAAACCAAAAGATAAATACAAGATTATCAGATAAAATTTAAATTAAGAGAAATATCGAACTATATTCTGGTTTTTTATTTCTCTTAATTTTTTATGTTCTAAAAATTCCCCAAAATATTCCCAGGCAATTGAAAATAACCAATTTTTAATTTTAATGATTGATAAAAAAGACTTATTTTAGTTACACCAAAAATCAAAATATTAAAATATAAATGGGAGTACTTGTTACCAACGAGACTGTGAAACAATTATTTCATATTGCACAGTCAATTGCAAGAGAAAATTACAACGCAACCTACAGCGGACCGCATATTTTGCAGGCTTTAATGCACAAAGATATTGGTCTGAATGAATTTCTAAAATCTATAGATAAAGATCCTGGATATTTTTACGAATGGGCAGATGTCCGAATTGAAGATTATCCTAAAACCACACATCTTCCCGCTGAGGTTGGAGAAGGCGAATTCGTTGATCAAATCCTTGAAGAAGCCGATGATATCCGTTTAAAATTAGGTTTGGATGAGATTACTCCGGTTTGTATTTTGACAGCGATTGTAAAACCTCAGGTTGCTTTTACTTTGCAGCAGCTAAAATCACTTCCGTTAAGAGAACACGAAATTTTCAATTTATATAGAAAAGATACACCTTTCGCAGCAACGCAAAATGGTGAAATTTCATCGCTTTTTGGTGGAAGTTCATCAGATTTTTCAGATTCATCTTTTCCGTCCATTAAAGCATATTGTGTGGATCGAACTGCACAGGCGAGAAACGGTGATTTGGAAAATATTATCGGAAGAGATAAAGAACTGAGAATGTTGGTCGAAATTCTTTGTAGAAGAAGCAAACCTAATGTAATTATCATCGGAGAACCGGGAGTTGGTAAAACTGCTTTGGTTGAAGGTTTTGCTACAGAAATTATCAAAGGAAATGTTCCCGAAATGCTTAAAAATGCAACTTTATTGGAACTTGACACTGGAGCATTATTAGCCGGAACTTCTTATAAAGGCGAAATTGAAGACCGTCTGAAAAAAGTAATCAATGAATGTAAAAAAATTGAAAAAGCAGTTTTATTTATTGATGAAATTCACACCCTTTTAGATGCAAAAGGAAGCATCGGAAATGTAGCAAATTTATTGAAACCTGAATTAGCTCGCGGAGAAATTACCGTAATTGGAGCAACAACTCAGGAAGAATACAGAAAAATTATTGAACCAGAACAGGCTTTCAACAGACGTTTTGAAGTTTTAACAGTCAATGAGCCGGACGAAAAAACCTGCGTTAAAATGATTGATGTTTTGCTCGAAGGTTATAAAAAACACCACGGAATTGAGGTCGAAAAAACTGCTATTCCAGAATGTGTACGTTTAGCAAAACGTTATGCAAAAGGTAAAAAACTTCCGGATGCAGCAATTGATCTTTTAGATAGAACAATGGCAGCAATAAAAATGCTAGACGAACTTTCTGAAAAAGAATTAGAAAGCTGGAAAGAAATCTATGAAAATATTTTAAAAGAAGAATATTTTGACGATAAAGATAAAGCTGATGAATTAATCTGGAATTATAATTTATTACGAGATAAAATCAGCCCGATTCTGTGGGGTTCTTTAAGTGAGCAACCACAAATCGATAACTCAATGCCGGTTGAATCTATTCAAAAAATTATTGAAGATACTTACACTGAACTTTTACAACATGCAGCTGTAAAAAGAGAAAAAGTAGATCGCTTGGAATTAGCGGCAGTAATGGCGGCAAAAACCAATATTCCAATCGGTAAAATTCAGGCTCAGGAAAAAGAGAAACTTCTGAATATGGAAGGTCTTTTAATGAACAGAGTTGTAGGGCAAGATCACGCTTTAAAAATACTTTCGGATGCGATTGTAGAAAACCGTAGCGGATTAAATAAACCGGGACAGCCAATCGGTTCGTTCTTCCTTTTAGGACCAACGGGAACTGGAAAAACAGAGTTGGCAAAATCAATGGCAGAATTGCTTTTCAATGACGAAAAAGCGATGGTTCGTTTCGATATGTCAGAATTTAAAGAAGAACATTCTGCAGCACTTTTATATGGTGCGCCTCCTGGTTACGTCGGTTATGAAGAAGGTGGAATGTTAGTGAATAAAATCAGACAGCAACCTTATACCGTAGTTTTATTTGATGAAATTGAAAAAGCACATCATTCTGTTTTTGATGTTTTCTTGCAGATTATGGACGAAGGAAAAGTTCATGACAAGCTTGGAAAAGAAGGTGATTTCAGCAACGCCTTAATCTTGTTTACTTCAAATATCGGAAGCGAAGAAATTGTAAAACAGTTTGAACAGGGAAAAGTCCCTGAATCAAATTCATTAATGCAGATTATGTCAAATTCTGGGAAATTCAGGCCGGAGTTTTTGGCGAGAATTACAGAAATTATTCCATTTGCGCCGATTACTGAATCTATTGCAGAAAGAATTTTTAATATTCAATTAAAATCACTTCATCATTCATTGACGAGATTAGGAATGAGTTTAAAAATTAGTGATGAAGCTGTGAAAAATTTAGCTCTAAACGGATTTAGCAGTAAATACGGAGCGAGACAGATTTCAGGAGTAATCAGATCTCAATTGGCAAGACCGATTTCAAAAATGATTGTAAGAGAAGAAGTGAAATCCGGACAAAACCTTTCTGTTGATTGGAATACTGAAGAAGAAAAAATCAATTGGAAAGTAGATTAATTTCAGAATCTAAGTAAATTCAAATTAAAATAAAATCTCTCGCAGATTTAGCTAATCAAGCTGATTTTTAAATCTGCAAAATCTGTTTAATCTGCGAGAATTTTAAAAAATAATTGTGATTTCAGGATTTAAAATAAGTTTAGAAACAGATTAAAAATGAAACCAAATTTCAAAAATATTATTTTAGCGGCAACATTTTTAGGTTGTTCTCATTTTGTGAGTGCACAGTTTCTTTCCGCATCCGATACTTCAGAAAGCAGTGTGAGGAAATATAAGAATATCATTGAAGCCAACAGAGAAATCGTTACATTCATCGAATATTCTATGGTTGAAAGAGGTTTGCCGAAGCATTTGAGAAATTTAGCTTTAATTGAATCTCATTTTAACAGAAATATCACTTCAAGTGCAGGAGCAGTGGGAGTTTGGCAGTTTATGACCGCTCATGCCAATCAATACGGATTAACGGAAGATCGCCGAAATGATTTGTACAGAAGTACGAAAACGGCAGCTGTTTCACTAAAAAATCTGTATAAAAAATACAACAATTGGGTTACGGTTGTTGCGGCTTACAATTGTGGCGAAGGAAATATTGCCAAAGCGATGCAGGCTGCCAATTCAACGCAATATCACGTTTTTTCTAAATACTTGCCTGCAGAAACCATCAATCATGTTAAAAAGTATCTCAACGCATGTTATGCAACGGGAGAACTGTCTTCGGTTTTGGCAAATTATAGCGATTCAAGAACGATATCGCTTTTGAAAGCAAGAGAAAATCATACTCCGGGAATTGCTTTGTCTGAAACTGAAATTAATGCAGGTTTTAAACTAGATGTAATTGCCGAAGAATTAAAAATTAACATGAATGATTTATTAAGCTGGAATCCTGAGATTATAAGTAATTTGGAAGCAGATGGAGAAAGCAAACTCTTTCTTCCCACAGACGTAATGCCTGATTTTTTAATGAGAAAAAATTCAATTCTTTCTAAGTCAATACGTTCGAAATAAAGTTTGTGAAAAATAATAATTAAAAAGCCTGGAAATTCCAGGCTTTCTTAGTAAACTATCAAAATCATTAATTTATGAAGTCATTTTGTATTTAAGGATTTGAAATAATCAATGTTGAAGGAATATCAGACAACCAAAGACTCTTTGAATCAATCAAACCTCTCCAGCTTTTTTTGCTTATAAGCATTAAATCCTGAGCATTTAAGAATTCTTTTTCAATCTGTTTTTCGTTATATAAAGTAATGTGGTTTGGCGCAACCTGTTCGATGCTTCTAATCAATTCTTTTACCTCAATATTATTTCTGATTTGTCCTGCAACATCCAAAATAATAATTTGTGAGTTGTTATTATTAATCAGCCTTTTCGCATATTCAAGCAAATAAAAATCACTCAGATTAAAGATTGGAATAAATACTCTGTCTGCCGAATTAAAATCCTTTTCCACTAAAACTCCCACAGGAATATTTGTATTATCTAAAATCTGAAGCGTAGAATCGTCGAATGGTGAATTGTTGAAAATATTGCTTTTTCCTTTTACGGTATTCAATAATTTTTCAGGATTGATAATTTTTGTAGTAAAACCTAAGAGTCTTCCTAACAAACTTCCTTCATACATCGATTTTCCAAGCATGATTAAAAGAAGATCGTAATTTCCTTTGTTTGAAATATTTGTTAAATCATTTTCAATATCAGTGGAAGCTTTAAATAGAGTAGTTACCTCAAGATTTAACTCTTCAGAAGTTTCAATAACATTTTTAAACTGCTCTTTCTCAAAATTATCGATATCAAAAGCGTGCAGTTCATCAACCGGAGCGATATTCATTGCGGTTACACTTTTGTTTCCGTTCATTTTATGAGTAAGATTATCAGCAAGTTTTAACAATGTACTTCCCGATTCTGGAGTTTCAAAAGATAAAAGAACTCTGTATTTGGCGTCATTTTCATCTAAATCTTCGTCCTCCAAAGACGATTTTTTTCCCTTAAAGAAATAATTGATAACGTCAAGACATGGTCCGGTCATAAATGTCGTGAATAATGCCATAATTACTAACATTGCAAATAATTCAGGTCCTAAAACTCCTAAGTCATAACCGATATTTAAAACGATCAATTCGGTCAAACCTCGTGTGTTCATCAAAGCTCCGATTGTGAGACTGTCTTTCCAGCTGAGTTTGAGGAATTTTGCGGTTAAAGCACTGCCTACAAATTTTCCGACAACGGCCGTTAGAATAATAAAACCTCCGATTTTCCAAAGATGCGGATCATTCAATAATCCGATTTGTGTTCTTAAACCAGTAAAAACAAAGAAAAGAGGAAGCAATAGAACCAAGGCTACATCTTCTATCTTTTCGATAAACAGATTTCTAAATTTTACGTTTTCAGGCATAATTGCTCCTGCCATAAATGCTCCGAATAATGCGTGAATTCCGATAACCTCTGTTGCGTAAGAAGAGATAATTAAGATTAAGAAAAATACGGCTACCAAAGCTTTGCTGATGAAACCTTTTCCTTTTTGAGATTCTGCAATTCTGTGTAAGAATGGTCTTACCGCTTTTATCATGATGAAAACATAGACTATTGCCATGATAATTACGAAAATTGATCCCGAAAAAGATCCCGCTTTTACCACTGCAATTACGGCTGCCAAAATACACCAAGCTGTAATATCATCCGCTGCTGCACAGGTAATTACAACAGTTCCTATCTTGGTTTTATGAAGATTTCGTTCCTGAACAATTCTTGCTAAAACCGGAAATGCTGTAATACTCATTGCAATCGCTATAAATAAAGCGAAGGAACTGAACTGAATTCCGTCCGGTGCAAATTCTTTATAAATGAAATAAGAAAGCCCAACTCCCAATGCAAATGGAATGATAATACTTGCGTGACTGATAACCACTGCATCATGTGCTTTTTTTCTTAAAATACTTAAGTCAAGTTCCATTCCGACGATATACATGAAGAGAATCAAACCGATTTGGCTCAAAAACTGTAAGTTTCCTAATGATTCTTTAGGAAAAATAAACGCTGAAAGTTCAGGGAAATACAATCCGAAAAGAGAAGGTCCCAAAACAATACCTGCAATCATTTCTCCAATTACGGAAGGCTGTTTTAATTTAACACAAATCCATCCAAACAGTTTTGCA
The DNA here is from genome assembly GCF_026460885.1 of Chryseobacterium formosum. Lineage (GTDB taxonomy): Bacteria > Bacteroidota > Bacteroidia > Flavobacteriales > Weeksellaceae > Chryseobacterium > Chryseobacterium formosus. The sequence goes on from NZ_JAOVZW010000003.1 coordinate 115,437, forward strand.
ACCATTATAATCGTAACAATCTGTGCCAGTAAAAGAGCTAAAGGATGATGAAGATTTGATAGAAAAGAGTCTGTGAAATTTTCCCACATTGTAGTTCCCGTTGTTTTGCTCGGTGGAATGTTTTCCCCGATTTCCAAAGTTTTTCCTTCAATGAAAAACCAGTACATTACGCACGAGAAAAAGATAATCGTTGCTACATAAAAAATAATATTTCTATATTTCTTCATAATCATTAACCATTTTATTAAAGTGTAAATTTCTAAAGAATAAACGGATGCTAAAAGTTGATTTAACTTAAATGTAATCAATACACAGAATAATGTAATGAAAATTTACTTAAAGCGATATCCCAATCCGATACCCATTTTCCAGCTTCCATTTTCCATAGAAGTTTTAGTGTTGTAATAGAAAGGAATCTGTAACGCTACCTTTTTATAAACTACAGCAAAACCAACTCCCAAAGTTGGCATAATAGAGCTGTTTTTTGTTCCGGAAGACTGATCTTCTTTTATTCTCAAAGAAGGTAGCATTCCAATCATCATTTTGGTGCTTTTATGAGTAAAGTTCACATTTGGACCTGTGAAATTTAAAAATGCTCCGTGATCAACATAACCTGTAACGGCAATTCCGTCAAAAAATGAAACTCTTACTTTAGAGTCATTTTCCTGAGAAAAATAAAGACCGGAAATAAGAATCCCGCATCCATAAAGAATCTTTTTCATGATAAACCATTTAATCAAGGCGCAAAAATAAGCTGACTAAATGTTTTTCTTAGAGCTGATGTAATAAAACGAAGGAATTCTGCAATGAAAGTTGAAATGTTTGAAAAAAGACTATTTTCCGAACATTTCCATTAATGAATTTTTGTATGTGTCGCCAATGTGAAGTTTTAAAAACTGATCTGATTCTGTAGAAATTGTCGTAATAATTTCGTTGGTAGACAGAACTTTTACAGAAGACAAGGCGATGATTTCTTTCTTATTGACCTGTGCAAAATCTTTTGATGGAAGCATTTCCAAAAGAGATTTGAAATTAAGATTTTTCAGTACGAGTGTTGTTCCGTCTTTCAGAATAATATCTTTGTCTCGACTGTCGATTTCAGAAGTTTTAATATAGGCAATTTGTTCTGTAAAAATCGTAGACTTACCGATGTTGGTATTCCATTCGATGAATTCTTTTTTCTGACTGTTGTTTAAAAGATCTGCCGCTTTTTCAAACGCTTGAATCAATCTTTCTTTTTTAATTGGTTTTCGTACGTAATCTACAACATTCAGATCAAAAGCTTCGGCTGCATATTCTTTGTAAGCGGTTGTGAAGATAATTTTTTTTGAGTCCGAAATCAGTTCGGCAACCTGTAATCCGGTCATTCCAGGCATTTCAATGTCTAAAACGCAGAGATTACAGTCTAAGTTTTCGATTTCGCTGAGAAAAATTTTAGGATCGTTAAACGCTTTTACAACTTCCACGTTTTCAATTTGTTCACACAGAAGTTTTAAATAGCTGATTGCCAATAATTCATCATCAAGAATAACGCATTTTATCATAGAATTCGCCTAAATTGATTGTTAATTCTGCGGTGAAGATACCGTTTTTTGAGTTTTTATGAAGTGTATAAAAATCATTATAAATCATTTTTAAGCGTTGATCTAAAGACTGACTTCCAAAACCACTGTTTTCTTTGTGCAAAACATTTTTCAAGGAAGCTTTATTGCTTACTCTCATTGTAAATATTCCGCCATCAAGTTCCATGTTAATGGAAATAAATGAATCCTGTGCTAAAAAATCTGTGTGTTTAAAGGCATTTTCAATTAAATCAACAGAAATTAACGGCGCAAAAATTTTCTCTTCAAAAACAGAATCAGACTTATCAATTTTAGATTTAATTCTGAAATCAAAAAGCGGATTTATCTTGATTTTATTAATCTCAATAAGACTTAAAGCGAAATTTAATTCTTCTTTCGGACTTACAAACTTGTTGTTGCTTTCGTACAGAATATAGTCCAGAACATTTGCCAGTTTGTCAAGCGACATATATGTTTGATATGCATGTGACTGTACAGAATTAAGAATATTTTTAAATAAATGTGGATTGAGCTTGGTTCCGATGTGTTCTAATTGAACTTCATTCAATTTTTGCTCAATCAGTTTATTAGCTTCAGAAAGTCTGAAATTTTTGTTTTTCAGACGTTGATTTTGGCTGAAAAGATAAATGGCAACCGTTAAAAAAAAGAAAATAGCAAAAACTCCAATGAAAATCAGATAATCTTGAATCAGATAGAGATTGCCTTCCATTTTTTTAGGGGAATATTTAGATGAAATTTATTGGTTCAAATATAATTAAAACTATGAACTTGAAGTATTTACTAGTATTCGTGGCAATAAATAATTTATAACCAGTGGCTATTTTATTTCAATTTTTTCAATGAATTTAAAACTACCTTTTCTTCACACTTTTCATATGTAATTTCATACATCGGATTCTTCTCAGGATAAGTAATCACATAATCCGGACAAGGTTTTTTCTGAGCATGACTGCGATCAAAATCTATTTTTCCTAAAGTAATGATGCTGTCTTTTAAAAATTTTTCATCAACTTTTAAAGCAGTCATTTCATTTTTAAACTGATCAGAATATTGAAAATCTTTTGATAATGTTTCGGCGATAACACGGCTGTTTGGTAAATATCCGCTGCAGCTTACACCTTTTTTATTAAGAACAAAAAATACAATCAGAAATCCGGGAAGAAGTCCTATTAAAAAGAATTTAAGTTTTTTCACTTTAGAAAATTAAAAGATTGATATCGTGATAAGTAAGTCCGAAACGGTCGCAAATAACTTTTTTGGTGTGTCTGCCTTTGTACATATACAGACTTTGTTTCATTTCGTTTTTGCGGAGAAGCATGTTTTCAAAACCGCCTTCTTCATCGTAATTTAAAATGTAAGAAAGGAAGAAATTAGAAATTGCTTTCGTCGTAGTTCTTGGCATTTTCGAGGTGAGATTCGGTAATCCACAGTGAATAACGCCGTGTTTGATGATGTAAGGATCTTCCATTGTTGTCAATTCGGAAGTTTCGATTGCCTTTCCGTTGTCGATCACAATGTCAATGATAACGCTGCCTTTTTTCATTTTCATCACCATATCTTCGGTTACAATCGGCTGCGAATTGAGTCTTGGTAAAGCTCCGATAACAACATCGGCTCTTCTTAAACTTTTGCTTAATTCTTTAGGATCGATAATTGATGTTGGAACCCGGCTGTCAACCAAAGTATGAAGTCTTCTCAGTTTTGAAAGTGAATTATCAAAAACTTTTACACTTGCTCCCAAACCTATTGCGGCTTTTGTAGCAAATTCACCTACAATTCCTGCTCCTAAAACAACAACTTCTGCAGGTCTTACTCCTGTAATTCCGCCAAGCATTAATCCGTTTGATAAAGCTAATAATTCTGAAGCGTATAAAATTGAAACTGTTCCTGCAATTTCTCCGATTAATCTTACTAAAGCCAATTGTTTGTATTCATCAGCGATAAATTCAAACGCAATAGCGTTGACTTTTTTCTCGGCTAATTTTAAGAAATAATCTTTGTCTCTTAAATTGATTTGAAGTGCAGAAACTAAATAAGTATTCGGTTTAAAATAATCGATTTCTTCTTCTGTAGGCGGATTTATTTTTAAAACTAAATCCTGAGAAAATGCCTCTTTAGCATCTTGAGTAATCCTAGCTCCCGATTCCGAATATTGTAAATCTGTGAAAAATGAGCCTTGTCCTGCACCGGCTTCAATGATGATTTCATGACCGTGCTCTACCAAAACCTGTACTGCATCAGGAGTTATGCACGTTCTTCTTTCGTTGAGACAAGTTTCTTTAGGGATTCCTATGCTGAATTGTTTCCCTTTTTTAATAACTTCCAACTTTTCCTCCTTGGGCATTAATTCTTCCTCGGAAAAAGGAGTAAAAATATTTGTAGTACTCATTATTTATTCAATTATAACTTACAGAAAATTATTTTGTACAATCGATTTCTTTAAGCAAAGATATGCTATTTAATCGAATGTAATCTCTCTGCTTTGTCCAGTATTGTTGATATTCATCGAGTGATAGTCTAGTCCGTAAAGCTCATCTTCATACACTTCAGGCCATTCTATAATACACAAAAATGAGTTGTCGAGATATTCTTCAATACCAATGTCATAGACTTCATCAATATTTTTTAAACGGTATAAATCGAAGTGAAAAATCTTTCCTTTTTGCGAATTGTATTCATTTACAATCGAATAAGTAGGAGAGTTTACTTCATCTTCACTGCCTAAGTTTTTAAGCAGAAACTGAGTGAAAGTAGTTTTACCTGCACCCAAATTTCCTTTTAACAAAAGAATATTATGTTTAAGTTCCGGTAAAATTGAGTCTACGACTTTTTGCCAGTCTTCTATCTTTTCTATATTAAATTGCATGAGCAAAGATAATTAATTGTAGTAAATTTTTAATTCCCAAAACATGAACTTTGATTGGAGATTTTGAAATGTTGAACATACTAAACTTTCAAAAATTTTTGAAAATTATCAACTAAAATTAAAAGTTTTATTTACTTTAGACTCAAAATCCACTGGTAGAGATTATCTGTCCAGTTTTCAAGATGTCCTTTTCCGATTCCTAAACCAAAACCGTGACCTCCCTTTGGGAAAATATGAATTTCGACCCCTACTTTCTCTTTCTGCAGAGCTTCATAAAAGACAATACTGTTTCTCACAGGCACTGTTTGGTCATCTGAAGAATGAACTAAAAATGTGGGCGGAGTTTTACTGTTAACATGCAGTTCGTTGGAATAATAATTTACAAGATCTTGACTTGGATGTAGTCCTAATAAATTTTCCCTCGAGCCTTGATGTCCAAATGCTGAATTCATAGTAATCACAGGATATACTAAAATCATAAAATCTGGTCTTGCGCTGATTGATTCAATTTCTGATTTTGGCAATTTGTCTTCACTGTCAAAATGAGTTCCCAATGTGGAAGCAAGATGACCTCCCGCTGAAAAACCCATAATTCCGATTTGGTTTTCAGCGATATTCCATTTTTTAGCGTTATTTCTTACAATTCTTATGGCTTGTTTAGCATCTTGCAATGGAGCTTCGTTCGGAATAATTAATGATTTTGATACCGGAAGTCTATATTTTAATACAAATGCTGCAATACCTTTAGAATTAAACCATTTAGCAATATCAGTACCTTCACCATCGTAAGCTAAACCTCGATAACCACCTCCCGGACAAATAACTACTGCTTTGCCAGTTGCGATTTTTTTGGAAGGTAAATAGACTTCTAACGTAGGTTTTTGAACATTTTCAATCCACAAAATAGTTTTTTCAGTTGAATTTTCTTTTTCCTGAGTGGGTTTTTGATTTGGAATCTGTTCGCCCCAAAGTGGAACTATTTCCTGACTGTGAAACGTAGCAAATAATGAAAGTAATAAGCTGAGCGAAAGAATTTTTTTCATTGCTGAAATTTTTATTTAATTGTTTTCAAATTTAAGGTAAATTGGGATTCTAATTTGTCATTCTGAAAGAATCTAAATATTTTTTAGAAGTTGAGATCCTTCAAATTTGTAAGGAAATTTATACATATTTTAATTATTAAATGGAAAAAAGAAATATCAATCTAAAAAAATGGGAATCAATGAAATTTCTATCATTATTAATGTTATGTGCCATTTTCTTTTCTTGCCGAAGTAACGAGTTTAGATTATATTATTACAATGGTTTAAACTCAAATAATAACAGTACGTTGTCTTCTTCTCTACAAGATTTTTTTGACCCTAATGAGGAAATGGCAATCGTTAAGATTAAAGATAACACTTTAAAAAACGAACTTTCCAATATTAAGAATAAAATTGTTGCTAAAAATCAAGTTTTTGATTTAGATGATGGTAATTATTCTTTTGCTTTTATAAATGAGAAAGATACTTTATTTGCTCAGAGCAGTTTAGAATTTTGGAAATATAGAGACAAAGGTTTAGCTGTAAAGCTTAGTGACTTTTCAAAAAAGAAAATTTTAGAGTACTACAAAATTAGCCCAAACCAATACTGAAATTCGTATTTTTGCCAATATGATTTCCAAGCAGTCGATAGATAAAATATTTTCAACAATCCGCGTAGAAGAGATTGTTGGTGAATATGTGCAGTTGAAAAGAGCGGGATCAAATTTTAAAGGTTTGAGTCCGTTTCACGAAGAAAAGTCGCCCAGTTTTGTGGTTTCTCCAAGCAAACAGATTTGGAAAGATTTCTCAACAGGAAAAGGAGGAACTGCGATTTCTTTTTTAATGGAAATCGAAAATTTCACCTATCCTGAAGCACTTCGTCATGCTGCCAAAAAATATGCAATTGAAATTGAAGAAGATCAGCGTGAGTTTTCTGAGGAAGCGAAAAATGCACAGTCTGAAAGAGATATTCTTTATAAAATACATGAGGTTGCCAATGATTATTTTCAAAATATTCTTTGGGAAAATGATGAAGGAAGAGCAATCGGACTTTCGTATTTCAGAGAGCGTGAACTGAAGGATGATATCATCAAAAAATTTCAGCTTGGCTTTTCACCTGAAAAGAAAAATTCATTTACAGAATATGCAATTGAAAAAGGATATTCAAAAGAGATTTTAGAGAAATCCGGTTTGGCAATTTTCCCCGAAAATGCTCCAAACGGAATCGACCGTTTCCGTGAAAGAGTAATGTTTCCGATTCACAGTTTTTCAGGCAGAGTTTTAGGTTTTGGAGCCAGAATTCTTAAAAATAATATTAAAACTGCCAAATATCTCAATTCTCCCGAAACAGAAATTTATCATAAATCGAATGTTCTTTATGGATTAAACCAAAGCAAACAGGCGATTTCCAGAAAAAATATTTGTCTTTTGGTGGAAGGTTATATGGATGTGATTTCACTTCATATGTCCGGAATTGAGAATGTTGTGGCGAGTTCAGGAACTTCTTTAACGACGGAGCAAATTAAACTCATCAAAAGACTCACGGAAAATGTGACGATTCTTTTTGATGGTGATAATGCGGGAATTAAAGCGAGTTTCAGAAGTATTGATATGCTTTTGACGGAAGGGATGAACATCCGAGTTCTTCTTTTTCCGGATGGTGATGACCCCGATTCTTTTGCTAGAAAACATCCACAGGAATATGTGGAAAAATTCATCGAAAATCAGGCGATGGATTTCATCGATTTTAAAGCTGAAATTCTTTTAAAAGAGGTCGGAAATGATCCGATAAAAAAAGCTGAAGCAATCCGTGATATTGTAAAATCGGTTGGCTTTGTTCAAAATGCTTTAAAGCGAGAGGTTTATTTGAAAGAAGTTTCAAATAAATTTGGCCTTTCTGAGCAGAGCTTGTTTAATGAGCTGGATGTTCAAAGACAGGTTGCTCAAAATCACAATCAACACGCTCAACAACAAAAGGAAACTGCTGCTCCTGTAAAAATGGAGATCGTTCCTTTTGATGAGGAAAAAAGCGATCCTTATTTGTATGATGTTTTATTCATGGAAAACAAATTGGTTGATCACATGTTGATGTTCGGCGACATTGTATTAAAACGAACTGACGATAATAATACAGAATATCAAATTACAGTTATTGAAGAAATTTTGCATCATTTTGAAGAAGAACAGTATAAATTTCTTGTAAAGGGTAACGAAATTATTATCAATCAGGTAAAAGAAGGAATTCAGAATGACGAGCTTCGAAGTGGAAGTTTTTTTGTCAGTTTTATGGATGAGCAGATTACAACAAAAGTTGTTGATGCATTGATTCCTTTGGATGAGCTTGAAAATTGGAGTTCAAGAAATATACATCCGCCAAATTATGGCGATAAAGTTGCCGAACAAATTAAAGGGGATGTTTTACTTCATAAATACCGATATATCGATTATTTAATGAAAGAAACAATAGCTGAACTCGAAAAATACAGCAGCACAGATGAGGTAAAATATTTTGAACTCATTAAAAAAATTACTTTATTAAAAAAGGCTTCAATGAGATTGAGTGATATTATTGAATATTCGCCTATCAAAGGAATTTATGTTGATAGGAAGAGATAGTTTTCACATTATCTTAAAGAAATTATATTGAAATATGATGGAATCAAGATTAATTTATGAATCTAATAAAATCTATATAGATAAAATAATTTGGAATATTTTCAGAAACGATAGCGAATGGATTTTTTTAGGTATTGATAAAGAGACTGATGAGAAAAAACTACAGAAAATAATTAATGAAAATTTCCATGAGGAAAGCCTCTATTTTGTTACAACCAGAAATGATTCAGTACAAATTAGTAAAAAAGATATTTCAAAAAAAATTGCAGAAAATTTTAGAAATATAGATATATTTATTTGGAATGAAAGCTTCAAGAAAGCTATTGAGTTTAATAAAAACGAAGTTTTTCGAATAGGAAATAGATTTTTATAATAAGTAATTTATATTTTTTCTGACAAAAAGTCCTATTAATTTTTAGGAATAAAAGTTGTAATTTACAGTTTAAATAAATTTTAAAAATACCGATAGAAATATGGACATTAAAAAAGAATTCAGAGATTTCTCTACGAAACATTTAGGAAACAGCGGTTTGGTAACCGATCAGTATATGGGAATGTATGGTCCAACGAATCTTACGCCTTACATCATGGAAGAAAGAAGATTAAACGTTGCTCAAATGGACGTTTTTTCTCGTTTGATGATGGACAGAATTATTTTCTTAGGAACAGGAATTGACGATCAGGTTGCAAACATTGTAACGGCTCAGTTGCTATTCTTAGAAAGTGCAGATCCTTCAAAAGACATTCAAATTTACATCAACTCTCCTGGAGGAAGCGTTTATGCAGGTCTAGGAATTTATGATACGATGCAGATTATTAAGCCTGATGTTGCTACAATCTGTACTGGTATTGCTGCTTCAATGGGAGCTGTTTTATTAGTTGCAGGTGAAAAAGGGAAACGTTCTGCTTTGAAACATTCAAGAGTGATGATTCACCAACCCTCTGGTGGAGCTCAAGGTGTTGCTTCGGACATGGAAATCAATTTGAGAGAGATGTTGAAGCTTAAAAAAGAGTTGTATGACATTATTTCAGATCATTCTGGTCAAACTTACGAGTGGGTGGAGAAAGCTTCAGACAGAGATTACTGGATGACTTCTACTGAAGCCAAAGAGTTTGGAATGGTAGACGAAGTTTTACAAAGATCTAAAGAGAAGAAGTAATTTTTCTTTAATCAAAATAAATATCCCCGTTCACTTTTATCATTGAACGGGGATTTTTATTGTTTTTAGAATCGTTTATTTTTTGATAATCTTATGAGTCGTAGTTGATTTGTCTGTTTTAATTTCAACAAAATAAACTCCCGATTGTAAGCTTTGAATATTAATTTTTTTATCCTGAGTATTTAAAACTTTTTGTCCTGAAATAGAGTAAATGTTAATACTTTTAATATCATCTTTAGTTTCAATAACAACAAAATCACTCGCCGGATTTGGATAAATCTTAAAACTTTCTTTCACAGAATTTGAAACACTCAAAGTTGCATTCGCTTCTGTTGGAGTAAATGGCCTTCTCGTTCCAAAACTTAAACCGAACCAGTCATTATTATTTAAAGTAATGGCTGAAAGATTAGCGTTGGTTTTCCAGTTTGATAAATTGGTTCCTTTGTACAACTTCCAAGTGTTTGTTCCGCTTGCTGTTCCAGAAAAAGAATTTAACGACAATGTTGAAACCTGATTCGCAGCTGAAGTATAACTAAATGTACTTGTTTGAGCATCAATTAGCTGTAAAGCCTGTTCTGCTGTGATTGTTCCATTGTATTGAATTCCAAAAACAAAAGAATTGGCATTTCCGTTTGAATTATTAGTTCCGAAGTCTACAACAACTAAGCTTTTGTTAGAACCTGTTCCGATCCAATTAGTAATTTGAGATGCATTATACCAAAGTGAACTATATGCAGGAATCGGTGTTGCAGGAGCTTCAGCAGTTGGATTGCTAAACCCATAACTTGCACCATACCATTCTCCATTTGCAATTGTTCCGGAATTCATCCATCCTCCCATAGACCAATTATTTGTATCGCTTCCGCTCCATAAACTCCAATAATCAGGAACCGACTGCGCAATATGGTTATTAAAGGAAACTTTATCGAGAAAACCGTTGTTAAAAGTTAAATTATAATCAAATGCAGGTTCTACACTTTTAATCATTTGCATCATCTGTGGACCTGTAATATTTTGTCCGTAATTGAATCTCACTCCCCAAACATAAGATCTGTCATCTGTTCCATCTTTAAAATCGGCAACAAAATAGGCTGTTTGTGAGCCTGTTCCTACAAAAAACTTTACATCATTCGCTGTAAATTGCGCAAGACAAAATCCAACGATAAAAGTAAATGTAAAACTTAATATTTTTTGCATTTTTAATCTTATTTAATGATTAATTTTTCGCTAAAACTGTTACTCTTATCTGTTATGTTTACAACATAAACTCCTTTAGAAAGTGTACTTACATCAATTCCGTTTTCTGAATATTGAGTGTTAATCACCATTCTTCCATTTAAATCATAAACCTGAACATTTCCTGAATTTAAGCCTTGTACAAAAAACTTATTGCTTGAAGGATTTGGATATATTGATAATTTAGAAGCTTTTGAATTTTCAACTGTTGAAAGAGAGGCGCTGTTGTAAGCGATAATCTGATTAGGCAAAGAAGTCACTGTAAAAGTATTCAATAAAGAACCTTGTAAATCGTAGGTGTAAATTTTTCCTGCTGCGACATATCCTGAAGGATCGGCTGCATAAATTTTATTATTAACAACATTAAATCCATAAGCGGTTCCATAACTGTTTACAGTAATCGGAGTAACTGCAATTGGTGACGTCGTGATTGAAGGAGAGGCAATCGGTGTTTTATAAATCGAAGCTTCGTTCATATAATAGATATTCGTTCCGTCAGTATCCATATAAGATGGTTTTACACCGACAGGAAATGTTGTGCTTGAAGCTACACTTTGAGTAGTCGTGTTGTAAACAGTAAGCCTTCCAAATGATGTTGCAGAGTAAGGATCTCCCGAACTCATAATGTACAGCAAATTATCTTTTTCAAAAATACTGTTTGGAGAATTCCCAACGTTTACCTGAGATTCAACGGTATTGTTTGTCGTATTGATTATATCCATAAACTGATTCAGTCCGTAACCTCCTTTTAGCAAAACATATAATTTGTTGTTTTTGCTGAAGATTTTTTCAGGACCATTCCCTACAGAAATATTGGTTTCGTGAGTATAATTGTTAAGATTAAACACAGCCACATAATCATCAGTAGTACTACTGCCGCTTCCCCAATTGGTAACGTAAGCTTTGTTGCCATTAAAAGCAATGTATCTTGGATTGTTAAGATTGGTCGAAATTGTTGTAATCAAAGTAAAATCAGATTTGTTGATGACTTTGATTTGGTTTGAAATATTTAGAACCACAAAAATTTTATCACCAAAAATTTTAATGTCTTGAGCTGTGTCGCCCAATACGGCATTGTTATTTTTAATTTTATAATAATTGTTGGTGACAACCGATTGGTTGTTGATAAGCGATATTTCAGCAGTATTGCTTCCGGCACCGCCTTCGTTGAGTACCAAGACTCCTTCAGTTTGAGCATTTGCAAAAGAAATTACAAACGCAAGAATAAGAAAATAGATTTTCTTCATGATATAATTAAATTTAAAGTTTTGTTCCCGAAACTTCACTGCAGGATAAAACAGTCATGAAAAAATATCCGAAGATTTGATCCCATAAACTTTTATTCCCGAAAGTTGAAATTAATCTAAGGCAGGTCTCCTGGCTTGCATCTTATTATTACCTTCCCATTTCGTTTGAAACAAAACAGTGGTTTTACTTATAATAAGTTGAATAGCTTACAGTTGCGGGTACAGCTCAAGAATTATGTTACTTCACTTGATTCCCTATTAATGAACGCATGGGTTCAACCTTAAACTTTTGCAAAGATATTATTTAAAAATTGAATGATATTTTAATAACAATTTAATGATTTTAAAATTATGTTGAATAATAGTTGTTTTTTTAGTACTTATTTTATTGATTTAACTAAAAAAGACATATCAAATGATATGTCTTTACTTTTTTATGTGAATTGTTTCTTAATTAAAACCTTCAATAATTTTTGAAAAATCTTCAAGCTTCAAAGCAGCTCCACCAATTAAACCACCGTCAATATCAGGTTGAGAGAAAATTTCTTTTGCGTTATCAGGTTTTACAGAACCACCGTAAAGAATGGAAATTTCGTCAGCAACTTCCTGTCCGTATTTTTCAGCAATAATTCCTCTGATGTGAGCGTGGATTTCCTGCGCCTGTTCCGGGGTTGCAGTTTCACCTGTTCCGATTGCCCAAACTGGTTCGTAAGCGATAACAACTTTCTTAATTTCTTCGGCAGAAAGTGTGAAAAGAGCAGTTTCGGTCTGAGTTTTTACAACGTCTAAATGTTGTCCTGCTTTTCTTTGCTCTAAAGTTTCCCCATTACAGTAAACAGGAATTAAACCTTTATCTAAAGCCAATTTTACTTTTTTGTTGCAGCTTTCGTCATTCTCACCGTGATATTGTCTTCTTTCAGAATGACCGATTAATGAACCTGTAGCATCGATAGATTCCAACATATCTGCAGAAAGTTCACCTGTGTAAGCTCCGCTTTCATATTCGCTCATATCCTGAGAAAAAACTCCGATCTCGTCTTTTTCAAAGATGTCTTTTGCCATCATTAAATACAAAGAAGGAGGCGCAATCCAAACTTCACAGTTGGTTTTATTATCGTTTTTATAACCTAATAATTGAATCATTAATTGTTGAGCATCAATGACGTTTTTGTTCATTTTCCAGTTTCCTGCAACTATTTTTCTTCTCATAGTTTCTATATTATCTTTTTGTTTCTTTTGTTTTTTATTTAAATATAATTATTATTTAAACGCAATGTTCGCAAAGTTTTTTATAATACTTGAAAATATTTTTCGTTCGCAAAGGCGTTTCACTCAGCTATGTTCGCAATTAGCCTTTGCTGAACGAAGTGCCTTTGCGAACGAAATAATGATTACTATTTAATATTTACCCTGCGAACGTTGCGTTAAAAATAAGTCTTAATTATAATTTTAACTCGTTTTTTACTATTTATTAATTCCCTCCAATTTAAACATGAAAGCATATTCAAGCGCAATATCTTTCAGATAATCAAATCTTCCGGAAGCACCACCATGACCATATTCCATGTCGGTTTTTAAGAATAAAACATTTTTATCTGTTTTTAAATCTCTCAATTTGGCTACCCATTTTGCAGGCTCAAAATATTGTACCTGAGAATCATGCAAACCTGTTGTTACCAATAAATTCGGATAGTTTTTTCGCTCAATATTTTCATACGGAGAATAAGATTTCATATAATCGTATGCTTCTTTATTGTTCGGATTTCCCCATTCATCATATTCATTTGTTGTCAAAGGAATACTTTCATCCAACATAGTATTGATAACATCCACAAACGGAACCTGTGCAATGGCTCCATTCCACAATTCAGGTTTCATATTCACAACAGCTCCCATCAAAAGTCCACCTGCACTTCCGCCTTGAGCGTATAAATGTTTTGGTGACGTGTATTTTTCTTTCACTAAAAATTCTCCGGCATCGATGAAATCGGTAAATGTATTTTTCTTTTTCATCATTTTACCATCTTCATACCATTGTCTTCCCATTTCCTGACCTCCACGAATATGGGCAATCGCAAAAGCAAAACCTCTATCTAAAAGACTCAGTCTTGTACTGCTGAAAGTTGCATCCATCGAACTTCCATAAGAACCGTAAGCGTAGAGTAAGAGTGGATTTTTACCGTCTTTTTTATATCCTTTTTTATAAACAATAGAAATTGGGATTTTTGTACCGTCTTTTGCAAAAGCGAAAAGTCTTTCCGTTACATAATTGGCTTTATTGTAACCTCCCAAAACTTCCTGTTGTTTGAGTAAAGTTCTTTTTCCTGTTTGTAAATTCTGCTCATATTGTGAACTAGGAGTAATCATCGAAGTATATCCGAATCTGAAATAATCAGTATTATACTCAGGGTTTCCTGATGGATAAACGGTGTAAGCTGCTTCGTCGAATTTTAAGAACTCTTTTTTATTGGTTCTTCTGTCAATGATTACCAACTGTGAAAGTCCGTTTTGTCTTTCACTGAAAACGAGATAATTTTTAAACTCACTGATTCCCTCCATCAAAACATCTTTTCGATGAGGCATGAAATCTTTCCAGCTTTCAACTCCTGTTTTGTCCAAAGGAGTTTCCATCACTTTGAAATTCAGTGCATCTTTATTGGTGGTGATTAAAAATTTGTCTTCCAAAGGCGTTACATCATACAAAACATCCTTCATCCTTGGCTGAAAAACTTTGAAGCCTGCATTCGGTTCATCTGCATTAATATATCTTGTTTCTGAAGAAGTTGTTGCCGAAGAAACAATCATAATGATTTTTTCATTCTTAGATTTTCCGACACCGATATAGTTGGCCTTGTCTTTTTCTTCATAAACCAAAACATCTTTTGAGGGATCAGTTCCTAAAGAATGTCTGTAAATTTTCTCTGTTAAAAGTGTTTCAGGATTTTTTCCTGTATAGAAAATTGTTTTGTTATCATTCGCCCAGGTTGCAGAACCTGTTGTGTTTTTAATTCCTAAATCGGTTGTTTTTCCTGTATTTAGGTCTTTTAAAAATAATTTATACTGTCTTCTCGAAACATCATCAACTCCGTAAATCATTTTAGAATTATCCGGACTGATGCTGAAACCTGCTGCAGAATAGTAAGCATGACCTTCCGCAAGCTGATCTACATCCAAAAGAATTTCTTCGGGAGAACTAAGATTATCTTTTTTTCTGCAATATTTAAAATACTGTTTTCCGGTTTCAGTTCGGGTGTAGTAATAATAACCTTTCTTGAAAACCGGAACAGATTCGTCTTTTTCTTTAATTCTTGCCTTCATTTCCTGAAAAAGTTTCTCTCTGAAAGGTTCTGTATCTTTCATCATTCCTTCCCAATAAGAATTTTCAGCGGTGAGATAATTAACCACTTGTGTAGAATCTTTTCCTTTTTTGAAATAATCAATCATCCAGTAATAAGGATCATTCACTTTATCACCATGAATATTTCTCAAGTGCTGTTTTTTATCGGCAATCGGAGCTTTCATATCAGGGAAAATCTGAGATTGAAACATTGTTGTACTCATTATTAAAAGGGATAGGCAAGTTTTTTTCATATCAATATTTGTGTTTTAATTTAGTTTAAATTCCAAAGATTCTTCAGAAGAACGTAGAATGTGTGTTCTTCGTCTGTCACTTTATCATCAGCCTTAATCAATGTTTTAGCAAATTGAATAAAGTGTAAACGCTCCTTTTCTGTAGAATCATCCAAAAAACAACGTCCGTGAAATTCAAAATGATCTTTCCACTCTTCTGGTTGAAGTAAAGCGATAGTTTCCAGTTCATTATCTAAATTCATTTTAAAAGGAAATTCGTCAGCAAGATATTGTTGCACCAACATTCCTTCTTCAGGAGCAAATTCTCCGTCAACAGACGAAAGAATCATTAATAAATGATAACCAGCGATAGATTTATTTGATTTTTGCATTTTTTTAATTTAAAGTTTAATGTTCTAAGTTTAATATTTCACAAAGTTTAAAATTGACAATTCACCATTCATAACTGACTAAAAAAATCTAGTCAATATATTTTTTAGCAGGCTGTTTGGCTACAATTTTTCCTTTTTCTAATGTTAAAACGAATGGGTTACTTCTTGCAATGGTTTTAATTGCAGTTCCGTCCATCATTGCGTTTTTGATGGTTTTAAAAGTAGTTTGATCGGTAGAAACTCCATAGATTAGAGCTCCTTTCTGAGCGTTTACTTTAGCTTCAACGTTTTTAATTAATTCAGGTGAAACTTCTTTCGGATGATATGAGAAAACAATTATAGCTTTCGGAGCATTAATGATTTCGTCAGTCAAATCAATTCCGGTAGGATCTTCAATTTTGAATTTTACGATTTCAGATTTATAACCTTCTTTGATTAATTTAGATTCATTTTTACCTTCTTCAATTTTCCACGGCGAACCTTCTTCCCAATATTTTGTCTGATTAACATAATCGTCCTGATTTACTTTTAAAACTTCTCCAGTTTTAGAATTTTTCATTGAATAAACCGTTTTGTATTCAGAAGGGTTTTTATTGATTTTTGCTTTTTCAGCTTTCAAATCTGTTCCGATTTTATAATCACGGAAGTCAATAATAGGTTCGTTGATAATTCCCATTGACATAATAACGATCATTATTCCACAGAAAACGCCTAAAGCGACTGATTTAAATTTATTGTTTTCAGGTTTATTATTATCACTGTAGGCATCTTTTTTAGTGAATTCTTTTCTATATAGAATGAAAAGAATAACTAGACCAACCAAAAGAACCACATCTTTCACAAAGCTTTCCCAGGGTGTAAATTTAATTGCATCTCCGAAACAACCACAATCTGTAACAACATTAAAATAAGCTGAATAGAACGTTAGAAATCCAAAGAAAATGCAAAGTGCAATCAGTGCAGAAAGCGTGAATTTCAGTTTTAATTTTAATAAAAGTAAAAACCCTAAGAATAACTCAAGAACAACTACAATGATTGAAAAAAGTAGGGCAAATTTCTCCAAAAACGGCATGTTGAAAACCGAAGGCGAAAAATATTCTTCCATTTTAAAGGAAAATCCTACCAAATCCACAGCTTTTACAAAACCTGAAGCGATGAAAATAATTGCAATAATGAAACGTAATAAACCTTTTATCATAATAATCGTTTTTATTTCGGTTGAGTTGTTTGTTCAGAAAATTTAATAAGGCAGAAAACTGCGTAATTCAGCATGTCAAAATAATTGGCATCCAAACCTTCAGAAACCAAAGTTTTTCCCTGATTGTCTTCAATTTGTTTGGTTCTCAGTACTTTTTGATAAATTAAATCGGTGATGGAAGAAATTCTCATATCTCTCCAAGCTTCACCATAATCGTGATTTTTCTTTTCCATTAAAGCTTGAGCTTCAGCAGAATATTTGTCGTAAAGATTTAGAATTTCTTCAGGATTTTCATTAAAATCGTTCGAAAGACCTTTTTCCAGCTGAATTAATCCGATAATTGAATAATTAACAATAGCGACAAATTCTCCTTCCTCACTTTCATCAATCATTTTTACATCGGTCATCTGTAAAGTGCGGATTCTGTTGACTTTAATGTAAATTTGGTCGGTAATCGAACTTGGGCGTAAAACTCTCCAAGCTGCACCATAATCATGCATTTTTTTACTGAAAAGATCACGACATTCACTGATGATTTTACCGAACTGTTCTGAAGTTTTTGACATAAATTTCCTTAATCTTTCAAAGATACAAATTAGGTTTTAGGTAAAAGGAATAAGATAATAGTTTTTTACTTGGAAATTGTAGCTTTAAAGCAAGAAGTAAGTATTTTTGCACCATGGAAAATCATTCATTATTCATCAATAATTATTCAATCAACTGCAACGGAAAATTGGTTGATTTAAGTTCTCCAAAAATCATGGGAATTTTAAATCTCACACCGGATTCTTTTTCTGACGGTGGACAATTTAATAATGAAAAATCAGCTTTACAACAGGCTGAAAAATTGTTGAAAGATGGAGCGGAAATTATCGATATCGGTCCACAATCTACAAGACCAAATGCTGAATTTTTGAGTAGTGATGAAGAAATCAGAAGAATCGGAACTATAATTTCAAACATCAAAAAAGAGTTTCCTGAAGCTTTAGTTTCTCTTGATACTTTTTATGCTGAAACTGTAAAATTTGGTTTTAATGAAGGAGTTGATATTGTAAATGATATTTCGGGCGGACAATTTGATGAAAATATGTTTGATGCGGTTGCCGAAACAAAGCTTCCCTACATTTTAATGCACGTTAATTCTTCCTACGAAACGATGCATAATAAAATTAAGTTTGATGATATTACACTGAATGTCAATCAATATTTCACAAAAAAAGCAAACGAAATTTTACAAAAAGGAATTAAAGATATCATTCTTGATCCCGGTTTTGGATTTGGAAAAACGGTTGAAGATCAAATGAAAATGATTGATGAAACCCAATTTTTAGGCTTTGGAAAATATCCTTTACTGATTGGGATTTCAAGAAAATCTTTTATTTATAAACCTTTAGGAAAATCTGCTTTAGACATTAACGAAGAAACTCAAAAATTACATTTAAAAGTTTTAAAACAAGGCGCAAAGATTTTGAGAGTGCATGATGTTGCGGAAGCGAAGAAAACTGTTGATGAATTTCTAAATTTGTAATTACATTCTTCCACGAATCAACAAGTGAGTTAAAATAAATTTCATATCAAATATCTACTAAAAAAAATCGTGCATTCGTGGCAATTTAAATATCTACAGCCACGAATGCACGAATTTTTTTAACTTAATATAAAAGTAAACTATCTCTCCAAAGTAAAATTAGAAATTACTTTTGGACGTTCATTTTCATTGGCAACTTTCCATGAAGTTCTGTACATCCATTCTGTCATTTTATACAGTTTTTTATAATTGATGTTTTCAGATTCGTCTTGTGGTGTGTGATATTGGTCGTGCAAAACACTGGTGAAAAATATTGCAGGAATGCCTGCTTTTGCATAGGGAAGATGGTCACTTCTGAAGTAGAAATATTCAGCATGTTTTGGAGAATCCCAATCTTTCAGATAAGTAAATTTTGTGCTTTCATTATTAGCATCTTCTGCCATTTTTACCAATTCTTCAGAGTTTTTATGCGGAGCATTTCCACCTAACAAAGCAGCTTCATTATTGTCGTTTCTTCCAATCATATCGCCGTTCAGAACAGCAATAATGCTTTCTTTAGGAACTACAGGATGCGTTGCATGCCATCTTGAGCCCAATAAACCTCTTTCTTCAGCGCCATGAAAAACAAACAAAATGCTGCGTTTTCCTGGTTGTTTTTTGTATGCTCTTGCCATTGCCAACATCGCCACACAAGTACTTGCATTATCATCTGCTCCGTTGTAAATCGTGTCATTTTTTACAGGATGTCTGATTCCGTCGTGATCCTGATGTCCGCTTAATAAAACATATTCGTTTTTTAGTTTAGCATCTGTTCCGTCAATTTTTCCAATAATATTTACGGATGGATATTTGTAAGTTTCTGTGATGAGATTTAATGAAACTTTAGGATTGTTTTTTACCCAGTTTGCATTTTCTCTTTTAATCCATAAAACCGGGATATTGTTCGTTACTTTTTCTCTTAAACCTTCTCCACCATAGGCTCCTCTCGTCATTTGAGGAAGAACTTCAACCCAACTTTTATCTGAAGTCTCATCTGTGATGAAAATAATCCCTTTCGCTCCCAGTTCAAAAGCTTTACTATAATATTTTGTTCTTACAAATCCGGGATATCTTCTTACGAAAAGTGTCATATCTCTTTCGATATTTTTGTCTGATGCATTTATAGCAAGTATTTTTCCTTTTATATTTAGTTTAGAAAGGTCATCAGGTTCGGTATTTCCTGCATAGATAATTTCTGTGTCAATATTTGCATTTACAGGTTCTGCAACTAAGAAATCTTTCCATAATTTTAGTTGGTTTTCTCCAATTTTCAATGTACTCTGTGGAACAACTCGATGTCTGTACATATCGAAAAACTGGAAGAAAGTTCCGTTGTCTCCGGCAGGTTTCATCCCTGCTTCTTTTGCTTTATCAGCTAACCACATGGAAACTTTTAGTTCATCTAAAGTTCCTGCTTCACGTCCTAAAAACTGATCTGCAGCCAATTGGTAAATGTCGGTTTTAAGATCTTTTTCTGTGATTGCTGAAACCAATGGCTTCTTATAGTTTTGTGCATTGCCGACACTGAAAATTAATACACTGATTACTGATAACAAATAGTTTCTGTTCATATCCTCTTCATTTAATTTAAATTTGACAGTTTATCTGAGAATTGTTTTGAAAATTCTTTTCGGTCTTCTTCCAGTTTTTCAGGATTTGAGGGAAGAATATAGTTGAAAAGTATTTTTTCTTCGTTATCTAAAAAAATGATTTCTTTTTCTTCGCCATCAATCATTTGCGAAAAAAGTGACCACATCGAAGTGTCTTTTAGTCTTAACAATTCAAAAAATTGCTCTGCTTGTATTTCTATTTTTTTCATTTCTATTTTTTAATATTAATTGTAAATTTTAAAACTCAAGAAGTTTTAACTTAAACTGTATCGCAAAATTCTGTTTAAAATTAGGTGTTGTATAATATCCGACTCTGTAAAATAATCCAAGATTGAAATATGAGGATAGGAAATTATTCCATTCCAAACCAACTTCCTGATACAAATGATCAAGTTTTTTAAATCTGAAATCGTGATATTCCGGATGCTTCATATCGCCAATGGTTCCACGCAAAACAAAATCAAAACTCGTCACATTTTGCCCGATACTTTTGAAATAAAACGGGAGTTTATGGGTAAGATAATATGCTATAAATTTATCATTGTAAAATTTTCCACCTTCCAAAGTGGCAAATCCTAAATAAGAAGTAAGGTTAAAATTAATATCTCGACTCGGAGAAGCCAAACCATTTGTTGTAAAATTCTTCCAAATCGGCGCTTCACCCAAAAGAAAACCTCCGTATAAACGAAGTCCTGTGGTTCCTAATCTTGTTTTAAAATTATGAACAAACAAAGCATCAAAGCGGGTATAATTAAAATCTCCGCCAAAAACTTTTACACTTTGCTCATAATTAAAATAAAGCTCAGGATATTTCTGATCAATCACCGATTTCCCTTGCGGAGTCATAATATTTGTTGAGTTGGGAGAATATTTCAAGGTAACCAAAGTGTTGAAATTTTCAAATGCACCTTGTTTTCCTCGGAAACTGTAATCAAACAAAGCTTCCTCAGTATTTCTTCTTGTGGCAAAAGCTAATGTTAAACCGTTTGTTATATCATTTAAATAAGACAAAGAAGCACCTTTGTAACGGTAATATTTGTCGTTGTTTAGGTTATTTCCGTAATTCATCATTCGCATTCTGAACGTCCAAAGTCTGCGGTAAAATTCACCGGAAGAATTTACATCATCGTAATATTCAATTCTGAAATAAGAGTTTTTTTCGAGCGAAGTTTTCATGTCAAGACCGATTCCGTACTTGAATTTATCGTCACCCAAACCGTAAGCGAAATAATAATCGGGAGAAAAATAAGGATCAAAATTTTCATTCAGTTTTCCTTTTAAACCAAACCTGAAACCTTCATACAAGTTGTAATTGACAACTTCACCAATGTCAAAATCAAAACTTCCTACACGAACCTGTCCATTAATCAAGCCTGTCAAAACCCTTGCTGTACGGTCAATATTATAGAGCTTTCCTAAGCTGTCAAGAGTTTTATAGGTATGACTTTCTCTTGAAGACAAAGGTTCGGTTCTGTAAAGATGAAGCGTTTTTCCGTCGGTATTTTTTACCGAAAAAGTATAACCTTTAAAATCATCAGCTTTTTCTTCAATAGGAGAGATATAGTTAGAATATTTCGAATACAGATAAGCATAAGTTCCGAAGCTGCTCTTTTTTTCCTGCTCTTTTTCGGGATTTTCAATGTCTTGTCCCATCATCATTCGGCTCATGCGAAGTTTTACGCTTTCCTCAGACAAAAACCATTTATTGTTGAAAAAAATCCATGTACTGGTAATATTTCCCTCGTTTTTTTCTTTACTGATACTTTCAATTTTTTTGATTCCGTATGTTTCTATATCAATATAAATGGCACCGCTGAATTTTCTTTTTTTCATCGGTTTTTTATAATTGACTTCACGAAAACGAATCACATAATTCTGCCTTCCGTCGATTTCTATGCTGTCTGTAAGGAAAAAACGGTACAACCCACGGTTTTCCTGTTTGATCTGATTTGGGATTTTATTTCGGTTACTTTGCAACGCAATCATTTCGTAGATTGGTTGTTTTAACCCAGAAATTCGATTGTCGAGAATGTTTATTTTTTCGCCGTATTTTTTAGAATAAATAAATTCCTGAGCCCTTTCCCAAAGAAAAAGTTTGCTGTTGGCGAAAATTCTTCTTGCCGAAATATCTTTCAGAGAATCTTCTTTTTTATTTTTTTTGAATAAGCCTAAATTATTGGTAAAAACATTGTTAAATGCTGTAATACTGTCCTGATCGATGTCTAAAGAGACTTTTTCGTAAGAATTGTAAGCATAAGAATCAAGACTTTCCGGGGAATTACTTTTAAATAATTTATCGACTTTTCGTAGAATTTCCAATGCTCTCGGATCACTTTTATCTTCAAGAATTACGGTTTCTATCGCATAGGTTTTAGATGAAGTTTTCGTAAGATAAACTTTGATATTTTCTTCAGTTGAAGCGCTTTCTTTATAAAAACCCGGTGCTTCGATCTGAATATTTTTGCATTTAGATTTAAATTCCAGAAAACCGTTAGAATTGGTTTTGCCTAAGATTTTATTGTCACACGAAACGGCTGCATTTGAAATCGGAGTTTGGTCTGCTTCACTATAAACAGTGATTTTTGATTGTGAAAAACCAAAAATAAAAACCAGAAAAAATATAAAACTCAGACTCCTTTTCATACAGAAATTCTCACTTTCAAAATTACAGATATTTCTTGTGGTGGGAAAGTTTTTATAATGAACTTATATAATTGGAAATAAAAATTCCCGGAGATTTCCCGGGAATATATTTTTTGCAAAAAAATATGATTTACATATTGGCTTCTTCTTTCGTAATGGTAACTTCTTTCAACACTTTTCCGTTTTTATCGACATATAAATATTTGATATGATTAATTCCTAAAACCGAAGTTTGCGCAAAAACCTGCTTTATTTCTCCGGATTGCAACATAGCTTCTTTCATCGCTTTTTCTGTTCCTTCTGCTGCTAAAGCCGTTTTAAAGCTATCTGGAACTTCGCAGGTGTATACCAAATTGTTTTCGGCATCAGCTTTAATACTTGTGATTTTTGTTCCTGTAGAAGCATCTACAATAGGAAGGTTTTTGTTGAATGATTCCAGAATAATGTTCAGTTGCTTGCTGTCTGGTTTTTCACCTTTGGCTATCGCTTTAAAATCAACATCTTTTGATAATTTTTTATCGTCAATAGGTTGCTCTAAAATAACCTGAGAATTTTTACCATAAACCTTAATGTTAAACTGAACACCGCTTTCGAAAAGCTCTTTTCCCAATTTCTCGCTTCTGATTGCCTGTCCGATCAAATCGGGAAGGGCGCTGGTTACAAGATCACTTTCCATATCGCCTTTTTCATAATCTGTTTCCAAAGAAATGTCAACCTGATTTTCTGAAACAGCAGTTGCTTTGGTGGATTTGATTTGGTTGGTAGCAATCATACTTGACGAGCGATTGTACATATCAACAAAATCCTGAACCTTGTCTTTCTTAGATTGACAAGCCATTAACAACATTGAAGTCATTAAAACAAAAAGTAGTTTTTTCATAAATAATATTTTTTTGAAAAGGTAATAACAAAACAGGAACCATTTTGACTTCTGTCTAAATTTTAATAAAGTATGATTCCTAAATCCCCTTTATTGGGTTTGTCATTCCGCAGAAATCTAAATAATTTTATTCTCAATGTGTTGAGATTCCTCCGGAATGACAAAGCTGACGGGTAAGTTTTAACTCAGTATTAAAATGCCGACCGATAAATCTTTGTTTTGTATCATGGATTACAACATCATCTGTGGAAATCCGTGAAATCTGTGGGACAAAAAATACGAATCATCTTAAAGCGCAGCTCAACTTAACCTATCTAAAAAACTAAATCATCTTAATGTTGAAAATTAATTCAAAACATTAAATCTCAATTTAATCCCAAAGTTATCCTTAAACTGCGACGTCTGATAATGTCCCAATCTGTAAGAAAACCCAACCCCGAAATTTCTTCCTAAGAATCGATTCCAGATCAAACCAACTTCCTGATAATAATGATCCAAAACCTGAAAATCAAACTGATGATCGCCTCTGTTTTTAAAATCTCCGATCGCAGCCTGATATTCCAATTCGATGTTTGAATATCTCGATCCAATCGTTTTAAATCTAAACGGAAGATATTGTGAAACCTTAAATGCTACGAATTTATCGGCAAAGAAAGTTCCTGAAGGCATCGTTGCAAAAGATAAATTATTCGGCGTGTTGATGTTTGAATACCAATGATCCGGATTTCTGTCGTTCTGACCTGCAATTTCAAAGTTTTTCCAGATTGGAGCCGTTCCTGAAGAAATTCCACCAAAAAGTTTGATGTTGGTGTAACCTAATTTAGACCTGAACTGATGAATAATCAAAGCGTCTAATCGGTTGTAATCAAGATCTCCGTTTAAAGTTTCAAATCCTTTTTCAAAATTCACATACACTTGAGGAAATCCTTTTTCATAGGTGTATTTTCCGCTTGGCGTCATGATATTTTTATCATTTGGAGAGAATTTAAACGATAGAGTAGCACTTGTATTATCGAATTGGTTGCCTAAATTTTTATAGTTATAATCAAAGAGAGCCTGTTGTTTTTCTTTATTCACGGCGATTTTCATGCTTAAAGAATTCGAAATATCATAAAGATATGAAGCTCCCCATTTCTGATTTTTATAGAAATTGGCATTGTGAAGGTCAAGATTAATGTCGTTTACTTTCATCATCATATCCCACATATTGTTGCTGAATCTTCCTGCTGCAAAAACATCATCCACATAATCAACTCTGAAAACAGAAGTTCTTTTGGAAGATAATTTTACGTCTAAACCTAAACCATATTTCCAGGTGTGATCTTTAAATCCGTAACCGAAATAACCATCCGGAGAAAATGTTTTGCTGAATTTTTCATTCAGTTTTAAACCAGCTCCCAAACGCAAACCTTGATATTTATCGTAGCTGAACAATTTAGTAATATCAAAATCAATCATTTTGTAACGTAGATTTCCACGCATCAATTGAGTCAAAGTACTTAGTTTTTTCTCAAAATCATGTTTCTGTACAAAGCTGTCGATTTTTGTGTATGTTGCGCTTTCTCTAGCGGTAAGACTGTCGGTTCTGTATTTTTCAAGCAGACTTCCGTCGGAGTTTTTCATTTCCAGAGAATATCCTTTGAATTCTGAAGCTTTTTGTTCTTTATTAAGTTCAAAATCAAAGAATCGGTTTTTTACATAAAGGTAATTTCCAAATGTTTTTTGCTTGTATTTATGTCTGTCGCTGAGATGTTGGCCTTTCTTCAAAGTATCGGTTTTTACGCTGTCTTTCTTTGAAATATTAAAAGTCTGGTCTCCCATTTTCAGTTTAATATCTTCATAATCGAGAAACCATTTTCCGTTAATTGGTTTCCAGACAGAGACGATGTCGCCTTCATTTCTTTTTTTGTTGGCACTTTCAAACTTTTTCAGAGCGTATGTTTCAGAATCGACATATATTTTTCCGTTAAATTTTCTTGGGTTTTGCTTTTTCTTGTCGGTGATTTCCTTGAATTTAATGATAAAAGTTTTTCTGCCGTCAATCTGTAAAGTATCAGAAAGATAGAAATTAAACAGCTTTCTGTTTTCAGGTCTCAATTGTCTCGGAGTACGGTCAAGATTTGAAATATTAATCGCTAAAGCTTCATAGATCGGATTTTTAAAACCCGACATTCTGTTGTCGATGATATTGGTTTTCTCTCCAAAACTTTTAGAGTATTTATACTCCGTTGCTTTTTCCCAAAGAAACATCTGGCTTTCCTGCGAAGCGTCGAGTAGATCTTCGCCGATTAGAGAATCTTTTATTTCTTTTTCTTTCTGCTTAAAATCTGTTTTCTCAACTTTTGAAAGAGAGTCTTTTCGTACGGCTAAGAATTTTTTAAACGTATCAATGGTATCTTGATCAACATCGATAGAGAATTTAGCATACGATTTAAAATTGTAAGAATCCAAAGACTTCGGAGAGTTTTCTTTGGCTCTTTTATTGAGTTCATCCAGAATTCTCAACGCTCTCGGATCACTTTTATCCTGAATCACCACTCTGTCGATATTGCTCATTTTATCGGATAAAGGCTGCATCGAAACTTCCATCGATTTTTTGACATCGACTAAAGCGTCTTCAAAATTACTGGCAAGAACTTCAACCTTTTTACATTTCGTTTTAAACGATAAAACACCTTCATAATTGGTTTTCCCGAGAAGATTGTCGTCGCAGTAAATCGCTGCATTTTCAATTGGCTTTTTAGTGGTTTTGTTTAAAACTTTCAGTTGATTTTGTCCGAAAAATAAAAGGGTAGTGAATAAAAACAGAGCGGATAAAAGTTTTGTCATTGAGTTTTTTATTAATAAGACAAAACTATTGATAAGAAGGTTACAAAACCATAAGAGAAAAT
This sequence comes from Chryseobacterium formosum, assembly GCF_026460885.1. Lineage (GTDB taxonomy): Bacteria > Bacteroidota > Bacteroidia > Flavobacteriales > Weeksellaceae > Chryseobacterium > Chryseobacterium formosus. Next base: position 141,918 of record NZ_JAOVZW010000003.1, read on the forward strand.
ATAATCTTTTGTTAAAAATAAAATCAACTTTATTTCAATTGAATACTGTGATTTATATATTTTTCAATTCCCGAATGAATGAGAAATGGAATTTATTTAAGAGTTTTTAAGGCTTTTATAATTAAATGCTATTTCTAATGTTTACAACTTCCGTTAGTTCGATACAAAATTTTTTAAAGAAAAATTTTGTATCGAGAATATGGGAATTTAATTCTTTCATCTCATTTTGAAATAATATTGTTTTTTGTTGAATATTTATTTACTTTTAACATTAATATAATCATGGTAGTACATTAATTTGCCATCACAATTCTTTTATTTTTAAGAGGATTTAGTCATTATATAAAATATTCAAAATGTTATCTTTAAAATAAAGAAAAATAGTCATGAGAGGAATTACGATACCTATTGGTTTCACTGATATTGAAACTCTAAATGCTTTTTACGCTAGGTTTGAAGCAAAGGCTTTGCTAATCTGTGAAAAATATAATGTGCCCGAACTCTGGAAATATGCAGTTATTAATAAGGATTCCATTAATTTAGAACTTTCCATAATTTCTCTAGGTTCATATGTGTCTGGTTCTCCAACGGAAAAAGCTGCTAATGACATATTATATACTTTTGAAGAAATGTGCAATAATTAGAGATAATAATAAGTTACTTTTATTAAATGTTTTAAATTTAGTTTCTGACAATCTAAATAATACTGTCATTTAAACAATTTATATAATGAAAAATTTTGATACTCGCGCTTATAGTGTTTCTGATTTTATTGAATGGGATAATAACGGATTGTTAGAATTATCTCCAGACTTTCAGCGTAGATCTGTTTGGACAGATAAAGCTAAATCTTATTTAATTGATACAATCACTAGAGGTAAGCCAATGCCTAAATTGATTATAACTCAAAAATTAGTAGGTGCAAAAAACATTCGTGTCGTTGTAGATGGTCAACAAAGATTACGTGCTATACTCGAATATTATAATGGTAATTTTAAAATAGCAAAAGCACATAACAAAGATTTATCATCATATTTTTTTGATGAATTACCAAACAATCTTGATAAAGAGTTTTTAAAATACGAATTAGGTGTTGATTTATTGTTTGATATACCTTACGAGGAAATATTAGATATTTTTGCAAGAATTAACTCTTACACCGTCAAGCTTGAACCACAAGAAATATTTAATGCAAAGTATTTAGGATATTTTAAACAAACTGTTTATTCTGTTGGTTTTAAATACGTATCATATCTTATTCAGGGAGGTGTATTAACAAAGGCTAAAGTTACAAGAATGGCAGAAGCTGAATTAGCAGCTGATTTAGTTGTAGCTCTTTTAGATAAAGTCCAAACTAATAAAGGTATTGAAAATTTTTACAAAAAGTATGAAGATGATCAGGGTAACTTGGAACAAGTAGAAATTCAATTCGATAAAATTATGTCTGTAATTGGTAGTATTTATAAACCTGAGGAATTAAAAAATACAAATTTTTCTAGGATACAGTTATTTTACACTTTATTTACTTCAATAGGGCACTTGCTTTATAAAATAGATGGTTTAAATCCTTCTATAAAATCTAATATAACTGAGAGGAATGTTGGGAAAATTCGTGTAGCATTGGACAGTTTTAGTGCAAACTATGACGAAATTGCATCTAATATGGATGAGCCTCAATTTCCCAAGGATTTTAAAGATTTTATAAATGCATCTAGAAGAGGCACAACTGATACTGCAGCTAGAATACTACGCTCGAATTATTTGGCAAAAAAAATAGCAGAAGCAATAAATTGAGATAATATATGGCAGTTATAAAAAATAGAATTAAGATATCTGCTTCTTACAATTCTTTTATAAAAGAAATAATAAGACTAGAAAAATTTGATTTTCAAAACCATCAGAAATTTAATTCTAATAAAATAACTAAGGCACAGCTAGAATTAATGGTTGAATCAATTTTCTTTGCTGGCTTTCGTTCCTATGAGGGGTTTATTCGTGAGATATTTATTTTGTATTGTTTAGAGAAAAAAACTTTAAGTAAGAAAAATATTAAGTCTTATCTGAAGCCTAAAAATTTTGAACATTCAGAACAATTATTGAAATCTTCAATGCCGTTTTTAGATTGGACAAGCCCAGAATCTATTATTGCGAGATCAGAGTTATATTTAGAAGATGGCTATCCGATAAAATTGCCATACACAACTAATCTACAACAACTCAAAGATTATAAACGTTTAAGAAACCATATTGCGCATAATTCGGTTGAGAGCGAAATACAATATGAAAAACTTGTAAGAGCTTATAATTCAGGTGTTCGACCTATGGTTATTCCAACACCAGGTAAGTTTTTAATGTTAACATCTAGACTGAACCCTAGAAATTATTTATTGCTTGACTTTTTTGATTTAATGAAGCAAATATCCATAGATATGACCTGAAAAAACTTCTACTTTAGTAAGTCAAACAAACACTAAAACTCAAGAACTTTATCTTAATAAAAACCTCGCTCTCCCGCGAGGTTTTCTCATTTCAAAAAAATAAAATTCAAATCCCATACTATTCAAAAATATTTTTATATTTGTTTGAAGAACAACAAAAACAAAATGATGATTAATAAAAATAATCCAGCAGTTTATGCGCAGGTTTCCGGCACCATCGGAGTCCACAACCCTCAAAATTGTAACCAACAACTTACTGAACTCAAAAACCGGTAAAGCATTACGTTTAATCGTTCAAGGAGTTCGAAGACCGCTTCAACCAATTAGAAACAGCATTCAAGCACTTCGTTGAGGTAATCAACCCATTCGTAAGGTCGTTCAACTCCTTCGTTAAGGCAATCAACTGTTTCGAAGAAGCAATCAAGCAGTTCGAAGTGCCAATCAACCGGTTCGAAGAGGCGATCAAGTACAATTTGTTATTTACCAATGCTTTACAGGCTTTTTGTGAAAGTTGATGAATGAACGCAAAAGATAAACTAGATTTCAAAACTATATTTTAAACACAAAAACAAATCAATTATGAAAAAAGAACAGGTTATCCGTAGTTTCAGATTGGCAGATGCTGTACTGAAACAAAAAGCAGATGAATTAATCGATTTAATCGATAGAGACATCACCGAATTTACAGACCGTGGCTACAACGCCGCAAAAAAGACCGAACTGACGACCGCCCGAAACACCGTAGACAGTTTCCCAAGCGATGAACAGCTCGAAGCCATCAAAATCAATCTCACCGAACAAAAAGACGCTGCAAGAAAAGCCCTGGAAAAATCCATGCGCAGTATTTTTAATAGCGCAGAAAATGTTTTCGGACAGCACAGCGCCAAATATAAGGAATTCGGCAATGCCTTAATCAGTCAGCAAAGCGATGCTGAAATTGTACGTGTCGCCAAAATCATGAGCCTTACCGCAGAAAAATATCTCACTGAACTTTCCGATGAAGGTCTTACTTCAGACAAAATCAACACGCTTATCACCCAACGTGATGCTTTGGATGTTGCTATCGATGCGCAGGCTCAAGGTATTTCAGATCGTGATGTCGCTACAGAAAGTAGAGTAGAAGCGCTCAACAAACTCTACCAACTGCTTACAAAATACGCAGGCATCGGTCAGGATATTTTCTACGAAACCAACGAAGCCAAATACAACGACTACATCATCCACGACACCCCAAGCGGTTTGCCGGAAGTGCCACCCGTAAATCCGGTGTGATTTGATAAATCATTTCAATCAAGTTATAAATTCACCGCAGTGTATCATTAATAAAAACATTTTCTAGCTTGTTTGTCATTCTGTAGGAATCTTAACAGTTAAGAAATAATGTGGTTAGATTCCTACGGAAATCTAAGATTCGACGAAGTCAATGACAAAGTGACTGCTGATTTCTTTTAAAATGATTCAAAATGAATAGTAGTATTATAAATTTACCATAAGCATTTATTCAATAGGGTTGGGCTTTAGCCCAACTATAAAATGTGTTCACAGAAAAGGCTTTAGCCGAAACCTATAATTTAGGCTAAAGCCAATAACGTTACTTTATTTGGTGGATGGGTTAAAACCCATCCCTATTGAATTAAAGTTCATGAAATTCCAATTTTAGAAATAAAAAGCAGCTGTCGTGATGACGGTTGTTTTTGCTTTATATTGAGAATATTTCCGATTGGGAGTAACTTAATATCAACGGCGTATTTGTCATTAACTTCGCCGAATCTATGATTTCAGTAGGAGTCTCAAAAAATCAAAAAGTCTAGATTCCTACGGAATGAAAAAGTGACTGCTGACCTTTTGTAAAATGATTTGAAATGAATAGTAGTATTATAAACTCTCCGCAAGTATTTATTCAATAGGGTTGGGCTTTAGCCCGACTATAAAATGTGTTCACAGAAAAGGCTTTAGCCGAAACATATCATTTCGGCTAAAGCCAATAACGTTACTTTATTTGGTGGATGGGTTAAAACCCATCCCTATTGAATTAAAGTTCATGAAATCCCAATGTCGTAAAAATAAAAAGCAACTGCCGTGATGACAGTTGCTTTTACTTTATATTGTGAATATTCGTTTTAATTTGATTTTGTTTGTCATTGACTTCGTCGAATCTTAGATTTCCATAGGAATCCCGACACATTAGAAAATAAAGCAGTTTAGATTCCTACGGAATGACAAAATAACTGCTGATTTCTAATGTTATTATGAATATTTATTTTATTTTAATTAAATATTCAACGCCTTCTGATACGCATTTTCCAAGCCATCAAGATTTTTTCCTCCTGCGGTTGCAAAGCCTGGATTTCCGCCGCCGCCGCCTTGGATTTCTTTTGCCAAATCTTTCACAATTGTCCCAGCTTGATAACTTGCAGCCAAATCATCAGAAATTCCAACCGTAATCATTGGTTTTCCGTCGTAATCTGACAAAATAATCGTTACCGAGGTCGGGATTTCTTTTTTCAATTGGAAAACGATATCTTTTACAGAACCTGCATCCAAAGAAGTTTTCTTTACCAACAGCTGTTTGTCACCTTTATGTTCGTAAGCATTTTTCCAATCGCCGATTTCGCCTTTTGCTTTTTCTTTTTTGAAACCTTCAACTTCAGATTTTAAAGAAGCGTTTTCTTCAATTAATTTTTCGATAGAACGTACAACATCTTTAGATTTCAGCAACTGAGAAAGCTCGGTTATCTGTTTTTCTAAATTTTTGAAATATTCAGCAGATTTATCTCCTGAAATCGCTTCAATTCTTCTGATTCCCGCAGCTGCAGAACTTTCAGAAACAATTTTGAAATGACCGATTTCGCTTGTGTTCTTAACGTGAGTTCCACCGCAAAGTTCTTTTGAACTTCCAAACTGAATCATTCTCACACTGTCACCATATTTTTCACCAAATAATGCCATTGCACCTTTGTCAATTGCTTCCTGAATCGGAATGTTTCTGAATTCCTGTAATGCAATACTTTCCTTGATTTTAGCATTCACTTTTTCTTCAACTAAAGCTAATTCCTCTTCCGTCATTTTATTGAAATGTGAGAAGTCAAAACGCAGATAGTCCGGACCAACGAATGAACCTTTTTGCTCAACATGAGTTCCCAAAACTTCTCTCAAAGCTTCATGCAACAAGTGTGTAACAGAGTGATTAGCCTGAGAATTTTTTCTGTCGGTTGCATTGACTTTAGCGTAGAAAACAGCTCCTGCATCTTTCGGAAGCCCGTTGATTAAAGAGATAATCAATCCGTTTTCTTTTTTAGTTTCTAAAACTTCAAAACTTTCGGTTGCATTTTCAAGAAGGCCTTTATCACCGATTTGTCCACCACCTTCAGGATAGAAAGGCGATTCACTCAATACGATTTGATAAAATTCTCCGTCTTTATTTTCTACTTTTCTGTATCTTGTAATGTAAGTTTCAGATTCAATTTTGTCATAACCTACAAAGTTTTCAGGTTTTTCTTCCAACGTTACCCAATCGTAAACTTTTTGAGCAGAATCTGCTTTTGAGCGTTTCTTCTGTTCATTTAAAGCTTGTTCAAATCCCGCTTCGTCGATAGTTAAGCCTTTTTCTTCCGCAATAATTCTTGTTAAATCATCAGGGAAACCGTAAGTGTCATATAATTCGAAAACTTCTTCTGTTGGCAATACTTTTTTACCTTCAGAAATAGTTTGCTGAATTAATTTATCAACTCTGATTAATCCTGTTTCAATGGTTCTTAAGAAAGATTCTTCTTCACTTTTAATCACCTCAGTAACCAAAGTTCCCTGTTTTTCGAGTTCTGGGAAAAATTTACCCATTTGCTCCTGTAAAACAGCCACCAACTGATAAAGGAAAGGTTCTTTTCTGTCTAAGAATCTGTAAGCATAAGAAATTCCTCTTCTCAAAATTCTTCTGATTACATAACCTGCTCCGCCGTTTGAAGGCAACTGTCCGTCTGCGATTGCAAAAGAAACCGCTCTGATGTGGTCAACAACTACACGAATTGCAATGTCTTTTTCATCCGTTAAAATTCCGGTATATTTTTTACCAGAAAGTTCCTCAACTTTAGCAATTAAAGGAGTGAAAACATCAGTGTCATAATTGGATTCTTTATTTTGTAAAGCCATACAAAGACGCTCGAATCCCATTCCGGTATCGATGTGTTTTGCAGGAAGGTTTTCCAGAGAACCGTCTGCTTTTCTGTTAAACTGCATGAATACGAGATTCCAGATTTCCACAACTTGCGGATGATCGTTGTTAACCAATTCCAATCCTGAAATTTTAGCTTTCTCCTCTGCACTTCTCAAATCAACGTGAATCTCCGAACAGGGTCCGCAAGGTCCGCTTGCACCCATTTCCCAGAAATTGTCCTTCTTATTTCCGTTGATGATTCTGTCTTCAGAAATAAACTGTTTCCACAAATCGTACGCTTCAGTATCTCTATCTAAATTTTCTTTTTCGTCACCTTCGAAAATGGTTACGTAAAGATTTTCTTTTGGAATTCCGTAAACTTCCGTCAACAATTCCCAAGCCCAAGAGATGGCTTCTTTTTTGAAATAATCGCCAAAAGACCAGTTCCCCAACATCTCAAACATCGTATGGTGATAGGTATCACGACCCACATCATCCAAATCATTATGCTTCCCGGAAACTCTTAAACATTTCTGAGTATCGGCAATTCTTGAGGCTTTAGGCTCTTTGTATCCTAAAAAATAATCTTTGAACTGCGTCATTCCGGAGTTGGAAAACATTAAGGTAGGGTCGTCTTTCAGCACGATTGGAGCCGAAGGAACAATGAGGTGTTGTTTAGATTGAAAAAAGTCTAAAAACTGTTGTCTTATTTCCTGTGAAGTCATATTTGTTGCTTTTAGCTAATTGCTTTCGGCTTTTAGCTTTTTTGATTCGCAAATTTAATGTTTTTGTCTGATTTTATATCAAATATTTCGCTTATGCGAAAAGGAATTCCGTAAATGCGATATTTTTTTAAGAGCTGATTCCCGCTTTCCGTTGCAATCTTTTTTTTCAAAAAAGGATTTTCACTGCAATCGGGGCTAGTATTTTTGGCGTATTTACAAAATTTGTCATTTCGACGAAGGAGAAATCTAAATTCAATTATTATTTTTTGAAGCAGATAGAACCACCCCCGTCAAAAATTCGAAACCTTATAAGTTTTTAAAACCTATAAGGTTTGGTTGTACAGTAATATTATTTCAAGGTTTAATAGCAATCTTATTTAACAAAATCAAATCCATTCCATCTAAGTTTTCGTATATAAATACGTAAGAAACTAAGCGGAAAAACACGATCGAGCCGATAGAAATTATCAGTGATTTAAGATAATTATTAGTCTGAAATTTGCAATAGAATGATGCAGATTTTAATAAATAAGAAAAATTAAAATGAACAAAAAGTCAAAAATGAAAAACATATTTATATTTCTCGGAATGATTTTGGGAATAGCAGTATTTGCAACAAGCTGTGGAGATTCAAAAAAAGTAAATCTCACAGGAAATGAAAAAGAAAATGAGAAAATTATGGAAGCAGGAAATGTAAAGGAAATTTATTTTGCAGGAGGATGTTTTTGGGGAACTGAACATTTGTTTCAGCAGGTTCGCGGAGTAGTTGGAACCGAAGTAGGCTATGCCAACGGAAATATTAAAAATCCAACGTACGAACAGGTAATCAGTCATACCACTGGATTTACGGAAGCGGTAAAAGTAAAATATGACGCAGATCAGGTAGATTTGAAACTGCTGATTGATTTGTTTTTTAAATCAATTGATCCTACAACGTTAAACAGACAAGGAAATGATGTCGGAGACAACTACCGAAGTGGAATTTATTTTACCGATAACACTACTGCATCAGTTGTAAAAAGTGAAGTTGAAAAGTTATCTAAAAACTACGCTAAACCTGTTGTAGTTGAAACCATTACTTTGAAAAACTTCTATAAGGCAGAAGATTATCATCAGGATTATCTGGATAAAAATCCCGGAGGTTATTGTCATATAGAACCGGGACTTTTTGAAGAGGCTCGAAAAGCAAATCCACCAAAAAAAAGTGATGTAAAATACCAGAAGCAGGATAAAAAAGTTTTAAAACAAAAACTAACTGCCGAACAATATAAGGTTACTCAGGAAAATGACACGGAAAGACCTTTCCAAAATGAATATTGGGATGAAACGAGAGAAGGAATTTATGTAGATATTACCACTGGAGAACCGTTATTTATTTCTACTGACAAATTTGAATCTGGTTGTGGATGGCCAAGTTTCTCAAAACCAATCAGTCAGAAACTTATTGATGAAAAAGTTGATAATTCGATAGGAATGACAAGAACAGAGGTAAGAAGTAAAACCGGAGATGCGCATTTGGGACACGTTTTTGATGATGGTCCGAAAGATAAGGGCGGCCTTCGATATTGTATCAATTCAGCTTCATTAAAGTTTATTCCGAAAGCTGAAATGGAGAAAAAAGGTTACGGAGATTATATTTCTCTTCTCAATAAAAAGTAAATGAAAAGACTGTCGAAAGGCAGTCTTTTTTTTGTTTAGTTGAGTTGAAATCTTTCTTTAATACTCAACATCGAAATATTTAGGAATAATAAAAAACCGAAAATTATGGGAAAGCTTCCTTTGGGAAGTTGAACAATTTTTTCTGAAAAAATATTTACAAATTTTGTGTCTGCGAAGTCATTCAGATAATTCCAGATATTTTTACTTGGCATATCAACGATTTCAACAATTTCGATACACATTTGCACATTATCAGTATTTACGACTGGTTGTGGAGCTTTATAATTGGGACTTGCAACTAAGTTTCCGCTTTCCAAATCTATTCCGTAGTATTCATGCTTTGAAATATGAAAGTCATTTAATAATGATACAAAATCGCCGTACGTATTGTTTTTATTCAAAACAAATTCAATTCCTGTATTTTCAGAATTTTGGTTCCTGAGTTTTCTGATTTCTGAAACATATAAATCAGAATTCTTTTTTGCTTCATTACCGCTAACAGTTATTTTCGAATAATGGTCACGTTGTAAAGGCAAGAAATTTCCGATACTATTTTCTTTCTGATTGATATTTGCATTTTTATCTTTTGAAGGAAGTTGTATATCAATAACATTGGTTACCGTGAAGTCTATATAGGGTGTAATGTAATACCAAAGCACAACAGGAAGTAGCAACGCACTGATTAATCCCGGAACATAATAAATTTTTCTCATGCCAATAATTTGCAGAAACCGAATGAAAATTTTAAGCCAAATCTAAATAATAAAACAAACTGTATTTTTCATCGAACAGATTATGATTTCAATATCGGTTTCTGTTATTTTGTTTATCTCTAAATTAGTTTTAAACCTTAATTACGATTGATTATTTAAGTATATTTGAAAGATATGATGTTTTTATTTAAAGATAAAGACTCTTTTCAATTTTTCATTTAAATACAAAAATAAATCATCCAATTTGAATTTAAAATTCTACTGCAATGCCTGAAAAATCAAATTACAGCAGAAGGCTCTTCCTCAAAACTTCTGCAATGGCAGCTTTATTGGCTGCAATACCATCATCAGTCAAAGCTTTTTACAATGATGTAAAAACGTTTATACTTCCCAGAAAAACCGTAGTTCCCGTAAAAATCTCTGTCAATAAAAAATCATATGAACTGAAAAGTGATTCCCGTACAACACTTTTAGATGTTTTAAGAGAAGATTTAAATCTTACAGGAACAAAAAAAGGCTGTGATCACGGTCAATGTGGAGCTTGTACAGTTCATATTGACGGAGAAAGAGCTTTAAGCTGTCTTACTTTGGCGGTGATGGTTCCCGGAAAGGAAGTTACAACAATTGAAGGTCTTGCCAATGGAGAAAAACTTCATCCAATGCAGGAAGCTTTTATTGAATGTGACGGTTTTCAATGCGGATATTGTACTCCGGGACAGATTATGTCTGCCGTTGCCTGTGTGAACGAAGGTCATACCAATTCGGTAGAAGAAATAAAAGAATTTATGAGCGGAAATCTATGCCGTTGCGGAGCCTATAACGGAATTGTTCAATCTATCCAAAAAGTTGCAGCACGATGAAACCTTATACTTTTGAAAAAGCAGCAAATACAGATGCTGCATTACGCTCGAAAAATGAAAAAGCACAGTTTATTGCAGGCGGAACCAATCTCGTTGATCTTCTGAAAAAAAATATTGCTCAACCGGATTCTTTGATAGACATTACGTCAGCTGTTTCCAGTGAAATCGTTCTATCGAAAAAGAACATCAGCATCGGAGGAATGGTTCGAAATACAGTATTAACAACCGATAAAAATATTCTTCAAAATGTTCCACTGATCGCAAAAGCAGTTTTGGCAGGAGCTTCACCGCAGATTAGAAATATAGCAAGTACAGCAGGAAATTTATTGCAGCGTACAAGATGTGTCTATTTTTACGACATCACAATGCCTTGTAATAAGAGAAATCCTGGAAGCGGTTGCAGTGCGTTGAAAGGTGAGAATAGCATGAGTGCTTTGGTGGGGTATAATGAACAGTGTGTTGCAGTACATCCTTCCGATTTATGTGTTGCACTTGCGGCTCTTGATGCTGAGGTTTTTGCAACTTCTGAAAACAAAAAGAAAATAAAAATTCCTTTTAAAGATTTTCATAAGCTGCCGGAAAATACACCGTCATTAGATAATACGCTTCCTCAAAACGCATTGATTACGCATATTGAAATTCCGATAGAACCATTTTCAAAGAATTTTGCTTACGTGAAACTTCGGGAGCGTACATCGTATGCTTTTGCATTGGTTTCGGTTGCTTCGGCTTTGCATCTGGAAGGTGATAAAATTATTGAAGCGAGATTAGCTTCGGGTGGAGTCGCTCACAAACCCTGGCGTTGGTATGAAGCGGAAAATTACCTGAAAGGAAAGAAAGCTTCCGCTGAAACTTTTGCAAAAGTAGCTTCCATAGCAACAGAAAATATTAAAACACTTTCAAAAAACGGATATAAAATTCCGATGCTGAAAGGTGCAATTGAAACGGCTTTACAAAACAGCTTGAAATCAATAAAGAGTATTTAATTTAAAAATTAAAAGAATGGGATTTTTTGACGAAACAGAAAAGTATCCAATTCCTGTTGATGGAAGGGTAGAAGCTTTGGCAAAAGTAACTGGAAAAGGAAAATATGCTGCAGAATATGAAGTAGAAAATGTTTGTTATGCCGTATTGGTGACAAGTGAAATTCCTTCGGGCAAGATTAAATCTTTGCAGCTTGATCTGGCAAAACAGGCAGAAGGAGTTTTAGATATTATTTCACATCTTAAAAAACCTGCAGTCCCCGGGTTTGCAGATGAAACAAAAATAAAAGAATCCAAATTCGGATTACCGGTTTTTCATACCGATACGATTTATTTCAAAGGTCAACCGATTGCTTTGGTCATTGCCAATACTTTTGAGGAAGCGGTGTATGCTGCCTCTTTGGTAAAAGCAGAGTATGAAACAGCCCCTTTCGAAGTTGATTTTAATAAAGCAAGAATTAAAACAGAATTAAAACCTGCCGGAAAAGAAAGAGGAAATATGGATGCTTGGAAAAATCTTCCTTTTTCAGTCGAGGAGGAATATAATATCGCAGAAGAAGTTCACAATCCTATGGAAATGCATGCAACGATTGCACAATGGGATGGAAATAAACTAAAATTGTACGACAAGAATCAGGGAGTTAATGGTGTTCAGAAAACGATTTCAGGATTATTTAATTTACCGGCAGATAATATTCAGGTTTTCAGTGAATTTGTTGGCGGTGGTTTTGGTTCAGGCTTAAAAGTATGGCCTCATGTTTTGGCTGCCGTTTTAGGAGCAAAACAGGTTAACAGGCCTGTGAAATTGATGTTGACAAGACCTCAAATGTTTCATTCGGTAGGTTATAGACCTGCTTCGTGGCAGAAAATTAAGTTAGGAGCAGATTCTACAGGAAAAATTCAAGGAATACATCATCAGGCAAAAAACGGATGTGCTATATATGACCCCTTTAGTGACGGAATTACCCGTGTTACAAGATTGATTTATCAGTTCGATAATCTAAAAACTGAAAATGCTGTTGTTCCGCTCAATCTCAGTGCGCCAACCTGGATGCGTGGTCCGGGAGATTGTACAGGAGATTTTGCGGTAGAATCGGCAATCGATGAATTGAGCTATCAGCTTAAAATGGATCCGGTCGAACTGAGATATAAGAATTTAGCTTTAGATAAAAACCCGGATACAGGTTTGCCTTGGTCAACGAATTATTTAAAAGAGGCCATCCAAAAAGGAGCTGAAATGATTGGCTGGAATCAAAGAAAATCAGTTCCAAATTCACAAACGGAAGGTGACTGGAAAATTGGCTACGGAATGGCAGTCGGAATGTGGAATGCCGGAAGAAATAAAGCAAGTGCAGGAATTATCATGGATAAAGAAGGAAACATTATCCTTCAAACTGCAATGACCGATATTGGCACGGGAACGGGAACAGGAATGCTGAACATTCTGCACGATGCGACAGGAATATCAAAATCAAAAATTAAAATAGATTTAGGAAACTCAGATTTGCCTCCTGCAGGAAGTCAGGGTGGAAGTACAGGAATGTCTTCCATCAGTGGAGCTGTCGTTGCGGTGATTGATGTTTTAAAACTAAAACTGGCAGAATATATTATAAAATTAGATTCAGGTTACAAAAACTCAACAGCAAAATATATCATTCTTTCTGATACCGGAGTTTCGCTGAAAACAGCGGGTCAGCATTTTGTTCCGTATCAGAAAATCTGGGAAGCAAATAATCTTACGCTTATTGACGTAGAAGCCAGTTCAGGTCCGGGAGACGAAAGGTCAAAATACTCGTTTTGTTCTTCAGCAGCGCATTTCTGTAAAGTAAAAGTGAATATTAAAACAGGAAAAATAGTCGTTGAAAAAATGGTTGCTGTTGTAGATGGCGGAAAAGTTATTAATCCGAAGCCCGCAACCAATCAGATTACGGGAGCTGCAGTAGGTGGAATCGGTATGGCATTAATGGAAAAACAATTAATTGACGAAAGATTGGGAAGCTTGGTTGGAAATGACCTTGCTGGTTACCATTTTCCGGTGAATGCAGATGCACCGATTATTGAGGTTGCATTTATTAACAAACCCGATCCAAACATCAATCCGAGTGGTGCAAAAGGTTTGGGAGAGGTGGGAATTATAGGTGTTGCTCCTGCGATTGCCAATGCAGTTTTTAATGCGACAGGAAAGCGTTTCAGAGATTTACCGATTACGCCGGAGAAGTTTTTTGCTTAACTCTTAAATATTTATTAAATTTTTAAAGTAAAAAATACGATTGCTTTAATCAGCACGGTGTTTGCTTTTCTGTTATCATCACAATAAAATATTTTGTATGAGAAATCAGATTATAACAGAAGAGCACGCATTAGGTTTGGGAGGCGTGGCCATTGGAACCGCATTTGAAAAAATTACAGACGAACAGGCTCAAAATGTTTTAGAAACAGCATGGAACGATGGAATAAGATATTATGACACTTCTCCGTGGTATGGACTTACAAAAAGTGAGAGGCGTTTTGGAGATTTTCTGAAACATAAAAACAGAGCCGATTTTTTATTCTCTACCAAAGTAGGAAGGCTTTTTACGGAAGTTCCGGAAAATGAAGTTCCCCCAACAATGTGGAAAGCGCCATTACATTACGATTTCAAACATGATTATACTGAAGACGCAATTAAACGGTCTATTGAAGAAAGTCTTAAAAGAACTTCTTTAGGGCATATCGATATAGTTTATGTTCATGATTTATCTGAAGATCAAGTGGGTGACCGATATCCATTTTTCCTTGAACAGGCAAGAAAGGGAGCATTCAAAACACTGTCAAAACTACGGGATGAGGGAATTATCAAAGCATGGGGAATGGGGGTAAACAAGATTGAGCCTATCCTCGATTGTATTGAAAGTGCAGATCCCGATATTTGTCTTTCAGCGACTCAATACTCAATTCTTGAACATGAAGATGCGGTTGACCGTTTATTGCCTGCAGCGAAAAAAGCGGGCGTAAAACTGGTTTCGGGAGCAGGATATAATTCGGGTTATTTGGCAGGTCGAGAACGTTATAATTATAAAGATGTCATTCCAAAAGGAATGCAAGAGAAAAGAAAGAAAATTCTTGAGACGGCTAAAAAATATAATGTTGATATTCTGCATGCAGCTTTGCAATTTGTTTTGGCAGCTGATGAATTTGTTTCTATTATTCCCGGCGCAAGTACTTCTTCACAGGTTACAGACAATGTAAAAGGATGGAAAACAGAGATCCCCAGAGAGTTCTGGACAAATTTAATAGAACAGGGTATAATTTATGAGAAAGCCCAAATTCCTGACTGATCCTCTCAAAATGAAAACCTCAACTGTGAAGCTGAGGTTTTCATTTTATTAAGCTAAGTTTTGGATAGCTTAGGCAATTTATATAAAAAATACACATCATCATTTAGACGAAATCTAACGAGCTGTGTTTTAAAATTTAAGGAATCTTCACGTCGAAAGATCTTATGTTCTCAAGGGTAGGTAAAGCATTAACGGTAATTTTCTTCTGGTTTTTCTTTGCTTTCTTAGAGCCTAAAATTTGAGTGATCTCGATGACAGTTCCGGTAAGAAGATCAATTTTTGTATCAATGGTAGTTTCTTTACCATCCCATTTCACTTTCGAAATAGCGATCAGTTCAAATTTACCTTTGTTGAAACGGAAAGTCTGCTGCTCCTTTACATCACCAATTTCCTTATAGATGATCAAATTATTATTTTCGATGTGTATATCGGGAACTTGATTTCCACCATATTTTCCGTTCGGATATTGCGGATCAAAAACTTCTGTAGAACTAAAGGCAGATTTGAATTTTCTGTCCTGCCCCAAAAAGAATATCTGAAGTTTTAAAGGTTGTGTAGCATCTTTGGTATTCATAGAAAGAATAACTTTATCCTGCAGTCCGTCTTTATTAAGATCGCCAACTGCATCCCTTACCATCTTAAAATGATTTGTATTTTCATTGGCTTGGGAAAATAAAGGCAGAGTTGCGAAAATAGTAAATAGGAAAATTATTTTCTTCATTGTTTTTAACAAATTGTAATTGAGTTTGAATATCTAAACTACGAAAAAAACTTTGATTATGACATGAAAACGAAAGAAATCAAAGTTATAGATCCAGAGAATTTTTTCACAAACAGATTTAAAAATATGTTATCTGAATAAATAGTAAATAAGATAATTTTTTTTCTAAAGTTTTAATGGACAGAATAAATAATTCACTATATCTACTATTTATATCTCTAAAATAATTTTATTTAAAATATGTGGTATCACACTGTGAAGCTTTTTTATAAAGTTATTAATTGTAATATTTTTTTCATAATTCAATGAATTAAATAATATAATTAATAATATGTGATAATAATCATGTATTTATAAATTTAACATAATATAATTTCAAAAAAAGATTCGAATTCCTACTTTAGCACTACTTAGAAAACTGAAAATTTGATGATAAAGTACTTCTTAGTCCTAGCCGGACTGAGCATTTCCTGTGGTGTCTTTGCTCAGCATCATGTCTCTAGAATATATTCCGATTTTTCTGGCTTTTGGGATAGCAGCACAACAGTTCAACCCAACAACAATCATAATCTTTTGGCCTTCACATGGGATGCTGATGGCGCAGGCAATATGTATCAGCCCAAAACATACAGTACAGGGGTAAATAATGCGGTATTAACATCTCATGGAGTATCTTATACTGCAGGAACATTCATATCATTACCGATTTATAATGTTCCCGCTCCAAATGGCGGTACATACGTAGGAGTTGGTCAAATGTATGGTGGTAATGGGAATGTTTCTCCGGTACCTGTGCACAACAACTTTGTGGAATATTTGTCTGATGGTATTCAGGGATTGGGATTAGGAACGGCAATGTTTAATATTCCTCCGGGATCAAGTATTAGTCTCAATACCATGGGAATTGTACCTTCTTCAATTGGTGACGGTATTCCGGATCTTATCTTTACTCAGATGGGTGAACCTTCCGGTAATCCTGATGTTTTTTATTTCGTTAATGAACTGGGAAATACGATAGGAACTACTTATTCGGTTACTTTTAACAGTGTACCGATAATCGGGAATGCCTGTTGGAAATTTTACAATGCCAATACGAATCCGCCTACTTATAATGCAGGAGTTTCAGGTACTTCGGGAACAGGAAGCTGTGTGCGTGCTGTAAGGGTTTTGGCGGCAGACTGGTCTGAATTTGGAATCACCAGCAGTAACTATATGCAGGCTGTGAAATTAATTCAGACATTTTCAGGTTCTTCTGATCTTGCATTTATCGGTGCCTATAATGAAGAGTCGATTACTTTTGCAGCAAGTATATCCGGAAGTGTTTATAATGACAATGATGCAGGGGTTCCGAATGGGAATTTTTATTCAGGAGCTACAGTAAGACTGCTTAATAATGGAGTAGCCTTCCGAACTGCAACGACAAATGCCAGTGGTTTTTATTTCTTTGATAATATTAACACCAACACATATCCGGGACCTTTCACGGTTGAATTGGTGGTGCCACAGGGATTTTCTGTAGTTGGAAACAGTTTGGGCAATACAAGCAACAGTATTGCTGCTGCGCTCACCAACGGCTCTTCACAGGGAAACAACTTCGGAATCAACCGACCACCGGTAGCGGGGAACGACACCTTTTCGGCTCCTAAAAATGTTTCTAAAACGTTTAATCTTATCACCAATGATAGCGACTTCGATGGTGGAATTCTTATTCCGTCAAGCATAAATCTTATTACACCGGCGGGAGCATCCAATATTTCGACTTCAGGAAGCAACACCAAAGGATTTACAGTAAATAATCAGGGGACTTGGAGTGTTGATAATGCCGGAATATTAACGTTTACTCCTGTACAGAATTTCTTCGGTACCGCATCTGTGGCACAATATACCATTAAAGATAATGCAGGATTATCAAGCAATATAGCATCGATCAATGTATCGGTAGATTATTGTTATAAACCGGGAGCAACCGGAACAACTCCTTCTTATACCAATCTGGGAATATCTACGTTATCGGAAAGATTTAAAAACTGGCCTGTAGGACCTACAACTGCGGAAGGTGGAATTCCGAACGGCTTTTTAGCACTCAACTCTTCCGATAAGGGGATGGTGATCACAAGGGTTTCAAGTTCTTCAGCAGTTACTCAGCCCAAAAAGGGAATGATAGTCTATGATATAGCTTCCCAGTGTGTTAAACTTTACAATGGTTCTGTCTGGAACTGTATCAAAAGAACCTGCAACGATTAAATTTATACAATATGAAGAAGAGTTTATTACTGATGGCCGGAATGGTCATCATCAATTTGAATGCTCAGATAGGAATTGGCAAAACGGTAATTTCAGGAACGGGTTCCATTATGGAATTTGATGGTAATACTTCAAATCAATTAACGGATAATACGACAGCTAATACAAAAGGACTGATTTTACCTGCAGTCCTTGAAACCCCTAATTTTGGATCTTCGGGTTCTGCAACGAGCATTGCTCAGAATGGAACATTTTTGTTTGACAGGCAGACCAAGAAAAACAGATTCTATGAAAATGGAGTGTGGAAAGATCTCTCTGATGAAGGCAATAACTCCGCTTTAATTCCCATTCCCGGAATTGAAACAGGAAACGGAGTAATTGTAGGAGCGTCATCAAGTGCTACAAAAGGAGTGCTGGTTTTAGAATCGGCTGATAAAGCACTGGTTCTTCCTCATATCTTAAATCCGCATCTTACGGTGATTAATCCTTATCCGGGAATGATGTGCTACGATACAAAAAGCAATTCAATAGCCCTTTATGACGGGATCAACTGGAATTATTGGAAGTAGGTTTCAACAAACTGCAGAATATCATTAACAAAAAAGAACGCCTTTAGCGTTCTTTTTATATTCTTTTTATTTTTCATGCTCATTGCCGTTGTTGCACCAGTAGAGCGCATGATATACATTGTCTTTCGAGAAGAATTTAAAATTACTGAATCCGTCTAGATCGCTGAACTTTTTTGCGTTTTCATTGTTGCTTACGATCGCAGCACGGTTGTAAGCAGTGATTGTATTTAAATCTGAAAGAGAATTTGTGAGCCAGGTTTTCACATCTGCATTTTCCAGGTCGGTATCCAGATACAGCATATAATTCAGTTCATCGAATTTTGCCACTTTATTTTTAACGTGTGGAATGACAAGGTTTTCAAAATCTTCTCTGTTGATTTCTCCTGTAGCATTGAATGCCGCTACGTTTTCCGGTGCATCATTAAGTATCGTAATCATATAATATATTTTTTTGGTGGTGAGAAAAGTTTGGCAATAATTAAGCCATTAAACAATAATGTGGTACTTAAAAAATTATGAAATCATTATTTTAACATACTAAAATTTATCTGATATTTAAAAATTTATGCAGCAATGCTGTAACAAAACGATACATTAATGTACTCATCACAAATAATAAAAACGAATAACAATGCCCGATTTGAGCACAAAATCTGTATTTCTTGATTTCTTGAATTTCCTGAAAAAACCAAACGATCAACAGATTGAAATTTCAACAAAAGAAAAGATAATTCTTTTATTTAAATTTCTCTTTTTTGAATTGTTACTTACCTGTGCTATCGTTTTTCCGCTTGATTATATCATCGATAAATTTGTTAAACTGAAAAGTGAAAGCTTAGATTATCAGCAAAATACAATCTACATGGTTTTTATTCTTGTTGTTGTTTTAGTTCCTTTTACTGAAGAAATTATATTCAGATCAGTTTTACGGTATAACTCCATATTCAAAGGAAGAGTAAGCCGTGAAAAATGGAACAGATTTTTTCCTTTCCTTGTGTATACATTCAGTATTGCTTTTGGTTTGGTTCATGCGGGAAATTATTTCAATAACAGCATTACATTTTTTCTTTTATCGCCCCTTATTGTTTTAAGTCAGCTTTCAGGAGCATTTGTTATCAGCTATATCAGAGTACGGTTAAATTTTTATTACGGATTTTTTTATCATGCGCTTTGGAATTTTGTCGCTGCGATTTTGATTCCTTCGGTCATGATTTTATTTGCAAGTCCGTATGTTGATAAGACCACCAGTTATACTTTGAGTATTGAGGAAAAAGTGTTTTTCCATCTGAATGAAACTCAGACGACCAGTTTGGATGTAAGAGATAATAAAATATATAAAATTGAAACAACACAATTGTATCTTCAGGATATTCTTGATCTAATTTATGGAGAAGGTAAATATTATGTTGATGAATATATGTTGGATATGAAGTTTTCCTCAAAAAACGGAATCTCGAAGGAAAACTTTAAGAAGATGCTGGAAAAGGAGTATGAGATTCAGAATACTGCTGATTGATATCTTCTTTTGTCTGATGATGAGTAGTATCTATTATTTGTCATTCAAAGCATAACCAAGTAGAGCTTTGCTTTACTTTCAGAGAACGTCATTTTGAATAACGCAGCAAAACGGAGTGTATCGAGAATTTGTGATGGTCAGATTACTTTTGCGAATGTTAAATTTTCTTCAGTGCAGAAGCCTTATGAACAGCTTTTTTGCCTGTCTTTTCGCTGGTGACTTCATATTGAGGTTCAGATTCTGATGCACGCCGTTGCCTGTTCATAAATATGAAATCTTTTTGATGTACCTTAATGATAATACCGTGCGTATCTCCGTTTTGGGTTTTCCACTGTACGTGATCTCCTTTTTTTAGCATAACTTACTTATATTGTTTAATTACGGTAATGCAAAAAAGATACTAAAAAAGTCAAACATACAGACTCAATGTATAACTGTCAGACTTAACTCACTGTTGATGAGCGGTAGTATTAATTATTTTCCTCAATTAATGTTTCAGTCACAATTCCGTTTCCGATAACTCCTGACTGATCTACGATCTCAAAATCCATCCCATTGTAAAGTTTACTTACAAACGAATCCGCATTTATCAAACTGATATTGATAGAACGTGAATCCCCCGGAAATATAAGCTCTTCTTCCTCGAAATTGAGTGCTCCAAGATAGGATTGCAGTTCATAAGGAAATTGAAACAAAACCCGAAATCCGGTCGAAACAGGACTTACCAATCCATTATGATCGGTAGGATAAAAATTAATCAGTGCCGTAAAATGCGAAGTTTTTTTCATAGTGGTATGCATTGTTAAATGCTGGTCTTTAGCTAGTTTGTTGGAAGAGTTCAGGTTCAATGAAATTATTTATGTTTTTAAGGTCTGAGCAGTTGTGAACTTAGAACGATTTTTTTCTATAAATATAATAAAACTTCATAAACTCAATAGTTAACGAGATCTGTACTATAAAATTTTCATCATTTCCAGTGAAATATAAGCAATTACGTCACTTCGAGTAGATTTTGAAAAAAATCGTATCGAGAAGTTTATGATGGCAGACATATTTTGTGCTTCGGTTCACCGATTCTCGATACATTTTTCTACGCTACGCTGCGAAAAACACTCGAATTGACGGAAATACTTTTAAATCATATGAACAGCACGTCACTTCGAGTAGATTTTGAAAAAATCGTATCGAGAAGCTTCTGATTGGAAGACAGATTTTGTGCTTCGGTTCGCTGATTCTCGATACATTTTTCTGCGATGCGCTGGGAAAAACACTCGAATTGACGAAAGGACTTTAAAATCATATGAACAGCACGTCACTTCGAGTAGATTTTGGAAAAATCATATCGAGAAGTTTCTGATTGGAAGACAGATTTTGTTCTACGGTTCACCGATTCTCGATACATTTTTCTGCGCTGCGCTGCGAAAAACACTCGAATTGACGGAGCAGCTTTAGCTATCTTATAATGTATAGAAAACGTCACTTCGAGTGATTTTTCGAAGAAAAATTGTATCGAGACGTTATCTCTAAACTCAATAAAAACTTCGTCAAATGGAATCCCAATAAAAAAATTCTTCATCATCAATTCATATTGAAATATTTATTAATTTTATTTCTGAAACACAACAACTTTTATAATGAAAAAAGAATTTCACATCATTGATGCAAAAGATGCACTCCTGTATGATATTTATCTTCTTCTTACTCAAGTTATTGAAAATCAAATGAAGGGAACAGTAAAGAACATCGAATATTATGACAATGCTGACCTCAAAAGAATGTTCAATCTTGGGGATAAGTCTTTGTACCGTCGGCGAAAAGAGGGTTCTCTGCCTTACATCAAAATAGGGGGTAAAATATATTACAGAGCAGATGCCCTCAAAAATTTACAGAAAAAATAATCCTGTTTTCAGATCAATGCTTTTTAGAGTCTGGTTCATTCTGAATCAGATTAATTCACTATGATTTACAGCGTCTTCCATGAAAGACGTTTTTTTATGTAAATCAATTTTCACTTTAAATTTAGAATCGTCACTTCGAGTGATTTTTTGAAAAAAATTGTATCGAGAAGTTTATGATTAAAATACAAATTTTGTGCTTTGGTTCACTGGTTCTCGATACGTCCCGATTGCATCGGGACACCCGAACTGACGAAGCTAGAATGATGGTTCTCGATCAATAGAGCTATTTGTAAACGAGACAACACTTCGAGTAAATTTTTGAAAAAAATCGTATCGAGAAGTTTACGATGAACAGACATATTTTGTGCTTCGGTTCACTGATTCTCGATACATTTTTCTGCGCTGCGCTTCGAAAAACACTCGAATTGACGAAGCTAGAATAACGGTGCTCGATTGATAGAGTTATGTTAAAAACCAGACGTCACTTCGAGTGATTTTTTTGAACAAAAAATCGTATCGAGAAGTTTATGATGAGCATACAAATTTTGTGCTTCGGTTCACTGGTTCTCGATATATCCTGATTACATCGGGACACCCGAACTGACAAAGCTAGAATGACGTTGCTAGACCGATAGAGCTATGTTGTAAACGAGACGTCTTTTCTAAAAAACTCATGCGACATGTGTTAAAACTTTCAGTTGTTCTTCGAAAGCGCTTCGGTACTCCTTCGCAAAAAGAATCATTTTTCCGAAGCTCATCCGAAGAAGACTGGGAGAAGTATCGAAGAAATGTAAAATGAATCGGTCAAATGTGGACAAAACAAGACAAAACCGGTCAGTGTTTTTAAGGGTAATGTTTTGATGGATAATGTATTATATCTTCGTTGGAGAAACTTTAAAAACAATCAATATGGCACGTATTACAAAAGGAATCTTAGGCGGATTCTCAGGAAAAGTAGGAACAATTGTAGGCGCCAACTGGCGTGGACAGGACATCATCCGAAGCACACCCAAACCAAGCAGCAGACCACCAAGTGAGAAACAGTTGTTACAGCAGGAGAAGTTTAAACTGGTCATTGGTTTTCTTCAGCCTCTTAACAGTATTCAGAAGCGGTATTTCGGTTCGGGAAGCGGTTCGAAATCCAGAGTGAATATGGCTGTTTCCTACACCATCGGTGAGGCAATACAGGTTACCGCCAACCTTCCGGAAATCGTCTTTGCAAAAGTACTGATTACCAAAGGTGATCTGGCAGGTTTTCAGAATGTGATTGCAACGCCTCAAAGCGGACAGATGATCAGACTCAACTGGGAAGACAATTCCGTGCAGGGCAATGCCAATACTACCGACAAAGCCAATGTAGTCTGCTACTGTGAAGAGCTCGGAGCATTTAATATCTTCGAGTCTGTCGCCGACCGCAACCTGACAACTGCAGATATTACCCTCCCGATTTCCTACTCAGGAAAAGAAGTTCACGTCTGGACTTATTTCAACAACGCCGCAGAAACCACTGCCTGCAACAGTCCGTATCTCGGTATTATTACCCTGATTTAATTTGAGTCTCCATCCGAAAGGGTGGAGATTTTTTTTGTATGATGTATTAATTTTCACATATAATCATAGCTTCTCGTGTGAAAATCTTGCCAAATAGGCTAAAAGTCTTTGATTTTTAGTATAGATAAGGTTTCCCATAATTGTGAAAATAGTTTTTTTAGTTATATTTGGAAGTATAAAAACTAATTGATGAGCTTCAACGAGGATTCTAGAGTTAAAATACCAGCCATCTTGCATTTATTGAGGTTAGGCTATCAATATATTTCTTTAAAAAAACAAAACAGAATAGAGGAAAATAATATTTTCCCCTCTATTTTTTTGTCTAAAATTTCAGAGATAAATAGTATTTCTGAAGCAGAAACACAAAGAGTTCTGGATGAAATTAATTTGGAATTGGATTTTGAGGATCTTGGGAAAAAATTCTATGAACGTTTAACATCGACTTCTGGTATTAAATTAATTGATTTTGAAAATTTCTCAAACAATGATTTTAGTATCACAACTGAGCTAACCTGCAAATCCGGCGATGAAGAATATCGTCCGGACATCACAATTCTCGTTAATGGAATTCCATTAGCATTTGTGGAAGTAAAAAAACCACATAATAAAGATGGAGTTATTGCCGAGCGAAGACGTATAAATGAAAGATTTGCAAATAAACATTTTAGACGTTTTGCAAACATTACTCAATTAATGATTTTCTCAAACAATATGAATTATGAGGACGGAATTGTTGAGCCTATTTTTGGAGCTTATTATGCAACTTCTGCTTATTCTAATATCTCATTTAATTATTTCAGAGAAGATTCAGATTATCCCGTAAAAGAAAGGTTATTAGAATTAAGTGAAGACAAAGAGTTGGAGATTCTAAGAGATAACAATTTGGTCGTTATTAAGCACAATCCTGATTTTATCACTAATAAGAATGAAAATAGTCCTACCAATAAAATTCTTACTTCTCTCTTTAGTAAGGAACGATTAAAATTTATTTTACAGTTTGCGATTGCTTATGTAGAGGAAGAAGATAATGGTAAGCCTGTCCATCAAAAACATATTATGCGCTATCCGCAAATTTTTGCAACACAAGCAATCGCCGCAAAAATTGATTCAGGACAGAATAAAGGTATTATTTGGCATACACAAGGCTCAGGTAAAACTGCTTTGGCTTTTTATAATGTAAAACATTTGACACATTATTTTTCTAAGAAGCATATTATTCCTAAATTTTATTTTATTGTTGACCGTCTTGATCTTTTGATTCAAGCCTCAACAGAATTTTCCAATCGTGGTTTAAAAGTAAATCCTGTAAACTCTAAAGCTGATTTTGTAAACGATTTACAAACTGTTGGTGCAATCCATAATAATAGTGGTAAGCCTGAAATTACGGTTGTTAATATTCAGAAATTTTCTGAAGACGCTACAGTTTTAAAGGATTTAAACTACGATATAAATGTTCAAAGAATTTATTTTTTAGATGAAGCACACCGCTCATATAATCCGAAAGGGAATTATCTTGCAAACCTTATTAATTCTGATAAAAATGCAATCAAAATTGCGCTCACTGGAACACCTTTGCTGAAGGAAGTAGCAAAAGATTATGATTCAAAATTACTTTTTGGAAATTATATTCATAAGTATTACTACAATATGTCGATTGCTGACGGATATACGCTCAGATTGATAAGAGAGCAAATAGAAGGAAATTTTAAAATGCAAATGCAGAATGTAATTGATGAGATTAAAGTTTTACGAGGTGATATTTCTGCAAAAGACATTTATAAAAACACAAAGTTTGCAGAGCCTTTACTAGATTATATTTGTAACGATTTAATAAAATTCCGCAAAGATCAGCAAGATGCTACTTTGGGAGGATTGGTAGTTTGTGATTCTGCAGACCAGGCAAAGGAATTATTTCGTTTGTTTCAAGAAAAATATGGAGCGCAAGAAACAGATGCAAGTGTATTGATGGTTGCAGAACCAAGAGAAAAATACGGTTTGAAAGAAGAGCCAAAACTTACAGCTTCTTTAATTCTGCATGATGAAAATGATAAAACGATTAGAAAGGAACTTATAAAAGCATATAAAAAAGGACACATCGATATTTTGTTTGTTTATAATATGCTATTGACAGGTTTTGATGCTAAACGATTGAAAAAATTATATTTAGCGCGGGTTATTCAGGATCATAATTTATTACAGACACTTACAAGAGTTAATCGTCCTTATAAAAAGTACCAATACGGATATGTTGTAGATTTTGCCGATATTTCAAAAGCGTTTGATCGTACCAATAAACTTTATTTTGATGAATTGCAAGAGCAGTTAGGTGATGAAATGGAAATGTATTCTCATCTATTTAAATCCGAAGAGGAGATTAGACAAGAGATTGAAGAAATAAAAGATACATTGTTTCACTATGACACTCAAAATAAAGAATTATTTTCTCAACAAATAGCCGAATTAAACGATAAACAAGAGCTTTTAAGACTTGTTAAAGCTTTACGCACTGCAAAGGAATTAAAAAATTTAATTGCCTTGAATGGTTATGATGCTTTAAAAGGTTTAACAGATTTTGAACTTCTCAATCGCCTATTAATTGAAACGCAAAATCGACTTGACAATCTCAACCTTGTAGAAAGCATCGGAAACGAAGAAGCTAACCGAAATCTATTAAATGAAGCGTTAGAGGATATAATTTTTCAATTCGTTAAAGTCGATGAAAGTGAATTGGTTCTTGCTGATGAATTTAAAAACATTTTAAGAAAAGCCAGAGAATCTTTGCAAACTAATTTTGATCAACTAGATCCTGAATTTGTAAGTCTGAGAGCTGAATTAGAAAGAATTTTCAAGAAAAAAAATCTTAGTGAAGTGACTCAGGAAGATATGGTGGAAAATATGCACCTCCTTCAGAAAATCTATGATCAAGCTAAAGAATTAAACAGAAAAAATGCCTTACTAAAAGCTAAATATGATAGCGACGATAAGTACGCTAGAATTCACAAACGTTTATCAGAAAAAAGCATTTTAAATGCAAAAGAATCACAACTTCACCGAGCATTGATGCAGGTAAAATCACAAGTTGATGAAACCATTACCAATCAGGAGGAAATGGTAAAAAATGAAGCGTACTTCAAAAGATATCTTCTAAAACTTGTTGTTGACGAATTTAAGAAGAAAGAAAATATTAATATTGACTTTTCAACAACAGAAAAAATAAATCAATTAATTTCGCAGGAATATTTACAACAATATCAATACAGATAATGACTCAAGATATAAACTTTATAACCAAAACAAAATCTTTAATAGATAATCTTAAAAGTGTATGTGCCAATTACGGGCTGGGAAATGATGGAAATGAATTCAAGATCATAACGCAAATATTTTTATACAAGTTTCTTAATGATAAATTTCGTTTTGCAATAAAAGAAGAACAGCCTCAAATAGCAGAAGCTGAAAATTTCTCTAAAGCACTTCGTGAGATGAGTGAAGACGAATATCAATTTTTACTGGCAAGCTTGGATCCGAATATTCCAAGATTACATCCGGAACATTTGATTTCGCATTTGTTTGCAATTCAAAATGACAGTGATTTTGGAAAAATATTTGATGATACATTAAGACAAATATCTATTGAAAATGCTGATGTTTTTTCTGTAAAATCATTTAGTGGTGCAAAAGATACTTTGTTTGATGAGCTTACTCAGTTTATCTCTGATGCTTCTCAACGTGACGCCTTTGCAAAGGCTCTTATCAATAAATTGTTTGAATTTTCATTTGAGGAAATGTTTGTTCAGAAATATGATTTCTTTGCAACTATTTTTGAATATCTGATTAAAGATTACAACACTGACAGTGGTGGTAAATATGCCGAGTATTATACACCACACGCTGTTGCTCGTATTATGGCACAAATTCTTGTACCGGATGAAGTAAAAGGTGTTAAATGTTATGATCCGAGTGCAGGATCGGGAACTTTATTAATGAGTTTAGCTCATCAGATTGGCGAAAAGAACTGTACCATTTATTCAGAAGATATCTCACAGAAATCGAGCAATATGTTACGTTTGAATTTGGTTTTGAATAGTCTTACACATTCAATTCCAAATATTATTAAAACTAATACGATTGCGCAGCCTTTTTACTTAGATACAAAATTTGATTACATCGTTTCTAATCCACCTTTTAAGTTAGATTTTTCTGATTTTAGAGATGACTTAGAGAAAGATGCTTTTAAACAAAGATTCTTTGCTGGGATTCCAAATGTTCCGAAAAGTAAGAAAGAATCGATGGCGATTTATCTTTTGTTTATTCAGCATATTATGCACTCTTTAAGCGAAAAAGGACAGGCAGCCATTGTTGTTCCGACAGGTTTTATTACTGCTCAAAGTGGTATTGAAAAGAAAATTCGTGAAAGGTTAATTAGTAATGGGTGGCTTCGGGGTGTAGTAAGTATGCCAAGTAATATTTTTGCGAGTACAGGAACAAATGTATCTGTGTTATTTTTTGATAAAAGAGCAGAAAGCGAACATATTATTTTAATGGATGCTTCCAAGCTCGGACAAACAGTGAAAGAAGGTAAAAATCAACGTACTGTTTTAACTCCCGAAGAAGAAGCTAAAATTGTAGAAACTTTTAATCAAAAACAGGCTGTTGAAGACTTATCTGTTGTAGTAACGAAAGAACAAATTGTAGAAAAGAATTATTCTTTCTCTGCAGGACAATATTTTGAGGTTAAAATAGAATATGTAGATATAACTCCAGAAGAATTTGCGGAGAAAATGCAAGATTTTGAAACAAGTCTACAAAGTCTTTTTGCTGAAGGGAATGTATTAGACATAAAAATTCAGGAACAGCTTAAAAGTTTAAGGTATGAGTGATTTAAAAGTATATAAGTTTTCAAGCTTGTATAGAATGAGCTCAGGAATTTCATCTACACCAGATCAAGCAGGTAAAGGAAGTCCTTTTATTTCTTTTAAGACAGTATTTTCAGACTATTTCTTGCCTAATGAATTAGATGATTTGATGTATACTTCTGAAAAGGAACAAGAAGTATACTCAGTAAAAGAAGGAGATATATTTTTAACTCGGACAAGTGAGAGTTTAAATGAATTAGGTATGAGTTGTGTTGCCTTTAAGAATTATCCCAAAGCTACCTATAGTGGTTTTTTAAAGAGATTAAGACCAATTCAAAAAGATTTAGTTTACTATAAATACATTGCATTTTATTTAAGAAGTAACTTATTTCGATCTTCAATGAATAATAATGCAATAATGACTTTAAGAGCAAGTTTGAATGAACAAATTTTTTCTTATTTAGATATAGTACTACCTTCTTTTCAAAATCAAAAGGCAATAGGAGATTTACTTTTTGATATCTATTTAAAAATTCAAACCAATAGTAAAATAAATGATAATTTAGAGCGTATGGCAAAAACGCTGTACGATTACTGGTTTGTGCAGTTTGATTTTCCAGATGAAAACGGAAAGCCTTATAAATCAAGCGGTGGCAAGATGATTTGGAATGAGGTTTTAAAAAGAGAGATTCCTGAAGGTTGGGAAATCACCGTGTTTAATGATTGGATAGAAAAAACAAAGACTGGAGATTGGGGTAAAGATAAGATTGAAGGTAATTATACTGAAAAAGTTTATTGTGTTAGAGGTGCTGACATTAATGGATTAAATGGCAAAGGTGAAGTTAAAGCACCACAAAGATATATTCTAAAAAATAATATACCAAAGGTTCTAAAACCAGATGATTTTATTGTGGAGATTTCAGGTGGGAGCCCAACACAATCTACTGGCAGAATTGCTCTTTTAACTGAAAGTACATTTGAAAGATTTGATTCAAATATTATTTGTTCGAACTTCTGTAAAGCTATCTCTTTAAAAGAGAATAAGTTCACTTTTAATTTCTTACAAGAATGGCAGAGGCTATATGATGCTGGTATTTTCTTTGGATATGAAGGGAAAACTAGTGGAATTAAAAACTTTCTATTTGAATCATTTATGGAGTCTTATTTCGTAATAAAACCAGCGAAAGTATTAGTTGATAAATTTTATAATCAAATGAAAAATATAGAATATAAAAAGCAATCCAACCTTAAACAAAACCAACAACTTTCACAATTACGCGACTGGCTTTTACCTATGCTGATGAACGGGCAGGTAAAAGTTGAATAAAATAGTAAGATAAATTATCATTTATTTGATTGTTTAAGTCAATTTTATTGTCAATATTATTTATGATATTGGCAATTTTATTTTGTACACTTATTTCAGGAAGAGATATTTTTAAATTGTAATAACTATCAAAGGTCATACTTGGGACACCTGTCCCCGTATTTAGATTTTCTAAATCTAATATTCTAAGATAGTTATAAAGGAAATATGGCTCGGCAAGTTGTTCATTAATTTCTGTATAATATAATGTATCCACCGTCCAAAACGGTATTTTTGAGAATTGAATATTGTGCAAACTTCCTTTTCTTGGAAGTAAAATACTTGGCTTATCATAGAGATATTGATTTCCAAAACGCATTATGCCACCACTCCCAAAAATTGGAATACTACCATTCAAAATGCTTTTGTGATCTTTGCCATTTCTGATTGTTAATAACTGCCTTAAATCGTATATCTTCATTGTTAACTAATAAATTTTCGGTGTGCAATTTTTACATTAGCCTGATTTACCATTGCATAATGTAATGTTGTATCAATTTTAACGTGACCTAATAGCTTCTGAACCTGTTCAATAGGCATTCCTTTATCAATCGCCATAGTTGCTAAAGTTCTTCTGAATTTATGGGGATGTACTTTATTAATTTTGGTTTTTTGTCCCAGTTTTCGCAATACACTTTCAACTCCACCAATTGAAAGTCGTTGATTAGGTTTTGCCAAAGAAACAAATAAAGCCTCATTGTCGTCGTTTCTGGTTTGAAGATATTCTTTAAGGTGAATCTTGGTTCTTGCATCAAAATAGACTTCACGCTGTTTGTTACCTTTACCTGTAACAATACAAGAACGCTCGTGGAAATCAATGTTTTTTATATTGATTTTTACAAGTTCACCAACTCTAATACCAGTTGAGATTAACATTTCGATAAGTGTTAAATCTCTTATTTGCTTGCAGCTGTCTCTAAGTATTTCTATGTCTTCATCACTAAGTACCTCCTTTATAGTTCTGGCGGTCTTTACTTTATGAATTCTTCTTACAGGACTTTTTAAAATATAATCTTCATCTTCAAGCCAAGAAAAAAAACTTGAAAATATTCTACGAATATTATCTATGGTAACTCTACTGGAGTTTTTTATCTCCTGATATTCTGAAAGATAGAATCTTAAATCATTGGTTGATATTTCTGTGACTTTCTTTTTTAGTTTGTTAAATAGAGTTTCTATAGTAGAAAAATAATATTTTAATGATTTTTCAGAGCAACCTTCTACTTTTTTTGACGAAATAAATAAGTTTAAAACACTTGTATTATCAGTTTTCAATTCATCTTCAGTCTTATTTTTTTGAGTAACCTCCACAGAGTGAAAAGATTGATGTATAACTTTTTCAAGCATTATCAACTGTTGAAAGTTTAAAACCGTTTGCATTGCATTCATTATTTCTTGCTTCACTAATTCCTTCATTGTACTGAATTTTCTTATTTTTTTGAAGGCGCAAAGGAATGAAAAACAAAAATAGCCATAGTAGTGCAATAAATGATAATTTAGAGCGTATGGCAAAAACGCTGTACGATTACTGGTTTGTGCAGTTTGATTTTCCAGACGAAAACGGAAAGCCTTATAAATCAAGCGGTGGCAAGATGATTTGGAATGAAGTTTTGAAAAGAAATATTCCTGAAGGTTGGGAAGTTAAACAAATTGACAGAGTTTTAAAGAAGAACGAAAATAGTAACAGACTTAATGCAAAAGAATATTTATTAAGAGGAACAATTCCTGTTATTGATCAAGGTACAAGTTTTATTGCAGGATATACAAATAATGAAAACTTAAGAATAAAAACTACACGAGATATTCCTGCTATTATATTTGGAGATCATACAAGAGTATTAAAGCTCATAAACTTTGATTTTGTAAGAGGAGCTGATGGAACTCAGGTTCTGCTTAGTATTAATGATGCAATGCCTCAATACTTATTTTATCATTCTTTACTTAAAATTGATTTATCAAATTATGGATATGCTAGGCATTTTAAGTTTTTAAAGGACTCTAAAATTATAATACCTCATAAAAAAGTGTCAAAATTATTTGAACTTAATGTTAAGTGTTTTTTTGATAAAATATTAAATAATCAACTACAAAACCAGCAACTTAGCTCTCTCTGCGACTGGCTTTTACCTATGCTGATGAACGGGCAGGTAAAAGTTGAATAAAATAGTAAGATAAATTATCATTTATTTTACGGGATACCATAATTTATTAAAATTATTAAAATGTATTTTTGTTTAATATGTGTATGAGAAATATATTTGTTCAACTTTGTTAATGATAATTATAAATATTAAATAACATTGACAATATAGAATGATTATCAGTCAAAAAATATAAGATTAATTATAGATTAGTTTATGGCAAGTCTACCCAACCAAGTTACAAAAGAACAGGTTATTACAGCTTTAGAATATATTATTAATAACAATGTTGCTTTAAAAGGTTCTACTAAATATGACTTAAAATATAAAGATAAAGCTTACCCTCCAAAAGAAGTTATCAGATGGGCAGCAAAATTAGCTAATATTAAAGATTGGCAAAAAAAGAGATTCTACGGTGGAGATAATACGAATCAGCCCCTAAGAAAAATGGGATTTATTATTAAGAACAGACTTAATGAAGACATTAATCTGAGTATTATTAAGAAGTATAAAAATATAGTTTCAGAAGACAATAAAAATGAAATTTATAAGTGGAAGTTGCTGAAATTATTTAATGATCGTCCTGATACTTCTGCAGCTAATTTTGCTTCTGAAATTACTTCAATTAATTTTGGTAATTTAATTTATCATAATGGTATTGCTGTAAGAAATCATATGGCAAAAGAATTTCCAGAAGAATATAGAAATGTTTTTCACAATCTTTTCGATGAGAAACTATTGCTAGAAGAAAGAATTGTTGAGTTCCAAAACAGGGTATCTGAAATCTATAAAAAGATGGGGATGAAACTGAATCATCATCACGATGAAAGAACAATTTCTACTTTCCTGACTTTTAAATATCCTGAAAAATATACACTTTATAAAAACTCTTTTTATAAATCTTATTGTGATCTTTTAGGAATAAAGCCAGAAAGTAAAAATAAAAAATATTTACACTATTTGGATTTAGTAAATAATCTGATTGTTAATTATATTATTAAAGATCAGGAATTGATTGACATTAAAAGTAAGTTCATAACTGATGATTGTTATCCAGATACCAATCATTTAATATTTGCTCAAGATATACTTTACCAAGTTCTTAATACTACAGAAGAAATTTCTGAATCATCTACATCAGCACATATAATGAAAAAAAACAACCAACCATTAAACCAAATATTATTTGGACCTCCTGGAACTGGAAAAACATATAACACCATCAACAAAGCTATTCAGATTGCCAATCCAGAATTCAATTTGCAGCAAGATAGAGATATTGTCAAGAATGAATATGACCGTCTGTTAAAAAATGGACAGATTGTATTTTCTACCTTTCATCAAAGTATGAGCTATGAAGATTTTATTGAAGGGATAAAGCCTCAAATTGAAGAGGATTCTGATGGTAATAAAACAATCATATATGAGATTAAAAATGGAGTTTTTAAACTGATCTCAGAAAAAGCACAGGAAAAAAGAATAAAAGAAGAAACAATTAACCATCAATTTGATTTTGATGATGCATGGGATGCAATTATTAATGACGCAAATACAGGTTTAGAAAATAATAACCCTGTAAAACTAACTATCCAGACACCCAATCTGGGACTTAAAATTGTTGATGTCACAGAAAAAGGAAATCTTAAGCTTAAACCGATATATTCTGAAGAGGCAAAAGAATATATTGTTTCTTATTCCAGAACAAAAATATTGCAGAATGCTTTTCCAGACCTTTCAGTTATTAAAAATATAGATAAGGAATTCAGAGCTATAATTGGTGGTTCAAACTCTACTGCTTATTGGTCAGTGATTAATTATATAAATAATAAAATTATCTCTGAAAAAAAATCAACTACTCAAGAAATTGTTTTACCTGCTTTACCACACGTTTTAATTATTGACGAAATCAATAGAGGGAATGTCTCACAAATATTTGGTGAACTCATCACATTAATTGAGGAAAACAAGCGTTTAAGAAAACAAGAAGAATTAAAGGTAACTCTACCTTATAGTAAAAAGGAATTCGGTGTTCCATCTAATCTTTACATTATCGGAACAATGAACACTGCTGACCGTAGTGTTGAAGCATTAGATACAGCATTGAGAAGGCGTTTTAGTTTTGTAGAAATGCTGCCAGATTTTGAAGTAGTAGAAAAACAAGAATTTCAAGACGGTTATAAAAGAGCTGATATTATGCAAAAGATTAACGAAAGGGTAGAACTGCTATTGGACAAAAATTATACATTAGGTCATTCATACTTTATGAAAGATAATTTTCAAGCTTCTTTTAAAAATGAGATTATTCCGCTATTGCAAGAGTATTTTTATAATGATTGTGGTAAAATAGGTTTGATTTTAGGAAAAGGTTTTGTGAGAGAGAAAGAAATCTCAAAAACTAATCATCAGAATGTATTTGCTGATTTTGATATAAGAAATGAGATTGAAATTGTAAAGTCTTATGAGCTGATTCCGTTTGAAGAAGTAGACTTTGATCTTGCTGTAGAATTATTATTGTCATAAAAAATGCTGAAAAAAGATCCCATTCAGGTTTTTGAACACAGCTTTCTGGGTATTGGTGACCGAGGTTTTGATAAGCGTCATTTTATAGCGTTATCACAGCTCAACGCATTGCATAATTATCAATATTTTGATTTGAAACATAATGGCGTTGTCTTCAAACAATTTGTAGGTGTCATTCAGATAGATGATTTAACAATAGAGATTCTTCCAAAAATTGACCGTTATGAACCAGAAGAAAATAAAACCAAATGGCGCAATGTGCTTTTGGAAATGCTGAAAGTCACTAAAAAATTAAAAATCCAGCAGGTAGGTCAAGCTAATGTTTCAAAACAGTCTATCCATTTTTTGGATATTTATTTCGAATGGTTTTTGAATGAAGTTCAATTGCTTATTCATCAAGGATTAATCAAACAGTATTACAAGGAGACAGGGAATGTAAAAGCTTTGAAAGGCAAACTTGAATTTGCGGGTCACATTCAGAAAAATCTTGTTCATAAAGAAAGATTTTATACCACGCATCAGGTGTATGATAAAGATCACTTGATTCATCAGATTTTAGGGCAGGCTCTGGAAATTATAGCTACATTATCGAAAGGCAATTATCTCTACAGCAAATGCAAAACTGTACAGCTGGATTTTCCCGAAGTGAAAACCATTAAAGCTAATGAGAATACCTTCAGCAAGATTCCTAAATCTAGAAAGATTGCTCCTTATGAAACGGCTTTAGCGATTGCAAGACTAATTATTCTCAACTATGCTCCCAATATTTCAAGTGGTTCCGAAAAAATGTTGGCGCTTCTTTTTGATATGAACAGTCTTTGGGAAGAATATGTGTTGATTAGGTTGAGACACGCTTGTCAGGATCACGATGTCAAAGTATATGGACAAAGTTCTAAAGGTTTCTGGAATGGAATTACCATTCGCCCAGATATTGTTTTGGAAAAAGATAATGAAGTGGTTTTAATTATTGATACTAAGTGGAAGAATATAGATCAGTCACAACCTTCTACCCATGATTTGAGACAGATGTATGTGTATAATGATTATTGGAAAAGTAAAAAATCGCTTTTACTTTATCCCTCAAGTAACGCAAAGGAAAGCATTGCTCAATTTGCTCCATTTGTTTCAATAGAAAAAAATGTGGATCATCATCTTTGTGGACTAGGTAAGATTTCTGTTTTAGATTCTTATGGAAAGCTTGATGAACATATTGGAAGTAAAATATTAAGTATATTGTAAGTATTAATTATGCACCACACCTATCGCATCGCCCTCCTCGAAGACAACAGCCGCCAACTTGAAAAATTAGAATCTTACATTAATAAGATTCCTCATGTTGAAATTGTACTGAAAAGTAAAGGCTCGGATCATTTTTTTAATGAGGTTCAGGCGGTGAACCCTGAGATATTGATTGCAGATCTTGATCTCGGCAATGACAGCATGACCGGGATGGAAGTGGCGCAGGAAATTAAGATTCCCGTGTTTTTTGCCAGTGTTAATACGGCAGAGTATGTGGAAGATATAGAAAATCTGAAACGTGATGCCGAAATATGTGTGGATCATATTACCAAACCTTTTAGTGAAGAGCAGTTTATGAAGAGCTTTAAAAGGTTTCTGCAGGAGGTCACTTTCTTTTCACCACCGCAATATGTATATCTGGATTTTAATAAAACCAAGAAAAACAAAATTCACATTGACGATATTGTTTATCTCTGTGCCGATAAAATGACAGGTTCTGAATCGAACAATAAACAGATTCATTTTATTAACAGGAGTCCGGCCAATCTCATTGATTTTTCATTTACCAAAATGGAGGAGAAGGGATTAATGAATTCGCAGTTTGTCACTATTCATAAATCTTTCAGGGTGAATAAGAAGTATATTAAATGCTATCATCCAAAGTTGGAAAGTATTGAAATCAGTATTTTTGATGCTTCGGGTAAGACTAAATGTCATTATCTATCGGTGTCTGAAAATTATCAGCCTGTCATAAAAAAGAGTTTCGGCTAACCGCTCTTATTCCCCGAAAAAAAGCTTTTGTTCCTGCGCTTCCGATGTTATTTCCGGAGGCGTATTTTTTTTGCTTTTCGGATGTTGTTTTGCTGAGTGAATGGTGTAACAAAAAATCAGTTAAACAAACTATGAAAACACCTTTTGAAGGAATTATTCCTTCTGTTAATTATCATGTATGGGAACCTTGTAACATGAGATGCAAATTTTGCTTTGCTCCGTTTTATCACGCTAAAAAGCTACTTCCAAAAGGACATCTTCCCAAGGAAAAGTCTTTGGAACTTGTAAAGCAGCTTGCCGGATTCGGTTTTGAGAAAATTACTTTTGCAGGAGGGGAACCTACCTTATGTCCGTGGATTTCAGAACTTATTTCAGAAGCTAAAAAATGGGGAATGACTACCATGATTGTGACGAATGGTACCAATATTAACGAGGTGTTTTTAGAACAAAATAAAGGAATCTTAGACTGGATTATTTTAAGTGTCGACAGTATGATGGATGAAACCAATCTTCAGTCGGGAAGGGCAATTAGTGGTAAAAAGACAATCTCTAAAAATCAGTATAAAACATTTATTGACCAGATTAAAAAATATGGTTATCAGTTAAAAATCAACACAGTGGTTCATCAGCTGAATTATCATGAATCTATGTCGGAATTAATTCAATATGCCCAACCAGAACGATGGAAAGTATTTCAGGTATTGCCTATTAAAGGTGAAAATGATGAACATATCAATGATTTTATTATTGACGAAGAAATGTTTAATCAATTTATTTCAAATCATCATCAGTTTTTTGAGAATCAAATGATGGTTGCAGAAAATAACGCAGAGATGAAAGACAGCTATGTCATGGTTGATCCTGCGGGAAGATTTTATACTAATAAAAATGGTAAACAGGAATACAGTTTTCCAATTCTTGAAACAGGAATTAAAAATGCTTATGATGAAATGAGATATAATTATCAAAATTTCATCAACCGCAGAGGTCTTTATCAATGGAATAAAAACAAATAATTTAAAAATATGACAACAAAAATTACTTTGTCCGGAGAAGTAGCATCGGGAAAAACAACAGTAGGAAAATTACTGGCAGAAAAACTTAATTATGAATTTATTTCATTGGGAACAATGGTAAGAGAAAAAGCTAAAAATGAAGGACTGCATATTTTAGATTTTCAAAAGAAGTGTAAAGAGAATCCAGCAATAGATTTAGAGATTGACGGGGATTTTTCGAATTTATGTAATTCAAAAGACCGCCTGATTATTGATTATCGAATGGGATTCAAATTTGTAACTGATGCTTTTCATGCATTTCTAAAAATATCAGAGGAAGATGCCGTTGAACGACTTAAATCAGCGAATCGAGTAAATGAAAATCATGAGACTGTAAAACAACGAAATGACAGTTTTAAAAGTCAGTTTATCAATTCTTACCAAGTTGATTATACTAAGGAAAGTCATTATGATTTAATTGTTCCAATAAACGAAAATCGAACAGCAGAAGAAATCGCTGATATCATTATTATCCATTTAAAAAAGAAAATCACACCCTAACAGAATAATGCCAATAAAGGCACTATTGAGTTAATAGGCAAAATCTCCAAAAAGAAGTAAAAACAGCTTAATCCCAATCAAAAGAAGTAACCAATTATCAATAAATCCTGAGAGTATTTTCGGGATTTTTGCTGTAATCTTTAGATTTGGATGATCATATTTCTGTTTATAATAGATAATTATTTTATTTTAGCGAACTGACTCATAAAACAATACGATGAAAATTATTTATCTTATTCTAAGCTTCTCTTTTTTCCTGAGCTGTGCACAAACTGAAAAAGAAATATCTTTAGAATACCGCCCTTCAGGAACGATTACATATCAGTATGATATGAATTCGAAGTTAATGAATATGAAAGGGATTCTTAAAACAGATTATACAAAAAATGGAGACCTTGTCGATATGAATGTTGAGGTAGTAAGTCTATCTGCCGACTCGGATGATCAGGGAGATTTGGGATATGGCGAATTTGCCGGACAGAGCTATACCCGTATCTACAGCAAATACGGAGCTTCTGCTGATTTAGATAACGTCCCGACACAAATTGTCAATATGGAGTTGTTTGTAGTAGAATTTCCTAAAACAGCAATTAAAGCAGGAAGCAAATGGAAGTCTAAGAAGACAGCAAAACCGGATATGTTTTTCGATTACATCGATACAGAATATACCTGTACATTGGTGAAAGATGATGTAGTCATTGTAAAAGCAGTAATGAATTTTGTGTCGTCAGACAAACTGTCATCCGGAATGAAGCTTACCCGAAAATACGATGGTGAATATCTTATCAATCCTAAAAACGGTGTGGTAACCAATGCCAAACTATATATGGACATGTTTTCAGGATTCACAAAACTGGATGGCTCATTTGAAATTCGAATGCTTTAGCAATTGTAATAATCTGAAATTCAGGATTTAGATTCTAAGCTTTGCTTCACAGATTAATTCTTAGACTTTCAGTTTGTGATCTTGTGATCTACACACTTCTCGATACAATTTTTCTTTGAAAAATCACTCGAAGTGACGATTGGTAAATAAATTAAGTTCTCATTTTAAAAAACCTCGTCAATTCGAGTGATTTTCTGCACCGCAGAAAATCGTATCGAGAATCGAAGCCTGGAATTACAACTCATACAGCACGAATGCACAAACTTCTAGATACAATTTTTTCTTCAAAAAAATCATTCAAAGTGACGACTTATCATCGATTGACTAAACGGATCTTTATATGTACTATTTCAGGAATGTAATAAACCACTTAAAATCATTCAGCCTGTCAATTCAAAAACTCAGAAACCTGAATTCTGGTACAATATTCACTCCCAAGATACAATGGATCACCCTGCTTTTCAGACCAG
Organism: Chryseobacterium formosum; assembly: GCF_026460885.1. Taxonomy (GTDB): domain Bacteria; phylum Bacteroidota; class Bacteroidia; order Flavobacteriales; family Weeksellaceae; genus Chryseobacterium; species Chryseobacterium formosus. The sequence continues at coordinate 181,067 of NZ_JAOVZW010000003.1, forward strand.
AAACCATCCAACACATTCTCATTGATACAGCGGTACACAGCAACCCCTTTGTAAACATGAGAATCTTCACCCTGATAATTAAAATTAATCACTAAAATATCATTTTTAAAAAAGCCTGTTCCGTTTTGTTCATGGTCGCCAATCAGCCACTGTGCGATGATGCGATTGTTTTCATCAAGAGATAGTGTTAATATACCGTGATAACTGATGCTTTCACTTTCCTCCTGATTACTTCCCTGAACAGAATAACTACCCACCAAATCTTCTACTGTCATTGATTTATTGTTAAAAAGAACAAATGTAGAAACTTTTATATTGTTAAGCTCAGAAGGTGAACTGTTTTTGTGCTATTTATTTTTGTTTTAGATTTGCCGTCATGCTGTACCTGCTTTTAATCATCAATATCATCGCTTTTATAACCTTTGCATGGGATAAATGGAAAGCCGTAAAACATAAAAGAAGAATCTCTGAAGCTTTCCTCTTCACCCTGATCTTTCTTGGCGGAACAATCGGTGCTATTCTTGGAATGCTTATTTTCAGGCATAAAATCTCAAAGAGAAGTTTTCTCATCAAAACCGCTCTCATCATTCTATTACAGCTACTCATCATGATCTCCCTAAAATCTTTCATCATAAATCAACTAACTAACTAACTAACTAACTAACTAACTAACTAACTAACTAACTAACTAACTAACTAACTTCCGCAACCACATTTTAACACTCTTTAAATACCACATCAACCCTTCACGGCATCATTTTTTCTTATTAACAGGCATAACACCAAAAAATAAAATAATATGTCAAAGAAAATTGCAATCTTAGCAACACACGGATTTGAAGAAAGCGAATTAAAATCTCCCAAAGAACATTTAGAACAACAGGGTTGGACAGCACACATCGTAAGTCCAAAGGCTGGAACAATCAAAGCATGGGCAGAAAAAGATTGGGGAAAAGAATACAGCGTTGACAAAACTTTAGATGAGGTTTCCGCCTCAGAATACGACGCCTTGGTACTTCCGGGAGGTGTCATCAATCCCGATCAGTTAAGAACGAATGATAAAGCTTTGTCTTTTGTTCAGGATTTTTTCAAACAACACAAACCAGTTGCTGCCATCTGTCACGGTCCACAAATTCTGATCAGTGCAGGTGCTGTTGAAGGTAGAAGTCTAACTTCTGTAAATTCCATCAGTATCGACTTAAAGAATGCAGGAGCACATTGGGAAGACAGCGAAGTAGTGGTAGATAATGGTTTGGTTACAAGCCGTACTCCCGAAGATCTTCCTGCCTTTAACACCAAAATGGTGGAAGAAATTAATGAAGATCAGAATTTGTAATATTTTCTAGGTTCTTTTGCCTTGATGCGAAAAGAACAATAAGTAAAATAATCTCAGCAAAATATAATAAAGACGGAAAGCTTCTGATAAAATTTAAAGTTTTATTAGGAGCTTTTCCCGCTTTCCACTATATCTTTTGTTCCGCTTTGCTGCACAAAAGAATGTCGTTGCAATCGGGGCTAGGATTTTCGTTGTTCCTTAAAATGTTTTAGAATTAAATCAACTTTCTCATCTTGTAGAGATCTTAATTCAACTATTCTTTTCTTTGTAAATAATTTTATGAATGTTCGTAATTAGTAATAACTTAGTTTTTAACGCTTTGTTTGTCATTCCGGAGGAATCTCAACACACTGAAAATAAAGCAGTCTAGATTCCTTCTGAATGACAAAATGACTGATGATTTTAGTGTTATGATTAAAAACGGACATTGATTATAATTTTTTTCGATTTATATTTACAGCTATTTAAGTTTAAAAAAACCATGAAAAAAGTAACATTTAATCTAATCGTTGGAGCCGGGTTAGTTTTAGGAACGGCTGCCTTATTTGGACAAAAATCTTTTAACACAATTACTCCAGTTACATTAGCTGAAAAAAAACAGGATGCCGGTGTTGAAGGCACTTGGAAACTTTATAAAGCAGATGGAAAAGTCGTGAAGGAAAACGTAACAAAAATATTTGCTGCTAACGGTGTAATTATTACAAAATACCCAAAAAGAACAACAAAAACGAAATGGAAAATAGAAAACGGAAAGCTTTGTACGAATGATTATGATCGTGATGAGTTTCAATGCAACGACTATAAAGTCACAAAAACTACTTTAACGTATACTTTTTTGAATTCAGAAATAATTTACACTCGTAAATAATACATTTTAATAGATAACTTTTGAAAATAAAAATGCCCGAAGAAATTCGGGCATTCGTTTTAGAAATATATAAGTGAGATTACTTCAACGTAAATTTTACCTTAGTTTTGATGGCATCAGAAGAGTTTCCAATCTGCGCTTCAAAATCTCCAGGTTCTGCAACCCAATCGTGCTTTTGAGCATCAAAAAAGCTTAACGCTGTTTTATCGATCGTGAAGATCACTTCTTTTTCTTCTCCAGGATTTAAAAATACTTTTTCAAAACCTTTCAGTTCTTTTGCAGGACGTTCGACTGATGATTTTACATCGGTAATATACAACTGTGCTACTTCAGCACCTGCTTTTTTACCTGTATTTTTTAGAGTAACGGTGAAAGTAATCTTATCATTCTGAGTCATGGTTGATTTATCAGCTTTTGCTTTTCCGAACTCAAAAGTGGTGTAGCTTAAACCGTGACCGAAGCTGAATAATGGCTTAATCTTTTTCGTGTCATGCCAACGGTAACCTACAAAGATTCCTTCGTTGTATTTAATATTGATCGGGTTTTTCTGGTCTTTACCTTTTCCGGCAGCCAACTCTTCTTTATTTCCGGGATATTCACCCATTGTATGAGCTGAGTTGTCTTCCAGTTTTACAGGAAATGTAAACGGAAGCTTTCCTGAAGGATTGGCATCGCCAGACAAAACAGAAGCAATAGAATTTCCTGCTTCAGATCCCAAATACCAACCCTGAACAATAGACGGAACTTCTTTAATCCACGGCATGGCTACTGCATTTCCGCTTACTAAAACTACAGTGAAATTTTTATTTGCTTTAGCTAATGCAGCAATTACGTTATCCTGATTGTATGGTAATCCGTAACTCTTTCTGTCATTTCCTTCGCTGTCCTGAAAATCAGATTTGTTTAATCCACCTACAAAAATCACATAGTCTGATTTTTTAGCTAATTCAACAGCTTCATTCAGTAATTCTTCAGGCGAACGGCTGTCTTTTAAATCTTGACCAGATTTTACACCGTTGTATTCACCTCCGACATCTCCTACGTAACCTCTTGCAAACTGTACATCAGAGTTTTTCCCGAACTTCGCTTTGATTCCGTCTAAAGGTAAGGTTTCGTATTTTACCTTTAAAGAAGATGAACCACCACCCACAGTCATTACTTTGATGGCATTCTCACCAATTACGGCAATTTTTTTAGCTTTATTGATATCGATTGGAAGTACGTTGCCTTGATTTTTCAACAATACAATTCCTTCTTCACCGATTTCTTTAGCAACTGCTTTATGTTCTTCAGATGCGATGTTACCGAAAGGTTTTTTGGTGTTCATCGTAGTCTTATATGCTAAACGTAAAAGCCTTGTCACTTTGTCGTCAAGCTCTGTTGTTCCTACTTTTCCTGATTTAATTAAATCTAAATAAGGTTTTGCCAAATAATAATTGTCATAAGCATTTCTGGTTCCGGCAGAAAGACCGTTCGTCCAGCTTCCGAACTCTACATCCAATCCGTTATGAATGGCTTGTTCGGTATTGTTTACTGCACCCCAATCAGAAACCACCACACCTTTGTATTTCCATTCTCCTTTAAGAATGTCATTTAAAAGATATTTGTTCTGGCTTGCGTACTGATTTTTGTACATATCATAAGCGCCCATAATCGTCCATGAATCTCCTTCGGTTACGGCAGCTTTGAAAGGCGGAAGATAAATTTCATATAACGCTCTGTCATCTACAATCACATTGCTTGTATGACGGAACATTTCCTGATTGTTTAAGGCAAAATGTTTCACAGAAGTTGCCACTCCGTTTGATTGAACTCCCTGAATGTAAGGAACCACCATTTTGGAAGTCAGATAAGGATCTTCACCCATGTATTCGAAGTTTCTTCCGTTCAAAGGTGTTCTGTAAATGTTAACTCCTGGTCCTAAAAGGATGTCTTTTTTTCTGTATCTTGCTTCTTCACCTAAAGCTTTACCGTAGTTCCAAGACATTTTCTTGTTCCATGTTGCAGATAGAGCTGTCAAGGCAGGGTAGGCAATGATAGAGTCATTTGTCCATCCGGCTTGATCCCATTCGTCCCACATTACTTCAGGGCGAACTCCGTGAGGTCCATCAGTTGTCCAGAATTCCGGAATTCCCAATCTTGGAACTCCCGGCGAACTGAACTTTGATTGTGCATGAAGCATTGCCACTTTTTCTTCAAGTGTCATTCTGGAAAGTGCATCCTGAATTCTCTGTTCAACAGGTTTAGATTCATCTAAATAAACAGGAACCTTAGTATTTTGAGCCATAGTAGAGGCAGATATAAGCGTAAACAAACTTAATAGTACAGTTTTCTTTAACATAAAAAACTTTTTATTGATTGCTTACAAAAATAGGTAAAATAATTATTATCTCAAATTGAGAAAATAAGTTTTTGGCAAAATGGTTATTTTTAACCACGAAGATGATGGTCAAGATTGTATGTTAGAAATCTGAGGTTTATAGATATTTGCTGGAGAAGTTTATTTTAAAATTAAATAATTATCGTTCAAAGGATTGTATGATAATTTAAATTAAAAAACACCGCTTCAGAGGTAAAGATTTTCCGAAACGATGTTTGCATATAATAATAGAATCTTTTACAAGTTCAATGTTTAATATTGTTTAGCTAACCTCGTCTTTTTGCTTTTGCAAAAATCCACCCCTTCAGAAAAGGGGAATTTTTAGTTTCGCCATCAACTGCCAACCAACAACTATCAATTCCAGCCTTTCACCGCGCCGCCTTTGAAAATTTCTTTGGCTTTGTCTTCCACTTCTTTAGACTGATACGCTTTTAAAAAGTTCTTCACTTTTTCATCATTCTTATTGTCTTCTCGTGAAACCACAACATTCATGTAAGGAGAATCTTTATCTTCTTTAAAGATTCCGTTTTTGTTGGCGTCTAATCCTGCTTGTGCTGCAAAATTATTATTGATAATCGCAATCACTACTTCTTTGTCCTCCAGAACTCTTGGAAGTTGAGGTGCTTCAATTTCAAGTATCTTCAGTTCTTTCGGATTTTCAGCAATATCGGTTACTTTAGGCAATAATCCGATTCCTTCTTTTAATTTTAATAAGCCATTTTTCTGTAATAAAAGTAGAGAACGACCTCCGTTGGTTGGATCATTAGGAATCACGATGGTACTTCCGTTTTGAAGCTCACTAATATTTTTTATTTTTTTTGAATAAGCAACTATCGGGTACACAAATGTGTTTCCAATTACGGCTAGTTTATAACCACGCTGTTTCGACTGTTCATTAAGATAAGGAACGTGCTGAAAAGCGTTGGCGTCGATGTCGCCATTGTTCAAAGCCTCGTTTGGAACTACATAATCGTTGAATGAAACCAGTTCCACTTCAAGATTATATTTTTCTTTGGCTACTTTTTTGGCAGTTTCTGCAATTTCCTGTTCCGGTCCGGATGTTATTCCTACTTTGATGAAATTCGGATCATCTTTTTTTGGAGAATTACAAGCTCCGAATAACAGCAAACCTGCTGCTAAACTTAAAATTTTTATTTTTTTCATTGTAAATTATTTTTTAGTTATTTTTTTTGGGTTGTACGCAACGGCGCAAAGATTTCTTAATTATTACTCTGTTTTAAGGCGCAAGAAAATCGAAGATTTTCAATATGAGAAAGAATGATTTATTCTCAATTAATTTTATTGCGGATAAAATCCTTGCGCCTTACATCATTATTTAGATGAAAAATTGCACCTTAGCGATTAATAAATATTCAATTTATCTTTCAATCATCGATGATCAAATCTTTTTGCCAATCGATCCCCAGAAAACTGAATGATAAATACCAAAGCAACCAATAATCCCAGTACGAGATTCATAATTAATGAATCATAACCGATATACCCGTACTGATAACCAATTTGTCCCAATCCACCAGCTCCGACAGCTCCACCCATTGCGGAATATCCCACAAGCGTAATCAAAGTAATTGTGGCATTATTAATTAATGAAGGCAAAGCTTCAGGAAGCAAAACTTTTTTAATAATCTGTAACGGACTTGCTCCTAAAGCTCTTGCAGTTTCAATCAAACCATTCGGAATTTCCAATAAACTATTTTCTACTAATCTTGCAATAAATGGTGCTGCACCGATGCTTAACGGAACTAATGCTGCATTCATTCCAATAGAAGTTCCAACAATAGACCTTGTGAAAGGAATCATCCAGACAATCAGAATTATAAAAGGAATTGACCTGAAAATATTCACCAAAACCGATAGAGTTCTATTGTAAATTATGTTCTCTAAAAGCTGTCCTTTTCGGGTAATAAAAAGTAGAATTCCAACGGGAAGACCAAGCACAAAACCGAAAAATCCTGATACAAAAGTCATATAAACAGTTTCCCAGACTCCTTTTGAAAGAAGCGAAATTACGGTGTCACTAAGCATAACCTTTTAAAGTATTTTGAATGTTATTCTGATTAAAATAATAGATGGCTTTCTGGTTTTCTTCACTTTCACCTTTCAAGTGCAGAAGAAGTTTTCCAAAATTGGAATCTCCCAGATATTCTACATCAGCCTTCAGAAGTTTGTAAGGAATTTTATATTGATCGTAAATGATTGAAAGCAGTTCTTCAACGCTTATTTTTTCGTTTAATTCGATTTCAACTAAAGGAAAAAGTCCCGCTTGTGGCTCTTTCTGTAGTTTTTTGTTGAGTTCTTGCGGTATAGTCATAACACCTGAGTTTAAAAATTGTTTGATGATAGGATTTTCTTTGTTGGAAATAATTTCGCTCAAAGTCCCTTTTGTTACTAATTGTCCTTTGTCGATAACGGCGACGTGGTTGCAGATCGCTTTGATGACTTCCATCTCGTGGGTAATCAGCAAAATTGTGATTCCGAGCCTGTGATTGATATCTCTCAAAAGCTGCAAAATAGATTGCGTGGTTGCCGGATCGAGTGCGCTTGTCGCTTCATCACAGAGCAGGAGGTACGGGTCGTTGGCTAGTGCTCTTGCAATGGCAACCCTTTGTTTTTGTCCACCAGATAAACTTTTAGGATAATCATGAGCTTTATCTTCCAAGCCGACGATTTTTAAAAGTTCGCTGACTTTTTCACGGATTTTGTCTTTACTTAAATTGTCCAGTTCCAGCGGAAGTGCGATATTTTCAAAAACTGTTCTCGATGAAAGCAGATTAAAATGCTGGAAGATCATTCCGATTTTTTTACGCTCTTTGGCGAGTTGTCTTGATTTTAATTTGGTGAAATCAGTTCCGTTCATAATGATTTGTCCGTTATCAGGTCTTTCCAAAAGATTGACGGTTCTGATTAAAGTACTTTTTCCGGCTCCCGAAAATCCGATGATGCCTACGATATCGCCTTTTTCAATACTGAGATTGACATCATCTAAAGCTTTAAAAGACTGCTTTTTCTGATGAAAAGTCTTTGATATGTTTTTGATTTCTATCATTATATTTTTTAAAATTACATGGGTTGATAAGGTCTGCTGATTCTTCCGAAATGTCTTGCAACTCTTCTTATTTTCGCTTTTGACCGTTTTGAAAGTCTGAAATATTTGGTCACATTGGTTAGTAAAACTCCGATTAAGATGATGGCTAACCCATACAGTTGATTTCCGTTAATGGTTTGATTAGCAATGATAAATCCTGCGATTACGGTAACAATTGGGTTAATATAAGTATGTGTGCTTACGATGGCTGCGGGTTTTACCGATAAAAGCCAGATGTAAGAAATATAAGCGATTATTGATCCGAAGAATATAAGAAACAGTAAACCTAACCACGCAGAAACCGGAATTGTCGCCATTGAAAATCCTGTCCATTCACTTCTGAAAAAAGCAACCACAAAAGAAGCTAAACCTGCCACAATTAATTGCTGCGAAATATTCATGAAGGTTGAATGATCTGCCGGATTTTTCTTAGAATATAAAGACCCCAAAACCCATGCAACCGAACTTAAAGCCAAAACGATAAATGCAGTAATCCGAAGAGATGAGCTTACATTTTCTGTATGAGAATGGACACTTCCGTTCAAAAATAAAATCAGTCCGGCAAATCCTAATAGTAATCCTATAGGTATAAATTTATCTGAAAAATAATAGCTCCAGTTTTTCCTATCAATCGCTATGAACCAGAACGGTCCTGTCGCAATCGTGATGGCAGCTTCGGAAGCCGTGACATATTGTTCGCCCCAAGCGACAAGTCCCGTTCCTCCGGTCAGAATAAGAATTCCGGTCACTGCATTTTTCCACCAGTTTTTCAATGAATTAGCTTTTTCACCTTTTGCTAATAAATAGCCGATCAATAAAATTCCCGCTGCGAAAAATCTTAATCCTGAAAGAATAAAAGGCGGAAATCCGGTCAACCCGAATGATATTGCCAGAAAAGTGATTCCCCAAATAATATAAATATTGGCAAAGGCTACGGGAATCAGCCATTTGTTTTTTAAATTAGAAGTACTCATGTTGTTTTTTGTTTATTGGTTTTTTTCAAATAAAAAAGGCTCTACAACGTGGTAAAGCCTTTAAAAATATGTCATAATAAAAAGTAAGGTCATCCACTAAAATTCACATATAAAGGCATACAGCATTGCATCATCATATAATTGATGGGCATCATCTTCATTGAATTGTATCTTAATTTTGTTTTCATTTTCATTTCCAAACTGATTACGAGTGCAAATATAGAACATATATTTTTATTAGTCTACTAAAAAAGTAGACTTTATTTAATTAAAATTTTATTATTTAATTTAATGTGCATTAAATCATGCTGTTATGTTTCTGTTTTGTGATGCTGATTTTAATCATGTTTACTTTTGAAGTTGTTTTCTGCCGAAAAATATTATTTTAGGTCTATGAAAATTCAAATCATCAGTGACTTACATCAGGAGTTTGGTTCAACAGATTTATCTTTTGATGATGTAGATGTTGTTGTCTTGGCAGGGGATGTTAATTTAGGAACAAAAGGAGTTGAATGGATTAAAACTAAAATTCCAAACAAATCTGTGATTTATGTTTTAGGAAATCATGAATATTATAAAGGTTCTTACCCGAAAACTTTAAACAAAATAAAAGAAGCTTCAAAAAATTCTAATGTATTTGTGCTCGAAGATTCTTTTGTGGATATTGAAGATGTAAGATTTCACGGAGCAACTTTGTGGACTGATTTTTCGTTATTTGGAAGCCCAATGGCGTACGGAAGTCTTTGTCAAACTCAGATGAATGACTATAAATTAATCAGAAGAGATCCTTCTTACTCAAAAATGCGTAGCATTGATACATTTAAGATTCATCAAATCTCAAGGCATTGGCTCAAAGAAAGTCTGGAAAATTCAAAAGGAATGAAAAATATTGTGATTACTCATCATGCACCAAGTATGCAATCTGTTCCGGAACATTTTAAAAATGATCCGGTCACTTCAGCGTATGCTTCCAATCTTGAAGATTTTATTGAAGAACATCAGCCGTTGTATTGGATTCATGGGCACATTAATACGCCGGCAAGATATAAAATTGATGAAACAGAAATTATCTGCAACCTGCATGGCTATATTACAGAAAAGTATAATGGCTATGAGAAAGAGTTGATTATTGAAATTTAATTTTTCTAAGATTCCATATAATTTTACAGTTTTAAAAAATGTACACGATTTTTCAAAATCCTGTAAAGTAAAAACCTCACCTCTTTCGTCTCTTTCAGCAAAGGTTTTAAACCATGGAAACTATGAAGAATACAAACATTCAAGACGGAATTATTCTGATTCCTGATTTCAGTGGATTCACTGAATTTGTGTTCAATACAAAACTTTATACCGGAGAATATATTGTAAGACAACTACTTTCTATTTTGATTGATGTAAACAATCAATATTTTGATATTTCTGAAATTGAGGGCGATGCGATTTTGTTCTATAAATACGATCAAAAACCGTCTTACCAAAAAATTTCAAAGATGCTTCGAAATATGAGAAATGCCTTCAATATGAAAATTCTGGAACTGAGCGAAATGTTGAACACCACCATCGAATTATCATTAAAATTTATCGTTCACTACGGAAAATTTACGCAATACAATATCGGAAGTTTCAAAAAACTATACGGAAAACCCGTAGTAGAAGCTCATCAAATGCTGAAAAATGATTTGGCTGAGCAACCTTCTTATGCTTTGTATAGTCATTCTTTTTTGGAGAATTCTCAGAAAGACGAAGCTGATTCAAATAAAGAACTGATGCATGTATCAGAAGTTGGAGCGATTCAATATTTTGGAAATATAGATTAGCAATTTATTATTAATTCTTTGCTATTTGCTTTTGTTAACGTCCGGAGAAATTCGGGCGTTTTTGTATATTTATGTTTTACTATTATGAAGAAAAAAGGTAACGGTCACATCAGAAAAGATGCTAATGATTTACTCACACGTCAATTGAGAAAGTTGTTTTTTGATAATAACATGAACTTGAAAGAAAACCCATCTACTGCAGATGAAGATATGGGTATTGATTACTATTTTGAAGTTTTTGATGATAGTATTCCAAAAGAGCCAAAGCATCTTTATCATATTTATAATCAAAATAAAGGCACTGAAAATTTAAAAATAATAACTACTAAAACTGATGAAAACTTCGGTAAAATTGCATTTTCATTGTCTATTAGACACGTTGAATATTTTTATTACGAATTAGATGAAGCTCTAATATTTACTATTTGTGATATTAAAAATGATAAAGTTTATTGGTATGACATCCAAAATGATTCTCTATTGCCAGAAAGAATAAATGAACAAAAATGTAATTCCATTAATTCTATAACAATATATATTCCTGCCGAGAATATTTTAAGTCAAGAAACTTTTGATACTTTATTAAAAAGAAGAAGCTACGCAAAATATAATCAAATACGAAAAAAAGAAACTTTTAATAATTTAGAAGCTGATTATTCCTTAACAAATATCGGAAATTCAAATTTTAAAATGATTGATAAAATTCTTCATACAATAAATTTATTTGAAGGAATAAAAGTTCTACCAGAAAATGTGATCTGTCAATTACATCCTTTTAAAGGAACCAAACAAAAAACTAATATTTCTGATTTGAACTTTGAAACAGATAATGAAGAATTTTTTGATTTCATGGATTAAATTATTTTGGAAAACAATAAATTAAGAACTTTAGATAGTTATGAAATTGATGAAAATGATAATTTAAAGAAAGTGATTGAATTTTTTCAAATTAATAATATTTATCATATAAGATGGTCAGGGAAAACTATAAAAAAGCAAATCTGCGTACATGAATTATTTCATTATGCTGAGTGCGATTGTGAAAGATGCAATTTAGAAAGGTTAAATTTAGTAAGAACAAAAGAACTTTTAAATGTTGAAAATTCTAGTAGAAATTATGAATATTTAAGGAGAGGTTACACTCATTATTTATTGGGAAATTACAAAGAGTCGTATGAAATTTTTTATAAAGTCTATACTGAAGCAAATAAAAATCAAAATCCAATTAATTTCACTATATCTAAATATAATTTAATTAAGTTAAGAGGATTAATTAAGTCATTTTACTATGAAAATGATAGAGATGAAATTGTTAAGAAATTAGAGAAAATAAAATTTGAAAATGATGAAAGATTTGTAAAAGAATATGCACCATATTTTGTAGATATTTATAAGAATATCAAAGATTTGAAATTTTATGATAATGTATTTGATAAGATAGATGATAGTTTTTTAAAAATTCAAAAGTTTCACTATAGAGATAGGCATGGTGGAAGTGAATCTGATGCTGCATATTATAAATTGCAATCTTCTTTTTTAAGATTCAAATCATACCTACATCATAACTTTATCATATTTAATCATTACCAAGAATATGAACAGTTATCCCAAAAAATACTAGAAAGTTTATTAGTACTTCATACTTTAAAAAATCCAGAAACAAACAAATATGAACAATTTGATTGGTATGCTTTAGAACTTTGGATATTTAATATTCAGGAGGAATTTACTACGTATTTATTCAGAAAGTATGAAATAAAAACTATAAGGATAAGTATGGAAACTTTTAATAAGTTGGAAGCATTAGTAGATAATTTATTAAAATCACAAATTGAATTTAAAAAATATAGCAGTGTTTATAGTCCACTCAGATTAGGAAGAATAATCAACAATATTATAGCAATTATAACTCTTGTTGATAAGACTCCACAGCAAAAAGAAAATATTATTTTAAAGATTTTATCAAATTCTAAAATACTATTAAAGTATAATTTAATGCCTTTTGATGGATTAAATTTTTATGCAATAAAGAAAGAATCATTTATAAAGAAAGCAACATTAAAGAAGATCGCTTATATCTTGTTTTTAAATAATAGTACATATAGATATTTTGAGGTATTGGAGAAATATTTTGAGTTATGTACAGAAAAAGAAATCGAAAAATTAATATACAGGGTTCTAAAAATAAATACGTTAGATGATATAAATGTCAAAAGTGTGGATTTTGAAGACTTACTATATGCGTTTTCACTGCTTAATCAAAATAATAAAGATTCTTTAAAGGTTAAGTTTAATAATATTTTAGAGAAAGATTTCGACTCTTCCTTATATTCAAATCTATTGTTGTATGATTTAATTGATTTTGAAGAAAGTAGTTTTGACAAACTTCTATCTTACGTTGTTAATAGATCTGATTTTGATGAGAAAAGATTTCCTTTTCATTCATACCAAAATCTTGATTTTTATAATGTAATGAGTGTTGTATTCAAATATAATTTAAAAATTGATGAAAAAATCAAAGCACAGATAGATAAAGTTTTTCACAAAGAAAGAGATTATTTTGAATGGTTAATGGATATAGATAATTATGATTACACGAAGTTTAATTCTTATTGGATTCTTAAAAGTCGAACAAAGTATTTCACTGAAAGATTTAAAAAATCAACCAAATTAAAAACAGAAATTGAAAAATCATTAAAAGTAAATTATATTGAAGGTGTTGCAAAAATGTATTTTAGAGACTTAGTTTAATGTAAGAATTTTTATAAATTGTACAACGTCTAAATTCCAAAAAAAATCCCGACTTTTGCACCCCTCTCAATAATCCCGAATATTCATGAAACTTTGTATTGCCGAAAAACCCAGCGTTGCCAGAGATATTGCCAAAGTATTGGGCGCAACCATGCCTAAGCAGGGCTACATGGAAGGAAACGGCTATTGTGTGACATGGACTTTTGGACATCTTTGTACCCTAAAAGAACCTCATGATTACGGTCCTCAATACAAATCCTGGAATTTGTTTTTGCTGCCAATTATTCCTCAAAATTTCGGAATCAAATTAATCCCAAATAAAGGTGTTGAAAATCAGTTTAAAGTTATCGAAAGATTGGTTGCAGAATGTGATGAGGTCATCAATTGCGGGGATGCCGGACAAGAGGGAGAGCTCATTCAAAGATGGGTTTTACAAAAAGCTAAATGCAACAAACCGATTCAGCGTTTATGGATTTCTTCATTGACGGAAGAAGCCATTAAAGAAGGTTTTGCAAGTTTAAAACCAGCCGAAGATTATAAAAATCTTTATTTGGCAGGAAATGCAAGAGCGATAGGAGATTGGTTGTTAGGAATTAACGCCACAAGACTTTTCACGAAAAAATTTGGTGGGAATAAAGCAGTTTTGTCCATTGGAAGAGTTCAGACTCCGACTTTGGCAATGTTGGTTCAACGTCAGAAAGAAATTGATGCTTTTACGACTGAAGAATATTGGGAATTGAAAACTAAATATCGGGATGTAATTTTCAACGCAGCAATCGACCGTCTGAAAAGCTTAGACCGAGCTGAAAAAGGTTTGGAATATTTGAAAGTCAATCCTTTTGAAATTGTTTCATTTGAAATTAAGGAAGGAAAAGAAAAAAATCCTAGACTGTTCGATTTGACCGGACTTCAGGTAGAGGCAAACAAAAAATACGGCTATTCGGCAGAAAATACGTTAAATTATATTCAGAGTCTTTACGAGAAAAAACACGTTACTTATCCACGTGTTGATACGACCTATTTATCCGAAAGTTTGTATCCGAAAATCGAAGGAATTCTTCGTAAAATGACACCTTATCAAGATTTGATTGCACCTCTTTTGCAAGAACCGATTCCAAAATCGAAAGCGGTTTTTGATGATGCAAAAGTAACTGATCACCATGCGATTATTCCGACGGAAGTAACGCCTTCTCAAAATTTAACAAGAGAAGAAAAATTAATTTATGATTTAATTGCGAAACGTTTTATCGCTGTTTTTTATCCTGAATGTAAAATTTCAAATACTTTGGTGGAAGCAAAAGTGGGAACGATTCCATTTAAAACCAGTGGAAAACAAATTCTTGAACCAGGTTGGAGAGCTGTTTATGCCAAAGAACCAAAAGAAGAATCAACGGATAAAGAAAAAGATAAAGAAGAGGAACAAACGATTCCCGAATTTGTAGTTGGAGAAACCGGACCGCACGAACCGATGATTCATCAGGGAAAAACTTCGCCGCCAAAACCTTATACGGAAGCCACACTTCTTCGTGCAATGGAAACTGCCGGAAAGCAAATCGACGATGAAGAACTTCGGGAAATGATGAAGAATAACGGAATCGGAAGACCTTCAACCCGTGCAAATATTATCGAAACACTTTTCAAAAGAAAATACATTGAAAGGAAAAAGAAAAATTTAGTGGCAACTTCCACAGGAATTCAGTTAATTGATACCATTGAAGACGAATTGCTGAAAAGTCCTGAATTGACTGGAGAATGGGAATCTAAGCTTCGAAGAATTGAAAAAGGCGAATATGAAGCGAATCAGTTTAAAGATGAATTGATTCAGATGGTGACTGAATTGACTAAAAGAGTAGTCGACGGAAAAGGGAAGGTCATAAATCTTGAAGAAGAAAAACCTGAAGTTAAAGAAAAGAAAAAACGTGAACCAGCCGTAAAAAAAGAATTACAGTCCTGGGAAGAAACCCAATGCCCAAAATGCAAAGCTCACAACTTGATGAAAGGTAAAACTGCAGTCGGATGTTCTGATTTTAAAAACTGCGGCTTTAAAGTTTCATTTGATATTTTCGGCAAAAAGCTTTCCGATAAGCAATTAATGGATTTAGTCTTAAAAGGAAAAACTTCAAAATTAAAAGGTTTCACGACGCACCCAGAAAATGTAGTAGAAGGAATTATTACGCTTTCTCCAGAATTTCTAATCAATCTCATTTCGTAGTAAGTGATTGATTGTTATATTGATTACAAAAAGTAAATTTTTTTAAACCATTAAGATTAGTTTAGATTTTAAGAATATTAAGTTGAGCTTTGTTTTAAAAGTTATTCTTAAAAAATCTTTAGATTTCTCTTAATTTCTCTCAACTTCTTAACTAATCTTAATGGTAGGATTTTCAATAATTTTGTTATCAATTATCAATTATCAATTATCAATTATCAATTATTTAACGTAGAGTCTCATTCTCGCTTCATATTCCGGTTTAGTTTTCAAGAATTTCCATATCTTTTTATCATCGGGATTGCTGATCCTGAAGTAAATAATTTTATCAGCAGAATATTTAAAATAAGGATGGTTTTTCAGCCATTCTTCAGGAGCGTCAACCAAAGTGTGTCGTTCAACTTTCGAATTATCGAGCGGAGCAATGCTGAGTAACTTTTGAACTAATTCTTTGTCAATATTATAAGTCTCTAAAATCTGTTCTTTCGTCATAAAACCGCCCAATTTCTTTCTGAAACCAATCATAGAGCCTGCACTTTTTTCATCCAATCCAAATTCTAAAAGCTGTTTAAACGTAATTGAATTCATATCTGTTTTTGAGAAATCAGTTTTTTCTTGTTTAAATTCCTGCTTTTTATCATCTGAACTTTTTGTCATTGTTGACGGATTCAGCTTAATATAAGGCTTTAATTCTTCAAACTTTTCTGCAGAAATAACAAAACAGTTTTTAATATCATCTAAAGTTTTAAAACTGCCTTTAAGATTTCTGTCACGATAATTCACAATCACATTCGCCTGTTTTTCAGAAAATCCTAGAGCCATCCAACCGTTTACATCCAGCGTATTCGGATCAAAAGAAGTTTGTGGAGTTTTAGATTTAAATGAATTAGATTTTCCTGAATAAGCATTGAAATTGGCTGGAGTTTTTGCGGGTAAAATCAAATAGGGTTCAAGCTTAGCATAATTTTCTTCGTTGATAATAAAGCATTCTTTAAACTTTTCTTTGCTCACGAAACTTCCGCTCAAGTAACTTTTGTATTTCAAAATAGCAGCAGCTTGTTTCTCAGAAAATCCTATATTTTCCCAATCAGTTTGTGAAAGTTGATCAGGATTAAATTTCCTTGTAATGTTTAAAGATTTCTTTTCAAAACTTTTAAAGTTTGAATTTCCTTTGGCTTCAGAATTAGTTTCAGGAAGTAAAATGAATGCTTCAAGTTGAGTGAATTTTTCCTCAGAAATCGCATAACATTTTTTCAACTGTTCTTTAGAAAGGAAATTTCCTCCAACAATTTTCTTGTATTTTAGAATTGTAGCGGTTTGTTTGTCAGAAAATCCGAGTTTTTGCCATTGATTTTCATCGAGCTCATTTGGATCAAATTCAGAAATAGATTCGACGGGTAAATCTTCGGAAATAAAAGTAAGTTCGGGAAATTTTTCGTCACTTTTTTCTGTGTAATTCTGAAAGAAAGTTAATGCTAAAAGCAGCATTCCCAAAACTGCCATCTTTTGATAGTAATTTTTTTTCATCATTTGTATTTTATGTTTTTGAAATAATTTTAATTTCTCAAAATCATTATACAATAAAGGTATGAATTAATTTAATTCACAGCTTAATAAAATGGAAAAAATATTGATTAAATATCTGTTTATTAGATTGCTATAGTTTAAAATTGGTATTGGGAATAGAGTTGTTGTTTTTAAATAATTTCCCAATAAAGAAATTTAATCGTCAATTCTATGACGACTCAGAAATTTAATTTAATAGAAAAATGAAAATTAGGAAGTACTTTTCCTGTTAGAGAAAATTTGCACGATTGAACCTAAAAATATTCCGATTACAGCACTAAGAAGAATTCATTTATCTTAAAAGTTATACCTAAAATTACCAAAATCAATGCAATTCCGGCCATAATCATGCTTTGCTTTTTACTTTTAAATTTAAACATTTTAAAATATATTTTATTCAGAATCCTTTTCTACTAAAGATTCTTTTAGTTTTAATAATTCAGCTTTTACAAATTCAAGTCGATCAATTAAAGTAACGGTTTCCGAAATTTTTGAGTTAGTAGTTAATGCAATTCTCGCTCCGTCAAGCGTATAACCTTTTTCTTTAACCAGGTGATAGATGATTTTCAGGTTTTTGATGTCTTCCGGCGTGAAATAGCGGTTACCTTTTTTATTTTTCTTTGGTTTGATGATAGGGAATTCTTGTTCCCAATATCTTATCAATGAAGCGTTTACGTCGAAAGCTTTTGCAACTTCGCCAATTGAATAATACAGTTTGTCGGGTAAATTTGTCTTCATTTTAAATCCTGAAAATTCAAAGATAAATATTTTTTAAACCATTTAGCAAATTGTAAATTGCAAACTCTAATTTAAAACTATGAAAAATATCCTGAATATAGGTCTTGTTGGTTTGGTTTTGGCATTTCTCAGTTGCAAATCAACAAATTATAATGCTATGCTTGAAAACACCGAACCAAAATTAATTTCAGATCATTTTTCTTTTACAGAAGGTCCTGCAACCGATAAATCAGGAAATGTTTATTTTACCGATCAGCCGAATGATAAAATTTATGTTTGGGACTGGAAAACCGATAAAATTTCTGTATTTTTAGATAAAACAGGTCGTGCAAACGGAACTTATTTTGATAAAAATGACAATTTAATTACGTGTTCAGACAATGAAGGAGAAATTTGGAAAATCTCAAAAGATAAAAATGTAGAGGTTATTTCTAAAGGTTTTGAAGGCAAAAGATTGAATGGACCAAACGATTTATGGTTAGACGAAAATGGTGGAATTTATTTTACCGATCCTTTGTATAAAAGAGATTACTGGCAAGATTTTAAAGTAGAAATTCCTGAAAAAAATCTGTATTACCGAAATAAAAACGGAAAAATTTCAAAGCTTGAAACTTTTGTTCAACCCAATGGAATTATTGGAAGTATAAAATCAAAAAAATTATATGTTTCAGATATTGATGCCGGAAAAACGTATGTTTACAATATTGTAGGAGAAGGAAAATTGTCTGAGAAAAAACTATTTTGCGAAATGGGTTCAGATGGAATGACTTTAGACAAAGAAGGAAATCTATATTTAACAGGCGACGGAGTAACGGTTTTTAATTCTAAAGGCGAAAAAATTCATCACGTCAAAATCCCTGAAGATTGGACTGGAAATGTGACTTTTGGTGGTGAAAAAAATAACATTCTTTTTATAACTGCTTCAAAATCGGTGTATACTTTTCCTACTAAGACAAGTGGATTGAAATAAATAGGTTAAGACTAAGGCTAAGGTTGCGTGATTCAACCTTAACCTCTGCCTTTATCTAATAAGCCACCTCCATTTTTACTTTCTTACCTTTCAGTTTTTCAGTGCTCAGTTTTTTCAGTAAATCTCTCACTTTAGATCTTGAAACGGCAACATAAGAAGTAGTATCTTTTACTTCAATCAAACCTAAATCTTCTTTTTGCAGTTCGCCTTTCTTGATTAAATATCCAACGATATCTACTTTATTCACTTTATCTTTTTTTCCGGCACTGATGTAAATCGTTTGAAATGGTGGATTGGTGGGAACTTTTGAAAATTCTTTAACAGATTCTTCAGGCGTATCTTTTTTAATGAAAGGAAATTTTTCATCTTCTGTCATCACAATATAAGCAAAACCTTTAGCATTCATTCTCGCAGTACGACCGTTTCTGTGAATGAAAGCGTCTTCTGTTGTCGGCAACTGATAATGCACAATCGATTCTACTTCCGGAACGTCTAAACCTCTTGCAGCCAAATCTGTAGTAATTAAAACTCTCGCTGTATCATTTCTGAATTTCAGCAAAGCACGTTCTCTCTCATCCTGTTCCATACCGCCGTGAAAAGTTTCTCTTGCAATTCCTTTATCTAAAAGCAAATCAGCAATACGGTCAACCGTTTCTCTGTGATTACAGAAAATCAGCGTTCTTTTATTCCCGATTTTACAAATCAGATGAAATAATGTATCAAGTTTTTCCTCAGAAACCGTTATTACTTTTCTCAGCTGAATATCAGGTTTGTGTTCCAATTTTAAGAAATCAACGAGTTTTTCGTTTTTTAAACCAGTAAATTTTGGAATTTCGTTCATTGAAGTTGCCGAAGTCAGAATTCTTTGGTAAAGGTTGTACATGTTTTCGATAATGTATTCCATATCATCATGAAAACCAAATTCTAACGCTTTATCAAATTCATCAAGTACAAGATTTTTAATTGTTTTAACGTCAAGATTTTTATTTCTCATGTGATAAGCAACTCTTCCCGGAGTTCCGATCAATACAGCAGGAGCTTCCTTGAGGTTATTCATTTCAATCTTTTTATCGTGACCACCGTAGCAAACCGTCACCTTAAAATCTGTTCCCATAGATTTGAAAACCTGCTCAATCTGCAATGCTAATTCTCTCGCAGGAACCAAAATTAAAGCCTGAATTCCTGTAGATTCTTTCTTTAAATTTCTTAAAACCGGAAAAAGAAAAGCTAGTGTTTTCCCAGATCCTGTAGGTGAAAGCAATACCACGTCTGTATTGTTTTCCGTAGTTTTGTATGTAGATTTCTGCATTTGATTCATATCCTGAATCTGCAGTTTTTGATAAATAGCTTCTAATTCCATTTTGCAAAGGTAGGGGATTTTGGGAGGAAAACTTTAAAAGTCTAATGAAGAGAGGTTAATTGAGGTTTTTACTGTTGATTTGAATTTATTTTTATCACTTTAATATTTTCAAAAGGCTCTTTTTCATGAGCGAATTGTAAGTTGTCAAATACGATGCCTGATTTTCCTTTAATTATTTCAGTATTTACTATCGCTTCTAAAGATTCAATTCCCTTTGCACTAGAACCATAATAATCTAAAATGATAGAATCATTCTTTTCGAAAAGAGCTTTTATAGCAAGAATTTTTGTTTTTTTATAACTTAAATTATTATATTTCTCATTTGGATTAAGTGATAGTTCTTCAATAATTCTCTTTGCACTTTCTTTGTCAATTTTAATCTTATTTATCAAATATTTATTAACAGTAATTGGATTAAAAAATTCTGAAATAGAATTTTGCAAATAGCGTTTAGCCCAAGGTAAGTCAGTTTTTTGATTCTGAAATTTTTTGATTAATTCTATAGTTAGGTCAAAACCTAAAGGTAGTTTTTCGTGATTAAAATTTGGAATGTAAATTTTGATTAAACTCCCGCTATAAAGTTTAAATTCTGGAATTTGAATTCCTTTAATTTCAATTTTTTTACTGTGAAAAATAATGTCTTCCATTATTTATTAATCTTTAGTTGCAAATCATTTTTATTTTCTAAATATAATGAATTTTTAAGGTAAATAAATGATTCGGTATATGAGCAAAATCTAAAATAATTTAAAGAAATTTGCTAAACCTAAACCTAAACCTAAACCTAAACCTAAACCCAAAATGTCTCCCGAAAAAACAAAACTCATGACCGACAGTTTCAACCGTTCAGAAACTCTAAAATTCTACAATGCAGAACTTCTGGAAGTAGAAACCGATTTCGTATCCATCAAAATCCCAAAAATGGAAATAATGACGAGAAAAGCAGGAATGTTTAACGGAGCGATGATTGCTTCATTGGTGGATGTTTCTTCAGGTTATGCAGCGGTAAGTCATTATGAAGAAGATTGTTATGTTGTGACGGTAGAATTGAAAGTCAATTATTTACGACCTGCAATGGGAGATGCATTGATCTCAAAATCATATGTGGTGAAAGGTGGTGCGAAAATTAGTGTAATTCGCACCGAAATTTATACTTTTGACGAAAATCATTCATCAGAAAGTCATGTTGCAACTTCTTTGGTAACAATGATGAAAATTAAGTAAATTTAAATCAGATTAAAATAAAAAATAAAACTATGAATATACTTATCAGGCTTTTTATAACGGCAATTGTCGCTTTTTTACTTACTAAAATTCTTCCGGGCGTTCATTTTGATGGTTTCGGTGGAGCTGTTATTTTTGCCATCGTTTTAGGAGTTTTAAATCTTATTTTAAAACCAATTTTGAGTCTTTTTGGTCTTCCATTGACGATTATTACTTTAGGATTTTTTGCTTTGGTCATCAATGCAGTAATTATTTTAGTTGCAGATTATTTTATAGATTCTATGAAAGTTGATGGCTTTTGGTGGGCTTTTATTTTCAGTATTGCTTTATCCATAATTACTTCGTTGGCAAATTCAATGTTTGCTGATAAAGATTAGTTTTGAAACATATTATCATATCATTATTACAAAGTGGAAACAAAAAAGTTTTCACTTTTTTGTTTTTTAAGGTTGAAAATTTTCAAAGCTATTATATATTTTGTGTAAATTTATTACGAAAACGATGGTGTATTTTAGTTATTGATAAAGAATGAGATAATGTTTTATTTTTGTGTTAAATAATTTTTAATTAATTATAAATAAATATTTATGGCTGTTTATTTTGTATTAAAAAAGTATTATTTTTGCAAAAAAGATATTAGTATTTAATTTTAATTGATTTTTAACTTTTTATCACCAAATTTAATGACAAAATATTTACAAATTTTCCTACTATTGGTAGGTGTTTACTCCTATTCTCAGGTTGTTACTGATATTAAAGTAAAAGATGCTGCAGGTAACGAAAATTTTCATGTTACTTGTACCAATGATCTTGATGCAAATGGATGTCTTCCTCTTCATGTAGAATTTCCTGTTTTAAGACAAACAACAACGTATCAGCTTACACAAGGAACTTATGATCCGCCAATTCCTTTGAATCAGGGAACTTCTTTGAATGCTAACTTTGATGATGTTTTTACTTCTAAAATAGATTTGCCTTTTAAATTTTGTTTTTTCAATCAATATTTCGAATCTGTTGTTATTGGTTCAAACGGAATGGTAACTTTTGATCTGAACCAACAAGGAAATATCAATTATCCCAATATTATTTGGCAAAATCCTGATCCCGGTCTTCCTAAAAATTCGATTTTTGGAGTCTATCATGATATGGTTTTTTCTACGGGAGATAGTTCAGAAATTTACTATTCAACGGTAGGAACAGCTCCGTATAGAAAATTTGTAATCAATTTCTATGATGGAAGAATTGCAGGTTGTACCGATCGTTCTTCATCTCAAATTGTTTTGCATGAAACAACGAATATTGTTGAGGTTTTTGTAGATAAAAAACTTACACCGTGTGCAACCAGAAAATTTGAAAATGCATTAATCGGAATTATTAATGATGATGGAACTGTAGGATATTCTCCGGCTTCAAGAAACACCGGAAATTGGCAGGCTTTGCAGGAATCTTGGAAATTTACTCCGAATGGTAATATTATTCAGCCAACAGTAAACTGGACAAATTCTGCAGGGCAAACTGTTGGAACGGGAATTCAAACTACGGTTTGTCCGACTCAAAATGAAGTTTATACTGCAAATGTAAATTTTAATATTTGTGGAAACAGTAATTTGGCTCTGACTGATGATTTTATCCTTGATTTTGATTCTTCATATCCGATTTCAAGAAATCATACTCAGGATTTTTGTGGAAATGCTCCGATTCAGCTTAATTTAAATAATTTTAAGCCCAATGTAACCTCACAGAATCCTGCGAATTTTAATTTTACTTTTCATAATTCCTTAGCCGATGCACAGACTAATCAGAATGGTATTTCTACAAATTATTCCTTAAATACAAATACGGTTTTATATGTGAGAATTCAGAATCCGAATGTTCCGGGATGTTTCAGAGTGGCAGTTCTTACTTTGAACTTCCTTACTAAAAATCTTTTGATAGACACGGTTTCAGTTTGTGATACGAATAATGATGGTGTAGAAGCTGCTTATGATCTTACTCTTTTAAATAATCAGCTGTTTCCTGTAGGAGGTACCAATATTTTGTATTTTCTTTCGCAATCAAATGCTCAAAATAATACCAGTGCTGTCACTGCGCCTAATATCACTCCTACAACGAAAGTTTGGGCACGAGTTCAGTATGGAAATTGTACGTATATTTTGGGGCCAATAAGTTTTGCTTTCAAACCGGGCGTAAATGTCAATTCTCCTATTTCTTTTCCTTACACGATGTGTGATATCAATGCAGATAATAAGGAACCTTTTGATTTTGCTTTAAATTTAGGACCGTTGATTTCTCCTCAAGGCGGAGTGAGTTTATCGGCTTACGAATCTTTTGCAGCAGCCTACAATCAAACAGGGCCAGTTTTAGAGCAAATAAAAAAAGGAATATATACTATTTTTATCAGGGTGCAAATTCCTGGAGGATGTTTCACGGTTGTTCCTGTAAATATGAATATCACTTTTACTGAAATTTTAGCCAACGATAAAAACGAATATATCTGTTTTAATGGGACGGAAGATATTACTGTAAATCTCAACACTTTGTCAGCGAATATGCTTACTTTGCCACTGACGGTTCCTTTCACCAAGTTTTATGAAATTTTCGATGATGCGATGGAAGATGAAAATCCTATTTCTCCAACACAAATCATTACAGAAAACGGAAACTTGGTGATGAAGACTTTCTACGTTCGTTTTGAAGAAAGTGAAGATTGTTTTACAGTAAGGGCGATTAATGTGTATTTGGTACATCCGGTTATTGTAAGTTCAAATTTTAATATTTGTGATTTTAATAATGATAATACAGAAAATGTTGATTTAACACAATTTTCAGGAGCGATTATCGGAAATCAAAATGCTACAAATACTTTTTACCTTACTCAAGCTGAAGCACAAAGCGGAAATAACGCAGTAACAACGGTAAATCTTGTGGGAACAAGACAATATTTCGTAAAAATCAACTCTTACAATTGTACGCAAATCTATCCGATTACTGTAAGTTTGGTTTCAACTCCGGCTGTGAATTCTGTTGTAAATATTTCTCTTACCAATATTTGTGATAATAATAATGATGGAGTAGAGCTGTATAATCTTTTATTGGCTCAACCTCAAATTTACAATGGTTCTGCAGGTGTCACTTATACTTATTATACTTCATACAATTCTACAACACACGTTTTTTCAGGCGAAATTACAAATCCTGGTGAATTTCCGGTTCAGGGAAATGCAACAGTTTATGTGAAAATTAAATTTAATAATAGTGAATGTTTTTCTGCTTCACAGGTTAATATTCACATGACGTTTTTACCGACTGTTGTTTTAGTAAATAATGCAGTTTTAAATGCTTGTGATGAAGAATTTAATTTGAATGAAACCTTTATTTTAAGTGATGCGGTTTCGCAAATGTTTGTTGCTTCTCAAAACACATATCAACTTTCTGATATAAATATTTCTTATTATAATACTTTAGCAGAAGCAAATGCAGGAAACCCTTCTAATCAGATAGGAAACAGTATTGTAACCACGGTTTCATCGGTTCAGGTTTGGGCGAGATTTCAGTCTAAAACAACGGGTTGTTTTTCGGTAGCCCCGATTCAGCTGAACACCTATTTCCCTCCTAAAGCAATCAATTCAAGCATAACAATTTGTGATGATAATTTGGATGGAGTTTATGAAGTAAATCTGATGAATTATACCAATCTGTACGTTGATATTCCGAATGCAATCAATACTTTCACTTTTTATCTGACTCAAAATGATGCGCAAAATGGTACAAACGCAATTGCAAATCCTCAAAACTTTACAGTAAACCCTTTTCCACAGCAAATTTGGGTAAAAGTGATGAATATTCCGGGGTGTGATGATATTGCAACAATTAATTTCATTATCGGAAATAAAATTGTGCTTCAAAATTCTGGACCATTTTTATTAAATAATGTTTGTGATACTTTAAATGATGGAATAGAAATCGTAAACCTTACCCAATTTCAACCTCAGATTTATACAGGAAGCAATGTCACTTTTACGTATTATCCTTCTTTAGCTGATTTGAATTCAGGAACTAATGCTATTACAAATGCTGCAAACTATTCATTTAACCAAAATGGAGGATCAGATACAGTTTATGTTAAAGTGAGTGTTCCGGGATTGTGTCCTGAAGTGGCGACCATTAAAATTACGCTTAAGCAGGTTCCTGTTTTTAGTATTCCGACACAATATTTCTGTCCGGATGCAACATTCAGCTATACTTTAAAAGTTGAAGGTCATACTATCATAAGTTATGTATGGACGAATCCTGCAGGACAGATAGTATCCAATACTGATACTTTGGTTAATGCAGGAATGGTGGGAACATATACGGTAACGGTAACTTCAGATAACGGATGTTCTTACACAACAACTTTTGAAGCGAAACATTATGATGTTCCAGTCATTCAGAATATGGTGGCAAACGGAAGTACGTATACTATTACCGCAACTGGTTCACAGCCGATTGTTTATTCTATTGATGGACTTACTTGGCAGGAAAGCAATGTTTTTTACAATTTACCAACAGGAATTATCACATTCTACGTAAAATATGTTGAAGGAAAATGTATCGTTAAAAAGGATGGAGTAATTTTAGATATTAAAAATACGATTACACCAAACGGAGATGGCTTCAACGATAAATGGATTATCAGAAACCTTCATGTTTTCGGAACCAAAATGACCAACGTAAAAGTATTTGACCGTTATCAATATTTAATTTTCGAACAAAATACAAATACTCAAATTGTTTGGGATGGAACGATTGCCGGAAGACCAATTCCTACTTCAAGCTATTGGTACGTGATTACACTTCCTGATGGAAGAACATTTACCGGATGGATTTTGGTAAAGAATAATAATTAAAATTTTAGAAATATTATATGAAGCTGTCTGAAAAGGCAGCTTTTTGTTTGCTTAAAATTCAACGATGTCAAAAATTCCCCTCCTCTGGAGGGATGGATTAATTTTCGAAGAAAATTAAGACGGGTGGTTAAAAAAGTATCCTCCCATATTTCACATAATTAAAATTATCCCTATCTTTTCATAAACACTTACACGATGAAAGAATTTCTCACAGAAATAAACGGTTTCCCCATTTTCAAAAACTATCTTGAAAATCTTCCCTATAATCCTAAATTAAAGAAACTTTTATCCGGCAAGAGAAAAGCAGGAATTCTAAGCGAAGTAATTTTCTGGAAACAGGTTCGAGCAAGAACATTTCATAAAATAGATTTTGACAGGCAGAAGATTATAGGAAATTACATCGTTGATTTTTATGTTAAAAACTTGGGGTTGGTTATTGAAATTGATGGATGGAGTCATGATAACAAAGAAATTTATGATGAAATAAGGCAAACTTATTTAGAATCTTTAGGGTTAAAGATATTCAGAATAACAGATTTTGATGTAAAGCATAATTTATCTGTTGTGATGAGAGAATTGGAACAATTTATCATCAAAAATTATGGATTCTAAATTCCCCTCCTCTGGAGGGGTGGATTAATTTTCAAAGAAAATTAAGACGGGGTGGTTCTATATGATGATAAACAACCAATAATATTGTAATCTTATCAAAAAACTCTTAAAAACCACCCGTCAAAAATTCTTTCGAATTTTCGCCACCCCTCCAGAGGAGGGGAATTTCCATCATACTGCATATTTTCTTTCTTTATTTGCAGGGATTTTCTAATTTGAATATCTTTAAAACCACAAAAAATCTAAGAACATTCAACCAACAACCATCAACTATATAATGACATTCCAACAACAAATACAACAAGGAATTCCCAACGAATTACCTCAGCCAAAACCATACGAACCCAATATCAACCACGCACCGAAACGTAAAGAAATTCTATCAGACGAAGAAAAAAAACTCGCTCTGAAAAACGCTTTACGCTACTTCGAACCAAAATTCCACGCAGAATTATTGCCGGAATTCAGGGATGAACTGGAAAAATACGGCAGAATTTATATGTACCGCTTCCGTCCGGATTACGAGATGAAAGCGAGAGATATTGCAGAATATCCGGGGAAATCTGAGCAGGCGAAAGCGATTATGCTGATGATTCAGAACAATCTGGATTATGCTGTGGCGCAACATCCGCACGAATTGATCACGTATGGTGGAAACGGTGCGGTGTTTAGCAACTGGGCGCAGTATCTTCTGACGATGAAATATCTGTCTGAAATGACGGACGAACAAACATTGACAATGTATTCCGGTCATCCAATGGGGGTATTTCCTTCGCACAAAGATGCGCCGAGAGTCGTAGTAACGAACGGAATGATGATTCCAAACTATTCCAAACCTGATGATTGGGAAAAATTCAATGCGCTGGGTGTTTCTCAGTACGGACAAATGACCGCGGGAAGTTACATGTACATCGGTCCGCAGGGAATTGTACACGGAACGACAATTACGGTTTTAAATGCTTTCAGAAAAATAAATAAAGAACCCAAAGGCGGATTATTCGTCACGTCAGGCTTAGGCGGAATGTCCGGAGCTCAGCCAAAAGCCGGAACTATCGCAGGTTGTGTTACGGTCATTGCAGAAGTGAATCCAAAGATTACCAAAATCCGTCACGAACAGAAATGGGTGAATGAAATCCACGAAAATCTGAATGAACTGGTGGTAAGAGTGAAAAAAGCTCAGGAAAATAACGAAACGGTTTCTCTGGCTTATCTTGGAAATATCGTTGAGGTTTGGGAAAAATTTGATCAGGAAGATTTAAGAATTGATATTGGTTCAGACCAGACTTCGCTTCACAATCCTTGGGCGGGAGGTTATTATCCGGTCGGACAAACCTTTGAGGAATCGAATACGATGATGGCAGAAAACCCTGAATTATTCAAAGAAAAAGTTCAGGAAACCTTGAGAAGACACGCTGCAGCGATTAATAAACATACCCAAAAAGGAACCTATTTTTTCGATTACGGAAATGCCTTTTTACTCGAAGCTTCCAGAGCCGGAGCCGATGTAATGTCGGAAAATCCTACGATTGGAAGGGAGTTCAAATATCCATCTTATGTTCAGGATATTATGGGACCGATGTGTTTTGATTATGGTTTCGGGCCGTTCCGTTGGGTTTGTACCAGCGGAAAACCGGAAGATTTGCAGAAAACAGATGATATTGCGTGTGCCGTTTTGGAGGAAATGATTAAAACATCGCCGGAGGAAATCCAACAGCAGATGAAAGACAATATCACGTGGATCAAAGGCGCTCAGGAAAACAATCTGGTCGTTGGTTCGCAGGCGAGAATTCTGTACGCCGATGCCGAAGGAAGAATGAAAATCGCTGAAGCCTTCAACAAAGCCATTGCCAATGGAGAAATCGGAGCGGTGGTTTTGGGAAGAGACCATCACGATGTTTCGGGGACGGATTCGCCGTACAGAGAGACTTCCAATATTTATGACGGCTCGAGATTTACGGCAGATATGGCGGTTCACAATGTGATTGGCGACAGTTTCCGTGGGGCAACTTGGGTTTCTATTCACAACGGTGGTGGCGTTGGCTGGGGCGAAGTAATCAACGGTGGTTTCGGGATGTTGCTCGATGGAAGCGATGATGCCGACAGAAGATTAAAATCTATGCTTTTCTGGGACGTCAACAACGGAATTTCCCGCCGAAGCTGGGCAAGAAATGAAGGTGCTGTTTTCGCCATTAAAAGAGCAATGGAGATTGAACCGAATTTGAAGGTGACGTTGCCGAATTTTGTGGATGAGAGTCTTTTCTAAATATGGATTCTGAGCATAAGCATAAAGTAATATCATCCTTTAATCTTCCGAATTTAGGAATCATTGTGGAATTCTCTGATGTTGAATTTGGATTCAAGAAAGGGATGGTTTTAAAATCTGTTTCTTCTAAACTTTATTGGGAAGTTCAGTCCAGAATCATTAATTCTTCTAATGAAAAAAGATTTGATGGAGAAACTGAAACCGTTTGTCATTATAATATTAGAGAAGTTGGACATTTAAAAAATCGGAATGAATTATTGAATTCTTTTCAATATAACATCAAACCAATCGGACATAATGAGAAACCAAATTCTGGTGATTTTTTAGTTTTTACTGTAACAGTTGCTGTTCGGGTTATTTATAAAGTCATTGATATTTATGATGACTATTTATTACTGGATACTAATAATGGAGATACCGGAGTTTTGCATAAAAAATATGTTTCCAAAAAAGTTCAGATCGGAGATTATGTAAGACATTGTGAACACAAGATTCACGACTTGGTCGATGAATTTGGGAATTTTATTTATAGAGAGTAATTTTTGAAATTTTATTTTACCCGTCATTGCGAGGAGGAACGACGAAGCAATCTGTTGAACTTGCTTAATAAACTCGAAAGATTGCTTCGTACCTCGCAATGACGGGAAAAATAGAAAAACCTGCCGTGAGGCAGGTTTTTCTATTTTTATTATAGGATAATTATATTCAACAATGCGGGATTCGAACCCGCACGCCATTGCTGGCAGCATATTGGTAATATGCCGTGTCTACCGATTTCCACCAATAGTCCACTACAAATATACTAAATATATTTAATAGTTTTTAGAATTCCATCTTAAAGTAGGTTTACTAAATATTTCATTTAAAAATTTATCATATGTCGCTGAACCTCGGTTGCCTTCAATAATTAAACTTTTACAAACAGTTCTATTATGAATTTTTCTATAAAACTCTCTAAAAGTATTTTTAACTTCAATTGGATAATTATCCCGATATCCATTTTCTATTTCCAAATACTTTTTTGTAAGAAATAATAATAAATCGGATAATTGTATCATCGTATTCTTTTTTGAGTCAACTGCATAACTAAATTCTGAAATCCATTTTACACGTTTAGAGGGGATAGCTTCAAATCTTCTAAAATTTGTGACACTTTCAATATCTTGTATAAATATATCCTTTTCATCTAAAATAATTAATGCCCTTGCGCTCTTTCCCAATGAGTTTTTTGTATAGTATTCACAAATTGTTATAAAATAATCATAGCCAACAATATATGGAACTTTCAAATCAAAGTAATCCTTATTTGTTACAAGTGATGTATCATATTCATTTAACTTCTTTTTATCGATTGCGAAATGTAAAAAATGATGTTTTCTGTTAATTATGAGGTCTAATAAACTATTAATTAAAGAATTTCTTCTTTCCCTTGTATGATTTCTAAAATGTCCAGAACCATTTGGCGAAAATAAATCATGTGTATGAAATTCAAAATTTTCAGGTATTACTCCACTAAAATAATTTTCAATTATTTTAAGAAATTCAGAATGTGTTTTGTTCCAACCTTCATCTCGCAATACAATTCCTCCTATTACAAAAATTGGTTGTTCCTGATTTGTCAAGTCGCGACCATTACAGCCGCTTTCGTCTAGGTAAAAAAAATGCATTTGTTAATTCAATTTATATGGTTAATAATAAGTCTTATTAAATATTTTGAGAACTACTTTATATTAAATTATTAATTTATCTTGAAATAAAATAAAGTTTTGAGGAATGTTATTTTTTGAAAGCATTTCTCATCACCTGATCAATTGCTTTTTGAGTTTCCTCAACAATTAGTCTTTCTGATATTTTAACTAATTCACTTCTGAAGTTTTCACAACAAGTTTTTATATCAAACCCTTTTGAAGTTTTCATAAATTGGGGATTCTTATTATGTTCAGAACATTTTTGACTTTCAATTTTTCTTTTAATTGAATTGTAATCTAAATCACTCATGGTTAAATAATTTTATGTTAATTTTCAAATATATACAACTATTCTCAACAAAAATTACGGATTCCCTTAAAACCACAAAAAATAAAAAATTTTATTTCAATCTCATCCCAAATCAAAACCACCGAATCCGCAGGAACTTACAAACACCCTTAAAACAAACCTCCTGCAACTGCATTTTATTTAAAACAACCTTGTTTGTAACCTCATGCAATTGCAGGAAGTCTCCAGCAAGTTGCGGGGAACTTCATGCAACTGTATTTTATTTCCCACAAAATGTTTTAAACTAAATACAGAATTATTTATATTTGTTTTGAGTAATTAACACATTTTTAACAAACAAACACATTAAACGATGAAAATTTCATTAGTGAGACTGAGCACTAAAGACCTTGCGACTTTGGCTCAGAGAATTATGACCAACATTCAGTCAGGAAAATATCCTGTGATTTCCAACCATCCTCTTACCGCAACTTTGCAGACTTCCTACAACGAATACGATGTGGTCTACACCAAGCAAGTCTACAGTGGAAAAGGAAAAGACGTTGCCACGGCAGACCATGAAAGAGATGTCGCTTATACCAATCTGAAAGCTTTTCTGGATGGTTATCGAAAGCTTCAGTCGGCACCCAATTCTCAGTCGGCGGAAGATCTGTACAGTGTTTTCAAAACTTTCGGACTGGATCTTGACCGTCTCAGCTACTCCTCACAAACCGCCCAGATGACCAAGCTCATTGAAACATTGGAAAGTCCGGAAAACCAACAGAAAATTGCCCTTCTCTCTGTGAACACCGCATTCGCCGATATGAAAACAAAACACGAAACTTTTGAAACCGTGTTTGGCGAACAGGCAGAAGCCAATGCCGATCTCAGACAGATGACCAGCGCAAGCGCCATCCGTAAGGATTTAGAGAAAAACCTCAAAACCTATCTGAATTTGCTGACTGCCATGAAAGATGTATCAGGTTGGGAACTTCTCTACAATGATACCAATGAACTGGTAAAAGCAGCGAAAAATTCAGCGAAACCGAAAGATGAAAAACCATCTTAATTGATAATGACTCAGCCAAGTGCTGAGTTTTTATTTAAATATGATGAAGCAGATTTGTCGCCCAGTTTGTCATCCTGAAAGGATCTAAGCCCGAATCGCTCCATACAACTTTTCTAATACTATGTCGAGATTCCTAAGTGATGACAAAGTGGGTGGATATGAGTTATGATGAAGAGTAAGATTAAGCGCCATTTTTGTCATCCTGTAAGGATCTGAACTCGAATCTTTAGCAACTTCTCTAATACTATGTCGAGATCCCTACAGGATGACAAACTATGTGCAGAAGTATGTGTGAATGTTTAGTATTGTAAAAAAAATTAACGCAACGTTTGTCATCCTGTAAGGATCTGAACTCGGGTCACTCCATACAACATCTCCAATACTACGTTGAGATCCCTACGGGATGACAAAGTGGGTGTTATAGTGTATTTACAAAAAGAAAATATGCGCTTAATTTGTCATCCTGTAAGCATCTGAACTCGAATCACTCCATACAACATCTCCAATACTATGTTGAGATCCCTACGGGATGACAAAGTGTATGTGGTAATGTGTTTGTGAATGTTGAGTTTTAAAAAAATAAGCGCAACGTTTGTCATCCTGAAAGGAACTGAACACGAATCTTTCTAAGCGATTCTCTAATACTATGTTGAGATCCCTGCGGGATGACAAAGTGGGTGGATATGAGTTATGATGAAGAGTAAGATTAAGCGCCATGTTTGTCATCCTGTAAGGATCTGAACTCCGAATCATTC
The DNA here is from genome assembly GCF_026460885.1 of Chryseobacterium formosum. GTDB lineage: Bacteria > Bacteroidota > Bacteroidia > Flavobacteriales > Weeksellaceae > Chryseobacterium > Chryseobacterium formosus. The sequence goes on from NZ_JAOVZW010000003.1 coordinate 213,931, forward strand.
CATACAGTTTTCTAATATTACATTGAGATCCGTACGGCATGACAAAGTGTGCGTGTGTGTGCGTGTGTGTAATTGTGTACAGAGTATGTGGTAAAAATTATTTATATTGGCTTAAATATAAATAACACATAATGATTGAATTCACTGAAGGAATATATACATTTTACATTTATATTCTCACCAATAAAAACAGAACTGTTCTATATACAGGTGTAACAAATAATCTAAATAAAAGATTACATCAACATAACACGAAATCAAATCCTAACTCATTTACCACAAAATATAATGTAGAATTCTTGGTTTACTATGAAAAATTTGGATGGATTCAACAAGCAATTGAACGGGAAAAAGAAATAAAAAATTTATCTCGGATTAAGAAACTGGAGCTGATAAGAATTCAAAATCCCAATATGGATTTTTTGAATGATTTGTTTCAATAAGAGTTTTAATTATCATTGTGGAAGTTTTAAGCTAAGATATCTCTAATAAAACGTTTAGATCCCTACGGGATGACAAACTGTGAGTAGGAGTATGCTTAGAGGTTTTGTTCCACAAAAAAGATGAGCGCAACGTTTGTCATCCTGAAAGGATCTAAACCCGAATCACTCCATACAACTTCTCTAATACTACGCCGAAATCCCTGCGGGATGACAAACTGTGTGGAAAATGATATGTAAAAGTGTAGCTAAGAAACCTATTTATTACCTTTAAACGTCACACCCAAAGAAAATACAGGTTTGGTAAACTGATTTCCATTAATAAAATCACCTTTCCCGAATACAAACTGATAAGCTGCCCGTGACGTAAGGTAAATCCCAACTTCATCTTCTGTAATTGTGGCTAATTTAAAGGAGAAATCCAGTCCGCCCTGAACATTATAGAAAATATCACGGCTGAGTTTTTTTGGAACTTCATATTCATTTGCCAGCCAAATTCCCTCAACTTCACTATAAGTAGTTTGGGTTGTTCTTTCGTCAGGATTGACAAGGCTGAGAAAATATACACCTGTAGAAAGGTAAGTACTGAAAAAAAACTTTTCGGTGTTGATAAAATCATTCTGCGCCAAAAAATTAAGGATAATGTGATTGGATCGGGTTCTGTCTGCAGGATAACCGAAATTTTCACTGTATTTTTTGCTGGTAAAACTTAATGCTCCACCCAGTGAAACACGGTCGTTGAGGTATGAACGTACATTGATATTTACAGCCGGTTGATATTTGTAAACGGTTGGCTGCAGTTCAATTCCCGCAAAGACAGCTAGCTTTTCTTTTTGTGCAAAAAATAACTGAGAGCTTAATAAAAGTCCTAAAATATAATGTGATTTTTTCATGACTCAGAGTTTTAAGGTTTAACAGAGAGAAATAGAAAATTACTTAAAAAATATTTATTATTCCTCTTTATTAATAAGACTCTGAAATTCTGGAAAGGTTGCCTTGGAAGCCAGATATTTTGTAAATTCCGTCAGTTCGAGTAGGTTTTGAAGAAAACCGTATCGAGAACTTTTTATATGATGAACGAGTTTTGTTCTTCTGCTTACTGATTCTCGATACATTTTTCTTCGTTTCACTGCGAAAAACACTCGAATTGACGTTATCAGACAAGCTTTCAAAACAGTTTGTCAGTTAGAGTAGGTTTTGAAGAAAGCCGTATCGAGAACTTTTTATATGATGAATGAGTTTTGTTCTTCGACTTACTGGTTCTTGATACGAATTCTTTTCAGAATTTTAATCGAACCGACGGATTCATGATCGTAAATATCATCGGTATTTATTTAGAAATATTAGTATTAAAATGATATTTTTGGAATATTAAATTATTCAATGGAATTATTACGCTAATGAAATATTATATCATTATTTTAATCTTATTCTTTTTTTCGTGCAAGGAAAACCCAATTGACAAAAAGATTGAGTGGGATTATCTGAACAGTTCATTTAAAAACTCTGATAATCAAGGCAGTCTGGGAATGCTTTGTGGTTATGATACATTTGAGCTGAAAAGAATTGATGATTCTCTTTTTGAAATGAGATTAGCTGAGTTTAAGGGATGGAAAAAGGATTCTAAAAAGTATAATGATACGCTGAAATTAACTGATAACAAAAAAGTTTTAGATTCAGCAGGAAATCAGCAAAAACAAATTTTAAAATTTTCCAATAAAAATAATGTTAATCTTGAAGTGGTGATAGATAAGACCAAAGCTTTTTCAGATTCAATAAATAATTATGAATATTCCGGAAAAATAAAAATTAATAATAATAAATTTAAATATTCGTGTGAGGAACTTTGGGTAAAATAAAAAATATGAAAAAATTAGGAATCATCGGCTGCGGCTGGCTTGGAAATCATATCGCAGAACGATTATCAAAACAATACGAAATTTTCGCAACCACAACGACAGAATCGAAAATTGAAGATCTACAATCTAAAGGCTATCATACAACTTTAATAAGTTTTCCTAATGAATTGGATGCTGAAATGAAAGAATGGGAAGCCGCAAAAGAATTGGATGCCATTATTATCAGTGTTCCGTTTTCCGGAATCAGAGGTGCTCAAATTCCTATGAATGACAAAAGGCAAAACCTGTTGAATTTTCTTGGAGAGTTTAAAGGTCAGTTATTTTTAGCAAGTTCGACGGGCGTTTATCCTGAAACAGAAAAAGAATTTACAGAAGACGATCAACCTGCAAAAGATGTGGAAAGTGAACGTTTTATTTTAGATAAATTCCCACAAACCAATATTTTGAGATTGGCTGGATTAATGGGCGGTCAAAGGCTTTTGAAGAATTATAATATTTCCAATCTGGATCAGTTGGTGAATCATATTCATTACGTAGATATTTGTTCGGTTGTTGAAAAGATGCTGTATAATAAGTCGGAATCTAAAGTTTATAATGTGGTTGCTCCGATTCATCCAAGCAAAGAAGAGGTAATTAATGCTCAGAAAGATTTGCCTTATGATGGTGAGAGAACGACTGTGGGAAGAACAATTTCTCCTAAAAAATTAATTAAAGAATTAGATTTTGAGTTTCAATATCCTGATCCGAGGTATTTTCATTTGTAGAATTGATTTATGATTAAATCCAGATTAAAAACTTTTACGGCTGTACTACTTTTACTGTTTCTGTTTTCTTACAGTCTTCAGGATTTGGCATTGATTTACCCTTCTTATTTCCCTAAACCGGTTTATGACTTTAAGAAAAATCCTTTAAAACCTTCAACGGTGGAGTTGGGCAGAAAACTGTTCTATGATCCTGTTTTATCAAGAAATAATACCATTTCCTGCTCAACTTGTCATTTGTCTAATCAGGCTTTTTCCCATGCAGGAAATCATTTAAGCAAAGGGATTGAAGATGGAATTGGTGACAGAAATTCTCCGGCGATTTTTAATCTGGCTTGGCAAAAAACATTTATGTGGGATGGTTCGGTCGTGAATATCGATGTTCAGGCTTTGGCACCTATCAATCATCCGAAAGAAATGGGAGAGGATATTAATGTTGCTGTACGAAGAATCAATAAATCTAAAGAATATAAGGCACTTTTTTATAAGAGTTTTGGCGATAGTTTGGCAACTTCCGAACGTCTGATGAAAGCACTTTCACAGTTTCAATTAACAATTGTCTCAGCTCATTCTAAATATGATAAAGTAAAGCAGGGAAAAGCAAAGTTTACTCAATCTGAAAAAAATGGGTATCAATTATTTAAACAAAACTGTAGTTCGTGTCATAAAGAACCGTTGTTTTCAACGTATGAATTTGCCAATAACGGACTGTCCTATAATTCAGAATTAAAAGATTACGGAAAATGGAATAAAACGTTTGAGCCAATTGATAAAATGATGTTTAAAATTCCGAGTTTGCGAAATCTTTCTTATACTTATCCATATATGCACGATGGCAGATTTAAGACGCTTTACGAAGTTTTGGAACATTACGAAAAGGGAATTGAAAAAAGTCCGACTTTAGCTAAACAGCTGGAAAAACCAATCATTTTTAATCCAAAAGAAAAGGAAGATTTACTGGCGTTTTTAGCTGCTTTGAATGATTCTGTTTTGGTTTCTAACGTGGAGTATCAAAAGATCAAATAATTTGTAAATAAATGTATTTTGAAAAATTATACCGCTCATTATTTAAAAAAAGATATTCTCTTGGCTAATGAAAGTCAAAAGTTAATCGGGAAAATTATTGATGAAAGCAGTTGGTTTAAAATACAGCATTCGATAGATTATTCCTCTCGTACATACGAAATAAAAAATGTAGGTTTTCTGAAAAATGATGTCGAACTCAGCCTCTCAAAACGCATTATTTATTTTACAGATTTGGGAAAAGACAGGATCATTAAATCCGGACAAGAGGTAAGAATATACAATTTCAAATTAGACCGTATTAATCAGCTTTTTGAAAAAGGGAAATTGCTAATCGAGATTTGCAAAGCTGTAAAGAAAGAAACGAAAGAGGCTATTTTGGAAATAAAAGCCGATAATTCTGTAGAAGACTTATTGATTTTACTTTTTCTTCATTATTCCACAAAAGAATTCAACGGTATTAGTGGTGATGATTGATTAAAACAAAACCTGCAAAAAATACAGGTTTTAAATTTATTTATTCACTAAAATATTTTCGATAGATTCCAAAATTTCCTTTTCTACATTATCTTCATTAAGCGTTTCAACTGTATAATATTGTTCTTTCATCGCTGCGGTTCCGGTTCCATTTTGAAAAATCGTATCCTGATGAACGCTGATTCTCTTTAAGTTTTTGTCAGCGACAAACATGATGTGCGGAAACTTATCATTCGTATAAAAATTAGAATCCACATTTCTTGAAATCTGAAGCTTGATATTAGTTTGAGAATTGATTCCTAAACCGGTTTTATTTTCTTCGCTGAATGTAATTTTACCGCCAAATCCGTTTTGTCTAAGCATTCTTCTGAATTCCTGCATTTTAGGATCTATGAAATTCTTGCACAGCGTTTTAAAACCTTCAATAAAAAGATCGTCTTCACTTTTCTGTTTTTCCAGGCTTTCTTTGAGCTTTTGTTCTTCCGTTTTTAAGTTTGAAAACAGTCCGTTTAATTTATTTATACTTTCTTCTTTCATTAAATTGTATTTTCTTTGTATTTAACTCCGGTTTTTTGTCTTTATTAAATATTTTCAAATATAAAAAAAATCATAAAAAAGTATCTCTTGTTTTGTTAAAGAATTAGATTTTAATGTAAACAGCAAAACCTGCTTTGAAACAGGTTTTTGTAATTTATAATTAACTTTTTAATTAAATATCAGTTAATATTTATTAATTCTTCTTATTTCTGACACAACTATTGTACCCGCAAGACTATCATGTAAACATTGATTTCGTTTATTAAAAAAGAACATTAAAAAACCAATAAAAAAGGTAAATACATTAAGAATATTGGCGAAAAAGCGTCCGGTAGATTGTCCGAAATTTATCTTTGCACCATCTGTACTCAATAGTTTTATATTTAAAGCTTTTTGCCCGATTGTTTGTTGAGATTCGCTGCATTGCATCAAAGCAAAATACAGCCATCCCGGAAGTATAGGAATAATGGCAGCAGGAATAATGATAATGAAAATATCTAATATCCTTGCTAATAACCTTTCTCCGAAATTTGCATAACGATATTGTATCGTTACATTTTCATAATGAATCTGTAATGTGTTGTCTTTAAGATATTCTATTCTTCCGATTCTGTAATCTATGTTTGTAGTCTGAGGAAGACTCGGTGGAACTTTTTGAATTTCTTTGCTGAGGTTGATCGGAGGTAGAGTTGTTTCAAAAAGACTTTTCAGTTCATATAGCTTATCGGCTTCCGTCCAATTGTTGAGAGCTACGTGCCAAATCAAAGTGTATCTTTTAATTTCCAGTTTTCTCAGTTCTTCTAATGTGTAAGGACCTTTTTTGCCGACCCCGTCATGTATAAAGTATTTTTGTTCCATAATTTGTATTTAAGTTTTATAAATGAGCGCGTAAATATATAAATTACAGATAATTTAACAATACTTTTTTTCACTGTGGGAAGAAAATAGTGTAAGAAACTGATTGATAGTAACGAACTATGAAACTCTAAATTTTATTCTACTAATAAGTTTAGCGAATTATTTATTAAATTTTAAACAGTCTCTCACTCAGCTTCATATCACAGTGTCTGATACAGGCGTATCAGAGTGTCTGTTTCGAGGCTCACCGACTTTATATTCAGAATCTAACAGTAAGTTAACCTTTAAAATAACAAATTTGTTGAGAATGGAATCATTCTTGACTTCATAACATCAAAATATACGTTATGAAAACAGACACTATCAAAACAATCGCAAAATACGGACTTGGAGCCATGTTGATTACTGCAGGAATCGGTCACCTTACTTTTGCAAGGAAAGAATTTCAAGCACAGGTTCCCAATTGGGTTCCTCTTGAAAAAGATGATACAGTTGTGTATTCGGGAATTGCAGAAATTGCTTTAGGAACCACCATTATTGCCACTCCCAAAAAGTATGAATCTCTTGTAGGAAAGATAGCAGGAGCATTTTTTACGGCCGTTTTCCCGGGAAATATTGCCCAATATAAAAATGACAGAAACAGTTTCGGGCTCAATACTGACGGAAAAAGATTTGCCCGATTATTTATGCAGCCTTTACTTATTTTCTGGGCAGTAAAATCAACAGAAAAATAGAATCAAACTCAGCGCAATGCTGAGTTTTTTGTTTAAATAATAAAATGATTACAACCTTTTTATCGAAATAAGCATCTTTATATAAAAAGATACTATGAAAATTATAATAGAAAAACCATGTCATGAGAATTGGGAAGAGATGACTCCACAGGAAAAAGGAAGATTCTGTTCGGTTTGTTCAAAAACAGTCAGAGATTTTACAAATAATTCTGATGATGAGATATTAGAAGTTTTATCTAAACCATCATCAAAAAATATCTGCGGAAATTTTTACGAATCACAACTTAACCGGAATATTCAGTACTCGTTTATCAACTCACTTTTATCTAAGTTTGCCGTTGGTTTTATATTGACAGCAGTAGGAATTGTTTCTTTAAATGCTCAGGAGAAAGATTCAGTGAAAACTTCGGTTCTTGCAAATCTTCAAGGGCAAATAACTGGTCTGTCAGCAAATTCTCAAAACGGAGCAGTGATACCATCGACAAGAGGTATGCCTTCGTCAATTCAAGGAAATAATGAGCCTTTGTGGGTTGTTGATGGTGAAATTACTGATGCTAAAAGCTTTAAACATTCTGATGCTAAGAAAATTAAACATATAGAAATACTTAAAGGAGTACAAGCCACTGCAATCTACGGAAGTAAAGGAAGAAATGGGGTGATTTTAGTAACATTGAAAAAAAGATTTAGAGAGAAGAAGTAAAATTCTCTTTTTACTGATGACCGATTTATTCAATATTAATTATCATTCAAATACCCTTTAAATAGAGCAAATCTATTAATTATCTCTTTTAAAAACGGATTTTTAGGTCTAAATTTATTCTTTCAAATTTCAAACTATTAAAACCGAATAATTTATGAGTTTAGCTAATGAGGCGTCATTCCGTGACCTGTTCAAATCAGAAAAGGAAATTCCAGAAGAATATAAAGTTCCAATAATCCACCAAAGAGAATATCTCCTCAACGGAGAATTAGTAGAATGGAATGGAGATGTAACCGAAATCTATTCTCCGGTTTGTATTAAAACTGAAAACGGTTTAGAGCGAAAACTGTTGGGAAGCATTCCAAATATCAGTCCGAAAGAAGCAATGGATGTCTTGGAAGCATCAGTTAAAGCTTACAACAATGGTTTAGGAGAGTGGCCGACAATGTCTGTGGAAGGAAGAATCAAATGTATGCAGAAATTTGTGTACTTAATGATTAAAGAGCGTGATTTAATTATCAAACTTTTGATGTGGGAAATTGGAAAAACTTTGGCAGATTCTACAAAAGAATTTGACAGAACGGTAGATTATATCAACCAAACTATTGATGCGCTGAAAGATTTAGACAGAGAATCTTCACGTTTCCAGCAGGCGGAAGGAACGATTGCACAAATCAGAAGAGCTCCACTTGGTGTCGTTTTGAGTATGGGACCTTTTAATTATCCTTTAAACGAAATTTTCACAACGTTGATTCCTGCTTTAATTATGGGGAATACGATTTTGTTTAAACTCCCAAAACATGGTGTTCTTGCACATTATCCTTTATTGAAAGCATTCAAAGAAGCTTTCCCGAAAGGAACGGTGAATACTTTATACGGAAAAGGTTCGGAAATCATCACCCCAATCATGGAAAGCGGAAAAGTAAATGTTTTAGCATTTATTGGTTCGAGTAAAGTAGCGAACGGATTGAAGAAATTACATCCGAAAGTTAATCGATTGAGAGCTATTTTAAGTTTAGACGCAAAAAATGCAGCTATCGTAACCAAAAATGCTAATCTCGACATTGCCGTGAGTGAAATTATTCTCGGAGCGCTTTCATTTAACGGACAAAGATGTACTGCTTTGAAATTGATATTTGTACAAAAGGATGTAGCTGAAGAATTTACACAGAAATTAACGGCTGCAGTTTCAGCTTTAAAACCAGGACTTCCATGGGAAAAAGATGTGAAAATAACCCCTCTTCCTGAAGTGAATAAACCTCCATATTTACAAGAATGTATTAACGATGCTATATCTAAAGGTGCAAAAGTTTTGAATGAAAATGGCGGATTTACAGAAGAATCTTTCGTTTTCCCAGCAGTTGTTTATCCTGTAAATAATGATATGAAACTGTATCATGAAGAGCAATTCGGGCCAGTAATTCCTGTAGTTCCTTTTGACGATATTGAAGAACCGATCGATTATCAGGTGAATGCAGACCACGGAATGCAGGTGAGTATTTTCAGTGAAGATGCTCAAGAAGTTTCACAATTAATTGATCCTTTTGTGAATCTGGTAAGCCGTGTGAATATCAATTGTCAGGCTCAAAGAGGTCCGGATGTTTTCCCTTTTACAGGAAGAAAAGATTCTGCAGAAGGAACGCTTTCTGTTTTTGATGCGCTTCGTTCGTTTTCTATCAGATCGTTGGTTGCAGCGAAGATTACCGATTCCAACAAAGAGTTGCTGAATACAATTGTAAGAGATCACGATTCTAATTTCCTGAGTACAGATTATATTTTTTAAGTATTTAAATCTAACTAAAAATAAACCCCGCAAAAAAATAAATTATTGCGGGGTTTCTGATTAATCAATCAGATATATTGAAAAAAGACTTTAATTACTTGTCAAAAACTTAGTGAGAATTTGATTTAAAGCTTCTGCATGTGTTACGTTTAGTCCGTGTGGAGCGCCTTCAACGGTAACAAAATCATTGTCTACAATTCCTTTTGCAGCTTGTTGACCTGCAGTTTCTATCGGTACAATCTGGTCATTATCACCATGTACAATCAGCGTTTTTACATTTACATTTCCAAGTTCTGGTCGGAAATCTGTATTTGCCCAGCTTTCAGCACATTTTATGGTGGCGATAGGAGAGGCGTTTGAGGCGATACTCCAATCGTAATTTAGTTGTGCCTGACTTACCGTTTGTGAAAGCAATCCGTAGTTGTAAAAGTTTTTGTGAAATGTTTCCAGGAAAGTTACTCTATCGGTTTTAAGATTTTCCATAATTCCATCTAAATCTTCCTGCGGAACTCCATGTGGATTATCATCTTTTTGTTTTACTAAAGGAATGATAGACGAAATCAAAGCAATTTTATCTACATTTTCAGAACCGTAATTGGTTAAATAACGAACAACTTCACCACCTCCCATTGAGAATCCGAAGAGAATGACATTTTTTAAATCTAACTGAGTAATAATTTCATGTAAATCTGCAGTTAATCCATCATAATCATATCCATCTGAAGTCGGTGCCGATTTTCCGAAACCTTTTCTGTCGTAGGTAATGACTCTGTAACCTAAATCTAGAAGAACCGGAACTTGCAGCTCCCAAGATTTTCCGCTCAAAGGCCACCCGTGAATTAAAATAATCGGCTGTCCCGAACCGAAATCTTCATAATAAAGTTCAAAATTTTTGCTGTCTTGTTTTGTAATGTAAGGCATATTAATATTTTTTTGTGATGTGATTACGTAAACACAAATTTTACGCCACCATACATGTGAAATAAATATGTGGTATCTATTTTTTGATTACATTTAAAATATTTTGAGATAATCTGTAACAATTATTTCAATGCTCTACTAACTCTACAGAGCGAAACAAAAACATGACCTCACAACAGGAATTTATAAGCAAAATCGAAAAGCATAAAGGAATCATTTTTAAGATTTCTAAAATGTATATGGATGATAAAGACGATCGTGATGACCTTTTTCAGGAAATCACGTATCAGGTCTGGAAAGCGTATGCAGGTTTCAGAGGAGAAAGCGAATTTTCGACATGGCTGTACAGAATCGCTTTGAATACAGCAATTGTCTTCTTAAAATCAGAAAAGAAAAGAAGTTTTATCAACAACGAAGATTTCACTGATTACAAAATTGTACAGGATGAATATGATCTCGAAAAGGAAGAAAAACTTTCTGCCATGTATAAAGCAATTAATCAACTAAATCCGATCGATAAAGCATTTATCTTTTATTATCTGGAAGATTTCTCAGGCAAAGAAATTGCTGACCAAATGGGAATTTCCGAAGGAAATGTGAGAGTAAAAATGAATCGCGCTAAAAATAAACTGAAAGAAATTTTAAATAATAAATAATGAGAGATGTGGTTGCATTTTAATGCTTGATAATAGAATCCTCAATCTCAATCTAAAATAAAGTATTATGAATATAGATGACCTTAAAAATACATGGAATGACGATGTTTCAGAAGAAACACCCGAAATCAGCATCGAACAAAGTAATAAAATCAATCTTCCTTTAGAAAAAATCAGGAAAAATATGCGAATGGAATTCTGGTCAACATTTGGAATTTTAATTTTCGGATTTTTCGTAGTCTGGATTCCGGTTCCTGAAGCACCTTTTAAGTTTAAATTTTATTTAACGGTATTGTTGTTTTCAATGGTGATTGTGGTTTCCTTTTTCTTTAGCAAATTTTTTAAATTGTATAAAGATATCAGTAATCCGATGATGAAAACTTATGATGGTCTGAAGGATTTAAAGCATCAGTTTGATTTGAATAAACAATATTATCTTTCATTTATGCTTTCATTTGTTCCGTTTTTGGTATGTGAACTGATTATTGTTATTGAATTTATTCCTCATCCCACACCGTTGAGTAATGTTCAGATTGCTACTACTATCCTTTCCATGCTTGCGGTTGGTCTTTTCGGACTTTTCTTATTGGCAAAATATTGGTACAGAATTTTTTACGGAAAATATGTAATCCAAATTGAAAATCTTTTGATTGAGCTTAAAAAATAGATTTTATTTTAATTTTCACGAGTTTCGGGGGGGCAAAGGCC
>NZ_JAOVZW010000030.1 GCF_026460885.1 Chryseobacterium formosum
ACCGCTTATAGGAACTGAACCAAATAAACCATTAACAGGAGATTTCAAATTAAACTATGTTAACTTTAAAACAGGCTCAGATGGATATGAGGGAAACATGAGTTTTGACCCAAGTCGTTTTGAAATAACTTATGCTACTCCTCGCAGTAGCAATGTAGCGATGATTAATAGTGACGCTGTTCAATTACGTAGTAGTGGTACAGCAGGTAATGGTAATTTTTCAGAACTATATATGCGAGAAAGTTTATTTAGGATTAGAACAGATGGGGTTTCCCCACGAGGACTAACAGGTTATGACGATTACACAGCTAATATTGAAGCTTTAGATTATGTTCAGAAAAAATATGTTGATACTAATTTAGCAAATGAAACGTTAGCTACTATTATTAATAGAGGAAATTATTCTCCTAAATCAATTGGTATAGGTGGTCAGACTGATCCAATCTATTTTAGCAATGATTCTAATACATTTAATATTGGAATAACAGAGACTGATTATTTAAACAAATCAGGAGTAACAGGATCTGTAAATATGGCTATAGGGTATAGTACACTCAAAAATATAACATCAGGTTCGTATAACTTAGCAATAGGACCGTTTTCGGGTAGAGATATAACCACAGGTTATGGTAATACTTTGTATGGCCAGGGAACAGGTTCTGTTATTACATCTGGTTCATATAATACAGCTATAGGATATAATGCGGGAACTAAGATAACAACACCACAATGGAATACTTTTGTTGGTTATGGCAATAATGAGGCAACAACAACAGGTTTTAAAAACACTTCTTTAGGTACTTATGCTAATGCTTCAGGAGCAGGTAATTTGAATACAGTGATTGGTTATAAAGCTGCTAATACGAAACCTATTGGTGATAGGAATATTATTATTGGTGCTTCAGCTGCTCAAGGTGCAACTGGTTCTAATAATATTTTAATTGGTATTGGAGCTGGTCAGTCAGATGGTGCTATTTCCAATAAATTGATTATACATTCAAACCATACATTGACGGGTTATTCGAATACAGCAGAAGGAAATTTTGGAAGTTTTCAGCAAAGTACTCTATCAAGAGCTTTAATAACCGGCGATTTTGTAGAGCGATGGGCAAGAATTAATGGCTATTTTGTGGTTGGAAACCCGGCTTCGGAAAATAATAATATTATTATTAATCCATCAACAGGGATTACTGCGGCTCTATTTTATACTCCTTCAACGGATAATTCTTTTGTTCAAAAAAAATATGTTGATGAAAAAACTGAATTTATAAAATATAATTCTTCAAATGAAAGTCTAACATCTTATACAAAAAGAAGATTAAATGCTTTGGAAGGAGAGTCAGCTTATATGCATATTTTAGGACAGTTTAATATATCTGCTAATTCTTTTACGACTTTAATTTTTACGAGTAATAATGTTGCAGTAGGAATTAAAAAAATTATTGGAAAAACTAATACAGGAGATTATGTTGATTTGATTGTTGAAAGTATTGCTGATGGGACTACAAGAATTATTAATCCGTCAGATAATGATTATACTGACTTGGTAATTAATTCTTATTTATTAGGAGAAGCAACAAATAGGGCTGAATGAAAATATTTAATATGAATAGTTTCTGAGGTTCATCAGTCTTTAAAAACTCAATCTTGTAATTTTTCAAAAGTAAACAACAACTCCATAAAAGCAGGAAATTAATTCTTTAACGAGTAGAAATTTCACTAAGAAAAAGAGTTTCTTAAACTACTGCTGAGGTAGTTTCGGTAAGACTTCCCAATATCATTTACGTTAATTAATAGGTGTAAGAAATAAACATCTAGAAATGATTGGTGCCAGATAACATCAAAAAAATATAAAAACTAAAAACCAATGAAACCAGAACAAATACAAAATTTATTTACTCATTTAGAAGATGTTATTACATGGCGTATCAACAATCCTTCAGAAAATTTTGATGAAGCACCTGAACTTAAAACTAATGACCATGAAGGCTTTCAGTTAGGCGATTATATTTCAGAGAAAAACCTTACTCATCAGGAAGTTATTATTCTGTTAATGGCTTTACTGCCGCGCTTAGATCCGTCATTACTGAAACGTATTTATTTAGAGTTTCCAAATAGTTCGCTGTTTGATTTTTGTGCTCTTAATGATAATGGCAGACTATTTTATCCAACAATTCAGTTGGTTCAATACATTTTAGGAGGAGATAATATTTCAGAACGATTGAAAGCATTAGATTATTTCGGCTCAGATTCGGTTTTGATCAAAGAGGAACTTATTGCCTTTTCAAGCTCGGCTCAAGATCATACACCAATGAACAGCCAAATTAGTGTTCATCAGGAAGCTTTTAATACAATCATTTTCGGAGCAGAGTTATTACCGAAAATGAGTAATGATTTTCCTGCAGAACAAATACAGACAAGTCGATCATGGACTGATTTGATACTTCCACAAACGACTTTAGATGAGCTTCAAAGTATTGAAGCATGGTATAACAGTGGAAAAATTCTTATGGAAGATTGGGGAATGCGGAAAAAGCTTAAACCTGGTTTCCGGGTATTGTTTTACGGAGATCCGGGAACCGGAAAAACTCTTGCGGCAAGCCTTTTAGGGAAATATACCAAACGTCCTGTTTTTAGAGTTGATGTTTCTATGTTGGTCTCAAAATACATTGGAGAAACGGAAAAACAGTTGGCTAAATTATTTGACAAAGCCGAAAATAAAAACTGGATTTTATTTTTTGACGAAGCAGATGCTATTTTCGGAAAACGAACCTCTGTAAAAGATGCTCATGATAAATATGCCAATCAGGAAGTTTCTTATTTGTTACAGCGAATAGAAACGTTTTCAGGGCTTATTATTTTGGCTTCCAATTTTAAAAATAATATGGATAAAGCTTTTACACGCCGTTTTCATAGCTGCATTAAGTTTAATAATCCGAAGCATGAAGAGCGTTTGCGTATTTGGCAACAAAATTTACCCAAACAATTACAGCTTGACGATATTGATTTAGACCAAATTGCTCAACAATACGAGTTAACCGGCTCTAATATTATGAACGTAATTCAAGATGTGAGTTTGAAAACAATTGCCTTAAAACATCCGGATTACAAAGTAAGTTTAGACATATTCTTAGAAAGTATTAAAAAAGAATATGTAAAAGAAGATAAAATATTCACATAAAAATTTGAATTCCCATTAGCTTTTTCTAAGGGGTTGATACTTCAGGAAAAGCTTCGGAATTTGCCCAATTTTAAAAATAAAACTAATGAAAATGAAAATTCTAATACTGATATCAGTTATCAGTGTTGCTTTTGGCTGCAGAAGTAAACAAAAAATCATAAACGATTACAAAGAAAAAACCAGAGAAGCAGAAAATATAAAAGTTGATTCTTTGAGTCAAAAAAGTTCCAAATTTATTCAAAATGAAACAGCTGATGTAATATTTCTAGAGAAGAAGAATGAAATATCAAGCGATGTATCGATTAAAGGAAAATCTGATCTGTCAAATCCTTTTCTGTTCCATAATGTGGTGGGAATTGATACTATTCAAAGTATTTCTATTATGGGAAATGCAGAATATATTATCAACAACCGTTTTACAAAGACTGACAATAACAAAACAGAGATTAGAAAAGAAGATTTTACACATATTATTCAGGATTTGTCTCAGAACAATGTTTCAAAAGAAAACATTACAAAAGTTGATTCTGTAATTTCCACGGAAACAAAAGAAATCAAAGCAAAAGGTCTTCAAGCCGGAACGTGGATTGTAGTTACAATCATTGTCATCTTTTTACTATTCATCTTTTTCGTCTATAAATATTTTAAGAAATGAAAACATCACAAAAAGGAATCAATTTAATTTTATCATTTGAAGGTTTTAGCTCTAAGCCTTATCTGGATTCTGCAGGAATTCCGACAATTGGTTACGGAAATACGTATTATCCAGGACGCAAAAAGGTAACCTTAAAAGATCCAGCGATCAGTAAAGAAAAAGGAGTTGAATTATTTTCATCTGTGTTACCAACTTATGAAAAAATAGTTAAAAACAAAATTAAAATCAATCTTACGCAAAATCAATTTGATGCTTTAGTATCACATACTTACAATACAGGAGGATCTGATACTTTATTTTCTTTAATCAATAAAAAAGCAAATCCTGAAATCATAAAAGATTGGTTTACTTCAAGATATATTACTGCAGGCGGAAAAGTTTTGAATGGATTAATCAGACGCAGAAAAGCTGAAGCTGATTTGTTTTTTCTGAAATAATTAATTCACATTTTATCAGATAAAAAAGATTAATATCCGTTAAAAAGTTACCTCGATTCAACTTTTTCTAAGTTATCAATTTTTACCTTTTTTCTTGATTTTTACTACAGATGTTGAGGTTAAAACATTTATAGAAATAAAAGAGTATGAATGTCCGTAAATTATAATAAATTAGTTTTTAACGACTTGTTTGTCATTCCGTATAAATCCGAATATGCTGAGAATAAAGCTGTTTAGATTCCTACTGAATGACAAAATAACTGTTGATTTAAGCTTTATAATCAAAACGGATATTCACAAAAAGAGTTTATAAAACACAATTACCATATTTCAGAAAGATGAAGCCACTGCAACTACAGAATAGCGAGGTTAAAAAACTTTCATAAGTGCTAAAGAAAGATGAAATTTGAAATTAATATAATGGGAGAGTGATAAATCACATAATCGCTCAAAATAAAGACTCTATTTAAGGTAATAAGCTTATAAATCATAAGTCTTTTTCTAAAATCAACTTTTTTATCATCAACACAATTTTCTCACTCCAAATTTGGAAGTGAGCGGTTTCATCATTTTATCAAAACTAATTTTCAAAAACAAATGAATACACCATTAGATACAATTTTCAGTTGGTTTGAAACTGGAGATTTTCCGACAGAAACGCAGTTTAAAGAAACGTTTTCATCTTTTTATCATAAAGATTACCCAATTCCTATAGAAAATATTCAAGGACTCGAGGAAATAGTCAGTTCAGAAGCATTTCAAGCGCATTTAAAAGACTCAAAGGCCCACTCTAAATATCTGGCTTTATTGAATGCAAGTAACCTAACCTCAACTGATATTAATAGCTGGAAAAGTAAACTTGGAATCAGTAACGTTGCTACAATCGACAGTTCTGATCAGTTGGGGAATGTGTACACTAAATTACAAGCAGACGGTTTTGTTAATGTATTGAAAGATGCAGATAAAGATTTAGCACAAGAAATAGGAAAGATTAAAGAGATACTATTATCCAATGATCTGTCTTTGGATGAACTTCAGGAAATAGTCGATTTCATCAAAAAAAGTCGTGAGGATATTGAAACTCTAAAAGCTATTTCGGGCGAAACAAGTGAAGATAAAGTAAAGCTTTTATTTGACTATGATTTGCTAAACAGTCCGAAAAACCAACAGGAATTTAATCAACAAATCTATGATAAAGTTTTACTGATTCCACAAACACCAACAAGTGCAATAGTTCAAATCACAGAAAGTACAGTTTTTCCTAATACTCTTGAAACCGAAAATGTAATCATTCAGGCCCGAGATAGTGTTACAGGTAAAAAAATAAACGTAGACGATTATGCAACCAACCAAATTATAGAGATTAACATGGTAGGCAATATCGATAACCCAATTAACATTCTCATTTTAAAAGTTAAACCATAAAAATAAAAAAAACTATGAACAACAACGCAGTAATAAGTAATAACGCAAATCAGGATAATTTTTTCGGACAGCTACAACGTACCCGATTTCAACAGTTTACAGAATCATTTCCTGATACGAGCTTAGCTCCCGCAGGTTGGATAATTGATTATAAAGGTGAGTTGCACCAATGGAACGGAACTAAATGGATTAATTTGGCCTCAAATTATGTACATCCTGATTATCCGCTAACTAATAATCCATTTCAGACAGATCAAACAAGTGGGCTTTTATTGCTAAGTCAGATCTTGACAAACAGTTCGGGGCACGTTATTAAAGTCGCAGGAAGAAATCTTACCAATGTAGATATTGTGTCTATTTTCCTGAATGATGCCATTCATTCTAATACCTTTACATGGTCATCTGATAAGATTCGAACATATATTGAAAACTTAATAGGGCAAAGCCTTACAGGAGCATTAATTTATCAGCCGGGAGGTTATATTCCTTCTGCGACTAAAGGTTCAATGACTGCTCCTTCACCAATTACGTCAGCTACCATTAAAACAGGTATGGTTTGGGTGATTACCGCAAATGGTTGGGTTGGAAATGAACCCGTTTCTGTTGGAGATCACCTTATTGCCAATACCGATAATGCTTCAAATACAACTACGAATTATCAGATTATAGAAAAAGGTATTCCTGATATTGTAGATGCTACAGATTCGGTGAAAGGATTGATTCAAATCGCAACAGATGTTGAAGCTATTACTGGAACCGATGCTGTTAAAGCAATGACTCCAAGATCTACGAAAGCTGTTTTGGATGCAAAAATTAAATCTAAAACATGGCAAATCGGGGATGGCTCTTCCGTTACTTTTCCAATTTCTCATGGTTGGAATACTATGAATGTAGATTATACCTGTTATCGTAATGCCGATAATAGAAAAATAAATCTAAGCTGTTTACCGACATCTGCAAATGATGTACAAATAGATGTTTTAATACCTCTTACTCCGAACGAATATAGAATTACTTTAACCGCAAGACTAGATTAATGATCGCACCTGAATATTTTAACAATCACATCGCCGTAGAAGGCGAAATTGTTGTGAAAAGAGTTCCAAACGATACAGGTTCTGTGTTGGTTTGGAACTCTACAACAAAAAAAATATCAACCAGAACTGTAAGCGAAATTATTGCTGATTTGTCTTTGATGACAATAAACACTAACCAAGCTGTTCATGGTTTAAAAACTTTTATATCAGATGGTAGTAATAATTGGACTTATAATTCATTAAGAGTTAGCGGAGTTAATGGTTATGCGGCAGGTATTGCATTTAATAGTTATGGCGGTGAATCCGGTCAATTAAGATTTGCACTTGATGGTACTTTTGAATTTCAAAATTCAGAAGGTAATTTATACAGAAATATAAAAGCAAACGCTTTCGTAAAATATGGAGCAACTGGTAACAACTTATTAAAAGATGATGGAAGTACAATAGCAGTTCAATCCTTAGGAACTACACATACGCATGATTACTTATATCATAATGGAGGAAATACTGCTGTTGATATACATTCAGTATATGAAGATTCAAAGTTCAAATATTCTGAAAATCATGTTCCGAGTTCTCCAAATATGTTCCCATCGACTGTAAATGCAAATGCAATAATATCTATAGGAAAACATCCGGGAGGATATGGTCAGTTAATAGGTTTTAACGATATAGGAGAAGTATATTCAAAAAATGTTTATGCAGGAAATTGGGGAAACTGGAGACAATTTGTTTTTAAAGATCAAATAGAAAATTTTGTTCCTTACACTGGAGCAACTCAAAATTTCGACGTAAATAGTAAGAATATAAGTAATGTAAATAGATTTATTACCAACGGAAGTATAAAGCATAACGGTTTAGGTCTTTCTTTGGTTAATATTTCAGGAAGCGGAGGATACAATTCAGTTCTGATTAGAACGGGATTGACTTCTGGAAATATGGGAACTTTTACTGTTAAATTATATACCTATGCTCATGCATATTATGAGTTTAATGTAAATAATTACAAATATGCTGATAGTAACTATCTAACAAATATTACCTGGAAAGCTGGAAATTCTGAAGACATAATAAGAATAGAGTTTTTAAAAGATTCTAATAATATTCTATATGTAAATATAGTAATGTACTTGGCTTATCCTAGATTAGCCGTCACCGATCTTATGGCATATGGTTGGGACGATGTGCCATTCGATTCGTTTAATTGGGGCGCTGAATTTGATGGTAATACAAGTTCTTTAATTAATGAGGGACAAGCTTTGCCAGTTGATTTTAGACGAGATACTTTCCTGACTTCCAGTATCCCAAACTTACTTGCAGAAAAAGTAAATAAGTCGGGCGATACAATGACAGGAGGTTTAACTGCACCCCATGTTATATTATCTGGTGGTTCATTATTGGCTTCCAATTTTACAGGTTCTCAAATTTTATCAGGACAAGGCAATACTTTATATTTAGGCAATACTTCATTACAAAATATTCAAATTGAATCAGGTGAATTAACACATTGGAAAAATGGTGTTGGTGCAGGTACTATTTGGACTTCACATAATTTTACACCAAGTAACTATATACCTTCATCCGAAAAAGGTCAAGCCAATGGTGTTGCTACATTAGACAATGGAGGTAAAGTTCCTGAATCACAATTACCTAGTTATGTAGATGATGTTTTAGAGTTTAGTAGTTTATCAAGCTTCCCTACTGTTGGGGAAACAGGTAAAATATATGTATCAACAGATACAAATCACACGTATCGATGGAGTGGTTCAACATATATCCAAATTGCATCAGGAGCTGTTCAATCAGTAAATGGGCAAACCGGTATTGTTAATTTAACAAGAACTGATGTTGGCTTAGGAAATGTAGATAATACAGCGGATGCAATAAAGAATGTAGCGACAGCAGGAAGTTTAAGAAATGTAAATATTTCTCTTGCTGAATTAAATTCGTTGACATTAGAACCAGGAATTTATAACGCAGAGGGATTTAATCCAGGACAAGGACTTACTGCCGATTATCATTATATTATCCAATTAGGTTCGTACACGGCTGGAGGATATAGAGCGCAAATAGCTATTCCTTACAGTAGTGGTACAAATGATTCAATGTATATAAGAACTGCTGTTGCTGGTAATTGGGGTTCATGGGAAAGAATTGCTAAAAACAGTGATATTACTGCTGCAATCAATGCGCTTAATCTCAGTAACTATGCTACGATTTCTCAACTAAATGAAAAAGTTTCAAAGTCAGGCGATACAATGACGGGTATGATTAATTTCGCCAATAATGTTGGTGGAATTATGGGTAACATTGGTGATAATGATTATTGGAGGGTTTATGGTAATACGGCTGGTTCAAACCAAGGTTATTTAGAAATTGCAACAGGTGATGATGGTAATGAACCAATTTACGTTCGCCAATATAGTGGTGTTTTTGCAAACATTGTAAGAACCGCAACAATTCTTGATGAATCAGGAAATACAAATTTCCCGAATACTGTTTATAGTGGTAATGGTAATTCATCAGAATGGCAATCAGCATATATTTGGGGTAATCATAAAGCAATCGGAAATAATCAATGGCTTGGCTCTGATTATGTAGGTGGCGGTAATGAAAAACCAAACTCGTCATATTTTGGAGCAGGTAAATTAAAGCTTCAAATGCTTAATGGTGGTAATGTTAATTCAGGATTAGGTTGGTCTGATGTACTTTGGTTATCTTCTTATGTAGGTTCAGATGTTAAAGGTTCTACTGCTTTATGGTCTGATAAAAGTAATAATAGAATTGGATTTACTAAACAAGATTATGATGCTACAGATTGGGGTTCTTACTATGAGTTTTGGACAAGTGCTAATTTACCCAATCCAGCAACTCAATCAGATCTGTCAAATTATGTTCCATATAATGGCTCTAGTCAAAATATTGACATTAATCAAAAAAAATTAGGTAATGCTTCATTAGTACAATCTCAAACATTTAATTGGAGCGGTACTACCACAACACCTATGGGGAAAGTGACTTCTGAATCATCTTTTTATAATATAGGTAATTGGGGTTCAGGAGTTGAATTTGGTTATGGAATTTCAACAAATCAAGGAGGTGGTTTAGATATCATGGCTAATCAAGGAGGTCAGTCAATTAGATTCTGGGCAGGAAATGATAACGATAATCCATTTTATGTAGCAAGGTTTTACAAAGATATATCTTCATTCTATTCATCATTATCAATTGATAATGGGAAAGAAATTAGATTAAAAGGTTCAAATGATATAGCCCATAGTGTTAAAAATTTTTCTGATGATTATGATGGTTTTGCAGTATCTAGTGGATTTGCAGTTAAAAATTATTCAACACTTGAAAATTTATTTCATGTAACAGGGGTAGGTTTTGGAAAATTTGCTCAAAATGTTGAAGCTGGTGGATTCTTAAAAACGGGCTCATCTAATGATTATGTTTTATTAGGGCAGGGAGATCATAGACATATAAATAACTTTTATCAAAATTATAATGGTACAGTTGCTAATCAATCTGAATTAATTCCTAATGGTAATCAATGGGTATCATTGGGTAATTCCGGAAATGACTTTGACGGGGATTTATCTAATAAGACTATTGAAGGAACTTTTGCTAATTTTAACGCTTATGATTCAAATAGTAAGAATTTAGGGTTTACTTTATTTGCTCGTACATCTACTGGACAAGGTATTTACTATAAAACTTGGTACGGCGGTGGTCAACAAGAGTGGCGAAGACTCATTGACTCTAAAGATATTCAAAGTTATGCTACCGTAAACCAGTTGAATGGAAAAGTAAACTCATTTGAAAATGCTTATGCATTAGGATTTAGTTCTGGATTATCAACAGGCGCACCATATATATATCATCAAACAGATGGTTATGTATTTTTAGCTACACAATCATTTATAGCACAAAATTATGCTTTAAGAGCTGGTTCTAATGCAACAGATACTTGGGTTAATTCATCTAATGGATTGCAAAGTAACCCTACGATTATGGGGAAAATGGGTAACTCAGGAGGTCAAAGTAATCTAGCCGATGCCACCTGGGGGCAAGTAGCAGGTTACATTAATACATCTGGAGTTAGTCAAGGAAATCCTACAGATGATTGGTATTATAGAATTAAGATGCTTCATAATAATGGAGCCGGATATAATGGAGAGATAGCAGTTCAAATGACTGGAGGGAATTCTCTACAGTATAGAAGAATGGAAAATGGAGTCGATAGTGGATGGATAAAAACTTGGGATGAAAAAAACTTTAATCCTTTAAATTATGCAACACAAACTGATTTATTAAACTATGTATCAATATATACACCTCAAACTATTATTGCACAAAAAGTATTTACTGGCGGAACTGGTAATAATTATTACGAAGCTGCACTTGAGGTAAGAGGAAATGGTTCTACTGTAATACCAGGTATTTCTTTCCATCAGCCAGGCTTAGTTGCTTCTCAAATTCGAATGGATGCAAGTGGGCAGATATGTATAATTGATAATCCTGGAAGTTCATATGAAAACTTTAGAGCTAAAGTTATAACAGGAGAATCATTCACATCTACAATTCACGGTAATTCTTCGCAGTGGTATGATGCATATGTAAATAATCATAAGAACTACAATAATAATCAATACTTAGGTTCTGACTATATAGGTGGATTCGAAAAACCAAATTCAGAATATTTTGGAGGAGGTAAAGTTAAACTACAGATGTTGCATGGTGCAAATGTTGGAGCACCTGATATTTGGAATGATGCTCTTTGGATATCTTCATATACAGGGGCAGATGTTAAAAAATCAACAGCTATAATATCTTCAAAATATAGTAATGAGATTGGTTTTGTTAAAGCAGATTTTGATTCATCAAAATGGGAAAAATATATTAAATTTTGGACAAGCGATAATCTTAATCCAAATGACTTCGCCACACAAGCATGGGTAAACACGAATTTCATCCCTAAATCACATCCGGTATATAATATTACTCAGGCAAATATTAATTCATGGAATGCGGCAGCAGGAGGAAGTTCTCATACGCATTCTAACTTAAACCTCTTAAATAACATTAACCAATGGTTAGGAGTAGGACAATCACCAAGTTTTACTAATGTAAATTTAATGAACAACATAGGTTATGGTCATTTAGTGTTTGGCGAAGATAATATTGGGGGTGAGATAGGTATAGTAGATTTAAGCAATGATAGATTTTATGCTGGTAGAATAAATGAATATCTCAAATATGGTTCATCAGTAAATGATTTTGAAGGTTTAAATATTCATTTTGATGCAAAATTGCTTTCCATAGGTAAAGAAGTAACCAATGATGAAGACAAAGTTCAGTTAGCAGGAAATATTTCTGTTGATACAACGAACGTTTATGGGGATGATATGCAATTGATTTTGAATCCTTTGTATAACACAGACGGAAACGTGAGAAATTCAAGAAATGCACATATTTATATTGTAACTAGAGGAACCGTTATACTGCCTAGTAAACCAATATTAGGACAAAGAATTGAGATTTTTAATTACAGTAAGGCTGATATAGAAGTAATGCATGATAACGTCGGTACAATGTTTATCCTTCAAGGTTTTCAAAAAATAACAGGTATAGTCGGAGGTAAAGGTTTTATATTTGACGAAAAACCAGTATATGCTAAACAATATGATATTTAATTTAAAAAACCGTTAAATATAAAAGTTTAAAAACATATTTCTAAAATATTTTATAGGAGCTGTATTTATATCTAAGCCTATAAACTGCTTGGAGGCAAGTGTTTATAAAGTTAAATGGCACCAACTATCTTAAGTTGTTGCCATTTTTTCTTTTTACCGTTATCTGAAGAAATCTCGAAACATTTCTATGCTTTGCTGAATGTTTTTATATATAACTAAATAATGTGAACGTTTTAAAAAAAATATAGATAAAAAAATAGCTTCAAGTATGGTATTTGTGTGCATAAAAAAAGAGATAACTATCAAGTAGTTATCTCCTAAAGTACCCAGGACCGGGATCGAACCGGTACTCCTAAGAACTGGTGTTTGAGACCAGCGCGTCTACCAATTCCGCCACCTGGGCAAGTGTTATTGTGCTGTAAATCGGTGTGCAAATATAGAAACTTTTTCTATTATTCAAAAACTTTTTATCAACTTTTCTTTAAAAATTTATTTCTAAACCATCGTAAGCAAGGTGGATTCCGAGTGGAAGTTGTTTATCTTCAACGTCATGCAAACCAAAATGATGACTGATATGAGTCAAAAATAATTTCTTAGGTTTTAGTTCTTCAAACAGTTTTATAATATCCGGCAACACAAAATGGGAAGGATGGGGATCAAATTTGCGAATGCAGTTTAAAATTAAGACATCCAAACCATGAAGTTTTTCTTTTTCCGAATCAGAAATGAAATTAGCATCGGTTATATAAGCAAGATTTTTAAACTTATATCCCAAAACAGAAATTTCATAATGAATAACTTCAATCGGAGTGATTTCAGTATCTAAAACAGTGAAAATTTTATTATCAATTTCGTGCAAATCGAAAGCCGGCGCTCCGGGATATCTTACATCTGCGAAAGCGTAAGGAAAACGGTTTTTGACTTCGTTTCCAACTCTTGATAGGCAATAAATGGACATGTTTTCACCACTTTTAAAAATCAAAGGGCGCATATCATCCAAACCAATCACATGATCGTTATGTTCATGGGTGAGAAGAGTAATGTCTACATGACTTTCTTTGTTGAGAAGCATTTGTTGCCTGAAATCTGGTCCACAATCGATAAGGATTTTTCGGTTTTCATCGGTGGTGACCATTGCTGAAGCCCTGAAACGGCTGTCTTTTGGATTTTGTGAAGTACACACCTCACAAGTGCAGCCAATTACCGGTACACCCTGTGAAGTTCCTGTTCCTAAAAATTTCAACTTCATTTTGTTTTGAGGTTGTTTTAATTTTGGTAAATTTACAAAAATTTAATGTCCTAATGTATCAGAAATTAACTCCTAAACAAAAAGCATTAACAATTAATCTAGATCCTACCATTTACGGTACTTTCGCAGAGATTGGAGCAGGACAGGAAACTGTTCGACATTTTTTTAGAGCAGGAGGAGCTTCCGGTACAATTGCTAAGGCAATGTCGGCTTACGACAAAGATTTTAGTGATGCCATCTACGGAAAAGAAGTAAAAAACAGGTATGTTACCCAAAACAGACTTCGCAAAATGCTTCGTTATGAAGTGTCACTTATTGAAGAAAGAATTTCAAGAGACAACAATCCCGGGAGAAAGTATTTTTCTTACGCAAATACGGTAACCACAATCAATTTTGATAAAACGGTAAAAGGTCACGGTTGGGTAGGAATTCGTTTTCAGGTGAATGAAAATGAAGATTATAATGAAATTGTAATCCACGTTAAATTCAAAGAAAATGATGCTACTTTACAGCAGGAAACCCTTGGGAATCTTGGTGTAAATCTTATTTTCGGAGCTTATCATTATTACGATAACCCACGAAGATTAATCGAGTCTCTTTACGATGATATTGCAATAGACAGTCTTGAGATTGATATGATTGATTTTAACGGGCCGGCTTTTGCTTACGTTGATAACCGATTAATGTCTTTACAACTCGTGAAAAATAATATGACCGATGCTGTAATTTTTAATTCTCAAGGGAACAATATGCTTCCTGCAGATATTTTATATAAGAAAAATATTTTTGCGGTAAGAGGTAGTTTCAGGCCGGTTACAAAGGTTAATATTGATATGCTTAAAAGCGGAATCGATATGTTTCTAAAAGATGCAATCTGTACTCAGGAAGAAACAGAGATTTTAATCGAAATTACCATTTCAAACCTTCGTGCAGACGGAGATATTGATGAAAGAGATTTCCTTGATAGAGTAGACGTTCTTGGTAAATTAGGATATACAGTTATCATTTCAAACTTCTCAGAATATTACAGATTAATAGATTATTTCTCACATTATACAAACGGTGATATTGGCGTTACAATGGGAGTAAACAACATGTTGATGGTATTTGACGAGAAATATTATAAAGATCTTTCAGGTGGAATTTTGGAAGCATTTGGTAAGTTTTTCAGAAACGGAATGAGGGTTTACCTTTATCCTTACAAAGACCCTGAAACTCATGAGTTATTAGATTCTTCAAACTTAAAAGTAGAAGAGAATTTGAAAGATTTATACAAATATTTCAAGTTGAATAATCGTATTGTAGATATTAAAAATTACAATCCTGAGTTTTTGGAGATTTATTCAAGAGAAATTTTAAGAAAAATTGCCTGTAACATGAGTGGTTGGGAAAATCAGGTTCCGGAAGGAGTTGCAGAAATGATAAAAGAAAGAGCGATGTTCGGTTTTAAAAACGAGCTGTCTCTAAAACAATTTTCATAAAAAATTATTATAATGTCTGAATTAAAAAAAAGACTTTCATTTATTTTAGAAAGTCCAAAACATAATACTGAGGAGAAACTTGAGAAAGTTTGCCATTTGTTGGATCAGGAAATTTCTTATTTCAACTGGACTGGTTTTTATTTCAAAAACGGAGATAAAGATGAGTTAAAATTAGGCCCTTATGTTGGAGCAGAAACCGATCACATCATTATTCCTTACGGTAAAGGAATTTGCGGGCAGGTTGCTGTTTCAAACCAAACGTTCATTGTTCCTGATGTGCATTTGCAGGATAATTATTTGAGCTGTTCAATCGATACAAAGGCGGAAATTGTAGTTCCTATCTTCAAAAACGGAGAAAATATTGGGCAAATCGATATTGATTCTCATACTATCGATCCTTTTACAAAAGAAGATTTAGAATTGCTGGAATGGCTTTGTAATGAAGTTTCAAAGATTTTGTAATCTTATTTAAATTAAAATATAAACTCCGATTTTCGTCGGAGTTTTTTTGTTTGAAATTTTAGCAAATATAATTAACCGCAAAGTTTGCCATTCCGCAGGAATCTCAACAGCTTAGAAAAAGTGCAAACATTTAGATTCCTACGGAATGACAAAGTGTATGTTTAATTAATTATTAAATTCAACAATAAGTTCTTTAAAATAATTTTCACACTTCGCAATATGCGTTCCATACCAGGAAAAAGCTTCTCCGTCAACAATCATTATTTTTTTGTCAGGATAAACAGTTTTTAACTCTTCAATATGTTTTTCTTTAAATGGAAAAGGTTCAGAAGAAAGCATGATAACATCAGCTTCCTTTAAATCTTCAGTTTGAATTTCCGGATAACGGGTTCGATTTTTAAAAATATTTTCAAAACCAATTTCAGTTAAAATATGATGAATAAATGTATCTGAACCAACCGTCATATAAGGATTATTCCAAATCAGATAAGCGACTTTTATTTTAGAATTAATTTTAGTCTGATTGAGAACTTCGTAGATTTTAAGATTGAAAAGTTGCGCTTTTTCTTCTTTATGAAAGAGTAATCCTAAGTTTTTTAATAAATAATAATTGTCTTCAACTGTTTCGGTATTATAAACATTCACTTTGAAATCTTTCATTAAAATTTCAACCTGTTCTTTTACGTTTTCTTCTTTGTTAGCTAAAATTAAATCAGGTTTTAAGCTTTTAATCTTCTCAATATTAAGATTTTTTGTACCGCCGATAATTTCTACGTTTTTTACCTTCTCTGAAGGATGAATACAGAATTTTGTTCTGCCAATAACTTCATTTTCCGTTAAACCTAAATCAAATAAAGCTTCTGTAATAGAAGGTACTAAAGAAATAACTCGCATAAAATTTTAGACTTTGCCTAAAATTACAAAAGTTTTCCGGTTAAAAACATTGCTGCAATCGTAAAATAAATAATTAATCCGGTAACATCCACCAAAGTTGCAACAAATGGAGCCGAAGAAGTTGCGGGATCGAGATTGAATTTTTTAAGAATAAAGGGAACCATAGAACCGGAAATTGTTCCCCAAAGTACAATCATTGCCAAAGAAATTCCTGCACTGATTCCTATGAAAAACCAGTAATCACCATAATCGAACCAACCGAGCTTATGCCAAATCATAATTCTGAAAAACCCAATGACGCCTAAGAAAGTTCCTAAAATTAAACCTGTCACCAATTCTTTTTTCATCACAGTCCACCAGTCTTTTACAGTGATTTCCTGTAAAGCCATTGCACGAATAATCAAAGTTGCAGCCTGCGAACCAGAATTTCCTCCACTTGAAATTATTAAAGGAATAAATAATGCTAAAACTACCGCCTTTTCGATTTCATTTTCATAAAAACCCATGACGGATGCTGTAATCAGCTGTAAAAAGAAAAGAACAATCAGCCAAAGTCCGCGCTTTTTAATCATTTCAAACCAGTGGGTTTGAATATACGGATCATCAAGGGCTTCAACACCCCCGAATTTCTGAATATCTTCGGTGTTTTGTGATTCAATTTGATCTAAAATATCGTCGATCGTTACAATTCCAACCAAAACCCCGGCTTCTGTAATAATAGGAAGTGCAGTTCGGTCGTATTTTTCGAAATACGTAACGGCGTCTTCTTTAGAGGTTGTTGTTTTAATAGCAACGAATTGATTATCTGTAAGTTCAGAAACCAAAGTATCTTCTTCTACTAACAATAAACTTCCCAAAGCCAAATCATCAATCAAATGATTTCTTTCATCAACAACGTAAAGATGGTTTATGGTTTCTACCTTTTTCCCGACTTTTTTAATCTGTTGAAGACATCTTTTTACGGTCCATTCTTTACGGATTTGAATGTAATAAGGCGTCATCAAACGGGCGATAGAATCAGAATTATAACCTAAAAGTTTCAGGGCAATTCTTCGTTCCTGCGGATTTAAATGGTTGATAGAATATTTAATCAATTCATCCGGAAAATCTTCAAACAGAGCCGTTCTGTCATCGGGAGTCATTGCATTCAGGATTTCTGAAACGTCATCACTTCCAATACTTCGAATGGTTTCTTCTTGAAAATCAGGATCTAAATGTGAAAAAACATCAGCTTTATATTCTTTCGGAACTTTCAGAAAAGCCAACAGTCTTTCATCAGCGTGAAGTTCGCTAAGTCTTTCGGCAATATCGGCGGGATTAAAGGTAAGTTCGTCTGTAGAATTCAAAACATGAAATTTTTGATATGCAAAAATAGCCCAAATTTTTTAGAATTGGAGACCGATGTACTAAATTTAAGGTTTATTTAAAGTTTAAAAACCAGCTTCTACAGAAGGTTTAATTTTCCTTAACTCTTTCAAAATATTTTTCATGGCGCCGTTTGTTCCAATTTTTATGGAGTTTGCAGCAGAACCTAAAAGTCGCATATTTTTACGGTAAGTATCATAATCTGATGAGGTAATAAGATTTCCTTCAGAATCAAAAAGTTTCATACTTATGACAACCTGATTAGAGAAAACATATTTTCCCAATCCTACTTTGAAATATTTTACTTTTGGAACAATAGCGAAATCTGCATCATTGTTTTTGCAGTATTCAATAATGGTTTTAGAATCAATGCTGTCGAAAGAAACCTGAATTTCAGATCTCAACATTTTATTTTTTCGAAAGGCACTAATGTTATCCGAAACTGCGCTAAAGAAAGCATGATTAGTAGGTTCTTTTATTTCTTCAATATCGGGTTCTACTTCAGGGTTGAAGTACAGGATTTTCTTTATATTATCATGACCAATGCTTTTCTGTGCTTTTACAGAAGAAATACTGATGATAAATACAGAAGAAATAAACGTGTAAAATAAAAAATTTTTCATCTTTTTGTCGGCTGTAAAATTACTGTCTTTTAATGGGATGGCATAATTTTATTAAGATTTTTTTAACATATTTTTCTATCAAAATTAATATATGGAATCAATAATGTTTCCAAAGTTGAAAATCTTAATGATATTTTAATTTAAATATTGAAAAATCAACGACTTGAAAATAAAATTATTTAAAAGATTTAATGTAATTCTAAAATGTTTTTTGCTGAATTAAAAAATAGTCGTACTTTTGCACCCGTTACATAATAATCATTAAACAATATTGGAATGTACTTAACAACAGAAAAAAAAGCAGAAATTTTCGCAAAGCACGGTAAATCTGCACAAGACACAGGAACAGCTGAAGGACAAGTAGCTCTTTTCACGTTCAGAATTAACCACTTATCTCAGCACTTGAAAGCTAATCGTCATGATTTCAATACTGAAAGATCTTTGGTGAAATTAGTAGGTAAGAGAAAAAGTTTATTGGATTATCTTAAGAAAAAAGATATTACAAGATACAGAGCGATTATCGCTGAACTAGGATTAAGAAAATAATCTATCCGGTTTCCAGAATAAAGAAGCAACTTCGAAAGAGGTTGCTTTTTTTGTCTGAAATACGGTCAAAATTTTAAAACTTAGCATAAGAATTTAACAAATCTTTAAAGAAATCATTTAAATTTGTCTCTTTTAAATTAATCCACTGATTTGAAACACTTTTATTTATTTTTATTTCTGCTGATTTCAGGTTTTTACAGTTCTCAGGAATTGGATAGTATTCCAAGATCAAATCTTCAGGCTTCAGTAGGTTTGCAGTTTGGAAAGTTTTTAGGAACTAATGATTATCTTAAAACACTTAAGCATAGAGAATTTATCGGCGCTTCTGCAGAACTTGCCGTACAAACCGATGGAAGTCAGGAGTGGCACAAAAGATTTGGAAGACCTTATTATGGAGGAGGAATTGTAGCCTATGATTTCTTGAAAAACAGTGATATGGGAAGGCCTTTCGCTGTTTACGGAACTTTTGGTGGAGTAATCAAAGAAACACCAACTCACTCCTGGAGTTACAATACAAGCGGTGGTTTTGCTTTCAATTGGACGCCTTTTGATCAGGAAAAAGGGTATCTTAATCAAACTTTCGGATCTTCAGTGAGTGTTTATATTAATTTTGGAGCCAATTATAAATATTATCTTTCCAAACATTTAGATTTAGGATTGGGTTTAAATTTTACTCATTTTTCAAATGGTGCCTTGAAACTTCCAAATAAGGGAATGAATATATTCAATTCACAGCTTTCTCTCACATATCATTTTGATGAAAGACAATTTGCTCCGAAAGATACTTTGTCGGTATTTGACAAATATTCTACTTTGGATGTGAATGTTTTTGGAGGCGTAAGACATTCTATTTTTTATGGAAAAGATGAAGGATTTACTTATGATGATGTTGATTTGATTGATAAATTTAAAGGAAGATATTATCAGAATTGGGGTTTGGAAACGGTTTATCACAGACAAATTACCTATAAATCTTCACTTGGATTAGGATTGGGTGTAATGTATGACGAAGATTACAACCATAAATTTTATCAGGATGAAAACGGTAAAATTCAGACAACAAAAAGATTTCAAAATGATCAACTTTTGCTGAATATTTTTCCATCTTACCGACTCTCAATTTCAAAATTTGCCATTCAGGTTCAGCCTGGTTTTTATTTATTTAAAAAGACAATCGACAAGCGTTATGATAAAACTATTTTTTATCAGAGAGTTGGTTTCCAATACACAATCGGGAAAAATCTGTTGATCGGAATTGGTCTTCGTTCATTCATTTTCCATAAAGCTGATTATATAGAATGGAGGCTCGGTTACAGAATTTTTAATAAGAAAAATTTATAATTTAATTTAAATATAACGGAGATGTTTTGCTTAAATAAGTTTAACCGTTCTATGTAAAACAAAAACACTAAATTTGCACGATAATTTAGACGAAATATAATTAATTAAAGCACTCAATACGGAGTGCGACACAAAACAATTTATGAGTGTACCTCAAGCAATTACAGAGATGATTACTCTTGCAGACGGCAGAGAAATCACATTAGAAACAGGGAAACTGGCAAAACAAGCCGACGGATCTGTAGTAGTAAAAATGGGCGGAACAATGCTTTTAGCAACTGTTGTAGCCAGTAAAGAAGCTAGAGATGGTGTAGATTTCTTACCATTGACAGTAGATTACAGAGAAAAATTCTATGCAGGTGGTAAAATCCCTGGAAACTTCTTTAGAAGAGAAGCTAGACCATCTGATCAGGAAATCCTGACAATGCGTTTGGTAGATAGAGTTTTGAGACCTTTATTCCCGGAAGATTTCCATGCGGAGGTTCAGGTAATGATTTCATTGATTTCTTACGATGGACAGTCTATTCCAGATGATTTAGCAGGTCTTGCAGCATCTGCAGCGATTGCAATTACTGATATTCCTTTCAACGGACCGATGTCTGAAGTAAGAGTAGTAAGAATCAACGGTGAACTTTCTATCAACCCGAAATTAGAAGATCTTAAAATTGCTGACCTGGACATTATGGTTGGAGCAACGAAAGATTCTATCGTAATGGTAGAAGGTGAAATGAAAGAAATCTCTGAAGCAGAAATGCTTGAAGCGATTCAATTTGCTCACGTTGAAATCAAAAAACAAGTTGAAGCTCAGGAAAGATTAGCTGAAAAAGTAGGTAAATCATTCCCAAAAAGAGAATACAGCCACGAAAATCACGACGAAGCAATTCGTGAGAAAGTGTGGAAAGAAACTTACGATAAAGTATATGAAGTAGCGAAAACTCCTTCAGGAAAAGAAGAAAGAGGTGAGAAATTCAAAGCTGTTTTGGCTGAATTTTTAGCTCAATATGTAGAGCATCCTGAAGAATTGGAGAGAGTAACTCCTTTTGCAAAAGTATATTACCACGATGTGGAAAAAGAAGCGATGCGTCAGATGATTATCAATGATAAAATCCGTCTTGATGGTCGTGATCCTGAAACAATTCGTCCAATCTGGAGCGAAATTGATTATTTACCTGGAGCTCACGGTTCAGCAATCTTTACAAGAGGTGAAACTCAATCTTTGACAGCTGTAACTTTAGGTTCAGTGAAAGATGCAAATATGGTGGACAGTGTGATGGCTAATTATGACGAAAGATTCTTCCTTCATTATAACTTCCCTCCATTCTCAACCGGTGAAGCTCGTCCTTTAAGAGGAACTTCAAGAAGAGAAGTTGGTCACGGAAACTTAGCTCAAAGAGCTTTGGCAAACATGATCCCGGAAGAAAATCCTTATACAATCCGTATCGTTTCTGATATTTTAGAATCAAACGGTTCGTCTTCTATGGCGACAGTTTGTGCAGGTACATTGGCTTTGATGGATGCAGGTATCCAAATTACAAAACCAGTTTCTGGTATTGCAATGGGATTGGTAACTGACGTTAAAACAGGAAAATTCACTGTACTTTCTGATATCTTAGGAGACGAAGATCACTTAGGTGATATGGACTTTAAAGTAACAGGAACTGCAGACGGAATCACTGCTTGTCAGATGGATATTAAGATCCAAGGATTATCTATGGATATTATGGAGAAAGCGCTTCTACAAGCTAGAAACGGAAGATTACATATTCTTGATAAATTGAATGAAACTATTTCTGCTCCAAGAGAAGATGTGAAACCTCATGCTCCGAAAATGGTGATGATGGAAATCTCTAAAGATTTTATCGGTGCTGTAATCGGACCTGGTGGAAAAATCATTCAGCAAATGCAGAAAGATACTGATACTGTTATCGCAATTGAAGAAGTTGGTGAAATCGGTAGAATTGAAATTTCTGGTGTTAGCAGAGAGAAAATCAACGAGGCGATTGCAAGAATCAACGAAATTACTTTTGTACCTGTTATTGGTGAAGTTTACCAAGGTAGAGTAGTGAAAGTAATGGATTTCGGAGCTTTTGTAGCGATTGCAAAAGGTACTGAAGGACTTCTTCATATCTCTGAAATCGAATGGGCTCGTCTTGATAAAGTTCCTTACAAAGAAGGTGACGAAGTTGAGGTGAAATTTATGGGTTATGATGACCGTAAGAAAATGAAACTTTCAAGAAAAGTTTTATTGCCAAGACCACCAAGACCTGAGCAAAAACCAAGAGAAGAAGGACAGGGAAGACCAGAAGGACAAAACAGATCGGATAGACCAACAAGACCGGAAGGTCAAGGAAGACCAGACAGACCGGCAAGACCTGAAGGAAATGTAAATCCTGAAGGGCAAGATCAGCCTGGAGAACATAAGCCTTTGAACGAAGCTTAAGATTTTTAAAATCATATAGATATAAAACCACCGAATTTCCGGTGGTTTTGTTTTATGTCATTGCGAGAAACGAAGTGACGAAGCAATCTCAATTTGATAAAATAGTTTTATATATGATTTATTGTTCTACACAGATATTTCTCCTCCTGGGCATTAAGGAATTTTGGATAATTTTTTTTAGACAAAAATGGTATTTTATATCATATCAATAGTATTTCACAAAGCAAGAATATAGTTTGCAGACATAAAAATATAACTCGCAGACAGAAGAATATAACTTACAGACGGAAGAATAGAACTTGATGATGCAAAAATATAAATCAATATCGCTAAAATATAAAGTCAGATTATGCCAATATAAAATGATATCGCAAAAAAATAAAGTTACATCGTAAGAATGTAACTTTAGGTTGAAAGAATATTGAAATGTATCTCCGTTTTTAAGTATAGCGCTGAATCCAGCAGCCGTTTTGTCATTCCGGAGGAATCTCAATACAATAAAAACAGGGTAGTTTAGATTCCTACGGAAAGACAAACAAGCTGTTATATGTTGACTTCTTAACAATTACGGATATTCTTATCCTTATTGTTCATGATTTTATTCTTGTATCGCTTTAGGAAAAGTAAATATTATTTTTGCTTCGTAAATATAATGGGTGAAACCGTTGTATATTCAGGTGAAGTGGCTCCGTAAAGACTTTTTACATATTTTTTTACGTTTTGGGCGATGGAGTAGAGCCCTGTTTCTTCTGTATATAAAATCTGGTTTCTCTCAATCAGCTTTACGTTGAGTTCGGCTTCGGTTTGGTCTACGGCTTGAGTAGCGCTGATTAAAGAAGTGTGGTAGGTATTGAGATTGGTTAATTGTAGTTCGGCTTCATCTGGACTGTAATTGGGAATGGTTGCCAACAGCTGCAGAAGAATTCCGAAATTTTCTGTTTGTTGGGTGAATGACTGTCGGGAAGTAGAAATGGGGTTGTTGGTGGATTGTTCTTCGTTGTCTGTCTTTGAGGAAATTGTTTTTTTCTTACTACTGCCCTGGATAGAACGGTTTAAGGATTTTGCCTGATCTAATGTTCCCGCCAGTAATCCCAAAATTTCTAAACGGTTGATGATACGGGTACAGGTTGTTTTTAGGTTTTCGAAAGCGGTCTGACGCAAAGCGATGGCGTTTTTGTTGGCGTTTCGTTTGTCTTCGACCTCGGCTAATTTTGCATTAGCTGTGGCATACAATGCCTGAAGATTGGCAACTGTAAGATTTGGAACCGGCGGATTGTAAAGAGTGTAAACGGAAACTTGCTGGGTAAGTTTTTGTAGGTTTGCCACATTTTTGGCGTGTCCTACTTCAGATGTAGATGACATAAGTATTTGTGTTTTAAATTATTTTTCAAATATAAAATTTATTTTGATTTGAAATGGTTTTTGCTTGAAATATTTTGATTGTGAGGATATTATGTTAAGTTTGGAGAAACAAAAACCCTAACGGGAGGTTAGGGTTTTTGTTTTTTTAATGTAAGTACGGATTATAGATCTGGATTATCAGTTTTGAATTTAAGATATTGCGCAAAGTCGGAGACTTTGCGCAGCGGGTGATGATTTATGGAAATAATTAAGTTTAGGTAAAAAATCCTTCCAAACAGCTTCTGCTTCGGGTTGTGGATTGTTTTCCCAAAAACGGCTGTCGTCATTATAATTATCCCAAAAATGGGAAGGAGTTCTTAATGCAGAGGAATAACTATGTATTTTAAAGCCTCCCCAAAGATATTCTTCATCGGGTTCATTGGTTGTGGAAGACCAATCTAAAATCAGACTACCCAAGTCTAAATATTTCCAATCTTCTTTTGGAACATTTATATTAACTGTTTCGAGAACTTCTTTAAAGTTTTCTTCCGAATCCCTAACTTTTAATAATTCCCTATTTCTCTTTGTTGTTTCATTATTGACCGAAATATTTGAGTTCTCCAATAATGAAAAAATAAAAGATTTTACTTTATCCAACATAATATATTTCAATAATAAGTTTTCCTAATTTTAGCCTTTTTGTCCAACAAAATTTTTCCTGAATTTTTATAGTTCAGCTTTCTTTTTTTCCCATCCATCCTTTCTGCTTAAAAGCACATTTTTTGATTCAATTTTCCAATTATTTTCTACGTTCCTGATTATAAACTGGTCTTTTCTTTTAGTAAAGTATTCATATTCTATCTCGATAACGGCACGAGTATTTGACTTCATTATGAAATCAATTTTAACTGTCGTATCATTCATATAATCATATCTTGACGGCTTACCGGGAAAATATCCAAAATCTTCCTGAGGTTTCAAAGAAATTGAATCTGTAATCATTTTTCGCCTTTCTGTATACTCAGCAACCAATTCCATTTCTCCGGGTTGTATTAAACTTGGCTCTTTCGGGTTTAATAGTGCTTCATTCCTTTCAAATACTTCTTTATCTAAAATGTCGATTTTTTGTAAACTCTCAACGAGAAAAGTAATAATTTCATTGGCTGAATGAATGAACTTTTCTGGTGTTTGACTTGTATTGATTTTTAATGCTTTATCAGTCATGATTAAATATCTTTTTAATAATTATCGTTCCCTATCACAACTTAAGAATTGGTAAGATTTGCAGTGATTATTCGGTTTATTTCGGCATGAATTCTTGTCAGAATCCATTCTTTTTCGGCGGGAGACAAATCGTTCAAAAGGTTGTTATTGTTTTCATTGAAATCGGTTACTACATCTTCCGAAAATTCTTTTTTAATTTCCGAAATCCGAACTTGATTGTTCGCATCCAAGGTTCCTATTTTTGAGATTGCACTTTGCAATCTGTTTTGAGTGACGTAATTTCTCAATTCTTCTACGATGAAAGATAAATCTTCCGTTTTGGACGATACATTCGGGATGAACGACCATTTTTCTGCCTCATGAAATTTATCTTCTTCGTCGAATTCAGGATTTTTCAGTTTCACTATCGGTCTTTGAAATATCGTATTATCTATTTGGTTAAAAGGTTTGATGACAACGCCTTCTATCAAATTGTCGTTCAGTTCCGGAAGTCCAAATTCTTTGGGAGTGGTTGAATTGATTCTGATGTTGAAATTCATGGCTTCATTGAATTTCCCAATCAACAACGGTTTGGCGTAAAATATCCCGAATTGATTGAAATAATTGACCGAACTTTCGTAATCCAGATAATATTTAGAATCCGAACCATTGGTTTCTACCGCAATATCAAAAGCGCAAAACTCGATTGTAGGTGCATAATATACTCCCGTTTGAATGGCGTGCAAATCGTTTATAGGATTGACTTCCGGATGAGGATATTTGCCTCCGAAAAGTTCGCCGTAAACAATGTATTTCTCTCCAATGATTTCGTTGCTGAGCTGTTCAAAAAGGCTCAGTATATTGTCTTCCAGTTTGTTTACAACCAATTGAAACCCAAAGAAATCGTCTGTCCAGCTGAGATAATCTTTTCTTTTGGCAAATTTCAACGTGCCTTTTTCGTAGATGAAACTAAAGTTGGCACCATGCACCTTTTCTGTAACTACCCATTTTAATTTTTCCATTTGGGAAAAATCATTTTCACTTAATCCTAATTTTTTTAAATTATTGGGCATCTTTTCGTACCCTGAAAATTCGCTCATACTGTTATTTTTAAATTGCTGATTGAGTCGTTGATTAATTAATAGATTGTAAATAAATAATGCTTCATTTCTTTTCAAGGCTCAAAAATGCTCAATTTAACTGTTTTTCTGATTGTGATCTATTATTACTATTTATTCGGTGCTCAAAATCGGAAGGTTTTGAGTAAATGAAATATTTTCACAAATAATTTTCCCAAATATATGATTTCTTCATAAAAATAAAGATTACGAAATTCCGTAATCTTTATTTATCTGCTCTTGCAAAAGATTGCTTCGTTCCTCGCAATGACAGTTATTAGTTCTTCACAATGATTTACCCATTCCCAATTCTCTGTTTCAAATCATCCGCACCACCTGTTTTTCTTGGCTGTGCATTTTTAGATGAACCTAAATTATAGGTGTAAGAAAGCGTTGCAACACGGGTTTCTCTTCGCATTACGAAATTTTCGATGTAATTGGAATAGACGTTTTTAGCTTCAGGATTACTGGTGAAGAAAATATCATTGATGGCAAATTTCAAGGTGCTGTTGTTTTTAAATTTCTTTTGAGCACCGATATTCAGATACCAGTTTGGTTTTAAATTCATGTAAGCATAAACTTCACGGGCTCTGTAATTTCCGGTAAGTTCGGCGGTAAAACCATTTCCAAGTTTAAAAGAATTGATGCTGTTGACATTGAAAGTGAAATTTCCCTGGTTTTTAATATAGGTATCAGAAATATTTCCGGTGTAAGAACCGTAGTATAAATTGGCGCTGTTGTTCATATCCCACCATTTTGCTACTTTCATGGGAGCAATAAGATATAGCCCTAAATAAGATGCCGAACTTAAATTATCATTGGTCTGAACTACCACAATATTTCCGTTTTCTACGGTTGGTTTCAAAACATCGGTGATGTTATCTGAGGTTTTGCTGTAGCTTAACGTTGCAAAATATTTGTTTTTTAAGCTGTAGGTGAATTCATAATTCATCGTTGTTTGCGGATTCAAATCTGGATTTCCGGCTCTGTACGTTGTAGGATCGAGGAAAAACTTAAATGGATTCAACTGATTGTAACTAGGTCTTGTAATTCTTCGGCTGAAATTAAGTTCAATATTATTTTGGTCATTCAGATCGTAAGAAAATACGGCACTCGGAAACAATTGGGTATAATTCTTTTTGTTCACCTGATTGGTGGTAATCTGAGTTCCTGTCACATTGGTATTTTCGGCTCTTAAACCAAATGTGGTGCTGAATTTATCCCATTTTTTAGATACGTTTCCGTACAATGCATTGATGTTTTCTTCATAGATAAAATGATTGGTTTTGTTTTGATCAACGATAGAAATTCCCGAAGTGGCATCGAAAAACTGCATATCATTATCGGCTTTTACGAAGCTGGTTTTAATTCCGGATTCTATTTTCCAGTTGTTTTTCAAGTGTTTCGATAAATCGGATTTTAAAGAGTAAATATTTAAACCACCATTGATGTCGCCTTTTAAAATATCAAAACTGCTTAGTGCTCCATTGATGGCGTAATTTTTCGTGTCAAAATTCTGGAGCGAAGTATTTGAATAATTGATATAATCTAAATCGGTCGTTAATTCTGAACCTAAAGAATCGATTTTGTATTTATAGTTTAGATTGAAAGAAGCATTTTTCCAATGATCTTTTGAGCGGTTTTGTGTGGTGAAAGTACTTTCAGGAAGCTGATTACTGCTTAAAACCAGACTTGAATTGTCACCTCTCGGATCAAATCTGTTGCTTACGAAACCTGCCGAAAACCCAATAATGTTATTGTCGTTGATATAATAATCCATTCCGGCTTTAGCGATGTGATTTCTAAAATTAAATTTTAAATAATTGTCCTGTATATAGGCTTTCCCGAAATTTCCATTGCTGTCGTAAAAGTTTCTGTCTAAAACAAGATGATTGTAAAATTCTCTGTAAGCAAAACCATAATTGGCAAAGATGTTTACTTTTTTGTTGCGGTGATTGATGCTGAAATTATTATTGTTTTTAATATATTTTCCCGTTCCCAATGAAGTGGAAAGACTTCCGTTCGTGCCTTTTCGCTGATCTTTTTTAAGTTTAATATTGATAATCGAAGTTCCTGCTGCATCGTATTTTGAGGAAGGATTAGTAATAAATTCTACTTTTTCTACACTTGATGAAGGAATTCCTCGAAGATAATTGGCAAGATCAGTTCCGGTCATCGGTGTATTTTTACCATCGATTTGAACTAAAAGATTTCCTTTTCCTCTCAAACTGATATTGTCACTGCCGTCAATATTGACTCCGGGAGCTTTTTCCAAAACTTCAAAGGCTGAATTTCCGGTTGCAGCAATACTGTTTTCGACATTCAAAATCATTTTTCCTTCCTGTCGCTCGATATATGGTTTGGCTTTTGTTATGGTAACGCCTTCAATGGTTTTTTCATTTAAATGAATTATAGGAAGGTTTGTATTTTCCGTTACAGAAACAGTTTCAGACTTGTAGACTTCTGAACCGTTTTTGTTGATTTTTACCATGTAATTTCCATTTGCAAGATCATTAAATGTAAATTTTCCGTTTTGATCGGCAATCTCGGTTTTTACCAATTTGTTTTCTGAATTAAATAAATTGATTTCTATCTGATTTATTTTATCAGAATCGATGCTTCCCGAAAGAGAGTAGATTTGGGAAGCGGTTTGTGCAGAGATTTTGCTGCTGAAAATAGACATCAGCAAAACAAAAATGAATAGGATTAGTCGTGCCATCGTGTTTTATTTTTTAGAGTTGATTGTATTTTCTGAGATTTTTAATAGGGTATTGTTCATGATTTGTAGTTCTTCTTTAGAAATTCCATCTAAGGCGATTGCTCTGTTTTGTTCTACAATTTTTTGAACGTCCTTAATGATTTTTATACCTAAAGCTGTTACTTCAAGATTGGTTTTCCTTCGGTCTTTGCTGTGAATGGTTCGAATTACATATTCAGATTTCACCAATAGCTCGATGATTCTTGTCACAGAAGCATTGTCTTTGAAAACTAAATTTCCGATTTCATTTTGAGTGATTTCAGGGTTTTCGAGAATTGCTTTAATAATCAACCATTGATCGATTGTAATGGTAAAACCGTTGAGTTTTAGCTGTCTTTGAGCGTAATTTCTATATGCTCTTATCGCTTTATCTATGTTGTAAAATATGATTGAATCTAATTTTCCCATAATTAAAAGTTTAATGATGATTGATCAATTATTGATATATCAATTAATTTGTAGCTGAGTTTTTTATTTTGTTACAATCGACACGAAGTTTTTTCAGTACTAATTTTAATGAAGAAAATGAGTTTTATAAATTATTGAATATGAAAAAGTTATATTTAGCTTAAATACCAATAATATTTTCGTATATTTGCATAGCAATTAATAGAAAGGTTTTCGACTTTTGCTTCAGGCAGGGTTAAAAACATTTATTTTCCCTCAGTTTTCACATTTCAGATGCCCCAGTTTATTCCTTAAAAATATTTGTACCGGCAATCTTTATATTATTACTGAAAAACAATAGGATACCTTTCTACATCAATTTCAGAAATAGTATTTGATGAAATGAAATGTTTTAAAGTAAAACTTCATTCAAATATCAGCTCGTAACAAATAAATTTTTAAATATATATGGCGGATTCTTTCTCAAAAAAAGAAAATTTCAAGAAAAAAGTTCAGAAAGCAAAAGAAAAAGCTCAGAAAAGAGAAGAGCGTAAAACGGTCAACAACAAAGGTAAAGGTCTTGATGACATGATCATGTATGTTGATGCAAACGGTCAATTGACTTCTACACCACCGGATAACAGCAATGTTGAGGATTTTGACATCAACAACATCCAATTGGGTGCAGCTCCTATTGAAGCGGAAGAATTAATTAAGACGGGAATTGTAACATTTTTCAGTGAAAAAGGTTACGGTTTTATTACAGAAGACGGTTCTAAAGAAAATGTATTCTTCCACAGTAACAACTGTATGGAGCCGATTAAAAAAGGAAACAAAGTATCTTTTGAAAAAGAGAAATCTCCAAAAGGTTTTGTTGCCGTAGAAATCAGAATGGTTAAATAATTATTCAATTTCGGAATCAAAAACCGAATAGATTATATTACAGTAAAGGCTCCAATTTGGAGCCTTTGTTTTTTTGTAATGAAAAATTTTCACTCATAAATAGGAAAATATTTTCTGTGATGTAAGAGTAGGAGTTGACCATGCAAAAAAGTATAGTTACATCGTATCAAGATAAAATAACATAGCAAAAAAGTGAAATCATATTGTTAAAGAATAAAGATACAGCTCAAAAAAGTAAAGTTACATGACAAGAATGAAAAATTACATCGTGCCAAAGTGTAATCACATCAGTAAAAAGTAAACTTACAATGCAAAAAAATAAAGTTACATTACAAAAATGCAACTTTACTTTGATAAAAATATTGAATTACTGAGTTTCAATATTTTTAAGGTTTAAACACAAATTATTTTCTATTGGTAAACTCTATCGTTGAAACAGTTTTATATTCCGGGGAAGTGGCTCCGTAGAGGCTTTTTACGTATTTTTTAATTTTTAGAGAGATGGCATAGACTCCTGTATCTTCTGCGTAAAGAATTCTGTCACGTTCTATGATTTTAGTGTTCAACACAGACTCGGTTTGGTCTACGACAAGGGTTACAGCTTTTAATGATTCGTGATAGGTGCTGAGGTTTTGCAACTTTAGCGCATCTTCATTGGGTGTGTAAGCAGGTAAGGTGGAAAGCATTTGTAAAAGGAGACCGAAATTTTCAGCTTTTGAAGTGAAAGACTGTCGGGAGGTAGATGATGTTTTGGGTGCTTCTTTACCTTCTTCCATCGGTGGATTGATCTTCCTTGAGCTGCCCTGAATGGTCTGGGTTAAAGATCTTGCCTGATCTAAAGTTCCTTCTGGTAAGCCCACAATTTCCAATAAATTAATGATGCTTGTACAAGTAGATCTTAAATTTTCAAAAGCGGTTTGACGGGCAACGATTGCATTTTTATTAGTGCTTCGTTTGTCTCCAACTTCTATCAGTTTTGCATTGGCATTGATGTATAATGCCTGAAGACTGTTAACTGTAATGTCGGCAATCGGTGGATTGTAAAGGCTGTACGTAGAAACTTGTTGCGTAATTTTTTGAAGGTTCGCTGCATTTTTAGCGTGACCTACTTCTGAGGTGCTTGACATATCAATTGTGTTTTTGTTAGTGATTCAAATATAGAAATTATTTTGAATGTGTGTTAGGTTTTGTTAGAATATTTTGATTTCGAATATGTTATGTTAAGTTGGGGTAGTGAAAAAGACCGGAATTACTTCTGGTCTTTTGTTGTCTTGTAGTGTTTTTCTGGCGCAAGCGTCTCGCTTGTGGCCGCTTTAGTTATATGAAAAAACTTTGATTTAAAATTTCCAGCTTTAGAATTGCATTTTCATCGACTCTAAAATGTCGTTCTTCTCCATTTCTTAATAAACAATCTGCGATTACAACTTTATTTTGAATAAACTCTTTAACAAATATTATTCTTTTTGTTGTATTGCCTTGTAAATCACGATAAATAATTCTGTAAAAATTATTTTTTTCAAAAATAAAATCTTTTATTTTACTGAATTCCCCCACGTCACTTTTAAACTCTGGAATTTTCTCTAGAATTAAATCATCTACTTTCATCTTATCTTCACCCAACATAAAATCATTAAATTTCATTTTTGAGAATCTATCTCTGAAAATGTCATAATATCTTACCTCATATTTATGATGATTGAAAATTATTTCTAAGGGAAGCACATATATATGTTTAAGTGATTTTGCACTTTCCTTTAAAATGTCTTTTCCTAAATCATATCTAAAAATATTTTTATTATTAATTGCATCTTTGATAGGATTTAAATCTAGGTTTGGTAAAATTTGAACTGTATCAATTGGTATAAAATCTTCTGAAAATGATCCTGACAGGGAATTGTACCATTTACATTTTAATAAATATACAGCAGAGATCTTTTTTCGATTACCTGATTTTGGATTGAAACCAATTTTTTCTTCATTTAACTTTACATCAATTACAGTTAAAACAGGTGGTAAAAAATCTAAATGAGCAGTAATTTTATCGATCGATTTATATTCTGTTTGACTGAAAGTAGTTTTTAGTTTACCTAGTTCTAGATCACAAGAATTTAGAATAACTTGTTTATTTAGAAACTCGTTCTTAATTTCCTTTAATATCGATGGATTATCAAATCTATTTAAAACTACATCTTTTGTTACAATTTCATCATTTACTCTATCTTCGCGATTAACGTCGCTGTCATTTTTTTCGATTAGTTTTAAATCATTAATATTAAACCATAAATTTTCGAATTTATGGTTTTTGTGAGAATAGAAAATACATCTAACTTGACCGGATTTAATAATTCCTGTGTCAATGTCATATTGTTTTGGAGAATTTAAAATTTCAGAAACGACAAGGATTGGAGGAGTCATGGATGCCAAGC
This sequence comes from Chryseobacterium formosum, assembly GCF_026460885.1. Classification (GTDB taxonomy): domain Bacteria; phylum Bacteroidota; class Bacteroidia; order Flavobacteriales; family Weeksellaceae; genus Chryseobacterium; species Chryseobacterium formosus. The sequence goes on from NZ_JAOVZW010000030.1 coordinate 32,969, forward strand.
CGGCAATTTTTACCTTGGTAGAATTGTTATCATAAGGATGGTTTTTTAAAGAATATAAATCACCAAGTCTTGTATTCATAATTATTAAGTTTTTGTAAATTTAATAATTATAGTGTTATATTTGCTGTGCTTGTGCAGAAAGTTGATTTTTTACAACTAGTTAGGACTAAAGGGCTTTTTAGCTTTACTGAATATTAGAGATATTCAGGATTAAGATTTATCAAGGGCTGCCTCAAATAAGGCACTCAAGACTGAAGCAAATATACAACATATTAGATTCATATCAAATTGGATTAATGGTTTAGTTAAAGCTTCTATATATTTACGAAACACACGATGACTCAGTAATTGGGTACTAGTCCGCTCCTTCGGGATGTATGTAAAATAAATATCATTATCGCTAGAACTTAATGCACAAGTATTTTTATATGAATAACTCTCAGAACATTCCAGATTGGTTAAAATCTAAAGGTTATCTACACATTACACCAAGTTTAAAAATTGGTGAAAATTGGCGAGTATGTAAAAGACAAATTGAGAATAAAGAATTTGTATCGAAATATGCATTTTATCCACTAATGCATTCATTTATCAAAGAAAGAAAATTTAAAAAGCATGATACTACAAAACATATAACAATTGGACGTTCTCATAAACATGTTGTAGAAAAAACAGGGCATACCGAAAAATCATCTAAGTTAAGACCATTACACTATGCGAGTCACTATGATGCTTTAATTTACGGCTATTATGCAAGTTTATTAAATGCAAAATATGAAGAAAAGCTTTTGACGACTGAGAAATTGTCAGACTGCGTTACTGCTTATAGGAAAATAAAAACCGAAGAAAATTCGGATAAGGGAAAAAGTACAATACATTTTGCAAAAGAGGTTTTTGATGAAATTAAATCAAGAACTGAAAAAAATGAAAAGACAGCCGTTTTAACTTTTGATATTAAAGGTTTCTTTTCTTCATTAGATCACAAAATTTTAAAGGAAAAATGGGCTTTCATTATTGATGAAGAAAAACTTCCGAGTGACCATTACAATGTTTTTAAATCTTGCACCAATTTCAGTTATGTTTTAAAGGACGACCTGCGAAAATTCAATAAAAAAGCAGGAAGAAAATCTCAATTTGATGAAAGTAGATTAGCTGAGATTAGAAGGACACGGGGATATAAATGTTTTTTTGATTCAAATGAAGATTTTCGAAAGCATATAAAAGCTGGTAGATTGAGAATTTACAAAAATCCTTTTAGAAATAAGCAGAAACAAATTGTGGGAATTCCTCAAGGATTGCCTATCAGTGCTGTATTAGCAAATATTTATTTATTTGATTTTGATAAAACAATTATTGAAAATCTTGTTAATATTCGAAATGTTTATTACAGGCGATATTCAGATGACATTGTTATAATATGTAAAATAGATGAGATTGATGAGATTAAAAAATATGTAGAAAGTTTAATTAAAGAAAGTAAAGTTGAAATAAGCACTGCGAAGACAGAAGTTTTTATATTTGAACATCTTGAATTTAATACGTTAAAACAAAAGAGATTAACGTCAGTAAAAATAAATGGAGACGGAAGTAGGTCGATCAATTCGCCATTAATCTATTTGGGCTTTGAATTTAGAGGGTTTAACGTTCATATAAAATCTACCAATCTTGCCAAGTTTTATCGAAGATTAATAAGTATTGTAAAAAGAAGGGCGCGGAGAACTATTAAAGTAAATCAGAAAGATCCATTTCAAAAGAAAGCTATTTATTTAAATCAAATAAAAAAACTTTATAATAAGCCTTTGCGAGAGATTGATTCAGAAAGTAATGAGCTAAAACAAAAATTTAGAAAAAAATCAATTTTAGAATTAAACGAAAAAGGAGAATATTCTTTTATTAGTAAAGAAGTCAAGTCACAAACAAAGAATTCTAATTATATGGGTTATGTTAAAAGATGTTGTGACATATTTAAGTCGAATCATTTTGAAAAGCAGCTGCGTAAAAGAAAACATATTGTACACACCGCAATAAAAAGGCATCTAAAATAATATTCATCTTAAAAAATGAATTAAAACATTTTACATTATTTTTAGTAAAATGTTTTAATTCAATAAATATGGTATTAAACATAATTTATGCGCTTAGATTCCTACGGAATGACAAACTGTGTGAAGATTTTTAAATAAGATGTTTGTCAAGAACCCTAAGCCTTTCTAAACTTCTTCTTCCTCTTCCAAGGCGCATTCTTCTGCACATCCCCCGCCATAATACAACCATAAGGCATCACTTCATCCAAAACCTCGCAAAGTCCATATTCTTCAATTTGGGCTCTCACGTTTTTGGCGCTTTTATAGGCAGTCGGAAGTTCCGAAATATCAATTTCATTCGAGAAGAAACGGATATCTAATCCTTTGGTTTCTTCTTCAAAAACTTCTTCAATGGTCTTATGAGCCAAAGATTTTTTATGTTGCGTTCTGCTGAAATTTCTTCCTGCTCCGTGTGGTGCAAAACCTAAGTTTCTCTCATTCGTTTTTCCCTGAACGATCAAAACGGGTTCCGACATATTCAACGGAATCAATCTTGGTCCTGTAATATCCGGCATAAATTTATCATCAAGCGGAGTCGCTCCTTTTGCATGGTAAAATAAATCTCCGTCCTTGAATACAAAATTATGTTCGTTCCAATATCTGTCTTGTTTTTCGATTTCCATTTTATTCAAAATAGCATCGTGAATTGAAGTATGGTTTTCTTTCGTCCAGGTTCTTATCAATTGTAACGCTTCCCAATACGATTTCCCTTCTTCGGTTTCATAAGGAATCCATGCGTTCTCTCTCAATGTTTCAGGTGAAATTTCCAGTCTGAATTTATTGGCGACCTTCATTCCTTTATCATACAAAGCCGCCCCTGGAGCTCTCGATCCGTGGTGAGTCACCAACATAGTATTTCCTGTATTTTTTGAAATTCCAACGAATAAGAAGTGGTTTCCGTCACCTTGAGTTCCCATATGCGAACGGGCGATACTTATTAATTTTTCATCATTCAAGAAATCATTTTCTCTGAAAGCATCCATTAATTCCTGAGACATCGGCATTTGTTGTCCTCTCTCTCTTCCTCCGTATCCGAAGTGTGTGATTGAATGCGCTGCGTCCAAAACTTCTTTAGGATCAGCTTTTCCAAAATCCGTCAACATCACTGAACAACAAATATCTGCACTATGAAATCCCGGATGAATTGCATTTTTTGCCACAACAACTCCACCAACCGGAATTTGACCAACCGGACCTGTAGGACAAGCATCGGGCATAATTGCTCCCGCAACCAAAGTCGGAGTTTTCATCAAAACGTTCATCGTGTTGATTACTTTTTCCACGTTATCATTTTCACTTTCATGCTCCGCTCTGATGTTGATGACAAAATCTTTTGCTGTTTCATGAAGCGGAATCAATTCGGGTTGTTTGAATTGTTCCAAATATGCTGTGATTTGATTTTCATCCAAATTATTTTCGTTGATATACGCAATGGCTTCTTTGAACCATTTTGCTGATCTATATCCTAATTCGATTAAGTTGTTTCCGTTAAATTCCATTTTTATTTCGTTTTGATAATGCAAAGTAATTGCTAAAGTGTGCAATGTTTTTGCGTAGATAGATTTATTTTAATTATTTTTGAGAAAAATTAAACAAAATGTTATTTGAACAATTAGAAAAATCAGCGGAAGAAATTGAGTTTAAAAATGTTATTGCATTTATTGATGAACATTATGATTTTACTGCGACAAAATTTACCAACGGAAATACTGTGAATGAAGCTGACCAAAATAATGGTTCTTGCAAAGTTTTCAGTTTTGCAAAGTTGAATGATTTGTCAAAAGAGGAAACATTGAATCTTTTTGGTGAATTTTATCGAGAAGATGTTTTACAAAATCCTGAAGGAACAGATCATCAGAATATCAGAAACTTTATGGAGTTTGGCTGGGATGGAATTTCTTTTGAAGGGAAAGCTTTAACGAGGAAATAATTGTCATTGCGAGGAATGAAATGACGAAGCAATCTCGAACAATTTAAAATAGATTGATGATGGAGTGCTTGCTTCCTTGGTAAGGAAGAGGTCATGAATTTAACGCATAGGCTTAGACTCTTACGGAATTTCAATTCACTTAACCACCCCGTCAAAAATTCTACGAATTTTCGCCACCCCTCCACGGGAGGGGAATTTTAGACTATTTATTCTCAGTGTCAATCTTAACCTTAATCTCAATTTATGTCATCGAATAAAAACGCTCTTATCCGTTATAAAACTTTAGATAAATGTCTGAAGAATAAGTACAAAAAATACACTTTGGAAGATCTGATCGACGAATGTTCTGAAGCTTTATTTGAGTTTGAAGGTAAAGAATCTTTTGTCAGCAAACGGACTGTTCAGCTTGATTTGCAGAATATGCGGAGTGAAAAATTCGGTTATGAGGCACCGATTGAGGTTTATGAAAGAAGATATTATCGTTATAGTGACCCGGAATACAGTATTCATCAGATTTCTGTAAATGAAAATGATTTGAAAGCGATGAATAATGCAGTACAGATTCTTAAACAGTTCAAAGATTTTTCGATGTTTAAAGACATGAATGGGGTAATTCAGAAACTGGAGGACTCTATTCATGCGACGAACCAAAAGTCGATTATCCATTTAGATAAAAATGAACAACTGAAAGGGCTTGAATATATTGATGTTTTGTACGAAGCGATTCTCAATAAAAAAGTTTTAAAGATTTGCTATAAGAGTTTTAAGGCTAGAGAAGAAAATATTCTGACGGTTCATCCACAATTGTTGAAAGAATATAACAACAGATGGTTTTTGATTTGCTGGCATAAAAAAGCAATCTACAATCTCGCTTTAGATAGAATGGTGAGTATCGAAACTGATAACGAAACTGAATACATCGATAAAGATTTTGATGCAGACCGATATTTTGGGGAGGTAATTGGTGCGACCGTTTCAGAAACACAACGTCCGCAAAATGTGATTTTTACTGTGAAATCCGATCATGCACCTTATGTAAAGACCAAACCTTTTCATCATTCTCAGGAAATTATTAAAGAAGATCAAGAGTGTACAACTTTCAAAATCTGTGTTCAGCTTAATTTTGAATTGGAGCGAATGATTTTGGGAATGGGCGAGTTTCTCACCGTTTTAGGTCCGAGAAAACTGAAACAGAGAATTGCTAAAAGTATTAGAATTGCTCATTCAAATTATCAAAACAGTGAAATTGGTGATGGAGAATTATAATTTAGCTGAGTTTTTTCAAAATGGCTTGAAACTTGTAATTTAGTTTTTAAAATAAATATTATGAGATCAAGAATATTAAAAGCGGTACTTGCAATGGTGGTACCTATCGCAATTGAATACATTATCAAGAAATTCACAGAAAAAAAAGTGGTGAATGATCCTAATAAACAGGTTCCTTCACCACATTAAAATCATAAACCTTCCTATTTTGGAAGGTTTTCATTTTTCAATCCATTCTCTGAAATCTGCTGTTTGACTTTGGCTTGTGATAAGCGGATTTTTATACCCTTTTATTTCTAAGGCCAAAGCGTTTTTCGAATATCGTTCAAGTTTTATGATACTTTTTTTATTGATCAGCTCACTACGGTTGATTTTGAAAAAATCGTTAGGATTGAGGTGAGATTCTATTTCTTTAAGTACGGTCTGATTGAGCAAATGTTTTTTACCGGAATCATCAAATGCAAAAATAGCTCCCTCTTCAGCTTTAAAAAAAGTGATGTTTTCAGTTTCTAAAAAATAAATCCCTTTATTACTAATCACACTGAATCGCTCTTTAAAATTTTTGGGCTGAATTTCTTTTTGAATCTGGCTGATTTTCAATAAAATTTTGTCGGAATCATGAGATTTATTTAATACTAAAAATTTATTCCAGGCTTTTTGAAAACGCTCCAAAGTAAATGGTTTTAGAAGATATTCAATTCCGTTTGTTTCAAAAGCGTTCATCCAAAATTGGTCATAAGCTGTCGTGAAAATAATCGGGCAGGAAATTTTCACTTGATCATAAATTTCAAAAACATTTCCGTCTAACAGTTCAATATCTGAAATAATAAGATTAACAGATTTTTCTGTTTTGAAAAATTCTACAGCTTCTTCTATATTATCGATTTCTGCTATGATTTCAGTAGTTTCTTTTAACTCATTAATAAATCTGATGAGTTTTTTTCTTGCGGGAATTTCATCTTCAATAATGACTATTTTTATCATGCTCCTGGAATTATAGGTAGGGTTACGGAAAATTGATCGTTGGTATTTTGAATTTTTATTTGACTTTCGGTCAGTAAAAAATACTGTTCGTTGAGGTTTTTCAATGCTTTTCCTGATGGAGATTTTGTATTTCTTTTTTGAATTATATTATTTGAAACGGTAAGATTTTTATCAATTCTGATAGTGATAAAAACGGGCTTTGTTTCTGTTCCCAAATTATGCTGAATTGCATTTTCCAATAATAACTGAAGACTTAACGGAACTATAAAACCTTGCGATTGATTATTTTTTATTTCCAATTGATAAGATTTTCCATATTTATGCTGAATCAGTTTGAAATATTTTTTAACGAAAGCTAATTCTTCATCAATTTCTACCAATTTTTTATCCGAAACCTGTAAAACATAACGGTAAATATCTGCAAATTCATTGAGGAAATCTGATGCTTGGGTTTTGTCTTCTTCAATAAGCTGGTCGAGAATATTTAGATTGTTAAATAAAAAATGTGGATTGAGTTGGTTTTTAAGCTGATTGATCTTGGTTTCAGAAAGCATTTCATTAAAACTTTCAATCTGTTTCTGGTTTTTCTGATTTTTTCGGTAGTAATAAAAAGCAAGAAAAAAACTTCCGTAAATAAAAGCATTCAAGAAATCTGAAATGACATTATTGAGAAATGTTTGTGAATTAAAGTTCCTTTCAAAAGTATTAAAAACAAAAGCGATAATAAGTTTAAAAATATTAAGCATAACCAAATACAGAAGAAGAGAAGTTCCAAAGATTTTAAAAATTTCTTTAAAATTGAAATTGTCTGATTTTTGCCAATAGATCATCAGGAAACGCATAATCAGAAAGAGAATACCTGCATTTACAAAATATAATACAGGAGCTTCAGGTGTGAAAGTGTACCAGTTGATCTCTCTTTCTGTCTGAAAACGGATTTCTATGGTTTGCACATAAGAAAATAGAAAAATAAAGAGTAAAAAGTATTTGTTCTGCTGTATTTCGGTTAAAATTTTCTTCATGATTTTGTTACAAAAAAATAGTTCTATAAAAATACAGAACTATTAATAAAGTTTATAAATTGAAAATGTGTTTACGGTTTATTTTGAAGATTCTTCGGGAAATGAAGCGGTAATATTTCCTTTATCATCATAAAAATTGAGCTTTGCTTTGTTTTCTTTGTCTACATAAAACATGGCTTTAGGCAATCCTTTTGCATCAAAAAGAAACAACCCATCTCTTTGTCCGCGAGATTTTCCGAGCATAATTCTTGGCGTTCCTTGTCCGAAATTTTTAGTTCTCTGAGATTCATTTTTAGGACGATCGTTGAATGTAAGGCTACTTCCCACAAACCTTTCATTACCTTGTTGATAATCTTCCGATAGCAATTGCATGATTTGGTCGCCGTCATATTGATCATGGGTAAATGAAAGTCCTGAAGAGTGACCATTTGCATTTTTCTTACCGTCATAGATAAAACCACCACATTCAAGGCCTTCTTCGTTGAAAAATAACATTCCGGAACGTTTTTTACGTTTTTCGTTGGTGTAAACGTCGTTTATTTTGATTTTTCCGTTGGGAAAACGATCTACATTGGTAATTACCATTTTAACAGTACCATCTTTTTCAATGATATTAATTCTTTCGACATCGATTTCTGAAAACTTTTGATTTCCATTACTTTTGAAAGCTGAATTGACTAAAAAGAAAATCACCATTGCCATGGCAAAAGCGAAAGTTCTTAAAAATATAATTTCTCTGTTGATACGTTTTTCTGTCATAATTGATGATTTTATGAAGCAAAAGTATAATCAGTAACAATTGGAATCAAGAATTATTTTTTGGACTAAGGAAATAAAGCTTTCATCTGGGAATATGATGAGATGAATGAATTTTAGTTTTAATTAAATAAAATCGTACACACCATTTTTCCAGCCCAAAACTTTTGACGAATCTGCATTCAACCAGTTTTTAAGAACTGTAGCGTAGACTTTTCTAAAATCTTCGGTGTAGATTAAATCTCCATCATTAAGTTTCTGCAAATCGGGAAGTGCATTCAGAATACCTTTCTTTTTTAATCCGCCGCTGACGAAAAACATTTGGTTTGCCGTTCCGTGATCGGTTCCGTTGCTTGCATTTTGGGCAACTCTTCGTCCGAATTCTGAAAAAGTCATCAGCAAAATATCATTAAAAAGTCCGTTACTTTTCATATCGGCAACAAAAGATTTTACGGCTTCATTGATTTCTCCGAAAAGTTTTTCCTGTCTTTCATTTTGATTAACGTGGGTATCAAAACTTCCGATAGAAAGATAATAAACCTGCGTATTAATGTCAGATTTAATTAAAGAAGCGACGGTTTTAAAGTCTTTTCCTAATTTTGAATTCGGGTATTCCTGAGTTGTTTTTTTAGCTTTACTTTTTTCAAAAATATAATCGGCGTTATTGATGGTCGATCCTAAAGTTTGGTATAAATAAGAAACCGTTTCGTCGTCGTGATGATGATCGTGATCATATAAAGATTTGAAATATTTTTCCTGACTGGTTTGATATAATTTTTTTGGATCTTTGAAAGCGAAAGCTTTGTTATTTTCTCCCTTTAAAGCTAAACTTAGCATATCGTCAACTTCTAAAGCCTGAGTCGGATGGTCGCAATTATAACATTCTTCATCCAAAAATCTTCCGAGCCAACCTGTTTCTAAATACTCATCGCTTTTGCTTGCAGAATGCCAAATGTCCATGCTCCTGAAATGGGATTTGTCGGGATTCGGATAACCAACATTATTTAAAACGGAAAGTTCGCCATCATCAAAGAGTTCTTTAAAATAAGAGAGTGCAGGATTGATTCCTGTTTCATCATTTAAAGCTAAAGAATTCTGAATGGCAATTTTATTTCTTTCTTTAAAATAAATATCATTTTTTGTTGGAATAATCGTATTCAAACCATCGTTTCCACCCGTAAACTGCAGTACAATTAATATTTTCTGATTCGCGTTCAAAGCATTATCCAAAGTCATCGATTTCAGAAAACTGGGCATCAATAACGAAGCGGTTGCCAATGAACTTATCTTTAAAAATTCTCTTCTTTTAATTAACATAAATCTTAGGTTTTAGGTTAAAGATTATAGGCTGCAGGTTTTAAAATTCCATTTTAACTATAAGCTAAAATATGCAACCTAAAAACTACATCAACTGATATTCCGGAGTAGACATTAAATTAATAATATTCATTTTCACACTTTTGTCGGAAAACTGATTGACGGTTTTCATATCGATGAGTTCGGTATTTTGAATAAGATAATCTTCAGGATTTTTATTTTTAAAAACTTTTTCTACAGCAAGCCAGTCAATTGTGATATTAGGACTTTTAAAAGATTTGATTAATGCTTCTCTTGATTTCATACCCATATCCATATCGTCATCTTCTTTTGCAGAATATTCCATCGGTCGTAAACCTGACCAAATTTGCGGAATCTGGAGTCTTAACATCAAAGTCGAACTGTCAATCCACGATTTTCCACTTGGCCAACCAGCAACATTAGGCGGAAATAATAACATCTGTCCCAATAATTTCTGATAAACCGTAATGTTCTCAGGATTTTTAATTTCCATTGGAAGAATTCTTATGATTCCTGCAATTAATTCTGTGGGTGATTTTATTTTATTCCCGATATTTTTTTTATCATAAAACCATGAACTTGAGAAAATACTTTCCATCAGTTTTTTAATATCATAATTGGAAGCATAAAACTCTTCGCTCAGTTTATTAATATTGGTTTGATCAGGAATTTCATTCACGAAAAATTTATAAATCTTTGTGGTGATAAATTTTGCAGTGACTTTTTGTTCGAGAATAATATTTAAAACATCATCTCCATTGAAATTTCCGGTTTTTCCAAGAAAAGTTTTTGTTCCGGTATCATGCTGTTTTGGGCGGTCGATGAAGCCACCCTCTTTATTGTAACCCCAACCTGTAAATGCTCTTGCTAACTCTTTGATGTCGGTTTCCGTGTAGTTTCCTCTTCCCATGGTGAAGAGTTCCATCACTTCGCGGGCAAAATTTTCATTGGGATGGTCTTTTTTATTCTGTTGATTGTTCAGGAAATTTAGCATTGCCGGAGATTTGCTGATTTCAAATAAAAGTTCTTTAAAGTTTCCTAAAGCATTTTTACGAATAATATTTAATAATTGCTGATTGAATTTTGGATTGTTGACGCGCGTTGCAAAATGTCCGTGCCAGAAAAATGCCATTTTTTCTCTAAGCTGATCTTCACTTCTCGTTATCTGATCAAGAAAATTAAGATTAAGTTCTACGTTTTGCTTTTGGATAATCTTTTGAGTTTCTCTTTTTTGATCTGCAGTCGCTTTTGGGTCAGTATATTCGATTTGAACGACATCCGGAGTGTCATAATTGACTTCTTCAAAAGGATATTCTTTAAATAAATTTTTTATCAAAGCTTTGTTTTTATCGTTTTTAAGATCTTCAATTTGAGAAAAACTCATCCCAAAACCGGCTCTGGAAAGCAAATGTTTGTTTTGTGAAATTGGTGATGTAACCATACAAGACTTTATTTTTAGATTTAGATAAAGAAAATTGGTTAAAGTGTATAAACAAGATTTAACACACAATTATTATATCAAAGGTAAAATATTTAAACGGATATTTAAATTTTACTGAATTTAAATTATTGAAAATCATTTTATTAATTGTATCTGCAGCGTTTTTGAAAGGTGAAATAAAAAGTTTTGGCATGATTTTTACATCTCGCAACCAGTAAAATTTAAAAAATCAGAGTTATGAAAATGTTTAAGCAAACCATTTTAGCAGCTGGAATTTTGACAGCCGGTTTAGTAAGTGCGCAAAGTGCTCAGATGAATAATATGATTAAAGTCGGGGCAACCGCAGGGATTGCCGTTCCTTCAGATAACCTTTCTGCTGCAGTAGGTGTAGATGTAGCGTACCAGAATTTAATTACACCAGGATTTGGTTTAGGTATTGCGACAGGATATACCCATTATTTCGGTAAAAATAACAACGGATATACCAATAATGACGTAGGAGTAGTTCCTGTAGCTGCACTTTTCAGAGTTTATCCTAAACAGACAGGATTTTATTTTGGAGCCGATTTAGGTTACGGATTTTTAGTAGGTGATGAAAAAGTAGCAACCAATTCTACGGTTAACAGACCAGATGGAGGTTTCTACCTAAAACCAGAAATTGGTTACCACAACAGAGACTGGAATTTCTTCCTTCAATATCAAAAAGTTTTCGCAGGAAGCAATGGAGATATTGCTGCACCGGCTTCTCAAGACTATAATGTGGGAAGCATCGGAGCTGGATTTTCGTACAATATTCCTTTAGGGAAATAATTATATAAAATATAATCAGTTATTAACCAAACCTTTTCGAGTTTTTGAAAAGGTTTTCTGTTACCATACACGAAATACCAAAACAATTATTATATTTGATAAAATTTGTGATTATGAACTTAAATCCAAAATTTCCTCTCTATTTACCGGGAGTAAAAAACACCAATAATGATAATGTTTCTATTATAGGAGCTAATTTGAGAGAAGATGTGACAACGATTGCATATTACACTTCAGGAAATTCCGGGATAGAACTTAAATTTAAAAATAATTATTCTACCAAAGAATATTCTTCTTTTGCAGATGTACTTTCAGCATTTATTCAGGAATCAAATCTTGAGAATGTTCAGCGATTGGGAATTTCGGTTCCGGGACCTGTGCTTGATGGGAAAAGTCACCCTGCAAGATTAAATTGGCATTTAGATGTAGAAGAATATCAAAGTAAATTTGGTTTCGAAAAGGTTTATATGCTGAATGATCAGGAAGCTTCTGCTTACGGAATCGGTCTTTTGGATGATTCTGAACTGGATGCAATTTACATCGGAGATCACCGTGAAAAAGGAAATGTTGCTATTCTTGCTCCAGGAAATGGTTTGGGAGAAGCAGGGTATTTCTTTGACGGAAAATATTTGAGACCTTTCGCTACAGAAGGCGGTCATTCTGAATTTTCACCAAGAACCAATGTTGAGGTAGAATTTTATCAGTTTTTAAACAATATTTACGGAATTGTAAGCTGGGAAAATGTGCTTTCTAAAACAGGTTTGTTTAATATTTACAGATTCTTAAGAGACGTAAAAAGACATCCTGAACCGGAATGGCTTTCAGAGCGTTTAGCAAACGGAAACTTTACTGAAGAAATTTTTAAAGCAGCAATGCACGAAGATGCGATGATCTGTAAAATTGCTTTAGATACATTTTTAGAGTTTTTAGCAAGAGAAGCAAATAACCTTACTTTGAAGCTTAAAGCTACGGGAGGTTTGCTGATTGCAGGAGATATTCCACAAATCATTAGAGAATATATTGATAAAGATAAATTCTATGAGAAATTTAAAATAAGTGATAAGATGGAAGATATGTTGAAAAACATTCCAATCCATTTGATTAATACAGATAGTACGAGTATAAATGGTGCGGCACTTTATACCGCTTATTATACAGAATAAAATAAAACTCCGAAGAAATTCGGAGTTTTTTTATGCCTGATTTTAGTCATAAAAATTATTGGATTTCTTGATGTACATCAAGACGAATTATTGAATAAGATAATTACATTTGCAGCTTAATAAACAATTTAAAAATTTACAATGAAAAAAATATTCTTATTAGCAGTTTTAGCTAGTGGTTTAGCATTCGGACAGTCAAAAAAAGTAGTAAGCTCAGATGTACACTGGTGGGGTTATAAAGTTGCTAAAACTGAATCTAGTTCTCATGACGGAACTGTGAAAGTAAAGTCGGGTAACATGATTATGAAAGGTAATGAGCTTGTAGGAGGAGATTTCGTTTTAGATATGACTTCAATCAATGCAACAGATCTTTCTGGTGAATATCAAGGAAAATTGAATGGTCACTTGAAAAACGGAGATTTCTTCGAAGTTGAAAAATTTCCATCTGCAAGTTTTAAAATCACATCGGTAAAGAAAAACAGTGACAAAGTTTACAATAAACTTGTAACTGGAAATCTTACGGTAAAAGGTAAAACAAACCAAGTTTCTTTCCCTGCAAAAGTAAATTATGCAAACGGAGTAGTAAGTTTAGAGTCTAATAAATTCTCTTGGGACAGACAAAAATTTGACGTTGCTTACAAATCTTCTATGAAAGATGTTTTTGTGAAAGATGAGATAGATATGACTGTAAAGGTGAGCGCAAAATAATTTATTCAAAAAAATATTATTAAAAGTGTAGAAGTTCTACACTTTTTTTTATTTTTGTTGAATTGTAAATAAAAAATAATGAAAAGATTACTATTGTTTGTTATGATGTGTGCAAGCATATCATTTGTTTTTGCTCAGAAGAAGGGAGATAAAATTTCAAAAGTGATAACATCCGAGATAAAATGGTGGGGACATAAGGTGGTAAAAACAAAGCCTACTTCTCATTACGGAAGTTTAAAACTGAAAAGCGGTAAATTTAATTTTGATAAAACTGTTTTGGTAGACGGTGAGTTTGTAATCGATATGAGAAGCCTTGTTGTGGCTGATCTTTCGGGAGACGACCAAATAAAACTAACCAACGAGTTGAAGGGAACAAACTTTTTCGAAGTAAAAAAATTCCCGACTGCTAAATTTCACTTAAAGAAAATTATTCCTCTTGCAAACAGTGAGTACAACTCAACAATTGTAGGCGATATCACAATTAAAAATATCAGAAAGACGATTTCTTTCCCTGCAAATGCGCATGTTACTCAGTTTACAGTAGAAATCGAATCTTCTAAATTTTCTTTAAACAGAAAAGATTTCAGAATTTTCTATCAGAATTCTTTGAAAGATTACTTCATCAAAGACGAAATGGATATTCAATTTAAGATTTCTACTCAAAAAGTTGATAACGAAAGACCTTTGTAAGGTTAAAATTTTTATAAAATAGGAAGGACTGCTTTAAATAAGCGGTCCTTTTTTTATTTTAGCTAAATCAAATCCTGTTGAATAATTTTTAAATTTAAATACAATTCGGTGAAAATATATGTAATAAGTGGTCTTGGTGCAGATTTTAAAGTTTTGGAACGTTTACAATTTCCAAAAGAGCATGAAGTGGTTTTTATTGATTGGCTGATTCCCGAAAATGAAGAATCTTTCAATTCTTATGTTGAAAGAATGGCTGAGAAAATTGATACTTCGGAGCCTTTTTATTTGTTAGGATATTCTTTTGGAGGAATTATGGTTCAGGAAATCAATCTAATTAAAGCTGCGGAAAAAGTAGTGATTCTGGGAAGTATTAAATCTGATAAAGAGAAATCAAGATTAATCAAGATGGGAGAGATGACTAAAATTCCTAAATATATTCCTGTTAATTTTTTTAATCTTAAAAATTTCGAAAAGTATTCTGTTTTCAGGAACTTTTTTGATCCTAAAAACCCTAAAGTCAATCAATACTTCCGAGTAACCGATCCGTATTATTTAAAATGGTCTGTTCAACGTATTTCGGAATGGAAATTTGAACAGAAAAATAACATTATTCAGATTATGGGTGACCGTGATATTGTTTTTCCGCTTAAAAATTCAAAACCGGATTATATTATAAAAGGCGGAACTCATCTTTTTCCGGCAACTAAACATAAAGAAGTTTCATTACTTTTAAATAAAATTTTTATTTAATTTTAAAATACTATTAAATTTATAGGGGTTATTTATTTTATTTAATGTTTTTATAAAATTTATTTTTAATTTTGAGGGGTTGAAAATAAAATTATTGAAATTTGTGTGAATTTCATTTAGCATTAAAATAAAAAACTCTTATGAAAGTTGGTTTAAAATGGAAAGTTTCATTTGTTATCATTTGCATCGTTGCAATTGGCAGTTTATTCTTCAGTCCGGATGTCGATATTCCTAATACAGGAAATTTTCTCAGTGAAAAAGAAATCGTAGGTTCAGATGTAGCCTGGATTTTAGCTGCAGCAGGCTTGGTTCTGTTGATGACGCCTGGTTTATCATTCTTTTATGGCGGAATGGTCGGAAAGAAAAATGTAATTTCCACGATGCTTCAAAGTTTTATCGCTTTGGGTGTGATTTCTATTTTATGGATTGTTGTTGGTTTTTCCCTTTCTTTCGGTGAATCAATTGGCTTTGAAATCGATGGAGTTCATTACGGAGTTATCGGTAATCCTTTTACCTATCCGTTTTTCAATCATGTAAGTGTTTATCCGCATAAAGCAATGGCATCAACCATTCCTTTTGTTTTGTTTGCATTGTTTCAGATGAAATTTGCAGTCATTACTCCGGCTTTAATTACGGGTTCGTTCGCTGAGAGAGTTCGTTTTATTTCCTATTTGGTGTTCATGGTTCTTTTCAGTTTGTTCATTTATACACCGCTTTGTCATATGGTTTGGCATCCGGAAGGACTTTTAAATAAATTTTTCGGAGTTAAAGATTTCGCAGGTGGAACGGTGGTTCACATGAGCGCTGGTTTTGCAGCTTTGGCGGGAGCGATTGTTTTAGGAAGAAGAAAAAATCCGCATCATGAACCATCAAATATCCCTTATGTAATCCTCGGAACAGGAATGCTTTGGTTTGGATGGTTTGGTTTTAATGCAGGTTCGGCTTTAAGTGCAAATGCAACGGCAGCAATTGCCTTTGGAACGACGACAATCGCCTCGGCTTCCGCAATGATGACATGGATTTTCTTTGATAGAATAAACGGACGAAAGGTTTCTGCATTGGGAGCTTGTATTGGTGCGGTTGTCGGTTTGGTTGCGATTACTCCGGGTTGTGGTTTTGTGTCGATTCAGGAAAGTATTTTTATCGGGTTTATTTCGGCGATTGTTTCAAACTTAATGGTGAATTGGAATGCTTTAAAAAAGATTGATGATACGCTGGATGTTTTTGCCTGTCATGGAGTAGGAGGAATTATGGGAATGATTCTCACCGCAATTTTTGCACATGGTGAAAATGCAAGTCTTCTTCATGGTGGTTTTGGGGTTTTTGCGCATCACATGACTGCGTTAATTTTAGTTTCTCTTTTTGCATTTTTTGGTTCAATGCTTTTGTATAAAATTACTGACAGTATTATCACGTTAAGAGTTTCGGAAGAATCAGAAAATGAAGGTTTAGATATGTCTCAGCATCATGAGAGTTTGAAATGGTAATTTAGTCCTAAGCATAACTATTTTTATTTGGGCAGCTTTATCCGCCTTCCACTCCCGCTTTTTTGCCTCCGCTTCGCTCCGGCAAAAAGAGCTCCGTTCAAGTCGGGCTGCGTAGTTTGTGCAGAGTTAAAGAGACGTTTATAAAATGGGGAATTTGTTGGTTTTAGATTTAGTGATAAACCATTTCTGACATTTCATTTCTTTATAATTTTCCGTGTATATTTGCTTTTCATGAAAATGGAAAATATATATGGAGTCAATATCTGTATTTGAGATAATTAAAGTAGGAATAGGTCCTTCAAGTTCCCACACAATGGGACCATGGAATGCAGCATCTGCATTTATCAGAATTATAAAAAGAGAAAAATCAATTGCTGAGGTAAAAGAAGTTTTCCTTGAATTCTTCGGTTCACTGGCAAAAACAGGAATCGGTCACGGAACCGACATTGCAGGAATGTTGGGCTTAAATGGCGAAGATTTTAAAACCATCGATACTACAAAAATTGATGAAATTGTTGATAGAATAAAAGAATCTCAGATCATTAATCTAGGCGGAGAAAAAGAAATTCCTTTTGTTTACGGACATCATTTGGTTTTGAATATGTCTCAAACTCTCGATTATCATCCGAACGGGATGATTTTCAAAGCAATTTTTGAAGATGGAACCGAGCTTGTGCAGGATTTTTATTCTGTCGGCGGTGGTTTTATCATGAGTCAGGAGAAAAATTCGATTGAGAAACAGTGTGTTCGTACCATATATCCTTGTCATCACGGTTCTGATATCGTTAAATATTGCGAGAAATTAGGTTTCGATAAAATGTCAGATTTAATTTTAATCAATGAAGAAAGCTGGAGAACGCAGGATGAAACAAGAAAAGAAGCACTTTACATTTGGGAACAGATTAAAGAATGTATTTATAAAGGCGTAAACAAAGAAGGGATTTTACCGGGCGGACTGAATGTTACACGTCGTGCAGCCGGAATGAACAGAAAACTTTTAGGCGAAAAAATTTATAGAAATAAAGACGAATGGTTTCAGCAGGTTGTTGATGCAGAAGAAAACTTTACAAATATTAATAAATGGATTTCATGCTTTGCATTGGCTGTAAATGAAGAAAACGCAAGTTTCGGAAGAATTATTACGGCGCCTACCAATGGAGCGAGTGGAGTAATTCC
This sequence comes from Chryseobacterium formosum, assembly GCF_026460885.1. GTDB lineage: Bacteria > Bacteroidota > Bacteroidia > Flavobacteriales > Weeksellaceae > Chryseobacterium > Chryseobacterium formosus. The sequence continues at coordinate 50,574 of NZ_JAOVZW010000030.1, forward strand.
TGCAGTTTTAATGTATTCTCAGGCTTTCACAGAGGCAACATCTGAAGATGATATTGCAAGATTTATTTTGGTAGCTGGAGAAATTGGAACTTTATTTAAAAAAAATGCAACGATTTCTGCAGCAATGGGTGGTTGTCAGGCGGAAGTAGGCGTTTCTTCAGCGATGGCAGCCGCAGGTCTAACGGAAATTCTTGGTGGAAGCGTCGGTCAGGTTTTGATGGCGGCGGAGATTGCGATGGAACATCATTTAGGTTTAACGTGTGATCCGATCAAAGGTTTAGTGCAAATTCCTTGTATTGAAAGAAATACGATGGGTGCTATTAAAGCGATTACGGCTGCAAATATTGCATTAGAAAGTGATCCTACCAAAGCGAAAGTAAGTTTAGATCAGGTGATTCAAACCATGTGGGAAACTGCGTTATCGATGAATGACCGTTTTAAGGAAACTTCTGAAGGCGGATTGGCAATTGCAGTGAACGTTCCGGAGTGTTAAAATAAAACATAAGCAGCTTATTATAAAAACGTGCGCATCTTTTGATTAAAAGGTGCGCACGTTTTCAGTAAAAGATACGTACCTTTTCAATGAAACGTCTGTATCTTTTTTTAATAGAATAAATTCTTTATTTACTGGCTTTTTGGAAGTTCGTAATTTACTCCGTAAAGCATACTCAAAATGGCCACCACAAATTCATTTCCGGCAATTCCTATTCTGTCAGCGTTTAAGGAATATGAAATAGAAACATCATCTTCACCATTGTAGATCATTAGTGAATTGGTTCCGTAAGTTCCGCCGCTGTGACCTACAAAAATTTTACTGTGAAAGGGGACAATTGCCAATCCTTTTCCAAATCTGTTTTCGTCAGGAATCATCGATTTTAATGATTCTTCTGAAACTAATTTACGGTCGAAAATAGAGTTAATGATTAGATTTAAATTATATGGAGTTGTTGCAATGTCGCCTACCCCAGCAATATTGTTAAAATCGAAATCTTTTACAGGTTCCCATTTGTTTTTGAATGCAAAAGGTAGATAAACATTGCCCGGTTTTTGAGATGCTGTGTAGAAATTCTTTAGCTGTAAAGGTTTAATAATAAATTCATTTAAATTTTCTGCATAATTCTTTTTCGAAACTTTTTCTAAAATTTTAGTTAAAAGAAAATATCCTGAATTAGAATACTGTTGCTTTGAACCGGGTTCGAATAAAGAGCCCTGTTCGATAATTCTATTGATAATCTGCTTCTCTGAAGTTTTTTCTGTAAGCCATCTTGGGTTATCTTTTCCCATAACATAATCACTAAGTCCTGAAGTGTGATTTAGAAGTTGAGAAATTTCAATGGTTTTAGCATTTGGAATTTCAGGGTAATATTGAGCAAGTTTGTCTGTCAGATTCAGTTTTTTCTGCTCAATCATTTTATAGATCAGAATAGCAGTCATGGTTTTTGTTATTGAACCAATTTGGAAAACCTGATTACTACTTTTAAAGTCAGGAAGATTTTTCTCTCCAAAATTCTTCTTGTAAATTTCTTTACCTTCTTTGAAAATAGAAACTTCTCCTGCCAAAGCATTGTTTTTTTCTAAAGAAGAAATAAAATCATCAACCTTTCTTAGGCTTTCTTTGAGGTCTGATATTTTTAAGAATGTAAGATTTTTATCATTGTTTTTACTCTTGTCAAATGGTTTTAAAATTAATGGTAAAGCCATTCCGCTTTGAGTAAAAGTTCCGGTGATTTCGGAATTTTTTAGTGTTCCTTTAAAAGAAGCATTCATCGCTGCATTTTCAAAACTCAGTTCATTGTTTATAAAAGAAGTTTTATCAATCGGAATTCCTTCAGCACCTTGTAACGGACTGTCGAGAGTAGATTTATATCCATCTTTTTCTTTTTGGATATTGATAATTAACGGAAGTTTGTTGCCTTGAATTTCCAGTTCGCCCATCCAGGAACCTACAATCTGCTGAGCAAAAATTGAATTAAAAATCAGGAACCCGAAGAGAAGTAAAAATTTATTTTTCATATTTTAAATTTATAAAAGTTGCATGGTAAGCATAATTGTTAATAGTAATAGTACAAAAATTACGATGTGACGCCAGTCTTTCATATTGGTAGCAGTTCTAAAACCATTGAAAAGAATTGCCATTCCATAAGCTGTGATTGCAAGCGATACGAAAGAATTAATGGTTGTAATTAAAAGGGAAATCATATCAAGTTCGAAAGATTGATTTTCAACAGAAGCTATAATTTGTTTCTGTGCATTTTTAACCAAAGGTATTTCTGATATGAGTAATAATAAAATTACGATGAATTGGGAAATCAAAATAGGATTTACCACATCAATAAAGCGTGTTTTTTTATTAATAATTTTTCCAAAAACAAAGAAAATAAGAATACTTATCGCATAAACAATTAATGTTGACAAAATAATTTTTGATAATGAATCTTCGGAATTTATAAGTCTGAAATGAAACAAACTGTCTGTTTGAAGACCAAAATAATAACCGAAGAGAAATACTGACGTAATTGATACAAACCCTGCAATAAGCAAAGTTTTCTCATCAAACTTTAAAAAGGGATTAAAAATAGTTTTCCAGTTCATGTGTTTTATTTTGTCAGTTGAGTAATTTTTGAGATAAGATCATCCATTTTATTTCTCATGGTAGGATAAGAAAGTTCGGCCTGTTTCGCCATTTCTTTGATGCTTCCGCTGGAAAGAAAGAAATTCATCAAAAAATCTTGTTCTTCTCTGTTAAGTTTTAAGAAAATGGGAAGTTCATAATCTCCGTTTACATTGGTTCCGCAATCGGGACATTTCATCTGGCTTACATTGAGTGTATGATCACAACTTGGGCAAATTATCGGCAGTTTCATTGATTTTGTTTTTACAAATGTAATATTATTTTAATAAAGTTAAAGTATTTTTTAATAAAGTTAAAAATTGTTTTGATTTAAGTATAAAAGAAAGACTTCCAAATAGGGAAGTCTTATTAATTTTTAATCGATTTAAAAGAATTATTTATCCAGTATTCCTCTGATTTTGTTGGCGTTATGTATTAATTCCTCAATGTATTCAAAATTATCTTTTTCTAAAGCCGACTTGAATTTTCTTAACTGAGTAATATGCTCATTCAAAACATCAAGTACATTTTCTTTATTTTGTTTAAAAATCGGAACCCACATTTCAGGATGAGATTTTGCTAAACGAACCGTACTCGAAAACCCCGAACTCGCCAATTGAAAAATTGTGTCTTCTTCTTTTTCTTTCTCTAAAACTGTGTTTGCTAAAGCGTAAGAAGTGATGTGTGAAATATGCGAAATATAAGCAGTGTGAACATCGTGATCTTCTGCATTCATGTAAATCGGATGCATTTCAAGGTTTTTGACGATATTTTCTACAATTTGTAAAGCATCTTCAGCAGATTCTTCACGGTTGCAGATTACTCCTGCTTTTCCTGAAAAACTTTCGGCAATGGCAGATTTCGGACCGTGATTTTCAGTTCCCCACATTGGGTGAAAAGCCACGAATCTATCTCTTTTTGGATGATCTTTTACCGAATTAACAATTCCGTATTTGGTCGAACCAACATCCATTACGGTTTGCTTGTCTGAAATTAAATCTAAAACTTTAGGCAAAATTTTTCTCGCAGAATCTACAGGAATCGCAATAATAATTAAATCTGAATTTTTAATTCCGGTTTCTAAATCTGCTTTTTCGTTGATGATATTTAATAATATAGCTTCGTTGAGATTTTCAATATTGTTGTCGATTCCGTAAACGAAATCTGTTACGTTTTTCTGTTTTAATTTTAATGCAATCGATCCGCCGATTAATCCTATACCAATAATACTTATTTTCATTTCATTTAAATTTAAAAAAATAAAAAACCCCGCCAAAGGACGAGGTTTGATTTATATATACAAGAAATCCTTATCCCAGATCTGAGTTAAAAATTCCGTAATAATATATCTTGTTTGTAATCACAGAGCGAATGTAAGAATTTTTTTGAAAATATCGTTGCTTTTGAATGCATTTCTTATGACTAAGAAATTGTTTTTAATTCGTCAGTTCGAGTGTTTTTTCGCAGTGAAACGCAGAAAAAATGTATCGAGAACTGATTTACTAAAAAGTTCTCGATACAAAATTCTTTCAGAATTTCACTTGAACTGACGATTCTAAAAATAATCAATATGATTTCTCAGTTTGACCGCTCATCCCGATTTCATATATTTGTTCATTATTCAAAATATGGAGGCAACACAAGATAAAAGGCTTTTTCTCATCGATGCTTATGCGATGATTTTCAGAGGATATTACGCATTGATCAGAAGTCCGAGAATTACCAGTACAGGAATTGACACATCCGCTATTTTTGGTTTTACCAATTCTTTGATCGAATTAATCAGAAGAGAAAGACCAACTCATTTAGCTGTTGTCTTTGATGTCGGTCAGGCAAGTATCAGAACTAATGATTTTGCAGAATACAAAGCCAATCGTAGTGAAACTCCGGAAGCCATTAGAGTTGCAATCCCATATCTTCACAGGATTTTAGATGCTATGCATATTCCTCACATGGGTGTTGAAGGTTATGAAGCGGATGATTTAATTGGAACGCTTGCATGCAAAGCTGAAAAAGAAGGATACACCACATTTATGGTGACTCCCGATAAAGATTTTGCACAGTTAGTGACTGATAAAATCAAAATGTATAAGCCAGGCTTAAAAGGTGGCGAAATAGAAATTCTCGGCGTTGAAGAAGTAAAAGCAAAATACGGAATCGAAGATCCAAAGCAGGTAATTGATTTCCTTGCAATGATGGGTGATGCGGTTGATAATATCCCAGGATTAGATGGAGTAGGTGAAAAAACAGCCATGAAATTCTTACAGGAATTTGGCAGCATCGAAAACCTTTTAGCCAATACCGATAAATTAAAAGGCAAGATTAAAGAAAAAATAGAAGCATCAGCCGAGCGTGGAATTTTGTCTAAAAAATTAGCAACCATTATCTGTGATGCACCTGTTGAATTTCATCAGGAGCAATACGATCTTGAAACTCCAGATTTTGAAAAGGTAAAAGAAATTTTTGACGAAATAGAATTCAGAAGATTATATGAAAATCTTTACCGTGCTTTTGCTCCTGCTCAAACGGGTTTGGTAACTAATGATGTTCAGAAAGAAAGTGAAGAAACCCAAAAAGAAACCCCACAACAAAAAGTTGCGAAAAACGTAGGTCAGCTTGATCTTTTTGCCAATTTTGAAGAACTCGATCAGGCAACTTCTACCAAAGAAACTATCGAACAGAATGATCATTTGTATCAATTTGTAGATAATCCTAAAGCACAGAAAATTCTAGTTCAGAATCTTTTAAAACAGAAAGCCGTTTGTTTTGATACAGAAACAACCTCTCTTAATGAACTGGAAGCTGAATTAGTAGGAATGAGTTTTTCTTACAAAAAAGGTTTGGCGTATTACATTCCTCTTTCTGCAGATCAAGGTGAAGTTTTGCAGACACTTGAAATTTTCAGACCATTTTTTGAGAAAGAAGATTTACTGAAAATCGCTCACAACTTAAAATACGACTATAAAGTTCTGAAGCAGTACGATATGACAGTAAAAGGTGCCATGTTTGACACGATGATTGCCCATTATCTTTTAAATCCGGACGGAAGACACGGGATGGACTATCTTTCAGAGGTTTATTTAAATTATAAACCTGTTTCCATCGAAACTATTATCGGTAAAAAAGGAAAAAATCAGGGCAATTTCAGAGATGCAGATTTAAGAACGCAGACAGATTATGCTGCAGAAGATGCTGATGTAACTTTTCAGCTATACGAATTGTTTGCACCGCAGTTAAAAAAAGAAAATCTTGAAGATTTATTCTTCAACATCGAAATGCCATTGATGGAAGTTTTAGCTAAAATGGAACTCGAAGGGATTTCTTTAGACGAAAAATGGTTGGCTCAGGAAAGTATTGATCTTGAGAATGATTTAAGACAATTAGAATCTAAAATATTTGAAATTTCCGGTGAAGAATTTAATATGAATTCGCCGAGACAGTTGGGTGATGTTTTGTTTGAAAAAATGCAGCTTGACCCGAAAGCCAAAAAAACAAAAACCGGACAGTACGCAACTTCCGAAGATGTCCTTCAGAAATTAGCTTCGAAACACGAAATTATTCAGCATATTTTAGAATACAGAACGTATCAGAAACTGAAATCGACTTATGTTGATGCTTTGCCTTCACAGATTGATAAAGATGATAATCGTGTACATACCAATTTCTCGCAAACGACGGCTGCAACAGGTCGTTTGGCGAGTGTAAATCCTAATTTACAAAATATTCCGATCCGAACACTGAGAGGTCAGCAAATTCGTGGAGCGTTTGTTTCTGCGGAAGGTAAAAAAATTATTTCTGCCGATTATTCTCAGATCGAATTGCGATTGATTGCTGAAATTTCTGGTGAAGACAATATGATTAAAGCGTTTCAGGACGGTGAAGATATTCACGCTTCTACGGCGGCGAAATTATTTAGTATTCCTTTGGAAGAAGTTTCAAAAACGCAGCGTGGACAGGCGAAAACCGTTAATTTTGGAATTTTATACGGTCAGGGAGCTTTTGCTTTGGCAGAACAAACTGGTTTGTCGAGATCAGAAGCCAAGCAAATGATAGAAGCGTACTACGAAACCTACCCTAAACTAAAAGAATACATGGCGGAGCAAGTAAAAAGAGCTCGTGATATCGGTTATGTAGAAACTATTTTAGGGAGAAAACGTCACTTAAAAGACATTAATTCCGGAAATTTTGTGGTGAGAGCACATGCCGAAAGAAATGCTGTAAATGCTCCTATTCAGGGAAGTGCAGCTGATGTCGTGAAAATGGCGATGATTAAAATTCAGAAAGAATTAGAAAAAGAAAAATTGCAGACCAAAATGCTTCTTCAGGTACATGACGAATTGATTTTCGAATCTCCTATTGATGAGGTAGACGTGGCTACACATATCATTAAAACAGAAATGGAAAATGCGATAGAAACTCAGGTTCCATTATTGGTTGAGGTTGGTGTAGGGAAGAACTGGCTGGAAGCGCATTAATTTTAATAGTTGAAAAGTGAAAAACAAAACGGCATTTTTCCTGATTTTTCTGCTTATTGCAACAGTGCTTTCTTTAGTTTTTTATTTTAAATCAGATAAACAACCTCAGGAACAGAAATTTGCCGTGACTTCGAAATCAAATGATTCTGTAAAAGCAGAAATAGATTCTTTATCAGTTTTTTCAAAGTTTGCGAAAGATTTTAACACTCACAAAGCTAAAAACTTAGATCAATACATAGATTCGAAACTCGGAATGATAATGTATTATCATGACGGTCCATATCCTATAATTAGTTTGAAATCTAGCGTTGAAAATGAAATCGATTGGTTAGAAAGTGAAGTTTTTGAAAATGTAAAATTTAACCAATCATCGGATTATCTCGGAGATTTTAAGTTCGCAGAAACCGGTTTTTTTGTTGGGAAAAACAATGGTAATTTTTCTCTGAAAGATTTTGATAACTCATACACATCGCATCCTGATTCATTTTTTGAAGAAAATAAAGAGCTTGAGACTTTATGTAATTTTAGAGCGACCGGAATTACCAAAGACCAACGAAAGACATTTGATTTTTATTTTAGATTAGAAAAAAATAAACTCACCTTACTGGCATTAGAAATAGAGACTGTAGATGATATTTTATTTTCCAATCCGGATGCAGATTTTATTCCATTTAAAAATAAAAGTGACATCGAAAATTATTTTACAAATCACAAAATATTTGTTGATAAAGAACAAAACGCTTACATTAATTTTGACAAAAAAGAAATCACTTACTACGATTTTCCCGATGATAATCCTTTCATTTTTGAGTATTATGAAATTGGAAAAATTGAAGAAAACTCATCAAGAATAAAATCTGCCGAGATTATTTTTTATGCTAATAAAGAAGAAAAAGATAGTAGATTTATCACATTTTTCTCAAACAAAGGAAGATTTGTAGTTTATCCGATGGGGGTAAGACCTCCCTATTTTTATGAAACAAAAAGATAATCTTAATACTCAAACTCAATTCCTCCCACATAAGCCAAAGAAAACTCATCATTTTCAACGGATTTTGGTGTTGGAATCTGTCCTTGGCTTACAAAAACCAAAGAGTTGATATCAAACTTAAGATTCATTTCGTTGATTCTATTGTATAAAACAGGAAGCCACTGTTCTGCAAAAGAATATTCAGAAAAATGCTGAACGCTTTGTTCAAAACCATATTCCATTAAATCCTGATCAAACCAGATGGTGTCTTGAGACTCCGCAAATCTTGAGATATAAGTGTCATCAGATTCTTCTTCGATGTAGTAATTTTCATCTTCTTCTACAAACTGGAAAAAATCTTCTTCCGTTCTGAAATTTCCTACCCAAAAATCTAAAATCTGTGTATTCATGTCTAATTTTTTGAAGCGCAAAGGTATGATAATAGTTTTTATATAAAAAGTTTGAAAGTTTTTGAGAAGTAAAATATATTCAACATCAGTTCGAGTAGATTTTGAAAAAATCGTATCGAGAACTTTTCGATTTTTTTAAATGTTGGTAAGTATATCTGGTGAAAAGTTGATTAGTTCTCGATACATTTTTCTCTATTTCATTCCGAAAAACACTCGAACGACGGAAATATTATATAAACTTAACCTAAACTCTCAAAACTCCTCTGAAAGCTCTTGCCGCATAATAAGAATTAGCTCCATTATGATATACAAAAACAGTATTATAACGGCGATCACAAAATATAGCACCACCCAATTCTCTTATTTCTTTTGGCGTTTTAATCCAGCTTGAAGTTTTCAAATCAAATTCTCCTAAAGTCTGCAAATAACGATACTGTTCTTCGGAAAGTATTTCGACTCCCATTTCTATTGCAACTGTGCAAACATCATTTTGAGGTTTGTTTTCTTTTCGGGAATCTAAAGCTTCACGGTCGTAGCAAAAACTTCTTCTGTTTTTCGGACTTTCTGCAGAACAATCAAAGAAAATATATTCATCAGCTTTTTTATCATAATCTACAACATCGGGTTCTCCGCCGGAAATTTCCATTTCATTGAGAGACCATAATTTTGATGGATTTGAATTTAATTTTTCCTCAATTTTCGACCAGTCCAGTTTTTCGTGACGGTTCATGTTTTTTTTAAAACGGTTTTTAAGTGTCTGTATAAGTTCTGTACTTTCTTCTGTGGAAATTTGTTTTTTAGCTGCCATTTTCTTTGAATTGAATAAGGCTTAAAATTAAATAAAATTTCGATTCAGCATCACTGACAATTTGTCGTGAGTGAAATATTCTTCTGAATTTAGATTTAATGACGAGAGTACAGAAAGAGTACAGCGATGATACAGCGATACATGAAGAAAATAATATGTCAAAATGACAAAACTGATTAGTTTATATTAAAAAAATCAGCGTAATTTGGAAAATTAGCGGGAGAAATTATTTTCACAAAACTCTCTTCTCTTTTTCACTCTCATTTATTGTTTTCTCAAGGCGTGAAAGTTGAGTTTTTTCCTGTTTCGCACTCATAATCCAATGAATCATCACTTTTTTGTACGAAGGAGCCTGTTTCTCAAAAAACTCCCAAGCTTTTTTATTGGCTTTAAACCGTTTCTCGTAATCTAATGTAAGTTGAGCTGGTTCTTTTTCGTGAGAATAAATCCCTGATTTATCTTCTTTCCTGAGTTTAAAAGCTTTAAGGCCTTCTTCTTTCATTAAACCTGCTTTGATAAGTTCTTCAATCTTTTTGATGTTAACAACGCTCCAAATACTTGTCGGTTTTCTTGGTGTAAAACGGATGCTATAACTTTCCTCATCAATCGATTTTCTCACCCCATCAATCCAGCCAAAACATAGAGCTTGATCAACGGATTCAGACCATGTTATTGATGGTTTTTTAGTTCCAACTTTGTAAAATCCTACCAATAATTCTTTTTCGTTTTGATGGTTTTTATCAAGCCAATTTCTGAAATCTTGTGGTGTTGGGAAGAATGTAGGAAGCATTTATATAATTTTAGATTTTAAATTTTAGTAGTTTTCCAGTCTCCAATCATTTAAAACCAATGTGATAATTACATCATTCCAAAATTCAAAATTTGTTAGTTTTGGTTGAATTGGAATTATTGAAGTCTTTAACCATTCGTTTCTTCCTACAATGTATTTCATTGCGTTGTAATTTAATTTTTTATCAAAAGGATTACTTATTTGAAGTGTCATACCATCACTTTTTCTACCGGAAATTTTTTGTGAAAATTCAACTTCGATTGTCTTTTCAGGATTTTTATTTTCTTTAACAACTTTCATTGACTGGATTATATTGCTTTTCACTTCAGCTTCTATGAAAATATGTTCACCAGGATAAATTTGTAAAATATTATCTTTTACAAAATATTTTGATTCTTTTACTTCCTGCTCATAATAGTTTATACTGTCTACAGCAAGTTTGAGTGTAAATTCCTCACGAGAATTGTTTTCGTTCTGTGCCAAATACAGAGATGAAATTAATCCTAATATCAATGTGAAAAAATATTTCATGTAATTAGATTTAAGTATGATATTTTTTGAAAAAGTAAATAAATTATTCAAGCTCGAAGATAAATGAATTATAAAATAAGAGATTAAAAATTTAAAAAAATATTTATTAAGCTCCGTACACAAGAATATTTTCAATATTTGGAATGTTTAGGTTTTCAGATTGGTTTAAACGGATTAATCTCTCGGCAAAAGTTTTTAATTCCTTTTTTACTTCCTGAATTGCATCGGAAAGTTCTTTTTTGTCAACTGTAATCTGGTCTTGTAAAATTGGTGGAGCATAATTTTCCTGGATTTCTGAATTGAGAAAATCAAAAGTCACTGTATTTTCAGTTATGATCACTTTAGGAGAAGGGTGTCCCATGTAAAAATTACATTCATCTTCAATCAGCAAATCATCCCATTCTTTAATATCTCCTAAATCACTGCAGCATTGTGGAAAATATATGTCAATTCCATCAATTTTTAAAATAAAACCACCATTAAAAGGACTGTTTAGATCTTCTATTCCTAAAGTTTCATCATCGTCTTCAAAAATGACCTTGTTCTGAATTAATTTTAACAAATCTTCATCTGAAATCTCATTGATTCTATAAAATGATGCACCTTTAGAATAAGATTTTAAATCTTTTGAAAATCCAGCTTCTACATTTGTCTGAATGCGATAATTTTCCCAATCATCAGGATATTCCCAATACGGACCGTTTGGTGGAAGTAGAATATCATTGTCATAATTAGTTATTTCAATAACAGGAATAAGTTCAATTTTCATCTTTGAATTGAGTTTATTTAATGTTGACTTCGGATAAATGTAAGAAAATTTAATACAAAATAATTCTTATCTTTTAAATTCTTAAATAGATTGAAACTAAAAATAAATCGTCACAATAGATTTAATAGTTACAAAAGTACTAAGTCTTCTTTTTTGAATCCGTAAATTTGTAAGATGTTCTATAACCTTAGAACCTGTAAAATGAAAATATGACTGATAAAACATACAGCGAAACACATCATACCGACAAAAATAACTACGATTATATCACCATTACCAACGACGAAAACAAAGTAAGAATCTATACCCTTAAAAATGGTTTGAAAGTTTTCCTTGCCCAAAATTTCGACGCACCGAGAATTCAGACTTTTATTCCGGTGAAAACGGGAAGTAATAATGATCCTTCTGATAATACAGGTTTGGCTCATTATCTTGAACACATGATGTTCAAAGGAACTTCAAAAATAGGAACTCACAACTGGGAAAAAGAAAAAGTTTTAATCGAAAAAATATCAGATTTATACGAAAAGCATAAAGCTGAACAAAATCCCGAACTGAAAAAGGAAATCTATAAAAAAATTGACGAAATTTCTCAGGAAGCAAGTCAATATGCTATTGCTAATGAATATGACAAAGCGATTTCATCTTTGGGAGCAACTGGAACCAATGCACACACTTGGTTTGATGAAACGGTGTATAAAAATAATATTCCCAACAACGAGCTTGAAAAATGGTTGAAAATTGAAAAAGAACGTTTCTCGGAAATTGTTTTAAGACTTTTTCATACTGAATTGGAATCTGTTTATGAAGAATTCAACAGAGCGCAGGATAATGATTCCCGTTTGGTGAACTATGAATTGATGGACGCGCTTTTCCCGACTCATCCAAATGGTCAGCAAACGACTTTAGGAGATCCGGAACATTTGAAAAATCCTTCCATGAAGGCAATTCACAAATATTTTGATGAATATTATGTTCCTAATAACTATGCAATAGTTTTAGTTGGAGATTTAGATTTTGAAGAAACTGTTGTGTTGGTTGATGAATATTTTGGTCAAATTCCTTACAGAGAATTGCCGAAGAAAGATTTAATTATAGAAAAACCTTTGACTGAAATTGTCGAAAGAACTGTAAAAAGTCCTACAACACCAAGAATTCAGTTGGCCTGGAGAACCGATAGTTACGGAACAAGAGAAGCAATGTTGGCGGATGTTACAGCCAATATTTTAAGCAATAGAGGAGAAGCCGGATTGTTAGATTTAAATATCAATCAGACGCAAAAAATGCTTTGGGCTCAAGCATATTCTTTAGGTTTGAAAGAATACGGTTATTTCTCAGTTGTTGCCGTTCCGAAAGAAAATCAGACTTTATCGGAAGCAAAAGAAATGATTCTTGAACAATTGGAATTATTGAAAAAAGGAGAACTTCCTGATTGGATGCTTCCTGCTATAATTAACGACTTCAAATTACAACGTTTAAAAGGTTTAGAAACAGCAGAAGGTTTAGCTACAAATCTTTATGATACCTATATTAAAGGAAGGACGTGGGAACAAGAACTGAGTGAAATGGATGAATATGCTTCGTTTACAAAACAGGATATTATTGATTTTGCCAATTCGTTTTTCAAAGATAATTATGTAGTTATCAATAAAGAAAAAGGGGTTAATGACCAACTTTTAAGAGTTGATAATCCTGGAATTACGCCAATTAAAATCAACCGTGATGCGCAATCTGAGTTTCTGCAGGAAATTTTAAATGATAAAACGGAAGATATTCAGCCAGAATTTATTGATTATCAAAAAGAAATTAAAACTGATTTAGTTAAGAATAAAAAACTGAGTTTCGTTAAAAATAAATATAATGAAATTGCACAGGTTCATTTTATTTTTCCTTTTGGAAGCGACCACGACAGAGATTTAGGGATTTCTACACAGATTTTACAATATTTAGGAACAGAAAAATTTTCGCCTGAAGATTTAAAAAAAGAATTCTTCAAAATAGGAATTACCAATGATTTTAAAACAAGCTCTAGTCAATTAACTATTTCTTTAAGCGGATTGGAATCAAATCTTGAAAAAGGTATTTCTATTTTACAACACTGGATGTCTGAAGTAAAACCTGATCAGGAAATTTACAATCAGTTTGTGGAAACTGTTTTGGAAAACCGTGAAGCGGCGAAAAAAGACAAAAACCGAATCATGACCGCTCTCACAACCTATACCAAGCTTGGGAAAACATCAAGATTTTTGGATATCATTTCAAAAGAGCAGCTGGAAAATGCAAAAGTGGAAGATTTTACAGATAAAATGAAAAAACTATTCAGCTTCCCATATCAGATTTTCTTTTACGGAAAAGATTTTGAAGGTTTTAAAAATTATATTCCAAATTATATTGTTGATGAAATTTCTGCAATTCCTGAAGCTAAAAAATATCCTGAACAGGAAACAACGGGAACCGTATATTTTACCGATTACGACATGGTTCAGATGGAAATGAGCAAGATCGGAAAAGGACAAAGTGTAAATCCTGAAAACTTCGGAAAAATAAATGTTTTTAATGAATATTTTGGTCGTGGTTTGTCATCAATTGTTTTTCAGGAAATCCGTGAAAGTAAGAGTTTAGCATATTCTGCCTATGTTTCTTATTCACCAAATTCTGAACTGACGCATCCTGATTATGTTACAACTTACATCGGAACTCAACCGGATAAACTACAAATCGCAGTTGATACAATGACCGAATTGATGAATGAACTTCCTAATGTTCCGGAACAGTTTGAAAATGCTAAAAATTCGGCTTTAAAACAAATTGCATCAGCAAGAATTACGAGAACCAATATTTTCTTTAATACGTTGCGACTGAAGAAACTCGGAATTAATTATGATTTCAGAAAAGATATTTACCATCAAATCGAAAATCTGAAATTTAATGATGTGAAAGAATTTTATGAAACCTCAATAAAGCCAATTCATTTTAACACCGCCATTATCGGAAAAAAAGAAAATCTAAATATGGATGCTGTGAACGAAATGGGAAGTTTTAAAGAAGTGAGTTTGGAAGAAATTTTTGGGTATTAAATAATGATTTATATAAAGTAAGCCGGAAGAAATTCCGGCTTTTATTTTAATTAAATGAAAGAAATAATTTAAAATAGAATCAGATAAATAAAATTAATTAATCCGTCAAATCTTCTATTTGAGTCAAATGATAAGTTTTCTGAACACGTTGAAACTTGTAAGTGATATTTATGCTGCTGTTTTTCCCAAACTTTTGATAATAAACAGTGTCTTTACTGTGAGTAATGTGGACATCATATAAATTTTTGTTTCTTAATTCTTTCGGGACATCATTTTCTAGGTCAATAAAAGTGTAGTTGTCTTTAGATATCATTCTCTCCAAAATATCCAACGGAAAATCTTCGTCTGAATAATATTCCATCACAGGAAAACTGATGTGCTGACTTTGAAAAGTGCTGTCTTTTTTAAATTTTTCAATAAAAACATTGAAGTCCGAAAGATCGGTTTTAGGATTATTACAAGAACTTAAAAAGGCTAAAGAACCTCCGACGAAAATAATAATCTTAAGCAGTAAATAATTTTTCATTTTGATCATTTTTTTTGTTTACCTGTGTTTTCCGAATAACCATTTGGGAATTTCATCAGTTATTAAAAACGGGATTACAATATTGTTATGATGAAGATTGGTGAAAGTTGTAAAAATCAAATTTTTGTCGGAAGAAAGTTTATTATACAACTCAACGCTGCCTATGTAAGGATTTTCGGTGTCTTGTTCACCGTGAATTAACCAAATATTTTTTTCTTTAATTTTATTAAGATTTGACAAATCCGGAACTGCGGCAACAGAAACAGCAGCTGCAAATAGTTTGGGTTGCAAATTCATTAAATTCTGAGCAGTCGAACCGCCCATTGAATAGCCAATTAAGTAGATTCTGTTTTTATCAATATTTGGATATTCTTTTTCAAGATCTTTTATCAATTTCAATAAAGCTACAACCTCGTTGGACGGTTTTGAAATCTGAATTCCTACCCCATTGGTCTCATAATTTGTAGAACGCTTATTAAATTGTGGCGCTACAACATAACATTGAAATTTCGTATAAATTTCATCTCTTAACCATATTTTAGCGAATGGTTCAAGTTGGTTTTCATTATCATTTCCGATCCTTGTAGAATTATGGAAGGTAATAACCAAAGGATATTTTTGATTGGTAAGATTATTTTTAGGTGTTAAAAATCGATAGGGAATTGTTATGTCATTTTCTACAAATGTTTTCTTTTGAAATTGATCGGTATTTAAACTGTTTAATAATTTTCTATTGTTCAAAAATGTAAGCGTGTCAACTTTTGTATCCCGAAATTCTTTCTTTTGTGCAAAAGTTTGATTGATGGTGAAAATTATTAGAAGGATTATCTTGAATTTCATAATTTTTAAGATTATTTGAATTTTTATTTGGAGCTTTTTCCAGCTTTTCGTTGCAATCTTTTTTTGCAAAAAAGGATTTTCACTGCAATCTGGGCTAGAATTTTTGTCATCTTCTCAATTCACTACAATAGAATCAACTTTTTGTTTGTGAAATACTATAATGTAACGATTACTTTTTTCAAAGTATGATTTTTCATTTTTCAATGAAAAATAAAAAATGCTTTTAAAGTTTATTCTTTTTGTAAAATTTCTGTACAAATATTTCTTCCTTCATTACACCAATATTGATAAATAATTAAATTTTTACCTGTTTCAACAATCTCATATACTATTTTATTTCCAACGTAAATAAGATCATCTTTTATTTCAGGTTTTGGTTGAATGCTTTTTATTTCGGCTTCAAACTTACATGGACTTATCATTTATAGACGACTTTTTATGATAATGGATTTGTTACCATGAATTTCAGTCATTTTATTTTTACGAAATTTTATTTTAAGCGAACTATAACCATCTTCATTTCTTGTGAAATTTCCTTTTTCAATTAATTTACAATTTGGAATTTTATCTGAATCTGGAAAATAATTTCTTCTTTGAGAATAGATTATGATTGACAGAAAAATTGCGAAAAATGTAAATATTTTAAATTTCATGAAATCTGAGATTAGGTCAATAGTTAGTTTTATCAAAAATAATAAAATTTACAATTTAGAAATTATTTAAAAGAAAACTCCAAAAAGCTTTCACCTCTTGGAGTCTTAAATGTATTTTAAAAATCTTATCCAAACGCCCTTTTCAACAAACTCTCCACTTTCGGCTCACTTCCTCTAAAATTTTTATACAATTCCATCGGATCTTTTGTACCACCTGAAGAAAGTAAAACTTTAAACTTTGCAGCGGTTTCAGAATTGAAAATTCCGGTTTCTTTAAAATATTGGAAAGCATCGGCATCCAAAACTTCCGCCCATTTGTAGGAATAATATCCCGCAGAATATCCACCTTGGAAAATATGCGAAAAACTCGGACTCATCGCTGTTTCAGGATTCGCAGGATATAGCTGGGTTGCTTTTGTGTAATTGTCCTCAAACTCCTTCACACTTAAACCTTCCAATTCTGCAACCCTAGAATGGTAATTCATATCCAACAATCCAAAACCTATTTGTCTCAAAGTCTGATAACCTTCCATAAAGTTTTTCGACTGTTCGATTTTTTCGATTTTTTCATCCGGTAAAACTTCTCCGGTTTTGTAATGTTTTGCAAAAGTTTTCAAAAATTCAGGTTCGTAGCAGAAATTTTCCAGAAATTGAGAAGGTAATTCTACAAAATCCCATTTCACAGAAGTTCCAGATAGATTTGGATATTGTGTATTCGCCAACATTCCGTGAAGTGCATGACCAAACTCGTGGAACAAAGTTGTCACTTCCTGAAACGTCAATAAACTCGGTGCATCTTTCGTCGGTTTGCTGAAATTACAAACGATAGAAATATGCGGACGAGAATTTTCTCCATCTTTTTTATACTGATTTTTATAACTCGTCATCCAGGCTCCGGCTCTTTTGCCTTTTCTTGGAAAATAGTCAACATATAATAAAGATTTGTACTCACCATTTTCTTTCACTTCATAAACTTTTACGTCTTCATGATATTTTGGAATATCATTTCTTTCCTCAAAAGTCAACCCGAAAAGTTGTTTTGATAATCCAAAAACGGCTTCCTGGACTTGTTCTAGCGGGAAATACGGTTTTAGTTCCTCATCATTCAGATCATATTTTGCTTTACGAAGTTTTTCTGCATAGAAAGCGTGGTCGTAACCTTGCATTTCTTCGATTCCGTCGGCTTTTGCTAAAGATTTTAGTTCTTCGATTTCTTTTTCTGCGTAAGGTTTTGCTTTCGTTAAAAGTTCATTCAGGAAGTCAATTACTTTGGTTGTAGATTTCGCCATTCTCTCTTCCAAAACGTAATCAGCATAGTTTTTAAAGCCTAATAATTCTGCTTTTTGCTGTTTTAGATTTAAAAGTTCCTTGATTAAATTCTGATTGTCAAATTCGCCACCGTCAAAAGATTTTTTGCCATTTGCTAAAGCAATTTCCTTTCTCAATTCACGATTTTCTGCATACGTCATGAAAGGAATATAACTTGGATATTGCAAAGTGACAACCCAGCCCTCCAGAGTTCTTTCCTTCGCTTCTTCTGCATATTGTTCCAGAATGGCATCCGGAATTCCTGCTAAATCTTCTTTATTGGTGATATGTTTGAAATAATTATTCGTTGAAGCCAACACATTTTGCCCGAACTGAAGTGATTTTAAAGATAAATCCATGCTGATTTTCTTTAATTTTTCTTTGTCTTCTTCGTTTAAAAGTGCTCCGCTTCTTACAAAACCTTTATAGGTTTCACTCAAAAGCATTTGCTGTTCTTCGTTCAGATTGTATTTTTCCCTTTCGTCGTAAACTTTTTTAATTTTATTAAATAAAGCTTCGTTTTGAGAAATTTTTGAAGAGTATTCTGTTAAAATCGGAGAAACTTCCTGAGCAATTTGCTGTAATTCGTCACTCGTTTCAGCGGAGTTTAAATTGAAAAATATGTTGGAAGCTCTGTCGAGTTGTTCACCCGAAAAAGCCAAAGCCTCAATCACGTTTTCAAAAGTTGGTTCTTCTGAATTGTTGATAATTGCGTCAATTTCTGCTTCAGAATTGGTAATTAATTCTTTGAAAGCCGGAAGATAATCTTCATTTTTGATCTCATTAAAAGGTGCAGAATGATATGGAGTGCTGAATTTTTCTGTTAAAATATTCATTGATTTATTTTTAATGGTAAATTTAATTAATTGAATGGTATTTTGAACTCAAATAAGATGCCTTGACAGATGTTTGTGACAAAATGCTTCATTTTGAAATTATTCTTGTCATAGGAAAAGAAGAGGTGTTAAAAAAATATTTATTTTTGAAACTATAATTAATATATAAAACTATGAAGACATTTTTTAAAATTATCGGAGGATTAGTCCTTTTACTTGTGGTGTATTCCGTAATTGCAATGCTGGCTTTCGGTGAAAATTATCATTACGAAAAAATAGTGGTCATCAATGCTCCGAAAGAAAAAGTTTGGCAACAAATCAGCACAATGAAAGCTTTTAACGAGTGGAATCCGTGGATGAAATTAGACAAAAATATGAAAGTTACCTATACCGGAAATCCGGGCGAAGTAGGAGATAAATATTGCTGGGACAGTAAAAATGATGATGCAGGAGCGGGTTGTCAGGAAATTAAAGAAGTTATTCCTAATGAAAAGCAGCGAACTGAAATGCTTTTTAAAAGGCCTTTCGAAGGACAGGCAATTTCTGACATCGTTTTAACATCTGAAGGAAATTCAACAAAAGTTACATGGAGTATGGATACAAAACAGGAAACATGGATGAAAATTATGCGACCGATGATGGATTATCAAATGGGAAAATCTTATGATGAAGGATTTGCCAATCTGAAAGTTTTGGTTGAAAAATAAACTAAAATATTTTTAAATTTATAAGAAACTGTTTTCAACTTGAAGGCAGTTTTTTTATTTTATGTTTTAAATTAAAATATTATCTTTATGTAAAAGATTAAGATGTATGCAGAAGGCGACTTACAATAAAAATGATTTGCGGGTTTTTGTGCGAGATATGATTTCAGGGAAAGTAAAAACATTGGAGTTTTATTTAAATTTCACTTTGGAGGCGAGCCGTGAAGTAAAGAAAACCTCGAAGTATGACTCGATTCGTGAAGAAATGCAGGACGAAATTTATCATCTGGATAAACAAATGGCAAACCTGAAAAATATGCAGCAACAGATGAAAAAAGTTCTGAATTCTGAATCTGATCATGCAAAATTAGGTTCATTAGTCATTACCAACAAAGCCAGGTTCTATATTTCCGTTTCTTTAGGTGAATTTTTCTTTGAAGGCGACCGGTTCTACGCGATTTCCCCTGAAAGTCCGATGGCTAAAAAGATTATGGGGATGAAAGCGGGTGAAGAATTTACGTTGAATAAGATTTATCAGAAGATTGAAGAAGTGATTTAAAAGAGCTAAGAGAAAATTTTAAAATAGCAAATTTTAATGCCACGAATGCACGAATATTTCAAGTTTTAATTGTATTATTCGTGCATTCGTTGCATTAAATAAATCCATAGAAAATAAGTTTGAGATTTTTTCGAAAACTGTTGTAATGAATTTTAGGTATACATCTGCATAACGAATCTCCCAATTCGCATCCTGAAAAACTTCCATCACCTCGCTTCCAGCTTTCCATATTTTCCGTATTTTTGTTACCATGAATAAAGCAGAAGTTTTAAAAGAAATCATAGAGCAACGCAGAAGTATATTTCCGAAAGATTATAATGAAACAGAAATTTCTCAGGAGATTTTGGATGAAATTTTGAATTCGGGTACGTTTGCTCCCAATCATAAACGTACAAAACCTTGGCGTTTTAAAATCTTTAAAGGTGAAGAAAAAGCGAAATTAGCTTTAGAAATGCAAGAGATTTATAAATCAACTCAGGCTCCACAAGTTTTTTTGGAGAAGAAATATAACGATATTGGCTTTAAAATTAATAAGGCGGATGCAGTAGTTTCCATCGTTGTTAATTTCAGTGGAATGGTTCCGGAATGGGAAGAAATTGCGGCTGTTTCTATGGCGGTTCAGAATATGTATCTTTCTTGTACCGCAAATGGAGTAGGCTGTTACTGGAGTTCTCCAAAGATTGTTGATCATTTGAAAGATTCTTTGACGATTGAAGAGAACCAGAAATGTCTTGGTCTTTTCTACATGGGAAATGTTGATTAGTTCAATGTAACAATGTAGCAGTGTAGCAATTTACCAATCTAAAGATGATTATAACAAAAAAATTAACGAAGCTGTGGAATAGCCCTGATTGCAGCGGCATCCTTTTTGCTGATGGCTTGAAAAAAGCGCTGGCGAAAAAGATACAGCGGAAAGCAGGTTCCCGGCTCCTGAAAAATATTGTTTTTAAAACTTTTAATTTGGGTATTTAACTTCAAACTTTTTTACTATCTTTGCACACTTAAATATTTAATCGGGACGAGTTCCCATAAAATTCAAACATTATGTCAGTAAAAATCAGATTACAAAGACACGGATCTAAAGGGAGACCTTTTTTCCACATCGTGGTTGCAGATGCAAGAGCTAGAAGAGATGGTAGATTCATCGAAAAGTTAGGTACTTACAACCCAATTACAAACCCTGCTACAATTGATTTGAACGTTGATGCTGCTGTAAAGTGGTTAAACAACGGTGCTCAACCAACTGATACGGCTAGAGCTATTCTTTCTTATAAAGGTGTTCTTTACAAAAAACACTTACAAGGTGGTGTTGCTAAAGGTGCTTTTGACGAGGCTGAAGCTGAAAAGAGATTTGCTGTTTGGTTAGAGTCGAAAGATGCTAAAGTGCAAGGTAAAGTAGAAGGTTTATCTACTGCGAAAGCTGATGCTAAGAAAGCTGCCTTAGATGCTGAAGTTAAAGTAAACGAAGCTAGAGTTGCTGCTGCTGCTCAAGTAATTGCTGATGCTAAAGCTGCTGAAGAAGCTGCAAATGCACCTGCAGAAGAAGTTACTGAAGCTACAGAAGAGCCAACTGCTGAAGCAGAAGGTACTGAAGAAACTCAGGCTTAGTCTTAAACAAGATACAAAATGAAGGCACGATTTTTTCGTGTCTTTTTTAATTTAAACCCTCAAGGTTTTTAAAATTTTGAAGGTTTCTTATATATTTGCATTATGAAAAAAGAAGATTGCTATTTTTTAGGAAAAATTACTCGTAGACACGGTCTTGCAGGAAATGTGATTCTTAAATTAGACACAGATCAACCTGAACTTTATAAGAACCTGGACTCTATTTTTGTAGAAATCAATGGTTTGTTGGTTCCTTTTTTCATTGAAAAATCTTCTTGGAGCAAATTAGATGCTCTGAATATTGCCTTCAAAAACTCTTCTGAAGCTTTGGTAGATCAATCTTTAGGTAAAAACGTTTATTTACCTTTGACTTCTTTACCAAAACTGACTGGAAAACAATTTTATTATCACGAAATCATCGGATATGAAATTTTGGATGAGCAAGATAACAATTGTGGTGTCATCAGATCTGTGAACGATCAAACGGCTCAGAATTATTTTGTAACCAATCTTGATGGGAAAGAAGTGGTAATTCCATTAATTAAAGATTGGATTCTAGAAGTTGACCGTGATGAGAAATTCATTAAAATGCAACTTCCGGAAGGTTTGATTGATGTATTTTTGGTGCCTTCGAAAAAGGATGAGTAATCACAGTTTTTCTTCCCATTTGTAAAAACCGAAAATAATAATTTTGTTTTCGGAAGGAAGTATTTCATAAACAATCAGGTATCCTTTTACAACCAAATCGCGGATATTTTCATCATCGAAAAATATAGATTTTCTATTAATCTTTGGATTTGTGATAAGTCCTTTAATTTTAGCAAAGATTGACTTGTTAAGTTTTCTTGCAGCTAAAGGTTTATCTAGAGAAATATACTGTATCTGTCTTTTCAGTTTATTTCGGAAATGCTCAGTTATCTCAATTTTCATTCTCGGAAATTGAATTTTCTATATCATTTTCTGCCTCTTCAATACTTAATAATTTTGTTTTTCCAGATTTGTATTCCGCATAATCTTCATGTACGTGCATTTTCAATTCTTGAAATTGCTTATCATTTTTTACTTCTGATATTCCATCTACATAGCCTAAAACTCTTTCTAAAATACTTTTAGGAGCATCTTTTAATTTTTCTTTAATTTCTTGATATATAGATTGTTCTCGGGTTGTCATTGACTTGAATTTTTATCAAAGTTAAAAATTATATTTTGAAAGAGATTATGTTTTTAACTTCTGCATTGAATTATCAATTCTAAAATACATTTTATTATTAATTAACCGCTGGTAACAAATATTCTTCTATCATTTTATCAGCTTGTAAATGTGAATAAGGTTTGTTGTAAGCTCTTGCTGTAATTACGATTACTAAAGGTATTTCGGTGAAAATGACAATTTTATTTCCGCCATTTCCGTTAGATTGGTAGGATTCAAAACTTTTGCCTCCGACTTTATAGACTTTTCTCCAAAATAAATATCCGTAGCCTTCAAAATCTTTGTTGTCGCTAAAATAATTAGTGAAAGATTTTTTCACCCAGCTTTTATTAAGGATATTTTTACCATTCCAGACCCCATTATTTTTATACAATTGTCCGAATTTCGCAAAATCTAATGCTTTCATACGTAAACCACCTGCTAAAGAAGGTTTTTGCTGAGGTGTAAATTGCCATTTGTAATCGGTGATTCCAAGAGGTTGGAATAATTTTTTATCAGCATAATTTTCCAAACCATTCTGGACAGATTTGTCTAAAATATCTCCAGTTAAAACGACTCCGGCTGTAAAATAATTCCAGTTTTCTCCAATTTTATTTTCGCTCATCGGCAAGTCAAGAACAAATTTCACCCAATTTTCTGTCGGATACATATTTTCTTCATTTCCTAAAGATTCTCCATCCTGATCATTTCCTTCAAAAGCAGAGCTCATTGTCAGCAAACTTTTAATAGTAACGCTGTCTTTTTTAGAGGAATAGTTACCGAAAGATTTTAAATCGTAAAAATTTTTAAGATTCTGATTTTCATTTTTAATATATCCGTCTTTGATGGCAATTCCCATCAATGCTGAAGAAAATGATTTCCCTACAGAACGAGTATCGTTTAAACTGTCTCTTTTATATTCATTAAAATATTCTTCAATCAGAAGTTTTCCATTTTTAATAACTACAATTCCTGTAATTTCCCGAAATCTGTTTTCTACAATTTTTTTGTTTAAAGCCCTAATTTTTTCCTCATTAAATTTTTCGTTTGAAACTTTCCAACCGCTGTTAGATTGAATTTTTTGAATAGCAATTTGCTCTTCAGAAATATTTTTTTGTGGAATAATGAGTTGAATTTCTCCTTCTGCAATTATGTTTCCAATCTTTAAAGTTGAAGTTTTCAGATAAGGCTTAATTTGAATTTTCAATTTATGGTTTCCGCTTTCCAAAGCATCAATTCCGCCGTTTGAATAATAAAATCGCATCCACAAATATTTTCCCCAAGAATCTTCGTTGTTTGTACTCAGAAAAGGAATTCTGAAACTCGTTTTTATCTTTTTACTTTCAACGGTTCCCGCACCTGAATTTAAATTTTCTGTGTAAATCAGTTTTCCATCAACCAGAAAATTGAATTGATAATTTCCTTTTTTCAACAATTCTTCGGCAGTTAACGTTGGATCAATTTGGTGTAGATAATTAACTAAAGAATTATCCAGAAAAATACGAAGGTCAAAATTCATATTTTCCTGAAGTGTGATTGTTTTTAAAAGATCAGATTCATTCAGATTTTCTAACGGAATGACTTTGTCTAAAAATACAATCTTATTTAAATGATTTTTTTGAACTGAATTTTCGATCCTTTCCGGCTCAACAATGTTTTTAGTTTGACTAAACGAAAATCCGAAAACTAAGGTCAGAATAAATAAAAAGGTAGATTTCATTATAAATTTCATCAGACAAAAGTAGAGTACAGGTTTCAAATTAAATAGAACAGAATTAACATTCTCCTATTTTAAAATCTGTTTATATTTTAATGGAGTCATTCCTATGTTTTTCTTGAAACAACGAATAAAATGACTTTGATCCGAAAATCCGCATTCCAATGCAACTTCCGATAAAGATTCGTATTTGTTGAGAATTGTCAATGATTTTTCAACCTTTAATTTCCTGACATATTCTCCCAAATTACATTGAAAATGTTTTTGAAAATCTCGGCTCAAGTGAATCGGATGAATATTTAAAGTTTGTGAAAGTTCGTTCAGGTTTAATTTTTCTGAGAAACTTTGATGTAGAATTTCTTTAATTTGTTTTACCCAAACTGGTTTCTTTTCAATGTTTTTTTCTTGATAAGACATTTGTTCAAAAAGATTCAACAAAAACTGATTAACAGAGAGTTCAAAAGAATTGTCATTCAGTTTCGTTTCTTTGAAAATTTGATAAATAAGTAATTTTAAGGCTGGATTTTTAATGTTGAAACTTCCTTCAACTGTGTGTTTTGAAATTTGAAATTTTTCAAACCAATTTTCTGAAATTTCAAGATGAAAACCTCTGGTAAATACTTCTGGTTTTATATTGTAATGTGCATCTTCCCAGTGATGATACAGTAAAGCTCCGGCAGAACAATCGTAAATTTCCGTTTTATTTCCCTCCTTCATATTTCCCTGCAACAGAAAAGTGAAATACGGATTTTCGTGGTAATGCCAATCGACAAAAGAATGCGTATATTCTGTATCAGTGATTGTTAAACCATCAAAACTCAGGGTTTCATTGGTTTGCCCGAAAAATTCGCCGTTACGAAGTGTATTCATTTCAGTTTTTGCTTTAAGTTTTCAATTTGGTCATACATTTTATTGAAAAACATTTTCCGTTCTCTATTTCCGGAAGTATTTAATGATTTTGAATTTTTAATTTCGTGTTCGAAATAGGTTAATGTGTCATTACAAGTGTTCTCATCGTTCGTCATCATGTATCCAAACATATTAAAAGGAATAAAAAATGAGGATTGATATTCATTTTTAAATAAAATATTATTGCTTAGAATGACCAAATCATTTACATAAAAATTAAATTCTGGATTATGCTGAATTTTATACTCAATTTTTTGAAGAACGCTTTCCACTTCCTCCAAAATCAGTACGATATCTTGATATTTCAAAAGCCCCATCTCAGAGTAAAAAGAGATTTGCATCAAAATACTCATAATCGTGGTGTCATTCCAGACTTCGGTCACATTTTGATTTTCGTATAAATCTTTCAGCATTTCGTTTTTTGGAGAATGGTAAGGCAAATCAAAATCTTCAAATGGACCTAGGAATTTATCTTCATTCAACAAATTCATCCAAACATAAAATTTGAAACGTGACAAAATAGTATTCGAAATCGTATAGAAAAAAGGAATGTCCTTCGCCGAATAATATACTTTTGACTGATTGATGCTCTGAAAAACATTTAAAATCTTCAGTGAACTTTCAAAAAAATACAATAGATCTTCCTGAGTTTTTACGGGTTTTGTTCTTTTTACCACCAATTGGTTTTCCGTTCCCAAAAACTGATCAATCGAAATCTGATAATATTTTGCCAATTCTAAAGCTTCTTCAAAACTGAATTTTGCCTTCATCGAAGTTCGTCGGTGTGCTGCATCATAACTGATATTTAGAATATTGGCAATCTCGTCATTCAAAGATTTATCCCCGATTTTCTTTCTGATTTGTTTGAGTAAGATTTCTTGGTGCATTCTTTTTGCGATTTTCACAAATGTAGCTATTTATTTTAATTTTTTTTCGCATTCGAGTGAGATTGTTCTGTTGGTAGTTTTGATTTATAATTTAAAATCAAATATTATGAAAACGAATCTATTATCAATCGCAATGTTTGTGAGTTCAATGTTTTTCGGACAAGATAGTTTGAGGACAAAGAGTGCGTTCTTTACGGTAAATCCTCAGAAAGTTATTGTCAAAACAACTACAGGAATTAATGTAGGAGTGATGGATGATTATTTAAAACAAAAAATTCACGGAATCAATATTCAGGCAAATCCGATAAGTTTAATTTATCCTTTAATTCCTCATGCTTTGCCGGTTCCTCCGGAAGCCAAATCTACAGTTACCATCAATGGTTTGCATATTTCAACGGGAGGATTGATGGATGGAGAAAAATTGAATGGTTTAGGAATTTCCATTTATCATCACTGCAGAATTACCAACGGAGTTTCGGTCAATTTTTATAACAATACTTCAGGAATTTTAAATGGAGTTCATATTTCCGGATTTGTAAATAGTTCAGAGAAAGGAAATGGTTTAACGATGGCTTTTCTGGGCAACTATTCTGAAGATTTTTCGGGAGTACAAGTTTCATTGTCTAATGAATCGAAAAAAATGAGAGGAATGCAAATTGGTTTCGTCAATAAAAGTAAAAACTTAAAAGGAATTCAGATCGGTTTGTGGAATATCAATGAAAAAAGAAAATTTCCGATCATCAACTGGAATTTCAAATCAAAAAAACTGAAATCATGAAAACAATACCTTATATATTAATAGGCATAAGATTTTTTCTTGCACCAATTATCATTTTACTTTCTTATTCGAAAGGTGCCGAATCAAAATTTGCAATTCTGACTTTAATGTACTTCGGATTACTCACAGATATCTTTGATGGAATTATCGCAAGAAAAGTAGGTGTTTCATCCGAAAAATTAAGACGACTCGACAGTCAGGTTGATTTAGTTTTCTGGCTATCTTTAGGTTTTGCAGCGTATTTTCTAAATCCAACGTTAATAAGAGATGAATGGCAAAACATTTTATTAATTTTTACAATGGAAGCTCTTTGCTATATAATAAGTTGGATAAAATTCGGGAAAGAAACTTGTACTCATGCTTGGGTTTCAAAATTGTGGGGTTTGAGTTTGCTATTATCTTTCACTTATTTGATAGGTTTTCAGACGATAGGTTGGGCTTTCGATTTGACCATTATTCTTGGTTTCATTTCTCACTTAGATGTCATTCTGATTATTTTGATTCTTCCAAAGTGGAACTACGATGTTCCCAGTTTCTGTCACGCCTGGAAAATCAGAAATGGAATACAGAGAAAAAAGACAACATTCTTTAACTAATAATTGATTTTTTAGAATTAAATGGTGATTTTTAAATCGAACGGCGTAATAACCAAAAATTACGCTGTTTTTTGTAACTTTGCAAACATTAATTTTTTAGAAAAATTTTATCATCAACAAATGAAAAAGCAGACGATTAAAGAAGTCCTACAAGACTACAAAAAAGTATTACATCATGACATTACAGTTTACGGTTGGGTAAGAGCATTCCGTTCAAATCGCTTTATTGCGCTAAATGATGGTTCTACGATTAATAATTTGCAAATTGTAGTTGATTTTGAAAATTTTGACGAAGAAATTATCGGCAAAATCAGTACGGCTTCTTCACTGAAAGTAGTAGGAGAGGTCGTAGAAAGTCAGGGAGCCGGACAAACTGTAGAAATTATCGCTAAAAAAATTGTTATTTTAGGAGATAACTTTACCGAAGAAAGAGACAGAACGATTTTGCAGCCAAAAAAGCACTCTTTGGAGGTTTTGAGAGAACAGGCGCATTTAAGATTCAGAACAAATTTGTTTGGGGCAGTTTTCAGAGTGCGTCACGCAGTGAGTTTTGCAATTCACTCATTTTTCAACAAAAACCAGTTCTTTTACATCAACACACCGATTGTAACCGGAGCAGATGCAGAAGGAGCAGGTGAAATGTTTGGAGTAACCAACTTTGATTTAAATAATATTCCAAGAGACGAGCAAGGCGACATCGATTTTGCTCAGGATTTTTTTGGGAAAAAGACAAACCTAACAGTTTCAGGACAGCTTGAAGGAGAAACTGCAGCAATGGGATTGGGAAGAATTTATACTTTCGGACCCACTTTCCGTGCAGAAAATTCAAACACAACCCGTCACTTAGCTGAATTTTGGATGATTGAGCCTGAAGTTGCTTTCAATAACCTGGAAGATAACATCGATTTGGCAGAAGATTTCTTAAAATATGTGATTCAGTATGTTTTAGATAACTGTAAGGATGATTTAGAATTTTTAGACAAACGTTTTGCCGAAGAACAAAAATCTAAACCGGAAAAAGACAGAGCAAAAGAAGGTTTAATTGAAAAGCTTGAAAACGTAATTGCTAAACGTTTCAAAAGAGTTTCTTACACCGAAGCAATTGAGATTTTATTGAATTCAAAAGAAAATAAAAAAGGAAAATTTGCTTATCCAATCGAAGAATGGGGTGCAGATCTTCAGTCTGAACACGAAAGATTCTTAGTTGAAAAACACTTTGAATGTCCTGTAGTTTTATTTGATTATCCTAAAGAAATTAAAGCATTCTACATGAAATTGAACGACGATAATAAAACAGTTGCTGCAATGGATGTACTTTTCCCAGGAATCGGTGAAATTATCGGTGGTTCGGAAAGAGAAGCAAGATTAGACGTTCTGAAAACAAAAATGGCAGAAATGCACGTTGACGAGGACGAATTGTGGTGGTATATGGATACCAGAAGATTCGGGTCTGTTCCTCACGCAGGTTTCGGGCTTGGTTTAGAGAGATTGGTTCTTTTCGTAACAGGTATGACTAACATTCGTGACGTTATCCCTTTCCCAAGAACTCCAAAGAACGCAGAATTTTAAGTAACAATTACATATATATAAAGATGTCTCTGAATTTTCAGGGACATTTTTTATTATATATAGAAAAGATTCTTCAATTTTACTTGCGAATTATCTCCTGCTTTCCAACTCAATTTCTCTCCGACTTTTTAGGAGCTATTTCCCGCTCTCCGCACTCGCTATTTTCTTTTTCAAAGAAAATGAGCTCAAACAAAGCTGCGATCGGGGCTAGAATTGCAGTCATAAATAAAAAATTTGGTGAGTTCAGGTAAACTTCAGTTAAAATATTGCTCCTAAAAAGTTGATTAAAATAATTTCCACTTCTACAAAGCTCCAGAGGAGCGATAGCTTTGTAGAATATACAGAATGATTAAAGCTTAGAGCTCCGTAGGAGCGGCACTTTTCGTTAATATATAAATATCAAAATAATCTGTTGGCTTAATTTTTGTGAGCAAGTCTACATAGATTTGCTTTCCGTAGCCAAGAATACAATATTATTTCGATGTTCAAAATCTGTATTTTATGAGCTAATTTCTTAACAATACCTGAGAAAACCCACTTCTTTACCTTTTATAAAATAATATGAACATTGTGGATAACTCTATTGCACTATTCAATGTCTGTTAAACCAGTGTTTTACTTTAATACTTTTCCACAATCAAAATAATTGATTATTAAATATTTGTTTCATGTAAATAACTGCTATATCTTTGCCCCACTGAAAAACGAGAGTTATTAGGTAGCGCAGAGGAGCTTTTAGATAAGCGTAGAACATTTAAGAAATACTTTTATTAAGGATGGGGTTGTCGAAAGATAAGCCACGAATTAATAAAGATATGAATCGAAAAAAAACTTTTAAATTTTTAGAGATAATAGTTGTGAAAGTTAAAAAGATTTGTATCTTTGCAATCCCAATACGGGAAGCGCAGGAGTAGAGGTTGAGAGAATGTAAAAATAGGGAATTAAGGTTACTTAAAAAACTTTAAATTTTTTACAAAAACATTTGGTCAATTAGAAATAAAGTTTTACTTTTGCACACG
>NZ_JAOVZW010000031.1 GCF_026460885.1 Chryseobacterium formosum
TCTGCGCTACCTAATAACTCTCGTTTTTCAGTGGGGCAAAAGTAGTATAATCTACCAATACAAAACAAACTAATTTAACATAAAATTTATATTTATTTAATATTTAAACTTAACATCCTGGTTTACTGAGAGGAAAATTTAAACTGATGTTTGATAAGTTTACAGGAATTGTGGGGATTGTTGTTGGGAACTAGATTCGAGAGGCTAGTGATTCTGACAAGTGAAGAAAAGAATTACGTTTTGCGCCGCTCCGAGGGAGCTATAGATTCAATTATGTTTTTATTCTACTATAAAGGTTAAGCTCCTACGGAGCTTTGGGTGAAACAAAACTGTTTGAAAAATGCATCTATTATTACATGTTTTGGGTAATAATTTGTTTTGCATTCATAGTTACTTCTATATATAACAAAAAGCTAGTAATATCAAGTTTCATGTTGGTGTCAATCTTAAAGAATACTGAGCGAAAGTCTTAAAAATATAACCTGGAATGACTGACCTTCAATTTAATTACTAAATCCGTCACAAATCCAACTCCATAGCCCCGATCGAAACGGCATCCTTTTGTGATGAGGAACGAAGAGCAAAAGATACAGTGGAGAGCGGGAAATAGCTACAAATAAAATACCCCAGAAATTTCTGAGATAGTAATCATATCTATATATAATAAGGTAAGTTATTACAAATTCTGAGGTAAAGAAATATTATTCTTTTTCATATACTCTACCAACTCATTGTATTTGTCCTCGTAATCATTATTACCACATTTATGAGAAATACTACAAATATTGGACGGCTTTATATTAAGGATATTAGAAATTTTTGTGAGAATCTCGAGATTGATTTTCACTTTGGAGTTCTCTATATCTGAATAGGCTTTTTGAGAAATTCCCATTTCAAACGCCATATATTCTTGAGTAAAATCTTTGTTACGTCTTATTTTTCTGATATTTTGTCCACAAATCTTCATCTCACAATCGCTTTAGTAGTTTTCGGTATATTTTAGAAGTATATCTAATAGCCTCACACAAAGTTAGTAAATACCTTTGTCAAAACATTACACACCCAGCATGATATTTATTTTCGGGTAATTAAAACCTTTATTAAAGGAAAATTCAACGCAAAATATTGTCCGCTGCAAGACACAAGACTTATGGAGACGCAAAAATTTAATTATGACAATAATATTGTCAGAGCATTCCTCTATGCCACTGTTGTATTTGGAATTATTGGTTTTATTTTAGGATTAACCGCAGCCTTGATGCTTTTTTATCCGGAATTGCCTGAATTTTTATTCGGAACCGACGATACGACGATTCAGAGTTTAAGAAGCGGCAATATTCAAGGACTAATTAATTCTCAGGGAGCTTTAGGTTTCGGTAGAATCAGAATGCTTCATACGAGTGCAGTGATTTTCGCTTTTGTCTGCAATTCATTCTTCTGCGGTGCCTATTACAGTATGCAGAGACTTTTGAAAACCAGAATGTATAGCGATACCCTTTCATGGATTCATTTCTGGACGTGGCAAATTATGATTATTGCCGTTGTCATTACTTTTTTAATGGGAATCAATACTTCAAAAGAATACGCTGAACATGAATGGCCGATTGATATTTTAATCACTTTCTCCTGGGTCATTTTCGGAATCAATATGTTTGGAACGATTGCCAAAAGAAGAGTACGTCATCTATATGTAGCGATTTGGTTTTATATTGCTACGTGGATTGCGGTTGCCATGCTTCATATCTTTAATAATCTTGAAGTTCCATTGTCATTTACAAGCTGGAAATCATATTCTGCTTATTCAGGGGTGAAAGATGCGTTGGTTCAATGGTGGTACGGTCACAATGCGGTTGCGTTCGTTTTAACGACACCAGTTTTAGGTTTAATGTATTATTTTATGCCTAAAGCAGCGAACAGACCTGTGTTTTCTTACAAACTTTCCATCATCCACTTCTGGTCATTGATCTTCGTCTATCTTTGGGCAGGACCACACCACTTACAATACACAGCTTTACCAGCATGGGCTCAAGCGGTGGGAACAGGTTTCTCAATTATGTTGATTGCTCCATCTTGGGGTGGAATGCTAAATGGATTATTAACTTTAAGAGGAGCCTGGGATAAAGTAAGAGAAAATCCAATCCTAAAATTCTTTGTAGTCGCTGTTACCTGCTATGGAATGGCAACTTTTGAAGGACCTCTTTTAGCAACAAAATCTTTAAATAAAATTGGACATTACACCGATTGGGTAATTGGCCACGTTCATTTGGGAGCTTTAGGATGGAATGGTTTCATGGCATTCGGAGTTGTATACTATTTAGTTCCGATTATGTGGAGAACTGAACTTTGGTCTAAAAAATTAGCAAACTGGCATTTTTGGTTGGGAACTTTAGGGATTATTTTCTACGCCGTTCCTATGTACATCGCAGGATTTACCCAAGGTTTGATGTGGAAACAATTTAATCCCGACGGAACTTTATTGTGGAAAAACTGGCTGGATACTGTTACTGCGATTATTCCTTACTTTAAATTAAGATTCTTAGGCGGATTATTTTACTTAGGTGGTGGAATTTTAATGGTCATTAATGTTTACAAAACAGTAAAAGCCGGAAAATTCCAAAAAGAAGTTCCTGCAGAAGCTCCAGCTTTAGCCAATGTAGGAAGCTCCAGAAAAGAAGGCGAAGGTGTACATCTTTGGCTGGAAAGAACTCCTCACCTATTATCAATATTAGCTTTTGTAGCCATTGCAATTGGTGGATTGGTAGAAATTGTTCCAACAATGACTGTAAAAAGTAACTTACCTATTATTTCCGCAGTGAAACCATATTCTCCACTTGAATTGGAAGGAAGAGATCTATACATAAGAGAAGGTTGTAATTCGTGCCACTCACAAATGATCAGACCTTTCCGTGATGAAGTTAACAGATTTGACGGTAAAAACGGACAATATTCTAAAGCAGGAGAATTTATTTATGACAGACCATTTTTATGGGGATCAAAAAGAACCGGACCAGATTTACACAGAGAAGGCGCAAGAAACCCAGATTCATGGCACTTCAAACATATGTACAACCCAAGAATTACTTCTGCTGGTTCGATTATGCCGCGTTTCCCTTGGTTGATTACCAATAAACTCGACCGCTCAAGAATGGTAGATAAAATGTCTTTAATGAAAAACACGTTTGATGTTCCTTATACAAAAGCACAAATCGATTCAGCAAATAAATGGGCGGATAATCAGTCACAAGCAATTGTAAAAAGAATTTATGCAGAAGCAACCGATGTAAAAGATCAAATGGATAAAGAGAAAGTTGCACGAGGAAACAATTTTGTTCCAATGGAGCAAAGAGAAATCATCGCAATGATTGCCTATCTACAGAGATTAGGAACTGACATTAAGACGACCGAAATCAAAACTGCAAGTCTAGATTAATTTTAAATCATCATTACAATGAAAAAGAGAACACCCATATCTATATATATTGCCATAACGATAGGAATTACAATATTGGCGTTCGAAATGTTCGCACAAGATACCAACTATTTTTCAACACCGTTTTTCTGGGCTTTGCTGATTATCATTACGATTTTACTGCTCATTATGAATTCTATCGGAGATTTAGTTGAAAACGAAAGATTCAGCAGATTGACCGATGAAGAAAAACAAGAATACATTACTGACCAATCAACTCCATATTATCAAAAGCTTTGGAATTCGGCTTTCAAAAAGCAATCACAGACTGAAGAAAAAGATATTCTGATTGATCATGGCTTCGACGGAATTACAGAATTAGACAACTCTTTACCAAAATGGTGGATCGGTCTTTTCTATTTCGGAATCATTTTCTGTGCTGTCTACATTATTGCATTTGCTTTCACAGATTACGCTCACCCAGAAGCGGAATACTATAAAGAAGCTAAATTACAACTGGTTTCTATTGAAGAATACGAAAAAAATGCTCCGCCTATTAATTTAGAAACCGCAAAATACAGTGCTGATTACATCGCAGAAGGTGAACAACTTTTTAAAACAAATTGTGTAACCTGTCACTCAGACGGAGGAAAAGGAGGAATCGGACCCAATTTAACCGATACCCATTG
Source organism: Chryseobacterium formosum (assembly GCF_026460885.1). Lineage (GTDB taxonomy): Bacteria > Bacteroidota > Bacteroidia > Flavobacteriales > Weeksellaceae > Chryseobacterium > Chryseobacterium formosus. The sequence continues at coordinate 4,099 of NZ_JAOVZW010000031.1, forward strand.
GATTAACATCAAAGAAAAAAGTTTATTTAAAAATGTTTTCTGGATGCTTGAAAATGGATCACCCAACAATCCAACGATGCGCCCATTTATAAAAGAAGGAACAATTACCGGAAGAGATGCAGAAAAAATAGCTTCCTATATCTATCACATTAATCAGGAAAAAACTCCGATTACCGAAAAACAAGGCGGCGCAGCTCCACAAGGCGAAATCGCAAAATGGCAAGAATAATTACTCATCTAAATATATATAAACTATGAATTGAATCTCCACTAGATGTATGTCGCAGTTGTAACTCAACTAACATCTGAAAACCTATTCACTTTAAATATTCCATAATATTTAATTATCAACCGAGGCATACATCAACACAAAAACCTGTTCATTGAACAGGTTTTTGTAGTTAAAAAAATGTACCACATTTGTATTAAATTTCCATCATTTACCGTGGTTGGCAAACATATTGCTGAATGTTTCAAAACAAAGTCTCTTTCTGTAGACTTTTTCATATAAAATAATCATGGTAAAGCTCATTAAATTTCAAATTTTCAAAATATAAGACAGAAAGAAATATCATAAACATCGGTGAAATCACGATTCGCCAACCTAAAAACGAATTGTATATTTGTCTAAATCACGAAAATTTTGAAACTGAAATTCAACAAACGAAAAATTCTCAGAGGTATTGTTATTACAATTATCTCTATCATTCTTTTAATTATACTGCTAATCTTAAGTTTAAGACTTCCTGCTGTTCAGAATTTTGTAAAAGATAAACTGATTGTCTATTTAGAGAAAAAAATCAAAACAAAGGTAAGTCTTGATAAAGTCTACATCGGTTTTCCAAACAGTTTGGTGATGGAAAATTTATATTTGAAAGGTCAGGATATTGACACTCTTTTAGCTGTGAAAAAATTCGATGTTGGCTTAGATATGTGGCAGCTGCTTAATTCTAAAGCTGATCTTACTTCGATTGATTTGGAAGGTGTTCGTGCAAATGTTGTAAGAAAACCTGATGGAAAATTCAATTTCGATTATATCATTGATGCTTTTGCTACTTCTGATAAGGAAGAAAGCACTTCAAAACCATTTATTATCTCTTTAGATAAAATTAAATTAAAAGATATCGGTCTGACTTTCAATGATCAGCAATCTCGAAACGATATTAAAGTTTATTTCAAATCTTTTGATACAAGAGTAAAAACTTTCGACCTTCAAAATAATAATTACGCAGTCAACGATATTAATCTTGACGGATTAAAATTAAAACTGAAGCAGGACTTGGTAGAAGAAGTTGCCAAAAATGTAGAAGAAAAAGTAGATTCTCTGAACCAGAAAAAGCCAATGAAATTAGGTTTAAACGGAATCAAATTAACCAATTTCGATATTGATTACGGTGACGACAATTCTAAAACCTTTGCTAAAGTACTTTTCAAAGAATTAAGTACGAAAGTCAACAGCATTGATTTGGAAAACAACGATTACAATGTTGGAAATGTTTATTTAACCGGTGCAAACATCAACGCCAATTTATTCTTAGCAACGGAAAATGCTAATCCTAAAGAAGAAAAACCTGAAGTTTCAAAAAATTCTGCGAAAGAAAAAGCAATGAAAGTTCTTTTGGGAAAACTCCGTTTGGATGATGTAAAAGTTGCTTACAACAACACAGCCATTGCTCCTACAAAAAGCGGAATGGATTTTAACCATCTTAATTTTGCTAAATTAAATCTCGACGTTCGGAATTTTAAAATGGAAAACAACGGTTTTGCAGGAAGCGTAAAATCAGCGGAGATTCAGGAAGCGAAAGGTTTAAATGTTCAGAAATTCAATACCGATTTTGTATATGCGGAAAAAGAAGCCTATCTGAAAAATCTTTATTTACAAACTCCGAAAACAATTTTAAGAGATGAAGTGGTTTTAAATTACAATTCCATCGATCAATTATCATCAAATCTTGGAGCAGTACAAATTTCAGCCGATATCCGTGACTCTAAAATCGGTTTTTCTGATATTTTAAATTTGGTTCCAACTTTAAGAAATACGGCGCCATTCAATAAATATCCGAATGTAATTTTAAACGTAAATGCTTTCGTAAGAGGAACCGTAAATGATTTGGCAATTCAGAATCTAAAAGTTTCAGGCTTGGATCAGTTAAAAGTTTTGGCATCGGGGAAAATCAAAAATGTGATGAATCCTGACAACTTGTACTACGATTTAAATGTTGCCGAACTGTCGACTGCATCAAAAACGATTTACAATTTAGTTCCGAAAAACACGATTCCGAAAAATATTACTTTACCTTCCTTCATGACCATTCGTGGAACGGCAAAAGGTACAACTCAGGTTGTCGATACCAATTTGCGTCTGACTTCCACGTTAGGAAATGCTGCGATTATCGCTAAAGCAGATTTACGAAGAAAAAACAGAGAAACTTTTGATGTAAAAGCCAATCTTCAAAGTCTGCAAATCGGAAAAATTATTCAGAATAAAGAATTAGGAAGCATTACAGCTCAGATCAATGCTAGAGGACAAGGTTTTGATCCGAAGAAAATGTCAGCAAATCTTTTGGGTGACGTAAAATCTGCAACTTACAAAGGCTACACGTATCAGAATATGAATCTGAAAGGGAAAATCAACCGTGGCGCTTATGATATTGATTTAAATTCAAAAGATCCGAATGCCAATTTACATCTTGCGGCTTCAGGAGTTTTCAATGATAATCCGACTGTAAAAGTTAATGGAAACATCAACAAATTAGATTTAAACAAACTCGGATTTTACAGTTCTCCAATGATTATTGCAGGAGCGATTGATGGTGATTTTAAAAGTCTTGATCCAGATAATTTAAATGGATATCTAAATTTACAAAACTTTGCAATTTCAGATACAAAAGAAGTTTACCCAATTCAGGAAATTAAACTGAACGCTGTTTCTACGGCAGATTCAACTTTAATAAAGTTTAATTCTCAAATTGCCGACGTCGAACTGAACGGAAAATACAAACTGACTCAAATTTTTGGAGCTTTAACTCAGACTATTAATCAGTATTATCAGTTTCAAAAACCGTCAACCGCTCAGAAAATTGATGCAGGACAGTTTTTCACGGTCAATGCAACAATTAAAAATGATGATTTAATCAGAAAATTTGTTCCCGAACTCAAAAGTTTTGAAACCATCAATATTACTGGAAATTACAATGCAGATTCTCAGGTTATCGAGTTGGACGCAAAAATTCCGCAGGTTTTGTATGGAACCAATACTTTAGAGAATACAAGTTTAAAAATTACCAACGAAAATCAGGCGTTACAATATGATTTGAGTGTTGCATCATTAGCCAGCGAAAGTTTTGCGCTTAAAAAAGTAAATATTAACGGTGATGTTGCCCAAAATATTATCAATTATAATATTACAACGAAAGACGATAAAGATGAAACACAGTTCCTGATTGCAGGAAATGCAAAATCAATGAACGATATTACAGAAATTTCATTGAATCCAAATGGTTTAAAACTAAATTACATGGATTGGACGGTTGCTGAAAACAACAAAATTTCGATTTTTAGTCAGGGAATTGTGGCGGATAACTTCACACTTTCCAATTCTGGAGCGCAGATTTCTTTACAGTCTGAAAACAATTCACCAAGCAGTCCGCTGAATGTTTCTCTGAAAGATTTTAAAATTGAAACAATCACAGAAATCATTAAAAAAGATTCACTTTTAGCCAAAGGAACGATTAACGGAACAGCACAACTGCGTGATTTAACTAAAAACATGACCTTCACTTCTGATATTGATGTGACCGATTTGTTTGTCTTCGGAAGTCCGGTTGGTAATTTAGATATTAAAGTCAATAACCAATCTGCGAATCTTCTGAATGCTGATATTGCACTTTCGGGTAACAACAATGATGTGAAAATCTTAGGAAACTATAATACTTCCTCAAGCAGTTTTGATTTAAATTTAAATATGAATCAGCTTCAGATGAAAACATTGCAGGGTTTCACAGCAAACGCAATTACGAATACGGAAGGTTATCTTTCGGGAGATTTGAAAATTACAGGAACCACGACGGCACCGAAAATTTTGGGCGATATTAAAATGAATAATGTCGGAATGATGATTTCCCAGACAGGAAGTGATTTCAGAGGAATCAATGATAAAATAGGATTTACCAATCGAGGAATTGAGTTTGATAATTTCAAAATTAAAGATAAGGACGGAAATTCTTTAAATATTGACGGACAAGTTTTAACACAAACGTACAGAGATTTTGCATTTAATTTAGATCTGGATGCGAAAGATTTTAAAGTCGTGAATTCAGAGAAATCGAATGATGCGATGATGTACGGAATTTTAGCGATTGATGCAGCCTTGAAAGTTCGTGGAAATTTAGACTTACCAAAGGTTGACGGAAGATTGGCGGTTTCAAAAACAACAGATTTCACATTTGTACTTCCTCAATCTTCGCCTTCATTACAGGAAAGAGACGGAATTGTAGAATTTATTGATCAAGACCAGCTTGCATTAAATAAAACCATCAAAGCAGATTCAATCGACGCTCAAAGTCCGATCAAAGGTTTGGATGTGAATGTAAATATTGAGTTAAGCAAAGAAGCAAAAATGTCGATTGTGATTGATAAAGCAGCAGGAGATTTTGTAAAACTTCAGGGTGAAGCAGATTTGACGGGAGGAATTGATCCTTCAGGAAAAGTGACTTTGGTCGGCGTTTATCAGGTTGAAAAAGGAAGCTATGAAATGTCTGTAAGCGTTTTGAAGAGAAAATTTGACATTCAAAAAGGAAGCACAATTACATGGACTGGCGAGCCTACAACCGCCAATCTTGACATCACTGCCATTTATAAAACGCAGACTGCACCGATTGATTTAATTGAGCAACAGGTGAATCAGGATGAGCTAAATCAGTATAAACAGAGAATTCCATTCAATACTTTGTTGATTTTGAAAGGAGAATTGTTGAAGCCTGAAATTTCATTCGATATTACAACCGATGAGAAAAATAACGCTGTTTCTTCTGCTGTAACCGAAACGGTTGAAGGAAAATTGGCCCAGTTGAGACAGGATCCGAACGAAATGAACAAACAGGTTTTCGCTTTGCTTTTATTGAATAGATTTATTGGTGAAAATCCTTTCGAAAGCAATTCCGGCGTTTCTGCGGAGACGATGGCGAGACAGAGTGTGAGTAAAATTCTTTCTCAACAGCTTAATAATTTAGCTTCCGATTTAATAAAAGGAGTTGATTTAAATTTTGATTTGGAATCTACTGAAGACTACTCTACCGGAACGCAAAATACCAGAACTGATTTGAATGTCGGTTTAAGTAAAAGATTGTTAAACGACAGACTGAAAGTCTCTGTGGGAAGTAATTTTGGCGTCGAAGGCGAAGCAAGACCTGACGAAAACACGACGAATATTGCGGGAGACGTACAGATAGATTACGCACTTTCAAGAGACGGAAGATATACTTTGCGAGCATACCGTAAAAACGAATATCAGGTGGCGTTGCAAGGACAAATCGTGGAAACGGGGCTTGGTTTTGTGATTACTTTAGATTATGATAAATTCAGAGATATTTTCAAAAAATCAAGGAATAATCGTAATCGTGAAGGTATTCAGAATAAAAGAAATAAAGACAAAGAAGTTGTAGAATTCAAATAATATACATGAAAAACAAACTCAATATATACTGTAAATATTTTTTGGTTTCGGGAATTACTGCGACAATTATTTCCTGCAGCAATACTAAATTTTTGAAAGACGGACAGCTTCTTTACACAGGAGCAGAAGTAAAAATAGAAAGTGATTCTTTAACCAAGAAAGAAAAATCTGCATTACAATCAGCTTTAGAAGAAAATCTTACCCCAAAACCAAACTCGTCATTTTTAGGTTTAAGACCAAAATTGTATGCTTACAATGCAACAAAGGAACCGAAGAAAGAAAAGGGAATAAGATATTGGCTGAAATATAAATTCGGTGAAGAACCTGTTTTGTTGGGCGATGTTGACCGTGAATTTAATAAAGATATTATCGTTAATTATTCTGAAAACAAGGGATATTTTAATGCTAAAGCGAAATATGACACCGTTTCAAAGAATAAAAAAGCTCAGGTCATTTATACATTGAATCCTGGCGGAAGATATTTAATCAGCAATGTAAAATTCCCTGCAGATTCAAGCTTGGTGAATCAGGAAATCCAGATCTTAAAAGAGAAGACTTTATTGAAAACCGGAAATCCTTTTGATCTGGATGTGATTAAAGCGGAAAGACAAAGAATTGATGACGGTTTGAAAGACAAAGGTTTTTACTATTTCAATCCCGACAATATCATTGTTCAGGCGGATAGTACGGTGAGCAAAAATCATCAGGTCGAAATGATTGTGAAGTTGAAAGACAATACACCTAAATTGGCAAAAGAACAGTTTACGATTGATAAAGTCGTTGTTTTTCCAAATTACAATCTTCGGGATGCGAAAAGAGGAAAATACAGCATTCCGATGAATCAGGATTCTTTGAAAGGCTATGAATACAATGATATTTACGTTGTAGATCCTGATAAAAAATTTAAACCAAGAGTTTTTGACCGTGCTTTGTATTTCGACAAAGGGGATGTTTATAACCGAAAAGATCATAATCTTTCTTTAAACCGATTGATCAGTTTAGGGGTTTTTAAATTTGTGAAAAACGAATTTATCGTTTCAGATTCTCTGAATCATAAGTTTGATGCCTATTATATTTTAACACCGAGAGAGCTTCAATCGTTACGTTTGGAAGCTTTAGGAAGAACCAATTCTGCGAATTATGCAGGAAGCGAATTAAATTTAAACTGGACACAAAGAAACTTTTTCCGTGGTGCCGAGCAGTTTAAAGCTTCTGTTTATGGTGCTTTTGATGTACAGATTGGTGGACCTGCAGAAGCAGAAAATATTTTCAGAGCAGGAGCCAATGCACAGCTTTCTATTCCGAGAATTGTGGCGCCGTTCCGTTTTAATTCTTCAAGTGCTTTTGTGCCGAGAACCAATATTAAACTGGGATATGAGTTTCAAAACAGAACGACTTTATACACTTTAAATACTTTCAACGCAACTTTTGGCTATCAGTGGAAAGAAAATGTAAGAAAAGAGCATGAATTGAATGTAATTGATGTTTCCTATATTGATCCTGCAAATGAAACTCCAAAATTTGCAGCACTAAAACAGGGGAATCCCTATTTACAGAGAATCACCGACCAGCAGTTAATTTTCGGACCAACATATTCTTATACTTACTCCACGACGATGCTTCCTAAAAAAAATACATTCTATTATAAAGGAATGCTGGATTTAGCCGGAAATATTACAGGTTTGGTGACAGGAGCCAATGTAAAAGAAGGAAAAGAAAAAAACATTTTTGGAGTTCCTTTCAGTCAATATGCAAAGATTGAAAATGATGTGCGTTTTTATCACAAGTTTACTGAGAAAACTTCATTAGCAACAAGATTTATTGCTGGTGTTGCGCTTCCGTATGGAAATTCAGAGCATATTCCATTTTCAAGACAGTTTTTTGTGGGCGGAAGTAACAGTATCAGAGCTTTCAGAGCGAGAACTTTAGGTCCTGGAAGTTTTGATCCAAGAGGTGCAGAAAATACCAGAGCAGTTTTTGATCAGGCAGGTGATGTGAAATTAGAACTCAATGCAGAATACAGAGCCAATCTTTATAAATTTTTAAATGTTGCAGCATTCGTAGATGCCGGAAATATCTGGTTAATCAATGATGAATTTAATGAGGCGGGCGAAAACACAAGACCAGGCGGAAAATTCTCAAAAGATTTTCTTAGCGAAGTTGCTGTAGGAGCTGGAGTTGGTTTAAGATTAGACTTTTCAATTTTAATTTTAAGACTCGATTTAGCAATGCCATTAAGAGTTCCTTACTATGAAAAAGGCGACCGATGGGTTCTGGATCGAATTAAATTCGGGGAAGGAAGCTGGAGAAGAGATAATCTGATTCTGAATATTGCGATTGGATATCCATTCTAAAACTGCTTTTAGCTTTTAAATTTTTTCGTGTTTGGCGAGAAAATTGAATGAATCAATAGGAACGGGCTTTAGCCCGTTTTCAATATCATATAATCAGACTCGGCTTTTAGCCAAAATAAAAATCATACAATTCTTTCTAAGTGTTTGAATTGTATCAATCATTACCAAATCATAACTATTAATATTTCTATCATGCTAAAAGAACTAAAATTTTTCTGGGAAACCGTCAAGGAAACATTTACAGAATGGAATAATTCTTCTGCATCCAACGATTCTGCGAGTTTAGCGTATTATGCTATTTTTTCAATTCCTGGTTTGTTAATTATAATTATTTGGCTTGCCGGATATTTTTTCGGTGAAGAAGCCATTCGTGGACAAATCAGTACGCAAATCAGCGGATTGATGGGGCAGGATGTTGCGAAAAGTATTCAGGATATGATTGCGGGAGCACTCATTGATAAAGAAAATATTTTCATGAAAATTGTAGGAATCGGATCATTGGTTTACGGTTCCACTACCCTATTTTTTCAGTTGCAAAAATCTTTGAACAATCTTTGGGATGTAGAAGCTGCACCGAAAAAAGCTTTAATTAAATTTCTTTTAGACCGAGCCAACTCATTAGGAATGATTCTGATTTTAGGATTTTTACTGATGATTACGATGGTTCTGTCTTCCTTAATCGGACTATTTAATAATTTCATAACCAATTATTTCGGGCTTGAAACTTATATCATTGTAGAAATCATCAATTTTACCATTGGCTTTTTAATTATTGTTGTGCTTTTCGCATTGATGTTTAAAGTGCTACCTGATGTAGAAATCAGCTGGAAATCAGTCTGGAAAGGTGCGTTATTGACCGCAGGGTTATTTACTTTAGGTAAATTTTTACTGAGTCTTTACTTTGGACAGTTCAAACCTACCTCAGCTTTCGGAACTGCCGGAACGGTAATTTTAATTATGATGTGGATTAATTATTCCTGTATGCTTGTCTTCTTCGGAGCCGAATTTACCAAAGTTTATACCTATAAAAAAGGGTACAAAATTGTTCCTTCCAAGCATGCAAAATGGAGCAGTGCGAAATTGTATAGAGAAAGTCAGATAGAAAAGGATGAAATTTAGTAATGCTGATAAATATTTCATAAATTTTAAGTTTCTTATTATTTCACAAGTGTATATTAATTTAAATTATAAAAAATAATACATTTGTAATAAAAACATGATGAAAAGGAAAAAACTATCTTTTATCGCTATACTTATTTTTATATGTTCTACAATAATATCTTGTCATACTGAAGAATATTATTCCGAGATTAGGCATATCTATGACAGTAAGTATCCAACAAGTTCAAAAAGAATTTCAATACAAGACAGCAAACACAAATTAAAATTATTAACAGAATTAGAAAATTCTAAAGCAATTATTAGAAAGCTTAACCATACTGTATTCGGGAAAAGTATAAACTATAAAGAAGGATTTTGGTTTGATACTGAGCAAATAATATACATTGAAAACGGACCTCAATTACATACTTATACTTTTAGTTTTTATCGGGAAAACTATAGTAATGAAGATCCTATTTCCAATCTTCTGTTCGTTCCTACATCAGAAGGAACATATGCTAAGTACATTGTTTATTATAATTTTACAGAAGAGGAGCAAAACATTTTAAGGAAAGGTGGTAATGTAGATACAAAAGGTAAAATGTTGTCCGTTTTTATTGATGGAAATAAGAAATATAAAACCTGCGTCATGGATGTACAAAGAAAAGTTAATAAATAACATCAGTAATAATAAAATCCTCCCGATTATTCGGGAGGATTTTAGGTTTATCCTTTCTTCTTAAACTCTGCGAGCTTCAAAGCATCTTTAATCATTTTTCCTGGTCGGAAAACTGTTTTTAAACTTTTAATGCTTGAGGCATTTACTTCTTCTGCAGTATCTCTTCCTTCACTGGAACCGCCTGCCTGAAGCGTAAAATATTCTCCTACATAGACTATTTTACCGTCTGCTACGTCATCGGCAATTTTAGAAAATGTGCTTTCCAGTACGGCAAGAATGTCGGCTTTGGACACAGTGGAAACTGAGGCTGCATTTTTGGCAAGATCTGCAAGAGTGGTTTTGCCTTCGCCTACGATATTGGCATAATACTTTGGCGGATTGTTGGGTTGCTGTGGGTTCTTCTTTGGAACCACATTGAATGTAATTGGCATTTTTTTCTTCGGTATTTGTGTTAAACAATATTTTTATTACAGAACTAAATTATAAAAAATATTGATACAGAAGATAAAAAAATGTGACTCTCTACGGAGCTTTTATTGTTGTTTTAAAAACGTACGTACGTTTTATTAAAAAGGTACGCACGTTTTAAACAAAAGATACGGACGTTTTACACAAAACGTCCGTATCTTTTTATAATATTATATTGAGGTTTTTATAAAAACCTTCTTTTATTTCTTTAAAAGCCCTTCTATCAGCTTATTCTTCGCTTCTACCAAACTTGTAATATCCTTTTGATTTTTGATAATGCTTTCTATTAATTCTTCTGAAAAAGTATTGTTGATTGTTACAGTATTGTTATTATGGATATTTCCAACCGCTCTGTCTGTGTTGTTTTGTACAATTGGTGTTTCATCTAATAAATCATACACATCGGTTTCATAGAAATCTGCAATCTTCATCAGATTTTCCATAGCAGGTTTTGCTTTATCACTTTCCCATTTGTTATAAGCATTTTGTGAGATATGTAGTTTCTCTGCGATCTGCATCTGAGTAAGGTTTCGTCCTGTTCTTAGTTTATTGAGTTTGGTTCCCAAAGTCATACCGTATAATTTTATGCTAAAGTAAAGAAAAATTCAAAAAAACAACTAAGGTTCAGGTATTTTACAACCAAAGTTGTAGAAAATTTATTCATCCTTTTAGGATATTTGTTGCAGAATTATTTTATATTTAACCCTTAAAAAAAACAAATGACAATGAAGAAAACTTTATTTCTCAGGCTCTGCCTGATCCTTATGGTCGCCCTTACGGCTTATTCCTGCCGCACAGAACTCCTTTCCGAAGCAGATACCTATGAAAACGGAACTAAGTTCCATCTTACTTCCAGAAGAATTTCCCTTAACGAAGCGAAGCACAAACAACAGCTTTCAGCCGGTCTGGAAGAAGCTGAAGCCAGATTCAAAGAAATCGGAAAGGTAAATCTAAACGGGCGAACAGTAAACTATGCCAACGGAGTTTCTATAAATACCAAAAGTGTAATCTACATAGAAAACGGAGATAACTTCCATACCTACACCTTTCATATCCAAAGACAAAACGCTCCTGACAATGCACCATTGGAAAATCTTCTGCTGGTACCGGAAACCGATGGCAGCTATAGAGAGTTTCTGGTAACCTACCATCTTACTGCACAGGAAAAAGAAAAAATAAAAAACGGAGAGCCTGTAAACACCAAAGGAAAAACCAAGATTACAGAGCTTGCCAAAGGCAGCTTCAATTCCGGAGGGGCTCTTATGAATGCCAAAACTACCTGCAGCTGGACCGACGTAACCATTGTTTACGGCTGTAGCCAGATCAATAAATCTACAGGTCAGCCAGTTCACAACGCATCTAATATGTCTGACTGGCACAACTGTACTGCAGAGACCAAACCCATGGTGTTTACCGCAGGAGTATGGAACTGCGTTCCCGAGAAGGAAGACAACTACATCAGTCCGGGTACCGGAGGTGGCGGCAGCGGAGGTGGCGGCGAAAACACAGATCCCGGAACTCCACCCAATGAATGTACTTCTGTAGCCACAGACCCGACACAGGTAGGTTTAATAGGTTCGGACGGTTGTAATATCGGCATGCCGAGCCAGCCGAATAATTCTGACGATCCCGATGAACGAACGCCTTGTGAGGTGCTGAAGGAAAATTCAGAAACTCCTTATATACAGACCAAACTTGATAGTCTTAAAGAACGTGTTGCACTTACAACTACGGGTAGGGATCATCATGAGACAGCAATTACCATAGCCAAGAGAGGGGCTGCATTAAAACATAAAGTTTTTACCAAACCTAAAGAGACAGGTATTGCAGGGGTTATTGCGGTAGAAATAGGGCTTCACCCTTGGGATATTCTTGCAGCACACAATCATTATGAAGATACTTTCCCTGTACCGCAGTTTGGTGATATTCTTACCTTCTACACAGGATACAAAATTTCTGATCCCGCCAGAAAGAATGCGTATACTAACTATGTTGTCAATTTTAATGGTACAGAATATGCGTTTAGGATGAGTGACACTACAGCATTGGATGCATTGCTTGCAGGTCTTAATCAGGATACGAGGGATCCTACGACAACAGAACAGGAAGAAGAAGCAAATAACTCAATTTATAAAATCTTTAGAGCTAAAGGATTTGAAAAAGATAAAGACTACACAGAAGAAGAAGCATTGAAAATACTAATGAAAGTTTTAAATGATTCTAACATTGGAAGCGGAAATGGAGTACATTTATACAGAAAGAATAATACTAATCGTTGGGCAAAGCTTAAATTAAACCCTGATGGAACAGTGGGAAAAGATGATTGTCCTCTATAAATTTTTAAAATTAACAATATGAATAAAATATTTTTTTTACTATTATTAATAAGTATGTTTTTATCTTGTAAAAGTCAGACGAATGTAATTAATTTTGTTGATAGGTGTAGTTACAATTCAATTAATACTAGTGATGGTAATACTTATTTAAAAGATGTTAACAATATTTATACACCATATGTTGGAACATGGAAATGGTCATATGGAAACAAGGAAATGACTTTAGTTCTTATAAAGCAAACTAAACATCATTATAATGAACGTACTTTTAACTATTTTGAAGATCGTTTAGTTGGATATTATATTTATAAAGAGAACGGAGCTGTAATAGCTGATACTTCCGGAGATAATCTACAAAAAGATTTTGGAATAGCTGTTTCTTTTGATATTTCTTGCGACTCAACAGTAGATACTGGTTTTTTTGTAGATAGAAAAAAAGAGAAAATAATTACCGTAGGATTAGAAATCCTATCCCCTACACAAATGAAATTTAGAGGTAAGATAGACCAGCACAGTTCTTATGTGAGCCCTAAAAGACCGAGAACTTTGTATACAGGCTCTACTTTCCCGTTGGATATGGTTTTTACGAAGCAGTAGATTAAAAGTAGGCTTAAATAATTAACCGTAAGATTTTAGATTTTACGGTTTTTATGTTGTTAAATGATTCGGATATAGGAAGCGGAGATGGCGTGCATTTGTATCGAAAAAATAATGTTACTAATCGCTGGGCAAAGCTTAAATTAAACCCAGATGGAGAAGTGGGGCAAGACAACTGTCCTATGTAAATACGAATAATATTTAAATTAAGAATATGAAAATAATAAATAAAATTGCTTTTATCATAATTACACTATTTGCTGTCTCATGTAGAAGCCAAACTAATGTTATCGATCTTGTAAATAGATGTAGTCATCAGGGGAGCGTTCTTACACTAGTGCAAAGGATTCTATATATCATCAAAACTAAGTTCGATAAAAGTATATGATGAAAACTATCGAGTAATTGAAGAAAAAAAATTCATTTTTCCAAGTGGTAACGATAACCGAAAAGTATACCTCGATAGTCATATTAAATATGAATATGACCAATTAGGAAAAATGATTAAAAGTGTAAATTTTAATGATGGCAATTATTATAACTACATTATGGATGAAAAGGGAAAGATAATGAAAGAAGAAAAAACATCAGGAAATTCATCTGTAATTTTACAATCAAACTTTTCTTATACGAAAGACGGAAAATTAGAAAGAACAATAAGCTATTACGGCAATATAATTTCGGATAAAAAAAAATTTGAATATGATAATCATTATATAAGCAAATTATACTATTCAACTAAATTTGGAAAAGACAATAAACCAAAACAAACTATAGTAGTTACTTTTAAGTATAAATTCGACAAACAAAAAAATTGGACTGAAATTATAAAAAATGTAGATGGAAAAGATAAGTATAAGTGGGTAAGAGAAATTGAATATTATAAATAAGATTTATTGTAAAGACTGAGTAAGTAAAAAATCCTCCCGAATTATCAGGAGGATTAATTTTTACATTCTGTTGACTGTTCCTATTCCAAGGAGTAACAAAGATTTTTTTATTGTTTGTGCCGTGAGATTTGACAAATTCAAACGGAATTGTTTTAAATTTTCATCCTCCAGTTTTAAAATAATATTGCTTTGATAGAACGAATTGTAAGATTTTACTAAATCATAAAGATAATTAGCAACCAAAGCCGGGCTCAATAATTCTGCTGCTTTTTCAACAACAGCCTTATAATTGGCTAATTGCATAATCAATTCTTTTTCAAATTGATTTAAATCTACCTCAGCAATTTCTCTATTCATGTAGTTTGCTTTCATCAACAGAGATTGAATACGAGCATAAGTATATTGAATAAATGGGCCCGTGTTTCCGTTAAAATCAATACTTTCTTCAGGGTTGAAAAGCATTTTCTTCTTTGGATCAACTTTCAGCATAAAATATTTCAAAGCTCCCATTCCTACATTCTCGTAGTTTGCTTCTTTATCTTCATCAGATAAATTTTCAAGCTTTCCTAATTCTTCTGCTTTTTCTTTTGCAATGTTGTGCATTTCCTGCATCAAATCATCGGCATCAACCACAGTTCCTTCACGGGATTTCATTTTTCCGTTTGGAAGTTCAACCATTCCATAAGATAAATGATACAGTTGATTTGCCCATTCGTATCCTAATTTTCCTAAGATTTTAAATAAAACCTGAAAGTGATAATCCTGTTCGTTCCCAACCGTGTAAATTAATTTCTGAATATTGCTTTCCTTAAAACGCTGAACTGCCGTTCCTAAATCCTGAGTCATATAAACAGAAGTTCCGTCTGAACGAAGCAATAACTTTTGGTCTAAACCTTCTTCCGTCAAATCACACCAAACCGAACCATCTTCTTTCTTATACAAAACCCCTTTATCCAAACCTTCTTGAATAAGGTCTTTTCCTAAAATATAGGTATTGCTTTCGTACTGAACCTGATCAAAATCTACTCCTAATCTCTTATAAGTTTGATTGAAACCGTCATAAACCCAAGAGTTCATCTCATTCCAAAGATTTCTTACTTTTTCATCTCCGTTTTCCCAGTCGAGAAGCATTTGCTGAGCTTCTTTTATTAAGGGGGCATCTTTTTTAGCCTGATCTTCAGAAATTCCCTGCTCTACTAAAGCAGCAATTTCTTTTTTATATTCCTGATCGAATTTAACATAGTAATTTCCGACAAACTTATCTCCTTTTACATGATCAGTTTCGGGAGTTTCTCCATTTCCAAATTTTTCCCAAGCCAACATCGACTTACAGATGTGAATTCCTCTGTCATTAATAATCTGAGCTTTTAAAACATCATATCCGGCTTCTTCAAGAATCTGAGCCACAGAAAATCCTAATAAATTGTTTCTGATGTGTCCTAAGTGAAGAGGTTTATTGGTATTTGGCGAAGAATACTCAACCATTACGGTTGCATTTTTCTTTTCAATTGTTGCAAAACCTTCTGTAACCGATTTAAACTGGTCAACAAAAAATTGATTCTTAACTTTTACATTTAAAAATCCTTTTACAACGTTAAAACTTTCTAGCAATTCCGTTTGAGTCGTTAAAGCATCACCCAATTCTACCCCAATACTTTCAGGGTTTTTCTTCAATTGCTTTACCAAAGGGAACGTTACAATCGTAAAATCTCCTTCAAACTCAGTTTTATTCTCTTGAATTTCTAAGTTTATATCTTTTAACTGATAGATATTTAAAATAACCTCTGCCAGTTTTTGTTCTATGATATCTTTAATATTCATTATTCTAATTTGATTTGCAAATATACGGAAATAAAAAAACCGCACTAAGGCGGTTTTTAATATGAATGTTAAAAGTGATTAGTATTAATTGATATCCCAAAATACCTTTGTTGTTAATTTATCTCCACCTATTGCTGAAGATGCAGATGTCCAATTTGCACCATTTACAGTTTGCTCATTGATAGGATAGGTTAATCTTGTAGGAACTTTTCCATTGGCTGCTGGAGTTGCATTTGGAGCAGTTAGAGTCGGATAGTCTAATCTTCTATAGAAATTCCAAGATTCAAAACCTCTGTTGTACATTGCTATCCAAGCTTGCTCGCCAATTCGCTGTTTCCAATTCGCTGCTGAATAAGCGACATTAGGATTAGTGAGATAAGTAGTAATATCTGCAGAATTAATTCCCCAATATTGCATAGAAGCTCTTATAGCATTTTCATAATAAACTTGTGCCGGACTGGCCAAACTGTATCCTCTTGCAGCACCTTCTGCTAAATAAAAATTAATTTCGGCGGCATCAAATAAAACTCCCGGTTCATTTGGAGAAAGTAACCCCTCTCCGATGCTGGAGTTTTCATCATAGATATTTGCCAAACCTACGACTCCTCCTACATATGTTCCATCAGACATTGCCTCAAAATAAGATGCTCTACGGGGATCATTTAGTGAATTCATTGAATTTACAATACCTTCTTCTGCAATAAAGTCTTGTCTTCCGCTCGCAATAACTTCTGCATATATTCTGTTAAAATTAGGCGATGTACTATCATACTGAAATAAGGTATTTCCAGAATTGGCAGTTATAACTCCCGCATTTGCTGCAGATTCTACTGTTTGTTTAGCCAAAGTAGGATTTACATCTGCCAAATTAATTCCTATTTTAAGTTTTAGACTGTTTGCAAACGTAATCCAACCAGAAACATTACCATTATAGAAATTATCTCCAGAAGTAAAACTAGGATAGCCAGAATCTAAAGTTGAAAGAATAACATTTAATCTACTTACAAGATCTTCATAAATTGTTTTAGCATCATCATATTTCGGAAGAACAACGGTTTCTGGTTTTAATGCCTGAGAATATGGGACGTTTCCAAAACTATCAACTAAAACCTGATAAGTATATATTTCAACCAAATTGACGATAGCTAATTTATTTGCCTGTTGTTTCTGCCAAACCTGTTCAGTCATCGCTGTAGGCTTCGTTTCTTTAGCAATTCCTTTTTTGGCTTCATCAAGATTCCCTAAAACATCAGTATATAATGCAAGCCACATATTGTCGGGAACTCTCCTCGTTCCTGTAAAAATAAATCTTGCATCATTTCTATACGTGGTACTTGCAAGATAGTGTTGCATAAATCTAAAAACATTTAGGTTTACACTCGGTGTTATCATCTGATCAGTAAGCTCTTTTTGGGCATTAGTAAAAAGTACCTCAGCAGAAACAACATATGGCTGACTTTGATTATTATTAAAATCTTCATCTCCATTGACACAACTTGTCAAGGCTAAAGATCCTATAGTTAATATTGAAAATATCTTTTTCATTTTAATTTCTTTTTTAGAAGTCTAATTTAACATTGAATGAATAAATACGCGTTGTAGGCATTACTCCAGATTGATAACCTTGGATATTTCCAGAAGATGTTCCAGCTTCAGGATCTGCATCAGGAAGATTTTTGTGAATAATCCATAGATTTTGTCCCATTAAACTAAAAGTCATCCCTTTAATAAAGGTATTTCTTAGCAAATCTGTCGGTAGTGAATATGAAATTTTCGCCTCTCTAAGTTTCACATAAGAAGCATCATAAATAAATGCCTCTTGTGGAAGACCTGCATCAGTTCCGAATGCTCCACCGGCTGTTGAAGCATCAATTCTAATGTCATTTGGAGTTCCATCCTGTTTTACACCAGAAAGAATCACACCACCACCATCTGCGAGGCTATTTCTAATAGGATTACCTAAATCGTTTAATCCTGCTGTATATCCATAGAGCCCCGTATATCCTCCATAAGATTGGTCAAGGGAATAAACACTTCCTCCTTTTTTCACATCGATTAAGAAACCTAATGAGAAATTTTTATATCTGAAAGTATTGTAAACACCACCCATCCATTCTGGTTGTATGTTTCCTAAAACTCTGTCGGAAGCAACTAAATAATATCCATCTTCATCAACGACCTTATTTCCATTAGCATCATATACAAAACCAGTACCTCTGAATGTACCATAAGCTTCACCTACCGTAGCATTCAAAGTTGTTTCCTGAAAACTTGCAAGTTGCAAATTCTGTCTTCCCTGACTAAGAGCTTTTACTATATTCTTATTTTTAGACCAGTTTAAATTAATATCCCATTGAAAATTATCACTTTTTATTGGCACAACGGTTAGAGCTACCTCAACTCCCTTATTTTCTGTTTCCCCAGCATTAATTAAAGAAAAGCTGTACTTAGTTGAAGGAGACTGAGGAACACTAAATAGCAAATCTTGAGTATTTGTTTTATATAAAGATACATCTAGAGAAACTCTTCTTTTAAACATCGAAGTTTCCAAACCAACTTCCCAGCTTTTTTGTCTTTCTGGTTTTAAGCTTTCAAAATCAACATATGTTGTGCTAATATCCGCCATAGGAATCCCATTTACAGTTCCTCTATTACCATAGAAACCAGGTCTTCCAAATGCCATATCATTACCTACTTCGGCATAACTTAATCTTACTTTACCAAAATTTAACCAATTAGATTTAAAAAGCTCTGAAAAGACAAAACTCGAACCTAAGGAATAATATGTATAATTTCTGTTTGATTTTGGTAATGCACTCGACGTGTCGTTACGAACAGTTCCTTCTAAGAATAAAAAACGATCATAATCAAAAGATGCCTGTGCGTAAACACCTGCTTTTTGACCTCTGATATTATTTTCAACAAGTGGAAAACTTGCTCTCGAGTTAGAAACTGTATATAAATCAGGAATAATCAAGCCTCCAGTTGTAGAGTTTTCGGTACCACGTGCATGCTGATCCATAAATTGTCCACCTGCTACAAATTGAGCATTAAATTTATCCGACAAATTCAAACTATATCGACCGATTAAATCATACGTCTGTCTCATGATAGTATCATCAAATACCCAATATCCAGAAGTTTCATCAGCTTGTGCTAGACCAAATTCTTCGGCATGGCTACCTATTGCTTTTCTGATTTCCTGCTTACTACTTGTGTAATCAATCGTTGCTCTACCTAAAATATTGAATTTTTTGGTTACATCATACGAAAGCTCTGCACCTGCAATTAATCTTGTTTTATCATCAGAGGAATAGTTTTTATAACGATCCCAGTAAGGATTATTCCAATAATATGGAGAAAGATTTCCTCCAGTTGGATCTACCATATTCCATGTATAATTTTGACCCGTTCTAAAAAATTCATTTCTTAATTCTAAAACGTCTACATTTAGTGGCCACCATTGTCTGAATCCTGTAAGTATATTATCTCCGTACCCCACAGAGTTTCTACCTACTGTAGTTTGATCATTAAATGTTAAAAATGTTCTAGCTGTAAGTTTATCTGAGAATTTTCTACTAAAACTACCACTAAACATATTTTTATTTAGTCTACTATTGGGCAAGACTCCAGTTTCGTAGTTATTGGTAACTGTTAAATTATAAGTATTTACGTCATCCCCACCATTTAAATTAAAACTATTAACAAAAGCTAAGGAGTTTTCAAAAAATTTAGTTGGATCATTTTGTGCAGCAACCCACGGCGTAGGCTTTCCGAAATTCGGATTTCCTGGAACAAAAGAGTTCCATTGATAAACCAGAAGATTAGGATTATATGCTGCTCCATAAGATGCATCATCACCTATCGGAGCTATTGGAAAGTCGTAACCACTTGCTGTAATGAAACTATCTTCACCACCATATCCACCACCGTAAGATTTTTGATATTTTGGAAATGTCGTTTTATCAATTGAGCCAACAGAAACCGTAGAATTAATTGACAAACCTAGAGTCTTACTTTTTTTACCTTTTTTAGTTGTAATAATAACTGCACCATTAGCCGCCATACTACCATACAATGCAGTTGCAGCAGCTCCTTTAAGAACATTTATAGATTCAATGTTATTAGGATCGATATCTGCTGTTGCATTTCCAAAGTCAAATCCATCTCTTCCCCTAGAAGCATCACTCGAATTTAAATTACCACTGATGATGGGGACTCCATCCAATACTATCAAAGCTTGATTATCACCTGTGATACTTTTAGTTCCTCTTAAAACTATATTACTTGATCCACCAAAGTTTCCATTATTCTTAATCTCCATACCCGCTACTTTACCCGATAAGTTATTGATAAAATTGTTGGTTGGTACAGAATTGACTTTTTCAGCATCTAGAGTTTGAGAAGAATATCCTAGCGCTTTTTTTTCTCGTTTGATTCCAAGTGCAGTAACAACTACACCCTCTATTTCTTGTGTTTTTAAGGTATCACTCGGCTTTGTTTGTTGTGCTTGGGCAACCACAAAAGACGAGGAAAGTACTACAAGTAGTACACCTGATGTTAATTTCTTCATATTAATACATTAATTTTGCGTTAACAAAGTTGTAAAAAGTTCTTATATAAAACTGTTAAAATTTATAAAAATTGTTATTTTTAACATAATTTTTGTTTTTTACTGAGTTTTTACAACTCCCAATTGTTAAAATTTATGGAATTACTAAAGAAATGGTCAGAAAATTACATTGAAGCAGGATGTGATGAGGTAGGAAGAGGTTGTTTATGCGGCCCTGTGGTTGCAGCAGCTGTAATTTTAGATGAAAATTTTGAGCAAAATCTTGTTAATGATTCCAAGAAATTAAGCTTTAAAACAAGAATGGATTTGGATAGTTACATTAAAGATAACGTAAAAAGTTTTGCCATTGCTGAACTTCCTCCAACATTCATTGATGAGCATAATATATTGAACGCCAGTATTCATGCAATGCATAGAGCATTAGACAAATTGGTAATTAGACCAGAATTTATTTTGGTTGATGGAAATAAATTTCATCCGTATAATTTTATTCCGCATCAGTGTGTGATTAAAGGTGATTCTAAATTTTTATCAATTGCGGCAGCTTCAATTTTAGCAAAAAATTATCGAGATAAATTGATGATTGATTTACATGAAGAGCATCCTGAATATGGATGGAATACAAACTTTGGTTACGCTACAAAAAAGCACCAGGAAGCTTTGATAAAACACGGTATCACAAAACACCATCGTCAATCGTTCCGCTTAAAATATGATTAGAATAATTCAATTGAAATTATCATTTTGAAAATAACCCACATTTTAATTTAAAACATTTCTAAACAAAATTCTTAAATTACCAATCAATTAAAATATTTTAGATATTTAATATTTTCTTTTGTTAATAAAGCATCAATGATTAAAACATATTGATCATATTGATTTATCAGTGACAAGAAATTAAAAATTAATTTTCACGGTTTACACAACTTTATGATAACTATTTGAATTAATTTGATTTTTATCGATCTTTTTGAGTTCAGATTGTTCCAAAAATGACAAATAAAAAAGGGAAGCAATATTTTGCTTCCCTTTTTATCTTATCTATTGTAAATTATTTCTTTTTACCTTTTTGTTGCTCCTGTAGTTTCTGTGCATCCTGAGCTTTTTCCATCATTTCTCTCATTTTCTTTTGGAATTTGCCTTCTGATTTTGGCTTTTCTTTATTTGCCTGAATCTGAGCGTGAATTTTCTTTTCATCCAAAATCACATATTTAATTACGAGAATAATTAAGATATTAATCGCATTCGAAACAAAATAATACCAAGATAAACCTGATGCAGATGTATTCAAGAAGAATAAGAATGTGATTGGGAAAATATACATAATCACTTTCATATTTGGCATACCTTCCTGTTGAGGCTGCTGCATATTTCCTGAAGTCATTACAGTATAGATTAAGATTACGACTGTACAAGCCAATGCAAAAACACTTAAATGATCTCCTAAGAATGGAATTTTAAATGGTAATTTAATCAAATCATCATACGCTGTCAAATCTTTTGCAAACCAAAATCCCTGTCCTCTCAAATCGATAAAATTCGGGAAGAATCTGAATAATGCATAGAAAATAGGGATCTGTACTAACGCCGGAAGACATCCCGCCATTTGATTTACTCCTGCTTTTCTGTAGATTTCCATCGTTGCCTGTTGCTTTTTCATCGGATCGGCATCCTTGAATTTTGCATTCGCTTCATCAATTTCAGGACGAATTACTTTCATCATTGCGCTCAATTTATGTTGTTTGTACATAATTGGTGACAAGATTAATTTCACAATAATCGTCATTAAGAAAATTACCCAACCCGCAGTGATTCCCCAACTTGCAATCAGATTATACATCGGCATGAAGAAATAACGGTTCATTCCTCCGATAAATGCCCATCCTAATGGAAGAATTTCATCAAAGTTTTTATCGTAAGATTTTAATAATGGTAAATCTAATGGCATAAAATACCACGTGAAGTCCTGATTCAATTCTCCTCCGTTCATAGAAACAAATCCTTCGAAGTTTAATTTTTTCAAATATTCACCTTCTTCAATTGTTTCCTGATTTCCTTTGCTGTTTGTGAAACCTGTTTTAGATTCAATGACTGAAGAGAAAAACTGCTGTTTTACACCAATCCAGTTAAGGGTTTCTTTAGGTTCATCCATTGTCGTTCTTCCATCATACTCATAATCCTTATAATTATTAAAAGCATAAGAAAATTCTGAATGCGACTGTTCCTGAGCTCTACCCTTTTCTAAATTTCTCACACTGTAATCCCAGATAAAATCTGCTTTATTTTCTGAAGTTACATTTGCTAAACCTTGAGTTCTTACTTTAAAATCTAAAGTATACTGATCTTTAAGTTCAGCTTTAGGATTATTATTTAAAGTATAAATAAACTGAATTGCTGCTCCAGCATGATTTGCCGTTAAAGTAACAGAATTTCCGTTAACAACCGGTGAAAAGACCAAATCTTTCGTATTAACTACTTTTCCTGTTTTATCTTTAAACTGAAAACCGTAGCTCGAATTGTTTTTAGTAATCAGATTAAGCGGAAGATCTGCCTTATCGGTTTTATGATCGTAAGCTTTATACTTAAGAAGTTCTACTTTTGAAACCTGACCTCCCAAACTTGAAAATTCAAGCTTCAATTCGTTGTTTGCCAAATTTGAAACCTGAATAGAATTCGGAGTTACATTGGGATTGATATCTGCTGCCGGAGTTGGTTTTACGGCTGTTTTAGCCTGTTCTGTTTTCTGTTGTTCAGCTTTTAGTTTATCTTCTTCAGCGCTATTTCTTTGGAAATAAAACATGAATCCCATAAGAACCAAACATAAAACCGCAAAACTAATAATCTGACTTTTATCGAGTCCGTTGTTCTGTTGCATTTTATTTTTATTAAAATTTTTAAAATTAATTTTTAAACATTAAGGTTATTAAACGTTGAAGGTTACTAAGTTATACTAAAGATATTTTAAGCGCTCTGTCTTAAAATTCACTTGCGAATCCTTAATAATTCTTCGTTCTTAAAAATTTAATGTCTTAATGTTTAATATATTTATAATTATAGCAATGCTATAATTTAGAGTCGACAAAAATACTGTTTTTTTATCAAAACTCTATACTATAATATGTTACTATATAATAAACTCAGGCTGAGAATCATCAGTCTGAGTTTATATATAACGTTTGTAATTTTAGAATTACTTTATTTTGCTGAACAAGCTTTAATGAAAGCTCTGAACAAAGGATGCGGCGTTGCAACTGTACTCTTATATTCAGGATGGTATTGTACACCAACGTAGAAAGGATGATCTGTCATTTCTAGCGCTTCCACCAAACCAGTTTCAGGGTTTGTACCTGTTGCGATGAAACCATTGCTTTCAAATTCCTGAATATATTCACTGTTAAATTCATAACGGTGACGGTGTCTTTCAGAAATATTTTTGCTTCCGTAGATTTCATTTAATTTTGAACCGTTCTTCAAAGCACATTTCCAAGCTCCAAGACGCATCGTACCGCCTTTATCAACTACATTTTTCTGCTCTTCCATTAAAGAAATTACAGGATGCTCTGTAGAAGTATCAAATTCCATCGAGTTGGCTTTTGTGTAACCAAGAACGTTTCTTGCGAATTCAACGGTCATAATCTGCATTCCTAAACAGATTCCCAACATTGGAACTTTGTTTTCTCTTGCATATTGAGCCGTAAGAATTTTTCCTTCGATACCTCTGTCACCAAAACCAGGAGCGACCAAGATACCGCAAACTCCGTCTAAAGATTCTTTAATATTTTCTTTGGTAAGATCACCACTGTAAACCCATCTGATTTTCACTTCAGTTTCCAAATCTGCACCTGCATGCTTGAAAGCTTCTGCAATTGAAATATATGAATCCTGAAGCGAAATATATTTTCCAACTAAAGCAATCTCTACAGTTCTCTTAGGATTCTGGAATTTCTTTACAAAAGTTTTCCAGTCTTTCAGATCTGCTTCTTTATCACTTTTTAAATCCAATTCTTTCAGAACTACATCGTCAAAGTTTTGTTTCTGAAGATACATTGGAACTTCGTAAATCGTTTCCAAATCTTTACATTCAATCACATTATCCAAAGAAACGTTACAAAATTGAGCCAATTTTGCTCTCTGATCTTTCGGAATTTTGTGTTCTGTTCTGCAAACCAAAACATCTGCCATAATTCCGCTTTCCATTAGCTGGCGAACAGAATGTTGTGATGGCTTTGTTTTTAATTCTCCACTTGAAGCCAAATAAGGCAATAAAGTAAGGTGAATTACCATAGAATTTTTCTCCCCCAATTCCCATTTCAACTGACGTACAGTTTCAATGTAAGGTAAAGATTCAATATCTCCTACAGTTCCACCGATTTCCGTAATAATGATATCGTAGTTCTGCTTAGAAAGAATTTTAATTCTGCGTTTAATTTCGTTGGTAATGTGAGGAATTACCTGCACTGTTTTTCCAAGGAAGTCTCCTTTTCTTTCTTTTTCGATTACAGTTTGGTAAATTTTCCCTGTCGTAACATTATTGTTTTGAGAAGTAGGCGCATCAAGATAACGCTCATAGTGTCCTAAATCCAGATCCGTCTCCGCACCATCTTCGGTTACATAGCATTCTCCGTGTTCATAAGGGTTTAATGTTCCTGGGTCGATATTAATATAAGGATCCAGTTTTTGAATCGTTACATTAAATCCGCGTGATTTTAGTAGAAGTCCCAGAGAAGCAGAAACGATTCCCTTTCCCAAAGATGAAGTTACACCTCCTGTCACAAAGATGTACTTTGTATTCTTTTTACTCATTAGATTAGGTTTGTGCAAAGTTAGGACAAAAAGAAAAGCAAAGCAATTTTGTTGCCCTTTTAAATTCTCAATTAAGTTTATTTTAATTGACAAGCTTCATATTAAAAGGAAAAAAGGTTTCCCAAAAAACTTTGAGAAACCTTCACCTAAACCAAATTATATATATGAAAATTATTGTTTTACCATTTCAAAATAAGTATTGATCTCAACATCTTTTGCAACACCTGCTCCGGTTGGATCATATTTGATGTTGTAATCTAAACGATTGATTTTAAACTTTGCCTGAAAGCCTAAAACTTCTTTTCCTTGTTGATTTTTAGCAATTCCACCAAAAGTAACAGGAATACTTATATCTTTTGTAACGTCTTTAATCGTTAGTTTACCAATAAGTGTATATGTATTGTCTTTTTCTTTTACAGATTTTCCTACAAATTTCATCGTCTGAAATTTTTCAGCATCAAAGAAATCTGCACTTTTAAGATGCTTATCTCTCATATCCACTCCTGTATTTATAGATTCAATAAATACTGTAAAGTTAAATTCAGCTCTGTCTAAATCTGCTTTATTAGTAACAACATTTCCGTCAAATTTATCAAATCTTCCTTGTACAAAGCTAATTCCCATATGTTTAATATTGAAATTAACAGACGAGTGCATTAAATCTACATTCCAGATTGACTGGGCAAAAGTGAACATGCTTACCAAAGCAAAAACAAAACTTAAAAGTATTTTTTTCATTTTTAAAAATTTATATCAACAAATATAGACAGTATATTTTTATTGAGTATTGACTTATGATAAGTTCTTATTTTTTGATGAAATAAGTTTCAAACACTTTTCAAAAATTAATATAGTAAAGAAAATTAAAAAAGAATTTAGGTAAAGAAGTAAGTCTATTAAATTATCCTCAATTCTCTCAAAAAAGTATAAGAAAGGATTAACTCTTGAAATCATCAACAAAAGTAGATAGAGAATTTCAAATAAAACGGCAATTCTGAATATTGAATTATACTGCTTTTTGAAAATCAACACCGTAACAAATCCTATAATAGAAATTATAGCACATTCCATAAAAATTAAAATAGGTAGTATCCCATAATTTCCACCGGGAAGATATGTTAGTCTTAAAGTCCAGCTTATAAACTGAGCATTCGAAAGGCTCATCACAATAAAAACAATCAAACTTTTCAGCAAAACATTTTTCATATCTTAAAATTAAGAAAATTTCAAAAAAATTCTTCAACTTCGCAGTATGGCAAAACTTAAAACAGCATATTTCTGTCAAAATTGTGGTTCACAATATCCTCAATGGACAGGGCAATGTAAAAATTGTCTTGAATGGAACACTTTAGTGGAAGAAGTCGTAGAAAAAACCTCATCTAAAACACCTCCTTTTTCAAAATCAAAACAGCACGTCATCAACATTATCGAAGTTGAAGCGATTGAAGAACCCAGAATAAAAACTCCTTCTGATGAACTTAACCGTGTTTTAGGAGGCGGAATTGTTTTAGGATCTGTTACTTTAATTGGCGGAGAACCGGGAATTGGAAAATCCACTCTACTTCTTCAGCTTGCATTAAAGATGAAAAAGAAAATCTTTTATGTTTCAGGGGAAGAAAGTGCCTCACAAATTAAAATGAGAGCCGATCGTTTAGCTGAAATTAAAAATCCAAACTGTTTTCTTTATACAGAAACTTCGCTGGAAAAAATTCTTCATGAAGCTAAAAAATTAGAGCCTGATTTTGTAATTATTGACTCAATCCAAACTTTACAATCACAGTTAATTGAAAGTTCACCGGGAACAGTTTCTCAGATTCGTGAATGTTCTAACGAGATTATTAAATATGCCAAAGAAAACAATGTTCCCGTATTTTTAGTGGGTCACATCACAAAAGACGGGCAAATTGCGGGTCCGAAAGTTTTGGAACACATGGTCGATGTTGTTTTAAATTTTGATGGGGACAGAAATCACCTTTTTAGGTTATTGAGAGCCAATAAAAACCGTTTCGGATCAACTGCAGAGATTGGTATTTACGAAATGGTTTCTCAAGGTTTAAAGGAAATCAAAAATCCATCCGAAATTTTAATTACTAAAAAAACCGAAGAACTTTCAGGAAATTCAGTTGCGGTAACTTTAGAAGGAAACCGACCGATGCTTTTAGAAATTCAGGCTTTGGTAAGCACAGCTGTTTACGGAACTCCACAAAGAAGTTGCACTGGTTTTGATTCTAAAAGATTAAATATGTTGTTGGCAGTTTTAGAAAAAAGAGCAGGTTTTCAATTGGGTGCAAAAGACGTTTTTCTCAATATCACAGGTGGAATTAAGACGGATGATCCAGCTTTAGATTTGGCAGTTGTCGCATCCATTCTGTCATCTAATGAAGATATTGCTATTTCAGAACATTTCTGTTTTGCGGGAGAAATTGGTCTGAGTGGAGAAATTCGTCCGATCGCACAAGCCGAACAGAGAATTACGGAAGCCGAAAAATTGGGTTATGAGACTATTTTTATTTCTAATTTAAATAAACTTCCAAAGAAAAAATTTGGAATTAAGATTGAAGAAGTGAGTAAAGTTGAGGATTTTCACGAAAGACTTTTTAATTAAATCCCGTTGTAAAAATAATTCGCCAAAAACATTATATTTACACAATAAAACTTTTAACTTCAAATGATTATGAAAATTAAAATTACCTTTATTATGTTGTTTTGCAGTATCGTAATTTTTGCTCAAAACAGGGTATTTCAAAACACAATCAGCGAAAATAATCTAAACGAGCAACAAAAGCTTGATAAAACTTTATCTGCAACCTATCTTCTTACTAAATATTATGCTCAGTCTTCATTTAATTTAAAATCTGACTTTGAGGTTGTTTTAC
This sequence comes from Chryseobacterium formosum, assembly GCF_026460885.1. Lineage (GTDB taxonomy): Bacteria > Bacteroidota > Bacteroidia > Flavobacteriales > Weeksellaceae > Chryseobacterium > Chryseobacterium formosus. The sequence continues at coordinate 32,274 of NZ_JAOVZW010000031.1, forward strand.
CAAGCAACAGAATTATTAAAGCTAAATTTTCTAAATCTTTTTTGTACAGCAACAAAGCAGAATCGTCGGTTTTCATTATTGAAAATGAGCCAAAATCCGAATTGGTTTTGTCTAAAGCCGGAAATGCAATCACAGGAATGTACACTTCGATTTTAGGAGAAAAAGTAATTTTCCATCAGCTTGAAAACAATTTATTTGCCGTTTCTACAGTCAGTGAATCCGCATTAATCAGCAGAGATTCTGCAGCAGATTTTGTTTTGAATGATTCTTCAATTTCACAAAAAGTAAATTCTAATGTTTGTTTACAAACTACCGCAGTTTGTCCGGCAACGACAATTGACGTACTAATTGTTTATACTTCTGCAGCCAGAACAGCATGGGGTGGAGTTTCACAAAGTAATTCTTTTGCAGCAACTTCTATTACTAGTTTTAATACCGCTTTAATTAATTCAGGAATTCCTAATACCACAATAAATCTGGTTTATTCAGGTGAAATAAGTTATACAGAATCCGGAAATATTTCTACTGATCTTTCTAGATTCAGAACAGCCAATGACGGTTTTTTAGATGATGTTCAAACATTAAGAACCACTTACGGAGCAGATCTTTGTGCATTGGTAACAGCTACTCCTACAAACACTTGCGGATTAGGCTACTTAAATACAAATCCCACAAATTATTCCGCAAACAATGCTTTTACCGTAACATTATTTAATTGTGTAGTTTCCAATTACAGTTTAGCACACGAAATGGGTCACAATATGGGCTTAAATCATGATTGGTATGTTTCTACATCAACATCTCCTTGTGAAAACCACCATGGTTACTCCAATCAAACCGCAGTCAATTTAGGAACTTCAAGTGTAGCTTCACAAAGATGGAGAACTATTATGGCATATAATGATGAATGTGTAGCTTCGGGAATTAGTTGTTCAAGAATAAATCGATGGGCAAACCCTGCTGTAAATTATAACTCTGAACCAACAGGAATAGCTATTGGAAACCCAAATCCATCCAATGAAGCTTTTGGTTTTGCACGTTTTGCCTGTGTAGTTTCTCAATTCATGCCAACTTCAAATTTAGGTACTGTTGAAATTAAAAATACAGAAGTAAAAGATTTTACAGTTTTTCCAAATCCGGCAAAAGACGAAATTAATATCTGGATTAAAAATGATGAAATTTACACTTTTAAAGTCATCAATGTTTTAGGGCAAATTGTTCTTACAAGCGACAAAAAAACCATCAATCTTCGAGGTATACCTTCTGGAGAATATTTTCTGAGTGTCTATACAGATAAAAATTCTTTCGTAGGAAGTAAGAAGTTTATTATTAAATAATTTAGTTTTAAATAAAATGATCAATCCTCTGAATATATTTGTTCGGAGGATTTATTTTATGTTTATCTTCAGTTTAAATTTTCCGATAGCAATTTTTCAAAATGAGTAAAAACAGTATCTATCAATATTATAATAATCTTGCGAAAACGTATGATGAAAACCGTTTTGAAAACACGTATGGAAAATATATTGATACACAGGAAAGACATTTTCTGAACTCATTTTTTAGAAATAAAAACTATGAAAATATCTTAGACTTAGGATGCGGAACCGGAAGACTGATGAATTTTGCTACTCATGGGGTTGATTTTAGTGAAGAAATGATTAAAGTTGCGCAACAAAAACATTCCGAAAAACAATTTGCAATCGGAAATATTTCAAAAATTCCGTTCAGCGTACAATTCGACTGTATTTTCTGTTTTCATGTAATTATGCATCAAAACAAAGAAGAAACGTTAAAATTCTTGGAAGAATGTTCTAATAAATTAAATGAAAATGGAATTTTAATTTTTGATTATCCTACGAGAAAACGGCGAAAAGTAATTTCGGAGCAAGAAGATTGGCACGCAAACAATACTTTTACAGAATCTGAAATTTCCGAGCTGATTAAAAACAATTGGAACATTAAAAAACAAAACGGAATTTTACTTTTCCCAATCCATCGTTTTCCAAAAAAGACAAGAAATTGGTTTTTAGATTTAGACATCTTTCTTTGCAATACATTTCTAAGAAAATGGGCGTCTTACAATATTGTTATTTTAGAAAAGAAATGAAAAAAATTGCAAGAAGACTTATCCCCTATTCTTTAAAGCTTCAATACAGGTTATTGCAGAGATATTTTGACGATCAGAAAAGTTCTCTCATTTACTCAAAAACTTTCAGTGAAAATTCGGTTGGTGAATTTGAAACAGAAATAAAACAGGTGATTCGAAAAGGAGATTTTCACGAAAACAAAATCCATAATTTGAAGATTGTTGCTGATAAAATTAATCATCTCATCATTCAACCTGACGAAGTTTTTTCATTTTGGAAAACAGTTGGAAAACCTGATGCGAAGAATAATTTTAAGCAAGGAAGAAATTTAATTAAAAATAAAATCTCCAATGAATTTGGTGGCGGAATTTGCCAGTTTTCATCAATAATTTACTTTTTAGCATTACAATCAGACTTGAAAATCATCGAAAGACATCCTCATTCTATCGATATTTACAAAGAAGATGAAAGATTCACTCCTTTAGGTTCAGATTCAACGGTAGTTTTCGGCTATAAAGATCTTCAGATTCAAAATACATTGCCTTTTCCAATTCAGTTTGAAACTATCGTTAAGGATAACGAATTATGTTTAAAATTAATCTCTCCTCAGAAAATTAACACACAAAAAATTACTTTCAATTATACTAAAGTAGAAAATGGAGTTTGGGTAGAAACCTTTTTAAATGATGAAAGTTTGCTTAAAAATTTTTATATTCGTTTATGAACTATCTCGCTCATTCTTTTCTCACTTTTTCTGACGGGCAGATTGTCGGACAGTTTTTGGAAGATCACATCCGAAATAAAGAGCGTTTTTCTTTTCCAAAAGACATTCAGGATGGCATTACGATGCACAGAGCAATTGATACATTTACCGATTCTCATCCTGCGATTCATGAGGCGAAAAAAGTTTTCAGTCCGCTTGTAAGATTGTATTCCGGAGCATTTGTAGATGTTTCGATGGATTATTTTCTGGCAAATGACCTTAGTTTAAATTCCTTAAAGGGCTGGAAAAATCATTCTCAGAACGTTTATCGGGTTTTAAACCAAAGCATCCAACTTTTCCCTGAAAATTTCAGACTCATGCTTTCCAGAATGGAAACCGAAGATTGGCTTTACAATTACCGTACAGATCGCAGCATTGGTTTCAGCATGAAAAATGTTTTGAATAAAGCGAAATATTTAGATAAAGATATTCCTGTTTTTGAAGCGTTTTTAGACAACAAAGATATTTTGCAGAAATGTTATGATGATTTTTTCCCTGATCTATTGGCTTATGCAAAAGTCGAAAATGCGGTTTTACAATTAGAAAGATAATTTAAAATTGCTGATATAAATATCTATTTGGATACGTCAGTTTTTCACTTTTCCGGTTTCCATCGACAATTATATGAACTAAATTAATCTGGTCATCAAAGAGATTATATAGAAAACTTACCGCAGCTTCTACTTTTTTTGGATTTTCTACTTTTTCAGATTCCAGATAAACATTCACAGATTCGCTGTCTTCTTCATAACCAACATAATTTATTTTTAAAGACTTATTATTTGTTTTAAGTTTAAAATATTCTGCAGAATAATTTTCCAACGCTTCATTGAGCTGAACTTTATATTTGGCATCATTAAAATGAAAAGGTTTACCATATTTTTTACTCAAACCATTTTCTAAATCATCCAGAAAAAATCTTCCGGTGATCTCAAAGGTTTTTGATTTTGAATTGTAATTGATTTCTACCGAACCAACGTGATAAGGATGTTTTACTTTAGTGAAAGAAAACAACAATAAAAGGGACGCAAAAAAAACAAAAAATCTTTTCATATCTACAAACTCATTGATCATTCAAATCTGTTCCGAAATTAATCATTATTTTCGTAAACCTAATATTCATAACATAATGCAGGACTTTTTATTTTATTTAAAACTCGGCTGGGAACATATTATTTCACTGGATGCGCTTGATCATCAGCTTTTTGTTTTAGCCTTGATTGCCGTCTACACTTCTAAAGACTGGAAAAAAATCCTGATTCTGGTGACTGCATTCACCATCGGACATTCTATCACTTTAGCTTTAAGTATTCTTGATATCGTAAGACTTCCTTCAGATTGGGTTGAATTTTTGATTCCGCTGACGATAGTTTTAACGGCGGCCGGAAATATTTTAATGAAAAATAAAAAACAGACGCAGAATAAGACCAATTATTATTTAGCCCTATTTTTCGGCCTCATTCACGGATTGGGGTTTGCGAATACAGCGAGAGTGATGATTGCGAAAAGTCAGAGTATCGCCGTTCCACTTTTAGGTTTTAATATTGGTTTGGAAGTCGGGCAAATTGTGATTGTGTTGGCGATTTTACTATTACTTTTTATTCTTTTAAATCTTTTTAAAATCAATAAAAAAGATTGGATTCTATTTGTTTCTTCAGGCGTTTTTGCACTTTCGTTAAAAATGACTTTAGAGCGACTTCCATTCTAAAAAATTCTGCTATATTTTCAACCACTTATTATTATATTTGAAGATTATTAAATCATCCGAAATGAAATTTACAATTTCTGCACTTTCAGTTCTTTTTTTCACAAACGCTTTTGCTCAAAACATCCAAAATAATCCGGGAAGCAATCACGGAAACAGATTTGAGCAGTTGGGAACCATTCTTCCTACACCAAACGTTTACAGGACAGCTTCCGGAGCTCCGGGACAGGCTTATTGGCAAAACAGAGCAGATTACGATATTACCGCGTATTTAGATGAAGATAAAAGAAATTTAAAAGGATCCGAAACGGTTACCTATTATAACAATTCGCCGGACGATCTAGATTATATTTGGTTACAGTTAGATGAAAATCAGCAGTCAACTGTTAAAAAAGCAGATTATCAGTTCTCCTCTACCCTGCCGAAATCTCTGAATGATGAACAATTAAAAACAACTGATCTTCCGGCAAAAGACAACGGGTATGGAGTAAATCTTGAAAAAGTAACCGATGCTTCAGGTAATGCTTTGAAATATACGGTCAACAAAACAATGATGCGTATTGATTTGCCTAAAGTTTTGAAAAAAGGCGAAAAAGTTATTTTTAAAATCGATTGGAATTACAATATTCCGAACCGTATGAAAATGGGCGGTCGTGGCGGTTATGAAAATTTCGCAGAGGACGGAAATGATCTTTATACGATTACACAATGGTTCCCAAGAATGTGCGTGTACAGCGATTTTCAGGGATGGCAGAATCATCAGTTTACAGGAAGAGGCGAATTTGCTTTGGTTTTTGGTAATTATAAAGTTTCGATGAACGTTCCCTCAGATCATGTGATTGGTGGAACCGGAGAATGTAAAAACTATGAACAGGTTTTAAGTTCAGACCAATTAGCGAGATACAAAAAAGCACAGACTTCAAATGAGCCTGTGGAAATCGTGACTCTGGATGAAGCTAAAAAAGCAGAGAAAAACCACTCAAAACAGAGAAAGACATGGGTTTTTGAAGCAAAAGATGTGAGAGATTTTGCATGGACGGCTTCAAGAAAATTTGTCTGGGACGCAATGGGCGTTACCATTCCTGAAAACAACAATAAAGTAATGGCGATGAGTTTCTACCCAAAAGAAGCTTATGGTTTGTATAGAAAATTCTCGACCAAAGCAGTTGCTCACACGATAAAAACATATTCAGAATTTACAATTCCTTATCCATATCCGGTTGCTCAATCTGTGGAAGCTTCCAATGGTATGGAATACCCGATGATTTGTTTCAACTTTGGAAGAACAGAAAAAGACGGAACTTATTCTGAAGGCACAAAAAATGGAATGATTGGGGTAATTATTCATGAAGTTGGACACAACTTTTTCCCAATGATTATCAATTCAGACGAAAGACAATGGAGCTGGATGGATGAAGGTTTAAATACATTCACAGAATATTTAACAGAAGAAAAATGGGACAATAAATTCCCTTCAAAACGAGGTCCAGCATGGACGATTGTTGATTACATGAAACTTCCGAAAGATCAATTGGAGCCTATTATGAGTAATTCTGAAAACATTATTCAGTTTGGACCAAATGCATACGCAAAACCAGCTACCGGATTGAATATTCTTCGTGAAACCATTATGGGAAGAGAACTTTTCGACAAAGCTTTTAAAACGTATTCAAAAAGATGGGCGTTTAAACATCCTGAGCCTGCAGATTTTTTCAGAACAATGGAAGATGCGAGTGGTGAAGATCTTGATTGGTTTTGGAGAGGCTGGTTCTACGGAACTGATCCTGTAGACATTGCGATTGACAAAGTGACGATTGCAACTCCAGATTTAACTACTTTAAAAGAAGCTGCTGATACAAAATATAAAGTGGAGAAACCTTTACAGAATGAGTTTGAAGATATTTCAAAAATCAGAAACAAGGAAGATAAGACTATCAGTTTTGAGGTAGAAAAAGATAAAGATTTACAGGATTTTTATTACCGTTATGACCGCGGTCAGGAAAAAGTGGACGCCAATAAAGAATACAGTACCAAAACTGAAGGTAGTATCGCTTTAGACAAAAAAGATCAGGAAAAACTGAAAAATATTACTGCTTATCAAATTGATTTTGTGAATAAAGGAGGTTTCGTGATGCCGATTATTTTGGAATTTACGTTTGAAGACGGCTCAAAACTAAGAGATCAATCTTCTGCACAAATCTGGAGACATAATGAGAAAAAGACTTCAAAGACATTTTATTTTGACAAGAAATTAAAATCTGTTCAGCTAGACCCAATGAGAGAAACTGCTGATATTGATACTTCAAACAATTTCTGGAGCAATGACCAAGCGAGTCCTGAAACTTCAAAATTCCAGGTATTTAAAGAAAAACAGAATGCTACAGTAAGAGGTGGTGCGAATGGAAAAGTAAATCCGATGCAGGCTGCAGGAAAGAAAAACTAAAACAGATATAAAAGGATTGTAAATTTTACAGTCCTTTTTTTCTGCCAAAATTTCCACTTGTGATAATTAAAATCTGCCATTTCAAACAAAGGCAATCGATGGCATACAATTAGAGAAGTACAACATAGAAATAATTAAAAAATAAAATATATTATGTCAGTAAACTTTAAACCATTAGCAGATAGAGTTTTGATCGAGCCGATCGCTGCAGAAACTAAAACAGCTTCAGGTATTATTATTCCAGATACTGCAAAAGAAAAACCACAAGAAGGTACAGTAGTAGCAGTAGGTCCTGGTAAAAAAGATGAGCCTACAACTGTACAAGTAGGTGACAAAGTTCTTTATGGGAAATATTCAGGTTCTGAATTAAAATTAGACGGAAAAGATTTCTTAATTGTAAAAGAGGGAGACCTTTTAGGAGTAATTGGATAAAAGCAATAAGCTTTTAGCTCTAAGCAATAAGCTTTATGAGGGACTTCAAAAAATATGATGTTTGGCAATCAAGTCATAAAATTGTTTTAGACATTTATCAAATAACTTCAACTTTCCCAAAAGAAGAATTATTTGGCTTAACATCGCAAATCAGACGTTCATCTGTTTCAATTCCTAATAATATTGCAGAAGGTTGTGGAAGAAATTCTGATAAGGAATTTGCACAATTTTTAAATATAGCGTTAGGCTCGCTTAGTGAGTCAGAGTATTTATTATTCCTCGCAAAAGATTTGAAATATATTGAATCGGAAGCTTTTGAAAGAATCAATGAAGGATTGAATACAGTTAAAAGAAGACTATACCAATTAAGGTTAAAACTAATCAAATAATTTTCAGGCATAAAGCCTACACATAATAAAAATTTAATCGCTTTAGGAAAAGCTTACCGCTTAAAGCCTAAAGCCAAAAGCTTTAAAAAAATGGCAAAAGAAATAAAATTCGATATCGAGTCAAGAGACGCTTTAAAAAGAGGTGTTGATGCATTGGCTAATGCAGTAAAAGTAACTTTAGGACCAAAAGGTAGAAACGTTGTCATCGAAAAATCTTTCGGTGCACCTCACGTTACTAAAGATGGTGTTTCTGTAGCAAAAGAAATCGAACTTGAAGACAGAGTAGAAAATATGGGAGCGCAAATGGTAAAAGAAGTTGCGTCCAAAACCAATGATATTGCAGGAGACGGTACTACTACCGCTACTGTTCTGGCACAGGCTATCGTAAGAGAAGGTCTTAAGAACGTAGCTGCAGGTGCAAACCCAATGGATTTAAAAAGAGGTATCGACAAAGCAGTAACTGCTGTTGTTGCTAACCTTAAAGAGCAATCTAAAGAAGTTGGAGATTCTACAGAAATGGTGAAGCAGGTTGCTTCAGTTTCCGCAAATAATGACGAAACTATCGGTTCATTAATCGCTGAAGCTTTCGGAAAAGTGGGTAAAGAAGGGGTTATCACTGTAGAAGAAGCTAAAGGTATCGACACAACAGTAGACGTTGTGGAAGGTATGCAGTTTGACAGAGGATACCAGTCGCCTTACTTCGTGACGAATCCTGAGAAAATGTTAGCTGAATTGGAAAATCCATACATCCTTTTAGTAGAGAAAAAAATCTCTTCAATGAAAGAATTGCTTCCGGTTCTTGAGCCTATCGCACAGGGTGGAAAATCTTTATTGATCATCTCTGAAGAAGTGGAAGGTGAAGCTTTGGCAACTTTGGTAGTAAACAAATTAAGAGGTTCTCTTAAAATTGCTGCTGTAAAAGCTCCGGGATTTGGAGACAGAAGAAAAGCAATGTTAGAAGATATCGCTATCTTAACTGGTGGACAGGTAATTTCTGAAGAGCAAGGTTTCACAATGGAAAACATAACCATTGATATGTTGGGAACTGCTGAAAAAGTAACGATTGACAAAGACAACACAACAGTTGTAAATGGTGGTGGTGAAGAAAGCAAGATCAAAGGAAGAGTAAACCAGATCAAAGCTCAGATGGAAACGACTACTTCTGACTACGACAGAGAAAAACTACAGGAGAGACTGGCTAAATTGGCCGGTGGTGTTGCCGTACTTTACGTAGGTGCAGCTTCTGAAGTTGAAATGAAAGAGAAAAAAGACAGAGTTGACGATGCATTAAACGCTACAAGAGCAGCAGTTGAAGAAGGTATCGTTGCAGGTGGTGGTGTTGCTTTGGTAAGAGCTATTGAAGCTTTGGCTAATCTTACAGGCATCAATGCTGACGAAACTACAGGTATTAAAATCGTAAAAAGAGCAATCGAAGAGCCATTGAGACAAATCGTTGCCAACGCAGGAGGTGAAGGTTCTGTAATCGTAGCTAAAGTTGCAGAAGGAACTGCAGATTTCGGTTATAATGCTAAAACTGACGAGTATGTAAACATGCTTGAAGCAGGTATCATCGACCCTACAAAAGTAACAAGAGTTGCCCTTGAAAACGCAGCTTCTGTTTCTGGAATGCTTCTTACAACTGAGTGTGTAATCACTGAAATTAAGAGCGCAGAACCTGCTATGCCAATGGGAGGTGGAATGCCGGGAATGATGTAACGCGGCGTGTCGCTGAGACAATTATATATAAACCGTTCCGCTTTTGTGGAGCGGTTTTTTTTGTAGTAAAAATATTTTTTATAGCCATGATTAATTGAATATTGTAAATTTGAGATTTATGAATAAATATGAAAATAACCGTTGAAAATACTAATTGTGATTTTGAAAACACCTATTTAATTAATGAACATGCAACTAGCTATATAAATTTTACATTTGAATTTGCAAAAATTGTTAGTAGACAGTCAAAAAAAATAATTCAAGAGAATTTTATAAAAGAGATAAAATCTGAACTTAAAAAATACACTTGGATAATAATTAGTGACGTACAACTTGAAATATATTGGTATCTAAATGCTGTAGAAAGGCAAGAAACAGATAAAATTGGTGATCTTGACAATATTACCAAACCTGTGATTGATTCATTCATAGGTGTTGACGGTTTAATTGTTGATGATTCACAAATTGCTTCGATGAATACTTTATGGATGTCAAGAAATGACTTAATAGAAGATAATGTTGTTAAAATTAAATTCACTTTTAATAATGACTTTTCTTTAAAAAAGGAAAATTTGTTTTTTGTTCTTTATTCAGCACCTATGTGTACTCCAATAAATATTGATTTAAATGATAAAGAGCAAATAAAAAATATTTTGAATCTTTTCGAATTTAAATCTAAAATGATTGATTTCGCTAGCGCTTTTAAAGAGAATGGAGCAAACATAGATAGATATTTATTAGTATCTGAATGGCATTTTCATAGGACAAGATTATCTGGTTTTCCAAATAAAATGATTTACACAATTGAACAATTAGAACAATTAGCCAAAAATTAATAAAACGGCTAACCTCGGTTTGCCATAATAGCCGGTTAGGGTACAAAATTCAATATTAATAAAATGGGTCTATTCAAATTTAAAAGCGCTAAAACAATAGAAGATCTTACACGAGATATTCAAACAATGATGAATGATGAAATTTGGTTTTCTGGAATTGAATATTTAAATGATCCTTTTGAGAAAGTTTATTCTACTAAAACTTTCGAAGAATATGAAAGTTCTGACCAAGTTGTAACTGATTTTTTTATTCCACATCAAAAAAATGTAGACGAATATTTTAATAAAGTTGGAATTTTATCAGTATGCGAAGAGAATACAAATCTTGTAATGTGGAGTCATTATTCAGATAATCACAAAGGTTATTGTATTGAATATAATTTTGATTCAAATATCATAAATAAATTAAATTTTGAAAATGATGATGAAGTTTTTTTAATGGATGTAGAGTATAAAGATACGCCGATAGATTTTCTTTCACTACCATCTAATTTTCAATTTTACTTAAGGAGAAAAAGCAAATTATGGGAATATGAAAATGAACTCCGATATATTTCCTCAAAAAAGGGATTACATAAAATCCCGTCAGACGCTATTAAAGCAATATATTTAGGAGCTAGTATTAATGAAATTGTTAAACAGACTATTCTCAAACTATGCACAGATAAAAAAATAAATCTTTATCAAAGTACAGTTTCAAAAAATTCATATGCTTTAATATTCGAAAAAATATTGTAATTAATCCTCCTCCGCTGCCGCACGAATCTCTTCGTGTGGCTTTTGTATAAAAAACAACCTTTATTCAAAAAAGTTTAATTTCTGACATCCGATGTCGCGGATTTGCAATCCGTGACTTTTCCCTATATTTAAAACATATATTTCCACACAGAAAATCAATTAAACCAAACCTCCACACCTTTGAAAACAAAAGTATTACTCCTTTCACTTTTCGGTTTTTGTTTAGCCAATGCACAAACCTTAAATTTTAAACATCTTTCGGATATGTCTGTGAGAAGAGGAGCGGTAAGCAGTACCATTGCAGTTGACAATATCTATGTGAGCAACGGCTACAAAGATTCGGATGGTAATGCTACTATTATTGAGAAATACAGTATTAAAGATAACCGCTGGAGTGTCATCAATTCTACTCTGGTTCCTAAAAGATTCGCCAATTCGGAGACTTACGGTAATAAAATTTATATTTTTAACGGTTGGGGAAACAGCCATCTTGAAATTATAGATCTTGAAACTCATAAAAAAACGAAGGGAGCTGTTAACCGTGCCTACACAGGAAATGCAGGTTCTGCGATTCATAACGGAAAAATATATACGTTCGGAGGAAGTGGGTTAAACAATGCCGCCACCACAGTATTTTCTGATCGATTTCAATATTATGACATTGCTTCAGACACATGGCACACTTTACCGAATATGCCAACAGCCAGAGAAGCAAGAGGCAAAATTGTAAATGATAAACTTTATGTTATTGGTGGTTTTAACGGCACCTCATCCCGTCTGGTCAACGTGTTCGATCTCAATAAAAATGAGTGGACTGAGCAATATACAATGCCCGCTGCGATATCCGGTCATTCATTAGCGGTATCTGGCACTAAGATTTTTATCGCAGGCGGTTATAATAATCAAAATTTTCTTGCCTATTTTGATACAGAAACCAACAAGCTGCATAAGTTATCATCCAATATGACTCCCAGAAGACATGCTGCTGCGGAAATATACAACAATAAATTATACATCATGGGTGGAAGTACAGCATCCTCAACCAAATCAGCTATTAAAAGCATCCAAGTTGCAGATATTAGCGATGAAGAGCTTTCCGATAAATAAACCAATGAAGATGTATTTAAATCAAAAGTTTATACCAATGCCCACAGAAATGGTTTCATGATCAGCAATAAAATTAATAGCAATCAGTTTGAATACACTGTTTAAAAGATAGGTGGAAAAGAAGCAGGTATCATCAACCCTATAAAAGTAACAAGAGTTGCCCTTGAAAACGCAGCTTCTGTTTCTTGAATACTATTGACAACTGAATGTGTAATCACTGAAGTGAAAAGCGCAGAACCGGGAATGATATAACAGCGTGTAGCTGAGACAAAATAAATTTAAAACCGCTCAGATTTTTTTGAGCGATTTTTTTGAGCGATTTTTTGTTCATAAAAAATCTAATATAAATAGTAAAATCATAAATATTTTTTTATGTAATTATTTAAAAGAGCTTTAAAATTTATATCTGAGTAATGTATAAATTTGTTGTTGCTGTAATTTATAACAGATATATGCAAACAGAAAAAATACTGAAATTTTATTGGAACATTTTTCTTTCTCACGTTTGTGAGTTCCATCCGATTGAAAAAGAAATCATAGAAAAATACGAGTACGAGCTGAATTGGCATTCAATAAGCAAAAACAAAGTACTCTCCTGGGATACAGATTTCCTGACAAAATATGAAAACCGTTTTACGTGGCACGAACTGGCTTGGAATGAATCCATCTTATGGAGTGTAGAAAAAATTGATAAATTCAAAAAACGATTAGATTGGTATTATCTGGGACGTAATAAAAAACTGCCGGTAACCGAAGATTTTATCATCAAATATGCAAAAAAATTACTTTTCATTATTGAAAATAATGAGTGTATTACTAAAGATTTAATTGAAAAATATAAAATAACGACCATTGCGAAAAGTACATTCGACAGTCAAAATATAAAAGAGTACAATGACAGTGATTTTGATGAGGTGTTTAATGCGTATACCTTTCATCATAATCAAAAACTGATTTACGAAAAAGTATTTTTGCCGATCATCAATGAACATTCACTCGAAAAGATATTTGAGGATAAAATTGATTATAGTCAGCGGTACTACTTTTTGGAGCCTATAAAAAATGACATTCATGGCTTAACACCCGAATTTGAAGCAAATGATCCTAAGATCTTCAGAGAATTCCGCGAAAAGACCGAGCCTTTTGCCATTGATACTTTGATAACCTTAGTAAACGGTTCTCTACAGGAAGGACCAAACAGATTATATGAAGTTCCGAGATTTACTAATTTTTCCGGCTGTAATTCCCTGCTTGTCAGCGAAAATGTAAAAAAAGTTCTTGAACAGTATCAACTCCCCGAACACATCTTTCACGAAATAAACCTTGTTCCCAAAAAACTGAAAACAGATACCAAATTCTTTGTCTTACAGCTTGCTTACGACACTTTGAACAGAGATTTGGTTTACGAGAACAATTCTTTCTATTTCTCATTATACAAATATTTAGATGAAAAAGGTGGATTTGGAGCCATTGAGGAAGAAATAAAGAATGAATCTGATCGCAATGCAGTCAAAAAGAAAATAGCTGAAATGTACTCCCGAAGAAATGCTCTAATACAGCCGGACAGATTCATATTAAATTCAGACTTCGACTTATATTCATATTCGTTTAGAGAAATCATCATTAATCAATATCTGAAAGATGCTTTGGAGAAAAATTTCCCGGGGCAGATGCAGTTTAGTGCGGCTCAATTACTGAATATCACAATTGATCAAGAGAAATATGACCGTAAGAAAAATCAGGAGGCAAAGACTGAGATTTCTCCCCAATTATTGTACAGCGAATCTGAAGATTACAAATTCTTTCTGGCTAAACGTAACAGATTAGAAAATTCTGATCCGCCCACCAATTTTTCAGAAAATTCAAAAGATAAATTCACAAAAAAGGAAACTGCATTGAATGTTCTGTTTCCGGATGAGTTCAAAGAGAACTTTTTGAATAAGAAAATCAAGGTCAGAGGCTACAAAATGTTAGCTGTTTCAAATTTTTATCTGCAGAACGAATGGGCGGAAAGATATCCAGAAACTTATAAATCGGTAGCAATTGCTGAAAACGGAATTGGAGATTCAATTAATCTAATACTTGAAAAAGACAGTGATCATAAACTTCAAAACGGACTTTTTGAGTTTTTTCATGAGACAGGAGAATATAAAGAAATATAAAGCTAAGTAACCATTGTAATGAATATTTATCAGACAGACCATACAAAAACACCAGAAATTTTCACTCTCATTAAAGAGAATAAAAACGAAGATGCTAAAAGCTATTTAAAGCAAAACCCATCCGAAATATTTCTTAAAGGCTGGATGGATGATACCCCTTTGCATATTGCTTCGTTAAGCGGGAACTTTGAAATGGTGAAATATTTGGTCGAAAACGGGACTAAAGTAAATGCCGAAAATAGAACGAAATTTATAACACCTTTATGCTGGGCAGACAACTTGGAAATAGCTCAATTTCTTCTTGATCATAGAGCAACAATGAATGATTATGAACTTTATTTAGCAACAAGCCGGGATAAAGTTGATATTGTTGACTTACTGTTATCTAAAGGAGCAAAAATTGACAATATTGAACCTCAATATTTAGCATGTAAGAGCATCCAATGTATAAAAATTTATCTTGAGTACAACATAAAAATAGATGGCTGTGATAAATTCAAAAACAACCTATTACATAAATTATCTTGGCTTGACCTTCCGGAAGTTTTTGACTTTGCCTACAACAATGGCTGTCCCTGGCAAAAAGATATCAGCGGTCGGACACCTTATTACAAAGCTAAACAAGGACGACGTGAAAATATATTGAAGTATTTAAGGAAAAGTATTCAGATTTGATATCGCATCAGACTATAAACGTCCCGACAGATAATTACGAATTCGAAAGCGTGTTTTTTCTTAAACAAAGTTTAATTAGCTCGAATTGTTCTATTGGCTTAAGTAATAATAAACTTATAAAGTATGTATTAGATAATGAAGAACTTCGAATTGACAGAATTGCAGCAATAGATATTTCACACAGTAGGAATTTCAGCTTTGATAAAAATGGCAATATAGTAATCCCAACGGCAGACAATAAGATACTAATAGTTGACCAAATTACATTCCAACTACTATATTCAATTGAACTTGAAAACGGCTTAGACCTAGACCAGATTGAATATTTACCGCTAAAAAAAATATTTATCGGAAGTTCTCAAAAGCGTGAATTGGTCTTGCTTTCAGAAGATTATAAGATCATTAAGAGATCTGAAGCGGAATACGGAACTATTCGAACCAAAATAAGTCAGGATAACAGTCTGGTTTCATTTTTAAGCTATGATCAGGAAACATTCTATACGCTATACAAAATTGATGATGATTTAAACATTTCATATATTGATAGTTTTTTCAAAGATTGGAATAATGCTTCAAGTGGTTTTAGCTTCTATCAAAATGATTTTGCTGTTTCATTTCCTTATGTCGTAGAATATTATTCTTTTAAGAAAGGAAAACCAAAAAAACTGTGGAAAATTGACATCTCAAAATATCAATCGAAACATAATCACAGCTGTTTATCAATTATAGACGATAATACAATTGTTGTTGGAAAAGGAAAAATGCTATTGATTATTGACATCTTTCATCAAATTATAAATTATGAGCTGAAATTAGAGTTATCTGCTGAAATAAAAGACCTATATTTAGATAGAGACAAAGAAAAGCTACTTATTTCTACAGATAAAGAACTCAAAGTGATACGACTAAAAGAAAAAAACTGGGCACAACAAGGTATTATCAAATTCAAGAGTTAACAGCTTCAATTTTTTGAATACTAAAAATGCCAACAATCACAACCTTGGCAATAATATAAACAAAAATAACAATACAAATGGGATATTGGTGCACGCTACATTTATTCGACGATAAAAAATTTTATAAAGAAATTGTTCCTACGTTAAAAGGAGAAACAGGAGACTTAACCGCTGATTGTCAGGAATTCTTAAAGTCTCATGTTACCGGAAGTACTTTGCATTTGTCTAAACAGGAATTAGAAAAACTTGTTAATGAAACTATTGGAAATATTGTTTCCATATCAAACTCATTTGACAAAACTTTTAAAATAAATAGCGAACATCAAAAAATAGGAGATTATAATGATCAGATAGATTTTTTAAATAACTTAGACATACATTATCATTTTTGTAAGTTTTTTGAGTTTTATATCTTTAAGACCTGTGCCGATTTTTTTCCACATTTACCCCTTGGAAAAGGTGGAATAATGCGACAATTTGAACTATCTCAAGAAACGTTTTTCTTTTCAATCGTCGGAGACCTTGATGATTGGAACCCTTCTTTTCAGTATGCTGGAATGGGCATTGCCAATTGGCTAACTCATGAAGATGTTCAATATCTTTACCTGGACAAGGAGAATTTGACTCATGATGATGATTCATTAGGGGAGGAATTTCTTTCACTTCTTGAAATTGCACATAGTAACGAAATTGGCTTTATTACAGGTGTTGATATGAGAGAAAATATATTGGAATTGCTACCTAATAATAAGATCGTAAAACCTGAGACCTGGAAATTGGAAAATTCCTCTGAATTAATATGGAAAAGATAAACTGATCTGTCTCATTTACAATAAAGATGGCCCATGTGGATGTCGATTTAATAAAAAATAAAACCATGAATTCTATAAAAAATAATTATCATCCTTCAAAAGATTCTAAGCTGAATGAGCTTGAGTACCTCTGCTACCGCACAAATCCTTTCGTGTGGATTGGTAAAACAAAATTTCACTTTATGATCAAACTCCAAATTCTGACAACCCTAATTTTACTTCTCTTTCTAACCAACTGCAAAAACTCAGAAACCATGAAATACACAGTCGGTCAAGAATGGAATTACAAAACCCGAAAAGGAGAAGAAAACTCTACCCTAAAAATTTTAAAAATAGAAGAATATCCAACACATGGAAAGGTTATTCACATCTCGATTGGTAATTTAAAAGTGGGAAACCCTAATGTGGAAAAAGGTTTTGCAAAAGAATTCACGCACATTCCAATTACTGAAAAAGCATTAGATAAAAGTGTTACTGAATTAAAAAACGAAAAAGTAAATCTTCCCAATAAAATTGACGGCTACGATTACTGGAAAAAAGAATTTGATCTAGGAATCGCTGGAGTTTTTTCAATCTCTGTCTCTGAAATTGTGGATTTAATGGAAGAGTCAATCATCACTGGAAACTGTGTTGTGGAGTAAATTCCTCCCCTCTATGCTGGTACGAGTACCTCGCTTGTACTATAATAAAAAGTATTACATTCAGTTTTCAAAATAAAAACACGCTGTGGCAGATACATAATCCATTATTTTTAACACATTATACGTCTGCGCTATTAAGTTCAAAATAATGTGTATATAATGAAAACAATGTGTAAATTTGAAGCCACTCAACAACCTGTGAATAAAAAAATAATTAAATAAAACTATGACCAAACAATTAAAGTTTGCAGTTGTACTTTTAGTTACAATTAAAGCGTGAATCTAAACGCTCAAAAAAAATCACCTGCAAAATCTGCAAAACCAGCCACCGAAAAAGCATCAGCCAAACCTACCAAACAGGAAACCATGGATTGGATTGCTGAAAAAATGAAAGAAAAATTAGCAGGAAACAGAGTATTCATATCTTACTCAAATGGTGAATTTGTATACAGAAAACAAGTAGGTGTTTACAGCTGCAATACGACAATATATTTAAATAGAATTACTGGTTCGTCACCCGAATATTCTGATGACTTTTTTATAAAAAGTTCAGTAATAAGTTTCTCAGATTGTGGCAAGGAATATGAGTTCAGAAATTCATCGTCGAACAATATCTCAATCGGAGGACCAAATTACAATGATTATGCAGACCCTTTTGAATTCAAGAATGATAACAGTTTGGTTGAAAGATTAAAGAAAGCTTTTGCAACTTTAATTGAATACAACTCATCACAAAAAGGAGCTAATGAAAAGTTCTAATCGTTAAGATTTTTTTTGAAATAACAAACCGCTCAATTCGCAGAGCGGTTTTTTGTTAATTTTATACTCAACAATAAATTATGGGTTATATAGAAACAAAAATTGACGAAGCATTTATTAACACTTTCCTGCTTCCAAGAGAAAAGGTAGTGACAGATTTTTTAATGGATGTGTTGAGTTCGAAATATCAATTCAGAGAAGATGATAAAAAGATAGAAGTAATCAGTTTGTATTATTACGCTGCCAATCCTTTGCCATTTTTATTTGCTTTGCCCAATTATGAATATTACGCTCCGGATAAAACCACACAGATCGCAGAATTGCATTTGAAAGATCATGCTTTGGAAGACTACTCCTATTTTGATATTCAGGAGTTGTGTAAAATGGTTTTGAATGAAAATAATATCGATTATTCAGCCTATCTCAATCTTGAAAATCATTTGGATTTTGCAAATTATTGGGAAAATCAAAACGGTTTGGAAATTGACTTCATTAAAAACTGCTGGAAAACTGCAAAAGAAAATACCCGTTCAAAAATGATCGGATTTTTAGAATCATCAGACAACTCAGCCGGAACATTTGATTTAGATAATGGTTTTGAACTTCCATTTGAAGTAGAAATTGATGAATATTTAAAATCCAGAGGCTATCTGATTAATAAAGAAATTTAACTTGATAAAAATAATTTTATATTGGTGCGATGTGATCTTATATTACAGCAACGTAGAGTAATATTCTTCCGTCATAAAACAATATTCTAGTGATGTAAAGTAATATTGTTGCAATATCATTTTATATTGGTACGATACAATTTTATATTATAGCAATGTGGAGTAATATTCTTCCGTTATAAAATAATATTCTTGTGACCTAGAGTCATATTCTTGCAATATTATTTTATATTGGCACGATACAATTTTATATTATAACAATATAGATTAATATTCTTCTTTTGTAAAACAATATTCTTATGATGTATATTAATATTGTTGCAATGTCATTTCATATTTCTACGATGTAAATTTATATTACAGCAGTATAGATTCATATTCTTCTCTTGCAAAACTCCGTTTCCGCAGAATTGCGTCGTGTGATTTATATACCCCTCGCTCCTGCACCATCCTTTCGTGTAACTTCGTAAAACTAAAAGGTCTGTATTTTTTGAGCATTTTTAAATATTTCAATAAATCCCTTTCCAAACCTTTATTGAAGCACCGAAAGTGCAGGACAGTCAGCATCAAATTTAAGCTTAGCTTTATTTAAATCAAAACTAACTTAAAGCCTCATGAAAACAATTGCAACGCTGATCCTGGTTTGTATTTTTTATACGACATCGCTTTTCGGACAAAACAATACTAATAATGTGCGGATCTCACAGCTGTTTAATTTCGGATGGAAATTTAAAGCAGGCGATATGCCCGATGCACAAAACATAAGTTTTAGCGATGCCGATTGGCGGCCATTGGATTTGCCTCACGATTTTCAGATTGAGCAGCCTTGGGATAAGAACGCAAGCAAAAACCGTGGATACAAAACCATGGGAATCGGTTGGTACAGAAAAATATTTAAAGCCGATGAAGCATGGAAAGGCAAAAGAGTTTTGCTTGATTTTGAAGGAATCATGTTGCACGGCGATGTCTGGATTAACGGAAAAAAAATTGGCGGTACCGATTACGGGTATCTTGGTTTTGAAGCTGATATTGCTGAGTTTATTAAATACGATGCCGATAATGTAGTTGCCGTTCGCGCATCTACCGGTGAAAACGAAAACTCCCGTTGGTACACAGGTGGAGGTCTTTTTCGGGATGTTCATCTGGTTGTAAAAGACAGTGTATCCATCGCACGTCACGGAATTTTCATTACAACTCCAAACATTTCAAATCAAAATGCTGAGGTAAAAGTACAGGTCGAAGTCGCAGGTATTCAGAACAAGCAGTACGAACTCGAAATCAATACAAAAATATTTTCGCCTCAGGGCAAACAGGTAGCCGAAACCAAAACGCTGGCACCGAAAAAATCAAACCTTTTTGAAGTAGAGGTTGCTTTACCAAAGGTATCTGTTGCCAATCCTCAACTATGGAATTGTGAAACTCCAAATCTATACTCCGCAGAAGTGGAATTGGTTTTAAATAGCAAAGTGGTAGATAAACTGACCAAAAAATTTGGAATCCGTACGATTGAATTTTCCAAAGAATTCGGGATGAAACTAAATGGAAAAAAGGTCTTTTTGAAAGGCGTTGCCAATCATCACGATTTGGGTGCCGTAGGTGCCGCAGCCTATGAAACTTCCATTGCCCGAATGATGGATCAGCTGAAAGCTTTTGGTTTTAATCATATCCGGACTTCGCACAACCCGTATTCAGAATCATTTTTCGATATTGCGGATGAGAAAGGGATTTTGGTGGTGGATGAATTGTATGATAAATGGGGAAGCATCCGCGCATGGGCAGGTCGAAAACCCTGGAATGAAATCTGGTACAGCAATATGAAGGAATGGATCAAACGCGACAGAAACCATCCGTCAGTCATCATGTGGAGTCTTGGAAATGAGTTGCAGTTTCAAGAAGAACGCTGGAATTTCCCGACAAGCGACTGGGGTGTTACTACATACCGCCTGATGGATGTGGTGGCAAAACGTTACGACCCAACCCGAAAAACAACCGTTGCAATGTATCCTGCGCGTGCTGGTGGCATTATCAAAGCAAATCCTGATTTTAAAATTGAAGCCAACATCATTCCGCCAGAATTGGCCACTGTAACAGAAGTCGCAAGTTTCAATTACGTCTGGGACGATTACCAGACCTATTTAAAACACGCTCCGAATATGATTATTTATCAAAGTGAGGCCGTAACCAATGAGTTGGCAGCACCCTACTTCGGTATGGACAGATATAAAATGGTAGGTTTAGCCTACTGGGGCGGTATAGAATATTGGGGAGAATCACAAGGCTGGCCGAGAAAAGGATGGAACTATTCTTTTTTCAATCATTCAATGGAGACTTTTCCGCAGGCGTGGTTGACCAAAAGTATTTTTACAGACGAACCGGTAGTTCACATTGGAATTGTGGATAGCGAAGGCGAATCGAAAATGTGGAACGACCAGATTGTAGGTCAGAAAATAATATCAGCGCATTGGAACCGTCAGGAAAACGAAAAATACAATCTTTACACCTACACTAACGCCGAAGAAGTGGAATTATTCATTAACGGGAAATCTTTGGGTTTACAAAAAAACAGTGATGAGTTTAGAAAAAGAAATACCATTTATTGGAAAGATATTCCCTACTCTTCTGGTACAATTACCGCTGTTGCTAAAACTGCAGGCAAGGAAGTTGCCCGTCACGAATTAAAAACTACAGGCAAAGCTGTTGTATTAAAAATTGAAACAGAAAACACAAACTGGAAAGCCGATGGTATGGATTTGCAATACGTGAAAGTCTACGCAATTGACAGTAAAGGAAACAGAGTTCTAACTGCAGCGGGCGAACTGACTTTTGAACTCAGCGGTGAGGCAAAATTAATAGCGCTTGATAATGGTGATCATTCAAGTGATGATTTATTCAGTGGCAACAAAAAGACGATGTACAAAGGTTTTGCAATGGCGATTCTGCGTTCAGGACAAAAAGATAGTACTGTGAAATTGAAAATTACAGGAGCTGGTTTGAAGCAGGCTACGCAAACTTTTGTGACTAAGTAAACTTTAAATAAATTTAAAAAAAAGCACAACCCTACAACCACACGATTTCATCGTGTGGTTTTTTGTTCAATCTTTTGAAGATTTGATTATTCATATCCTGTTACAAAAAATGGTTACCATAACCATTGCCGCACGATAAAATTGTGCGGTTTTTTCCATTTGCAGCAATTAATTTTCAAAATTAAACACTCAAAAACCAAAAGAAACATTTAATAATTATTAAATTTGAAATGCAGCATTTAATAATTATCAGAATATGAACAACACAAACATCCAAACTGTTTCCGCTTTTCTGCTGGCATTGATAACGTGGTTTTGCGTGATTCTTCAGTTTTACATTTCGCCTGATACTTTTACCAATGTCATCAGTTATTTTACTATTTTGTGTAATTCTTTAATAGCAATAAACCTTACATTTTCCGCTTTCTTCCCAAAAACCAAACTGGGGAATTTCTTTTCAACCTTATCAGTAAAAACTGCCATTGCATTGTATATTTTCATTGTTTTTGTGGTGTACAATACGGTATTACGAGGCATTTGGAAACCTGTCGGATGGCAATTGTTTTTAGATAATATGCTTCATGTTGCCATTCCTATTCTGTATATTTTGTATTGGTTATTTTTGGTTAATAAAGGCAAACTCAGCTGGAAGAACGGCTTTTACTGGCTGATCTTTCCCTTAATTTATCTTATTTATTCTCTCATTCGTGGTTCCATGGTTGGTTGGTATCCTTATCCTTTCTTGAATGTAGACAAATTGGGTTTTGGTCAGGTGATTGTTAATATTTTCATTATGCTCATTATATTTCTGGTAAGCGGATCTGCATTAATTGCCATCAATAATAAGTTTGAAAAAAAATAAGTCATTTGTACGTTTGTAGACGAACTCATTCAGTTCATAATAATAGTATTATGTTTCTGTGCTAAATGAAATGCCTTTGTTTATCTTTTTATAAAGAATTATTACAAAAAGCTTTGTCTTCCCTTGCGATTAAAAAACATAAAAATTTCAGACAGTCTCAATTATCAAATCAATTGAAATCTGCGTCATCAGCATCATCTGAGTTAAAATTAATTTAAAATTAAATACACAAAATGGCTAATAAAGATTTAGAAAAATACATTAAAGACATCGGAACGCCGAGAGATTACTCCGAAAGCAAATATCTGGTGTATTTAGAACTGTATAAAGCTGATAAAAAATTAAAGAAACTCATCTCCGAGCATTGCAAAGTCATCAAAGAACTTGAATTCGGCTATTTGTGTGAAGCGCATCTGCAGGCAATACCAGAAATTACGAGATCTTTATCATTAAAAAATCATGCGGTTTATCAAGTGGTAAGATTGGCGAAAATCTCTTGAAATAAGTCAACATCATTCAGCGTTATGTAATTGCGAATCAAATTGTTTTCATTGTCAATAAAGACTTTGCGTTCAAAAAGCAAAACATATATTTTTCAATTCCCAAAGCAGCCTTCTTATTTATAAACAAATTCCTAAGTTTACAAGTTCTTCCAACCTCAAAAAACTCCCACAATGGAAAACAAAAAAGATGAACAAATTCTGGATAAAGGTCCATTCTATCACGGTACAAAAGCCGATTTGAAAATCGGAGATTTGCTCAGTGCAGGTTTCAACTCAAATTATCGTTCTGAAGTCATTATGAATCACATCTACTTTACAGCCTTACAAAACGGAGCCGGATTGGCTGCTGCATTGGCAGAAGGAGATGGTCATGATCGAATTTATATTGTAGAACCGACAGGAACATTTGAAAACGATCCCAACGTCACCGATAAAAAATTTCCGGGAAATCCTACCCGATCTTACCGAAGTACAGAACCTTTAAAAATTGTTGGCGAACTGAAAGATTGGATCAGACTCACCGATGAAGAACTCCAAAACTGGAGAGAAAGAATTGCAAAACTTCGTGAAAATCCGGATGCGGAAATAATTAATTAAAAGTATCAAGTTTTAATTAATTGTTTAAATTATATCAAGTATTGTAATTATAAAAATAATTTTAGATCAATCTTTGAATTCTAAACTGCCAATACGCAAAACATTATTTGTAAGATATTTTCACAATACGTAGATTTGAATTTCTCCAATAATTCAAAAAAACTAATAACCAATGGCAAACAGAGCATATTTATACAGTGCAAACAAAGAACTAACCAAATTCCGTGATGTATCGGAATTCCCAAATGAAATTCCTTTATTCTATAAAATCATTTTGGGCTCTGAAACACAAATGTCTACTTCTAAAATATGGAACTTTGAACTTCCAATCGTCCTAATAGGAAATTTTAAAAATGGACTGAAGAAATTATACGATTTTTTAGAGTACCTCAAAACTCAGTCAGGTATTGATATAGAAACAATAACAGGATTCATACAGGAAACAAAAGATTTCTTTGAAAAATATCCGGAAAGAGAATTAGATCTGTTCTTTATGGAAGGAGGAGAAGTTTATGACCTGGTGGGAGATATCTACCCTCTTGAGGAGCAAAATGAAGCACTCTACAACGAAATCATCTCAATCTCTAAAGATATAGATGAAATTCTTGAGAAAAAACCTGAAAATGTATTTGAATTTAATAACATATATTGGTTGCAAGAGATAAAAAATGATATCAATACATTGTCTGTATATTGGACGTATGTTTCCTATTATTCATTCAATAAATCATAATTTTTATTGGTCGAAGATTCACTACATTCATTCATCTTTTTAATTTTCAGTAATGATACAGGTTTTATATTGTGATAAATTGTCATTAATTTAATGCCAAATAATTACGAATAATTCAAATTACACATCTTAAAAAAACAAGAAATCATGTCATTTTTCAAGAAACTTTTTGGAAGAAAAAATCAGCAGGAATCACAAACTTCTGAGGAAAGTTTACCTTGGATAGAGCCTACGGAAAATATATGGAATGTAAGACTGCTTGACTTGAGACCTATCAGTCAGCAAATGTTTTCAACATCTCAAAGTCAGCAAATGGCTACTAACGCTGTATCTTATGGTACAGAAGATGGAAGATCCTTTTATAACCAAAGACCTAAAAACACCAGAATAATAAAATCTAATTTATGGTTTCCTATTGATGGTTCTTTAGCTCCGGGAGTATTATTTAAACCGGAGACAATGGAACATAAATGGGGTATTTATTTTGACGGAGAATATTTGATTTTTATCCGTAGCTGGCTAAGGGAGGTTTTTGTAATTGCTAAAACTTCTCAAAAACATGATCATCTAATTATCGAAAATATAATTGGAGAATTCACAGAAGGAGAAACAGAAGCTTTTACAAATTCTTTTCTAAATTTTCTTCTTATCAGTCATTCTCTTGAAGAAACTATACCCGCACCTTTGCCTAAAGAACTCATCTCTAATACAAGAAGTGCAGGACTTTGGGCATTTTCAAGTTACGGAAATATGGCACACATCGGAATTTTCGAAGAAAACTTTATCATTCCGCCAAGAGGAAAGCTCCGTTCCCATTCTTTGCTACACATTGCGGTTGCACAATCGCACATACAAGAAATTGAAAATCAAATCAATAATCGAGTAAACATCAATTCTTTGGCAGGCGATGGTTTGGCAACTTTACATTGGGCAATTGCACCGGAAAATACTGAATCATTGCTAAAACTATTAGAATTAGGAGCAGACCCAAATATAAGAACGACTCAAGGAGCAACCCCAATCATGAACGCAGCTCAGTCTAATAAAATAGAACATCTAAAAGCACTATTGAAATCCGGAGCATTAGTAAATGCTAAAGACGACAGAGGATTTACCGCATTACACAGAGCATCTGAAATGGGACGTAAAGAAATAGTGGAATTGCTTTTGGAAAACGGAGCTGATAAAAATATTGAAGCTGAAGGACACACAGCTTTAACATTAGCAAAAGCAAGAGAAAAACAACAAATCGTTGAGCTATTAAGTTAATGGCTTCTACAATTGGCTTTGAAAGAAATAAAAAAGTTTTTAATTAACAATTTTAAATGGACTCACATAATTTTACCCGCGCAGAAAAGCTTTTTGTAAGCACGGAACTCTATAATTGGGATAACGGAAATAACAGACTATATGAAACCTTAAACAGCGAACATTGCGACAAAGCAACCGCCTTGATGATTTATTGGAGAGCTGATCCTAATTTTTATTACAGCAGATATAATTCTGAAACTGATGTTCCTGAAGGGTGGCAGCTTAACGGGTACAAATTAATGAAAAAAGCAGAAAAATTATTGCTTGAAAATAATTTCCCTGAAACAATCAGCTATACTCCGGATGAAGACCGTATTCCAAAAGATCGATCTGTTCTAAAAAAAATTCCGTCACAACTGTTACAGCCAACACAGGGAATAAACAGCAGCCTGATTGTGAAAAATTATATCGAGGCAGAATATCTAATTGATGCATGTGGTACCAAAGGAGATTTGGAAGAGGTAAAAAGAAGACTGGAAAGAAACCCCGACATTCTGAATCTTTGTATTAATGGCTTCAATCCGCTAATTAAAGCCGTGAGTCATTGGAAAAACAAAAATCTTATTTCTCTTGTTACTTTTTTATTAGAAAAAGGAGCCGATGTAGATGTACAGCCTTCCGGACATCCCAAGGAATCTATTCTTTTCAAATGCAGCTCTTGTAAAAACATAGAATTAATTACACTACTGGTACAATACGGTGCAGAACTCAATGCGGTAAATCAAAAAGGAGATACCGTCCTTCATGAACAATTAGCATCTACTCATGAGTTTTGGAGAAAATATAGCAGTGCAAAATTTTTAAAAACGTTACTCAATATGGGAGCCGACCTCAACCATAAAAATGCAGATGGAAAAACCCCGATAGATTTGGCAAAAGAAAACAACAACGAATCAGCTTTAAAAGTAATAGAAAAATTTCTTAAATAAAAAAATAAATGTCAACAATACACAAATACAGAATAACTGATTATTCAGTAAAAGAAAGAAGTACAAAGGAAATCTTCAATTATTGCTTTGGTTTTTCAGATGAAGACTTTAGTTTTGAGGATTGGCTTGATAGATTAAGAGTCAATACAGACTCTGCTGAAATGGATTTCGACAAATTCTTTTCTATACTTTCTGAAAATTACAGTCATAAAGGATTATCATTTTTCGATTTGATTTTCAGACTGTACAATAACGAGTTTAACCATTTAAAAGAGAATAATAACTCTGGTGAAATTATAAATTTGACTTCTGCTGAAGCTCTTCTATGGTATCATATTTTTGCAGACTTGTCTATAGATGGTTTTTCAAAATTTCCTTTAAAAGAATTAAAAATAGAAATAGCTCAAATTGAAGACGGCATAGTTACGCTTCCTAATGTTGATGAAAAGATATTTTGGGGTGAGCAATACAGGGAATTTTTAATACGTCTTTTATCTAATCTACCCGACTCTACTCCATCTCATTTCCCGATTGCAGAATGGTTTGAAAAAAATGATGCAGATTTATTTGACAATTTTATAACAAATACTGAAATCATTTGGGGCGTAAAAGAAGAAGCCAGAATATTGATCACCGATAATAATTCTTGGGAAAATTACAACCATCATTGGTGGAAAGATTTATTACAAAAAACTGTTGAATATAAGATACAGCATAATGGAGAAAATTGGATCAATACACTTCAAGAATACCCTCTTGAAATGGTTACTGTAAATGTATTAATTCATAATTCATGGTTTCCAAATATTGAAGATCTCATAAAAAACGAGGCGGAATTTGACAGTACTGCCTATTTTGTTGAATAAAAACATAAAAAACTAAATGAAAGAAATAATTAAATTAAACTTCAACAACACAGATTACAACATTGAAGTTACAGGAAATGTCGACAAAATAGAAGGATTTATTTATTACACATTTAAATTTGACGAAGAAAATTCTATTTTAATTTCAAAATATGATGGAGAAAAATGGAGAATGGTTAATATGAAAGATAATGATTTTTTTGCTCAAAAATTAGGCGAGATTATTGAAAATACAACTTAAAAAAACATAACTAATTAAAATATAAATAAAAAGATTATGGCAACATTGTACAACATAAAGATAAAAAACATCAAAAAAAATAGTCTGACGACAGAAGTTACTTATATTCATCCCGATGCCGGAAAAAAAATAGGCAGTAAAGATTTTGCGTTACAAATTATATGCAATACTTCAAGAGATCTAGACTGGAAAGAGTTACCAATTTCTAAAGAAGAATGGCAGAATTCAATTGACAATCATCCAGAAAAAGATAAGATTTCAGAGCTAAATGAATATTTACTTGGAAAAAAAATATTCATTGAAAAAGAAGAATACGAAAGCCTTTCAAATGATGAAGCTAAAAGAAATGTAGAACGAAAATATCGAAGTAGATTTGATAGCTGGGGAACAGAAAATGGAAAACATTACATATATACCAACATGAATGTGGCTGATTTTACGGATGAAGCAGATACAATTATTATTGACAAACCCACAATAGTTTCAATAAATGAAGATTCAAATCTTTTAACCTTTAAAGTAAATGACGAAAGTTTATTAACTCATATTAAAGAAGGAATGAGCTATGATACGGCTTCATTCAGTATTGAGGATTATTATTTTTAATATTTTACTTTCCATTTTACATAAAAACTAATGAAAAATACCATTAATCTAATACAAACGTGGGATTCAACTCATATTACAACGGCTTTAGCTGAGCTAAAAACCGATAAAGCTTTAGAAAACAACATTATTACCCGTTATGAATCCCTTTTAAAGGCAATTGGTGGAAAAACACTCAAATCTTTGGTAGATTTGCCGAAAAAATGGGAGAAATTAAATAATGAAAAGAAAGCCGCTGTTATCAAAACATTTCCTGCCGATGCTGTTTTCTTTACAAATATTTTAGATCTGAATGCGAAACTTCGTGTTGATGCGTGGCGTGATTCGCATTATTCACATCAAATTCCAAATTCGTTAAGTGGTATTTCCAATTTAAAAAATGTTACAGAACTACATGTTGAAAATCAACAGTGGGAAACGTTACCAGTAGAAATTGGCGAAATGGAAAACTTAGAAGTCTTGAATGTAAGCTGCAATAAGTTGAGAGAACTTCCTGATTTTATATTGAAATTAAAAAAATTGCGTGTTCTTAATCTCAAGCAAAATTATAGTTTAAAAACGATCCCTGATATTTCGCAATTAACGAATTTGGAAATCGTCGATCTTGTTTATACTGATGTTAAAATGCTTTCAGAAGGTTTTTTCAATCTTAAAAATATCAGAGAAATAAACACTGCGCAATCTGATTTGGATAAAGATACAGCAATCATGCGCCGTTTAATCAAAACTTTTCCAAACGCAGAAATTTACACAAACGCAAGAAAGGCGATTGAACTGGAAGATAACGCGGATGAAGATGAGTTTTTAAACAAAGAAAAAATTGATATCAGTGAATATAATTTAAATTACCTTCCTGAAAATCTGTTTCGTGCAAATGCAGTAAAATATTTGAAAATTCGCTGCTGGAATTTAAAAGAGCTGTCCGATAATTTTGATGCATTACAAACCTTAGAAACACTGAATTTAGATATTGGATCTGATGTTGCCACTATTCCATCAAGTATTTTTAGGTTGAAAAACTTAAAAGAGCTGACAATAAAAGGTTCAGGAATAAATTCTCTACCTGATAATATGGAAGGCTTAGAAAATTTGGAGGAATTGGAATTGGAGCATTTGCAGATTAAAGCGTTACCCGATTCATTCAAGCAATTAAAAAATCTTAGATCTTTTAAAATAAAATACGGCACTTTCGATATTTTTGATGCTATTTCAGGTTTAACGAGTCTGGAAAAGATTGAATTGGAAGATTATCACACACCTTTTATTATTGCTGCACCCCTTACGAAGCTCACGAATCTTCGTGAATTGCGCATTCGTGCCAATCAAAAAATAACAGACGACATTTTTCATTTACCAAAAAGCATAAAAAAATTAAAAATCCGCGACGATACAAGAAGAGATAAAGAAACCAAATTATCACTCGGAAAAGTACTTAATCATTTTAATCAAGCAAGTGAATTGGATTTTGAACACATAGATTTTTCGGATATTTCAGAGCCGATTTCACCAAATAATTGCCTCAACACTTTAGGCTTAGACTATGCAAAAATGACTGAACTCCCAGATTCTTTCTCTAATCTGACAAATCTGACTTATTTCAGAATGTTTGCTTGTAGTTTAGAAAAACTAAATTCGGTTTTGTACAATTGTCACAATTTACAAAACATTCGTTTATCTAATGCAAAATTCCAAAGTATTCCTAAAGGTATTTCAAAACTTCAAAATCTGGAACATATTGGTTTTGAATGTTCTGATATAGAAACATTACCTGACGATATTCTGGATATGAAAAATCTGGAAAAAATCTCTTTGGAAAACTGTCCTTTGTACAAAAACAAAGATTTTAAGACGTTGATAAAAAAGAAAATTAAAGGTATAAAAATTATGAAAGGCTGGTATGATTAAGAAAGCTGCTTATTTCAACTTGTTCATTTATAATATATATCCTATATTTGGGAAATTTTTCACAACAAACTAACAACAATTGAATTCTTAAATTATAATCATGAAAATTACTCGTTTATTTTTATTCCTATCATTACTTTTTTTCAGTTTTGGTAAAGCACAGCTTTCGGCATTTATCAATGGAAAGGAAGTGAAATCCGGAGCTACAATTTCTAAAAAAGACCTTGCAACATTACAGGTGAGCTTTAAAAAGCCCAAAGCCGTAACCGTTTATTCTGGTTACACGCATTTGTACGTACAGTTTGCTGATAATACCAATACTTACATTAGCCATTGGGGAATTCAGAAAGATGGCTACACTGCTATGGATGATTTTCTTAAAAATACACCTGCAACAAAGAAATTCAGTGTTTGGGAAGGAAATGATTTCGAAACCAGAGGAAACACTCTTAAGTGGATTTTAGACGGAGCCAATGGAGTAGAAAAACAAAAAAGTATAAAAGTAGAAATAGGATTTTGGGTAAAAGAAGAAACTGGCTATAAAGAATATGGTCCGAAAGTTCAGTTATTAGAACCGATCTATTTTAATGTACCGATCTGGGATACCAAAAATCTATACCTTCCATATCTTGATGCAACTATTGACAAAACTAATATAAAAGAAGATATTGACACAGACCAAACAGGTAGTACAGCCGATCGCCGCACCGAAGTGGGTTATCAAATGAATCGTAATCAAGTTACTTATCTTGTTTATGCTTTTGAAAAAAGTTCACATCCTGGTTTAACAGTTGATGAAG
Source organism: Chryseobacterium formosum (assembly GCF_026460885.1). Classification (GTDB taxonomy): domain Bacteria; phylum Bacteroidota; class Bacteroidia; order Flavobacteriales; family Weeksellaceae; genus Chryseobacterium; species Chryseobacterium formosus. The sequence goes on from NZ_JAOVZW010000031.1 coordinate 63,548, forward strand.
TAGCTAAAGATTTTATTCATAAAGTTGCTTATGATTCTAATAACGATAAAGTAAAAAAAATTCATGAATATGATTTTAAAAAATATGAACTACCTTGGTATGACATCTGTGATCTTTTCCGTGATGAACATATCCAAAACGTGGATTACTACACCAATAAATCAGTAAAATCTATTGATTTGATGACATTATATCAAAAAGCAGAATTTGGTAAAATGAAAGGTTATTCTTTTGAGTCTGGTCTATACAATACCGGCAGACAAGACGGAAAATTATATAAAGATGTAGGTCAGTTTAAAATCTATATTCTAAATCATCCTACAAATCCTGATCTGATATTGATGATTTGTAACAAAGTACTAAGAAGTACTGCAACAGCGCAGGATATAGATAATTATATGCAAACTTTTCTAAAAAGCATTAAACAATAAATTATTCGAATCAACTGAAAATAATCGAAAAATTTCACATTTTATGAAAACAGTTGTGTCAGTAATAGAATTAGGATTTGAAATCACTTGTCAAAAAGCAAAAAAAATAACTTAATAAAAATTAAAACATGAAAAGTAAATCAATTTTAGCAGCATCATTATTTTCTGCTGCACTTACACTTACATCTTGTGGAGAACCAGCTCAAAATGTAGAAATGGGAAAAGAATTCAAAGTGTATGAGAACCCCGTAACAATTTTAAAATTAGAAGAAAGTAAAGTATTACGAAACGACAAAGACTCTACTTTACTTATTGCTCCAAACGGCAAAAAATATGTTTATTTTGAAGTGAAGAATCCTAAAAATGAAATGATTTTCCTTAAAGCATTCAACAAAGATGCAGAAGTAAAAAGCGATGATGACGTTAATCTTGCTTATTATTCTCACGACATAGACAATGGGTTTGCTGATAAGTTTTTTCTAATTGATGATAACAGCTCAATAGATAAAGTAGTGATTACAGATCCTTCCGAAGAGCAATTCGTTCTTATGAATCCTAAAATTACAAAATCCAGCAATGTAATTTCTCCCGAATCTCAAAAAATAGTAGATTCTTTCTCTAAAGAAATAAATTTATTAGATGCCTTTGCTCCATATGTAAAAGATGGTAAAGATGTGATGACTATTACCAAAAACGAAGGAGATTTGCCCGTAAATCGTATGAGTATGAAAGCAGAAGTAAATTATTTTTCCCCAGATGGTAAGTTTTATATTTACAAAACTACCGACATTTTCAAAAACATAGCAAAAGTATATGCAACTTGGGAGAATGGTAAAATTACAAGTTTAGTGGTAAAACCTCATTATAAATAATCATTTAACTAAAAAAACTATACTATGCAATTAGGAAGATTAGTTGGGATTCTTACCATATTTTGTGGCAGCATATTCACATGTTTAGGATATGGAATGATGGAAACAACATAATCAGTTTTTAAATTTCTTGTGACAGCACCGGTTTTTGTTTTAATCGGGATTGCAATGTTATTTTTTCCAGGAGGAGATATTACAACAGCTGAAAGTAAAAGTAAAAATAAAACAAAAGATCCTAAAGTTTGGGTTGGTGAAGCTCCGAAAAGCCACAAAATCGCATGGGCGATCGCAGGAATAATTGGATTTATAATTTCGATGAATATATTTAAAATATAATTAGTACGTTCAGAAATTCAACAATTAACAAAATCCCGGACTCTTCGTTCGGGATTTTGTTTTTAAAGAATTCTAAAGCTATTAAAATCTGTTTTTACTTTAATCACTTTCTTTTATCTTTGTTTGTTAACATATTTTTTATCCGAAAATCTAATAACAGAAAATTTAAGATGAACTCAGAAGGCAAAGAATTAACCAAAAATTTAAAAGAAATTTATTCAACATATTTTGATCAGGAATATCTTGACAAAAACCTCGAAATACCAAAAATTTATCTTGATTCTATTGGAAAAATATCTGTTAAAGATTTATATAAGTTGGGTTCCATACCAAATACTGTATGGGGAATAGATTTGTATGGAAATGAATTTTTAGAACGGAAAAACTCCAATACACTTACGAAAAAGGATAAAATATATTTAACAATCGGAGATTGGGGTTCTCATCATGATTTTCATATAAATTGCGACAAATCTTCTCCGGATTTTGGAAAAATATTCGATTACAACGATGCACATCCTTGGTGCGAAAGTCATGAACCAGAAGTTGAATGGGCAGATTTCAGAGAATTTCTTAAGGATGACTTTAAAATTGAATTAGAATAAGGAAACAGCTTTGTTTCATTTAATTTAGAGACTGTTTAAATTTAACTCAGCTCTTTGGTTATAATTTGATTTTTCATCTGAAAACCCACCAAATACAAAGCAACACCAATTTTAAATAAATAAACACAAACATGAGAATAGCTATTTTTTCCGACATTCACGGTAAAATTCTATTACCTTTCAAATTGGTAGATCTATACCAAAAAGAAACAGGCAACAAAATTGATTTCATCTTGCAATGCGGAGATATGGGAGCTTATCCGAACATAGAAAATCTGGACAAAGCAACGATAAAGCACGCTCAATACGACAGAGATGAATTGGGATTTCATGACGATTTTACTAAAACAAATCAAGAAATACAGTCATTTTTAGATGAACTTAATATCGATATGATCTGTGTTCGTGGAAATCATGAAGATCATGATTTTTTGGATAATCTTGAAAAGGAAAGTTCAGATAAAAGTATATTTCCAATTGATGTTTATGAAAGAGTTTTTGTATGCAGATCTGGTTTGGAACAAAAATTAGAAACAGAAGAGGAGGTTTTAAATTTTGTGGGTATCGGCAGAATCGGAGATCGAAAAGGAAGAACAGAAAACAGGTTTATTCAAGATTATGAAAGAAAGGAAATCAAGAAACTTCTGAAAACAAAAAACACTTTTTGATATCTTACTCACCCATGATAAAGATGATAGTCAAAGCGGTTATGGTATGACTGAAATTAGAGAAGTATTGGATAATGTAATTTTTCATTATCATTTTTATGGACATACGGGAGAGCCTTTTAAACAGGAAACTGATTTTAACGGCATCACACAATCCATCAAAGTAAAAGAACTTGAATTTAACGAAAGTGGAATTTTAGAAAAAGGCTGTATGATTATTTTAACTAAAGAAAACGGAGAATTAAGCATTGAAATTGTTGACCAAAAAATGACCAATAAAATGACAAAATTTAACTGGAAACTCTAGAAATGAAAAGAAGTTGTTTAGACGATTCCACATGGAAATTTGGAGCTAGCCTGGTAAATAAGAACATTGACTACAATTGGAAAGCAGCAACAGAAGATCTCAATTTATTCGAGTAGATCATTTAACTCATTCGAAAGCAATACTGAGATAAAATCTGACAAAATTGGTACGCAAATATCTACATCTGCACTTCGATTTCTTACATGAATGAAAAAATCTAAAGCATTAACCACAATATAAAAAAAGAATGAAATCTAAATTTTTACTGATAACATTGTTAAGCTATTTTTTCACTTTTGGACAAACAGCCACAGAATATTTTGAAAGTGGAAAATCAAAAGAGGCAAAAAGCGATTTTGAAGGAGCAATAAAAGAATATGGTAGAGCAATTGAAATTGACCCTACATTCTCTGAAGCTTATTATCTCCGCGCTTCTTTATTATATGATGATGATAAATACAAAGAAGCTTTAGAAGATTTGAACAAAATAATTTCGTTAAAACCAGACCCTATAGAATTCTATACGGCAGCATTATTATTAAGAGCAAAAAGCAATCTTAAAATTAACAATAAAGAAAAGGCCTGTAAAGATTTTATTGAAGCAAGAGAACTGGGTAAATCAGTAGAAGAGAAATATTTACATTTATGCGGATATAAAGAAAAGAAAGAGGAACGTATTTTTGTTGAAGTACCTGACAAAAAAAAATGGAAAATAACTTATATGTCTTACGAAAATAAGCAGCATATAACTTTAATAGCTAATACTTTTGATACCATAAAAAAGCCCTCTGAATATTTAAGTTTAACCTCAAGTATAGATATAAAAAATATTGACTTAATAAAGGCTATGGATGATTCATATAAAACAGCAAAAGGCAAATCAAAAGATGCTGAACTTAGCTTAATCGCAAAAGATTTAAAAGCAAAAGATCCATGGGTCATGTATTTAATCCAAAATGTTATTAATGAAGAATACAATTGCAAAGTATCACAAGTTTGGTATCTTACTCAAGGTGAGAATTTTTTTCATTCCTGTTTTATGTCTGTAAGAAATGATGCACTTACAGATGAGAAAAAGGACGAAATGATAAAAGTCTTTAAAACAGCTAAAATAATCTACCCATAAGAAAAGTTATAAAGTAAACAAGACATAACGCAAAGCTATTTTTAATTGCGTATTATCATTAAAATTAAACCAAATGAATAACACTTTTACAATCGACGACTTACAAAATATATGGCAAAAAGTAAGCATTTTGCATAATGGACAAACCTACGGCGGACAAAATAAAAATCAAAAAATAGAATACATCAACCATATCGGCAGCGTTGTATTTGAAATTATGAATGTGGCTAAAAACACTTCAGATTTTAACTTTGATCTTGCTGTAAAATGTGCGTTTTTACACGATACCATAGAAGATACAGACTTCAGCATAGAAGATCTTGAAAAAGAATATGGCAAAGAAGTAAAGGAAGGTGTTCTTGCATTAACAAAAAACACACAACTTGAAAAGGAACATCAAATGACTGATAGTTTAAGCCGAATAAAACAACAGCCAAAAGAAGTCTGGGCAGTTAAAATGGCGGACAGAATCTGTAATTTATATGCACCACCCTATTATTGGAACGAATCGAAGAAAGAAAAATATCTTGAAGAAGCAAAAATTATTCTTGAATATTTAAAAGAAGGAAATGACTATTTAGCAGAAAGATTATCCGAAAAAATTGAGGCTTATAAAAATAAATGATCAAGATTGAAATACACACCCTTGAAGGGCAATTTGATATTGAAATCAAGAAAAAAGAAAATTTTTATGTTCTTTTAGTTATTGCATCAAAATCACAATATTTTCAAGAAAACGGCAGAGTTTGGAGTGGAAAAATTCTAGAAACAGAAAAGCTTTTTGAAATCACAAATCTTATAAAAGAGTGTTACACAAATCCATCTGTTCCTACAAGAATAACAATCAATGATAGGAGATCAATAAAAATCAGTCTAAAAGATGACGAATCGCAAATTTCATTGAGTCTTATAGACATAGATGAAAATACAAACGAATCTAAGCTGGTACAAAAAACTAAAGAACTCACAATTGAAATAATAGGTAATGATACTATTCTACAGGATTATTTAGACATTTTTATGAATTAACCTCCTGAAATGAAAATGAACAATATTACCAACACATTTTATTGAAATATGACATATAAAGAATTTGACAATAATATTAATCTTGGAAGCCTAAAAAACAGAGATTTGGAAACTTATCTTTTGGCTTTACTCAAGCTGGTTGAACAGGAAAGAGAACAAATTTTAACCGCTGATTTATTATTAAAACTTTTACACGATGCATGCTCTTCTAAACCAAAAAAATTTAATGTTGAATGGTTAAAAATCAAAGACGCACCTGATGAAAACACATTTATTGATTCAAAAACGAACTCTTCAACAGATAAAACCTTAATTTCAGATATCGGTGAGTTTTATTATTCAATTGCCGTTCTGAAGTTTCAAATTGCTGAATTGCACAAAATGAAAGGCAAACAATTGGATAATGAATGGAAATATGATGGAATTGATTCTGAAACAGGAAACAGATGGTATAATTTTGATCCGAGTTCTATTTTGGAGTGTGGTATGAGATGTTTTATGGATTACAACAAAGATGATGAACTGGAGTTTGAAGTAAGCTGGCGAACTTTAGGCGACTTACTAGAAATGGGCAGAATTTATGAATAAGAATGAAATAATTCAAATAAGTACTTTATAAAAAATCAAAGCCACAATATCTTTACATGAAAAACGAAAACAGTCAACAACCACTTATTATAAATATTAAAGAAAACGGAATTGAAATTAATGATCAATATCTTCAGTTTCCTTTAACCTTTTCAGACTTAAAAAATCAGTTTGGGGATTATTATGAACTGTGGGGAGAAACTGACACTAATATGATTTACATGTGGAACGATTTAGGAATCAAAGCTTTTGTGCCTAAAAATGAAGGCGAAACATTTACGTTGACTATAAAAACTGCAGATATTAATAAAGATTTCTTACCTAAAAAAAAGTTTGATGGAGATTTGAAAATCAACAATCAACCTTTTACAGAGTTTTTCGCCATTACGGAATCCGACCGAAGTTTTAAAGACATGGAAATAGAGAATGTAAAATTTTCATCCTGGCTTTCGGAAGATGAATTTAAAAATATTGAAGAAGTTTCAATCTCACAAAAAGTCAACAAGAAAAGAACGATCATCAAAACCGATAAATATAAGCCAAACAAAATATCGGGAAAAAAAATTGAATTTACAGACTTAAATTTTAAGCTTGCGATTATTGAGGAATTAATGTATATCAAAGAACTTATACAACCGAGGTTCGATATTTTTGAGTTTACAGATTCTTACGAAGAAAGAGAAATAGATGTCGAGAGCGAAGGTTACGAACCAATTCCCGAGGCGATTGAATATTTTAAAGACTTAGAAATCGACAAAAAATTTGCAACGGAGATAACAGAAATATACCAAGACGGCGGAAATGACATCTACATGAACATCACTCCTTACTGGGATGGCGAAGATGATTATTTTAACATTGAAGCTTATGATGATATTAAACATTTTCCGAACTTAAAGAAAATGACACTTTTCAGTAATGATGATAAAGTTTATGAAGAGCTTAAATTAAAAGGAATTGACGCTGTACCATTATAAAATTGATTGTAAAATGGAAGTTTTCACATTCAATAGAAACATTTAAATAAGGTCAATCAAACACAAATTAAAAATAAAATTTTTGAAATGGGGGAATTACACGGAGTAAATCAGCTAAAACCAAAAATAATTTTAGGAGGTGCTATTTTGCAGGTCAAAAAAGAAAAAGAGAAAGAATTTTTAGACAAATATTCCAATGAATTTACATATATCGGTAATTGGGGAATTTCTGAAAATACATTTGCAACAATTTCAGATGACGGAATTGTAGAAAGATATGCCATGTATTATGAAGATAAAGTAATTGATTTTAAAAGACCCGGAATATACATACAGATACAAGGTCAAAGTAAATATGGTCCCAAAGGTAATAGTTACATAGATTTTATTAGCAATGTAGCTGTTTATTTGGAAGATGCTTTATTTTGTGTAGATTATTACGATACTGTTGATCAATATGAAATTATAGACGGTATTTTAACATACCAGAACAAAGGCAAATTCGATTATTTTGATGAATATCTTATTTTAAATTATGCTTCATCTCCAGAAATAATTGCTTGTTATTATGCAGAAGAAATTAATGAAACGAAGTTACGTCATGAAGAGATGATAAAAATTGATAGCGACCCAAAAGAAATGTACGATCAGGAAGATTATGAAGATTTATTAAATAAAATTAATAATTATAAGGAATATATTTCAATCGAAAAATTTACAAAATTAGAAGACTGGTTAAAAGTCCAGATTAATTATTATAAAAATGAATGATACTTTTACCATCAATGATTTTCAGCGACTTATGAAAAATACATTATTTTTAATTCTATTTACCCAAATATCTTTTTCCTGCAATGGGCAGGATAATAAAGTTACCCAAAACACTTATTCTCAGAAATTAGAATATGGACTCAAAGGAACAGTGAAAGAAGTAACACAATATACCTGTATTATAAAAGACGGCAAAATACCTCCCGACAAATCTGCCCACGTCGGAAAATCTACGATGACCTTTGATAACGAAGGTAATGCCATAGAAATAAAAAGAGCATGGAATTTTGGAACACCAGAAACATCATCGGAATTCAAACAGAAATATTCGGGAACGGGAAAAAATATAACTTTCAAAGAGATATCAAATTCACACGGAAATGTTGAAGAAATAAATCATAGGTTTGTCTGGTCTGATGATTATAGCTATTCAATTGTTTCTGAAAAAACTAATCCTCATATAAATATGGTTACATTAGATAAAAATTACAGATTGATAAAATATATTGCCAAAAATGTGGACAAAATTGAATCAATAGAAGAGATTGAAACGATATATAAAGATGACAAAATACAGGAAATTAAGAGCAAAATAACCGAAAACATTGATGGCAAAATGGAGGTAAGTTATCAAATACAAGTAATGCAGAATTTTGATATTAATGGGAATCCAACAGTTATTTACGCCTATAAAGATATCAATAAGCAAAAAGTAGCAGCTGTGCTTTATAAAGATTATACTTATTATTAGAAGATTCGTCGCAATTCTGTAACATTAATTATAAAACAGAAACATCCAAAACACTGATAATTAAACCAAGATAATTCAAAAAGTTTTTACTTCCACTATAATTATATCACATATGAAATATCTACTAACTTTTATACTGAGTGTAATTTGGACTGTTTCCTCTTCACAGGAAAAAATTTTACCTTCAGACTATAGCAATGGTATTTCATCGCAATACTGCTACTATACAAAACACAATATGAAACCTTTTAATGGCTATATCAAATTTAAAGATGAAGATACCGGAGATTTTCAATACTCAAAAATAGAAAATGGATGCAATCATCTTATAAATGAGATATTTAGTCCTGAAAATAAACTTTTGTTCAGAGGAAAATATACTTATGATAAATGGAATAATCAAATCACATCTTATCAAAATGATTCTGTTAATCTGGGTAAAAGTGAATTCTTAGATAAAAAAATAACTGACTCAAAAACGCTTGTAACCAAACGAATACTTAATTATTACCATTCTGATTATGAAAACGGAATTGAAAAAGTGATACCAATAACCGGAATAATTTATAATAATGATTCCGATGAAATCTATTCAATACAGTACAAAAACGGAATTGCCATAAAACTGATTACCTATTACGACAATAAAGATTTTGACAGTTCTAATACAAACATTCCAACATTAAAAAAGAAAGAGAGCCATGAACTATTATTCAATGAAAACGGTAATATTTATGACACCGATTTAAGTGATAAAAAATATCCTTTCATTTTTACAGGAGTGTATATTAAATGGGATGAAAATGGAAATATGAAGTCTAAAAAAAATCTTAGCAAATAAAATTTGATAAATTGGCAAAGGAAAATCACTTATAAAAATTGTACGAAAATAAAACTTCATTCACCAAAAAAAATTTCACTTCCTTCAAGTGGATTTTTTTTATCCAAAATCAAATAATTATGAAAAATATTTCACAAATACTTTATCTTTATTAAAAATAAAAAAAATGAAAAAAACTTTACTCATTTTAATTTCTGCTACAGGAATATGGTCTGCTCAAACCATCACAAAAGCCTTCAACGACCCTATTATTGGCGAAACTGTGAACAATGTAAATGTAAACGGAACGGTAAATAATTCCGCAACAGGAAACAACGCAACTTTCACAAATACAAGTTTAACGGCAGGAACAGCAACCTCAACGGTATATTCTGCACCTACTGCATCCGAAATTTCTACTTTTCCCGGATCAACGATAAAAATGACAGGTGACGGAAACACCGCACTTTATAAGCAAACAGCAACAAAGCTTGAAATTACAGGATTAGTAACTCCCGATGCAACTTTAAACTTTTCTGCGAACAACGGCACAATCATCACGTATCCTGCAAGTTTCGGATATAATGAAACAGATCAGGCACAGGGAATCTTCACTTCAACCACAGCTTCCGGCCTATTCAAAGGAACTATTGTAAATACCGCGGATGCAGCAGGAACGCTTCTTATCGGAAACAAAACGTACACCAATGTTTTAAGAATAAAATCGGTACAAAATTTTAATCTTTACCAATCTACCGATACGTTTTTCGTCTTTTCTATCGGAACGGTTACCAACACTTCTTACAGCTATTATAGTGGTACAAACAAATTTGCAATTTTAACTTCTACAAGCGGAAACATCAGCGTTCCTCTTTTAAGTATTAATCAATCTACATCCGGAGCTACGGCATTAAACGAAGCATTTTTAGCTGTTTCAGATTTAAAATTAAAAGAAAAACTAAGTATTTATCCGAATCCTGCTCAGGATTTCGTTCAGGTAAAAGGAGAAATCTCTAGTAATTCTAAAGTTAATATTTACGGTTTAGACGGAAAATTAATTAAAACAACAGATTTAAAATCAGGAAAAGTTGAAATTTCAGAATTACCTCCTTCTGCGTATTTTATAGAAGTTTCAGATTCAAATAAATCGAAAGAAACTGCTAAATTCATAAAGAAATAAAACTATTTTTATAAAATTTACAACCGTTCTAAGATTTTAGAACGGTTTTTGATTTAACCTTTTTGTAATCAAATGTTGTTTCATTTGTTACATTTCCCAATCACATTTATATTTATTTTAGATCAAAATTTACAGCCATGAAAAAACTACTTTTACTAGCCTCGTGTTTTCTGCTTTCGGAAGTCTATGCCCAAGAAAACAGCTTAAATTCTGAACAAATACTTCCTTCAGAAAAAATGAATATTATTAAAACCAATATTACTGGTTATGCCTTCAGAAATATTAATCTCTCGTATGAAAGGTCGATTAACCGTTGGCTTGCCATTAATGTAGGTTTTGGAACGGTAGCTGAAGGCAAAGTTCCCTTTATGAATGCTTTTTTGAGTGACGAAGATGAAAAAAGATTTCAGAATCTGAGAATCAAAGCAACAAATTTCACTATCGAACCTAGATTTTATATCGGAGAAGGCTATGGAAAAGGATTCTATTTTGCACCTTATTATCGTTATTCTAAAGTTTCCACAAACACTTTTGATTTTACTTATGATTACTCAGCATTAGGAACCACTATTCCGATTCCGTTAAAAGGTAACGGAGACGCAAATGGAAATAGCGGAGGTTTGATGGTAGGTGCACAGTTTTTTCTGAACAAACAACACAATTTAGTTTTAGATTTTTGGATTGCGGGTGCACATTACGGAAGTGGAAAAGGAGATTTTAGCTTAACGAGCAATGTTGTTTTGACTCCTGAAATGCAGGCTCAATTGAAAAGAGAAATTGAAAACCTTGATATTCCTTTTGTAGAATATACCGTTGAAACCAATCCGAATGGTGCAAGAATAAAAGTTGACGGACCTTGGGCAGGATTCAGAAGTGGATTTTCATTGGGTTACAGATTCTAAATATTTTTAAACATAAACAAAATCGCCTCAGAAAATTCTGAGGCGATTTTTATTTTTAGCTGTTGTAGCATTCTTTGAATCTTGAAATCAAGTTATCCATCGTGTGGCGTTGTACAAAAACAGTCTTTATATCTTCATATCTGGGAGATTTATAAAATACTTCATGGAAATCCATACTTCCGTTACCAACTTTTACAATTTTTTGAACGTCTATGTTCAATTTCTTCAATTCATCTTTTAAGACCTGAAATTCGTCTTGGATATTATTCATCTTTATATTTTTGTTAAGTTAAAAAAACAGCAACTTTTACTCGATTAACCCCCATTTAAAACAACGATTGGTTAAATTTTTAATAAATTTAGCAATTATATCTGAATTAACCATAGGGTTTTGGGAATAATTTGCATTTACATCAGGTTGCAAAAACTATACCTAACTAAATAGTCATGAATTAAAAGTGAATTTAATATTAACTGAATGTTAACAAATGTAGATTTAAAGCCATTTTTCATAATTGATTCTTTTTGAATTATTTAATGAAAATTATTTTTTATTTTGATTTTAATTAATGCTAAAAGTTATCATTTAATAAAATTTTCTTTTTCACTATAGAGATATTTAATATAAAAATATAATTTTGTCAAAATATCAAAAAAACTCTCCAAAATAATACCATGGTAAAAAAGCTACTCATTCTTTTTTTAGGAATCACGCTAATCAATATATACGCTCAAAATACTGAATTACTAAACTGCGGAACAGATGAAATAATGAGAAATCATTACGCAAAATTTCCTCATGAAAAAGCTCAGGATGATGCTTTCAATATTGAAATTTCTAACCTGATTAAATCAGGAAAAATAAATGCCGCATTTAATAAAAACCAAATTATAGAAATCCCTATCGTAGTGCACGTTGTAGGAGACGGAAGTGCAATAGGAACGGTAAACAATCGATCTGATGCACAAATAATTAACTGGATAAATTATACAAATGGCGTATTTGCAGGAAATGCATCAAGCGGAATGTCTCCATCAAGCGCAGTTTTACCGATAAAATTTGTTTTCGCAAAAGTAGACCCCAACTGTAATCCTACAAATGGTATTAACAGAATTAATGCTTCACATCTTCCAGGTTATGTAAGTGGCGGTGTAAATACGCAGGTTATGCCCAATACTGTTCTCGAAGACGAGATAACATCTTTAGGATCTTGGGATAAGAGCAAATATTATAATATTTATGTTGTTAAAAGATTAGCTTCCGGAACAGGTCTATTAAATGGGTATGCATATTATCCAGGAGGAAGTAGAGACCATTCATTTATGCATACAAATGTTTCGACTGTAAATGCACAAACTATGGCACATGAATTCGGTCACGGTTTAGGACTTCGCCATACACACGAAGGATACAATGAAACTACTGGAGCTTGCCCAAGTAATGTAGACTGTACTCTAAATGGTGATTTGGTTTGTGATACGGAACCCAGCAAAAGTCTTTATCATTCGTCGGTATCTTCTTTTTGCCAAACAGGTCAGATAAATCCTTGTACCAGTCAGGTTTATGCAGGAGTTGAGAGAAATATAATGGCATATACTTATTGTTTCAGAGATTTATTCACACAGGGACAAATCACAAGAGCGTTAGCACAATTATATCAATACAGACAATCTTTAATAGATTCACCGGTAGCAAATACACAAGTAATAAACAATAATGTAACATTAACTGCGGCATGTACTCCATCATCTATCACTAATCCGGTAACATATAGTATAGGAATCACTTCTGTAAAATTCGGAAGTATTAACAACAGTAGTGGTTTTTATAATACTGCATTAAATAATTATTATGAAAATTTCACTCAAAATTATTGTTTAGGAATATCAAAAACAACCATTCCGCTTACATCTCCTACAATTCTTACCATTAAGCCCGGAACTTTTAATGCACACTCGGTAAATGCTTATATTGATTATAACAATGATGGGCAATTTAATGAAACAACGGAAAGAATTCTTAATCAAACCAACGTAAGTCCTACTTCCACAATTACAGTTTCGGTTACTCCTCCCGCAAATGCTGTTACCAATACTCCTTTAAGAATGAGAGTTATCGGTGATTTTAACGGAACAAATATCACAGCATGTGCAACTCCGAATTATGGACAAGTTGAAGATTATTCGGTAGTGATTGATCAGTTTCTTTCTACTTCAGAAATTAAAAAGAATGAAACTCTAATTTCTCAGAATGAATCATCCGTAATTGTAAAAAGCAATATAGAAATCAGCAGTATTGACATTTATGATTCTTCAGGAAGAATAATTTTTAGTCAGTCAGGAATTAGAGCTAAAGATTTTTCAACTCCGATTACTTCTAAAAATATCATAATCTTGGTGAAAGTTAAACTACAAAGCGGAGAAATTATAACTAAAAAAATGAAGTTTTAGCAAGGGCAAAGCGAAAAATGATATAGGATTTAAAACTAACTTTTAACTTAAATCTATTTTAAGCATCCAAAAGGAAATAAAAACTCCATGAATTTCATCAAAACAACTTTCATTTTAGGATTAGTTACAATATCAACATTCGGCTATGCTCAGAATTATGAGCCGGTTATTCTTGAAGTCAAACAAGGAAATGACAGTAAGAAAGTTTCAGACAAAAATGAAAAAGCAAAGTATTTTATACAATTTGGAATTATGTCTAAAAAGCATGACCAGTTTAAAGAAAAATACGGAGTTCATGTTGTTTACGAAAACTGCGTCATTACTGCTTATATGTCTGAAAAAGCCAAAAAGAACAATCAGGAAGTTGCCCAATATTTAACAAGTAAATATGGTGAAAGCTGGAAAAAAGATTTAGAAATTACTCCTTATGGATTATAAATTCTGCTTTTCTTCAACCTCAACTTCTTGCCTTACCTGAGCTTTATATAAAGTAGAGTAATATCCGTTTTTATCGAGAAGCTCAAGATGTTTGCCTTCTTCTACAATTTTACCATGCTCCATGACAATGATTTTATCAGCTTTTTCGATGGTTGAAAGTCTGTGTGCAATAATAATTGAAGTTCTGTTTTTGGTGATTTTTTCAGTTGCTCTTTGAATGAGTTTTTCACTTTCGTGATCAATTGAAGAAGTCGCTTCATCCAAAATAAGGATTTTCGGATCTGATAAATAGGCTCTTAAAAACGACAACAATTGTCTTTGTCCAAGTGAAATAGACGAACCTCTTTCGCTCACCACATAGTCGTAACCTCCCGGAAGTTGCTCGATAAATTCATCAACTTCAATTTCTTTTGCTCCGGCTTTAATTTTTTCTAAAGTAACGTCTTCATCACCAAATGCAAGATTTTCATAAATACTTCCGTGGAAAAGGAAAACATCCTGCAAAACAACGCCAATGTGACTTCTCAGATTATACAGTTCGTAATCTTTCAATTCAACATCATCAATAAAAATTTCACCTGAATTGATATCATATAGTCTTGTAATTAAGCTGATAATTGTAGATTTTCCGGCTCCGGTTGCACCGACAATCGCTACAGTTTCTCCCGGATTTACTTTAAAATCGATGCCTTTTAAAACTTCCTGCTTTTCGTCATACGCAAAACGTACATTTTTAAATTCTATCTTTCCTTCAAAATGATCTTTCTTTACCGTTCCTGTATTCGGCATTGCATAATCTTCATCCATCAAACCCAAAACTCTTTCGGCACCGACAATTCCACGTTGAATATTGTTAAAACGATCTGCAATCTGCCTCAAAGGACGAATTAACATTGAAATAAACTGAATAAATGCAATGACAACACCCGCGCTAATTGTAATATAACCACCGTAGAAAAGTACAAATCCGATAAAAAGCGAAGAAATCAATTCAACAACCGGAAAAAACAGTGAAAAAATAAAAACCGTTCTCAATAAAGCAGTTTTTAAAGTGATATTAATTTCGTCAAACTTTTTAAACTCAGATTGTTGTCTGTTGAATACCTGAATAATCGGCATTCCCGCCAATCTTTCCTGCACAAATGAGTTTTGATTGGAAGTCCAGGTTCTTTCATCTCCAAAAGCTTTCTTTAATCTTTTCTGAAAAAAACGGGTGATAACAAGCATTAAAGGAAGAATTGCTAGAGAAATATAACTCAAATGCACATCAACCTGAAACATCATAAATAAAACGAAAACAATTCTCAGAACATCTCCAAAAACCATCAGAAAACCGTCTGTATAAACCGTTGCAATTGTTTCAACATCTCCAACTGCTCTTGTCACCAACTGACCAAGCGGAGTTTTATCAAAAAAAGCCGTTCTGAAATAAATCAACTTATTATAAAGCTTTTCTCGAATATCCCTGATTACATTTTGTGAAATATAATTAGAAAAATAAACCAAAAAGAAATTTAAAATCGTTTCCGCAAAAACCAATCCTACCAAAGCATAAATATGCTTCATCATTAAGGCTTTGTCTTTCAGTTTCGTGATATCATTATCTACAATCTGCATCGTAAGATAAGGTCTGTAAGTAGAAACTATGGAAAGTATAACGGAAATAATTAAGGTAACAATAAACCAGCTACGAAACTTCATCCCGATGAAGAACAGCCTCTTTACAATTGCCCACGTATCTTGCTTTTTCATTATAGAAATTGACGTAAAGAATTAATTTGAAAAAATTCTCTGCAAAAATACGGCTTTATAATTTTAAAGACTGAAAAACTAAGATAGAAAATTACAGATATCTATTATTTACAAATGAATATCTTTATTATCTTCAACTCCTATTTCTTCAATCTCCCAAACCGGACTTTTAGAAACTTCTTTTTTAAATCTGTTTTCAAGAATTCTGTAAACTCCATAAACGGCACCGATTGCAAATATCCAACTGATAATATTGATTCCCGAAAAACCTGCGTAGTTATTATCGTTTAAAGAATTCGGATCTGTCAATGCAACATAAAAACCATAAGAAAACAGAAATAAAACCTGAAATCCTAAATAAACACCAATTGCCAAAAGCCCAAGTTGCCATTTTATTTTACCAAATCTTTCAGCCAAATCAGCGTAATAACGATAAGCTCCCACAAGAATAATAATTGACATCATAGTTTTTAATTTTATTTAAATATAGAAATTCTATTTAAAATCATATCCAACATCAACCAAATAAAGTGCGTGAGCCGGAGCAGAAGTTCCTGCAGAATTTCGGTTTTTATTTTCTATTACTTTTCTCACATCTTCAGGCTGAATTTTCCCTGAACCCACCTCAACCATTGTTCCTACAATTGCTCTCACCATATTTCTAAGAAATCGGTTGGCTGAAACAGTAAATTTCAATTCAGTTCCATTTTGTTCCCATTGCGCTTTGTACATTTTGCACAAATTGGTTTTGTTGTCGGTGTGAAGCTTTGCAAAACTTGTAAAATCCTCATATTCAAATAGAATCTTACACGCTTCATTCATTTTATTGATATCTAAATTCTTTCTATAGTGTTGCCAAGCCGAATCTTGCGTAAACGGATTTTTCTCTAAAGAAATATAATATTCATACGTTCTGAAAGTCGCATCAAAACGGGCATGAAAATCATCTTTAACCTTAAATATTCTCTTGATTGAAATATCGGCTGGAAGAAAGCTGTTGAGTTTATGGGAAAGATGGTCGCTCAATTCTTGTTCAGTCTCGAAATGAGCAAACATTTTCTTTGCGTGAACTCCGGTATCTGTTCTACCCGCTCCTGTTGTTTTTATTTTTTCTCTTAAAATCGTTGAAAGAGCTTTTTCCAATTCTTCCTGCACGGAAATATCTTTCGGCTGAATCTGATAACCAAAATAATTTTTTCCGTTGTATGAAAATTCAATAAAATATCTCAATGTAAATAAATGTTTGATTATAGAACTAAAATTTAAGGCTTCAACCTCCGAATTTCAATAAAAACCCTTCTTTAATTTTAATTCTAAAACGTTCTTGCAAAAATACTTTAATTTATGACAAAAAAATTACAGATTTATTTTGAAAACTGACGAAAAACATCTTCAAAAGGATTTAAAAATTCTTATTTTTGCCAACGTATGAAAAGATGGTATCTCTATCCTTTTTCTTTGGGTTATCACATGGTTACGGGCGTCCGAAACACAATGTATGATCTGGGAATATTTAAATCTACGAAATTCAAGACACCGATAATTAATGTCGGTAATCTTTCTGTGGGTGGAAGCGGAAAATCGCCAATGGTGATGTATCTCGCAAAATCGCTGTCTAAATATTACAGAACCGGAGTACTTTCCAGAGGTTACGGAAGATTGACGAAAGGATATGAAGTAACCAACTACGACAGTAATTACAAAACTGTAGGCGATGAAGCAATGCAGCTTTTCGAGCGTTTTAAAAACCGTTTTGTGATTGCAGTTTCCGAAGATCGAGTTCCCGGAGCAAAAAAAGTGATCGATGATATGGATCTTGATGTTTTGATTCTCGATGATGCGATGCAGCACAGAGCAATTAAAGCAGGATTTAATATTTTGATGACTGATTTTAATGATCCTTATTTTAAAGATCACCTTCTTCCGGCGGGAGATTTGAGAGAATCAAGAACAGGATCACAAAGAGCAGATATCATTATGGTCAGCAAATGTCCGGATGAACTGACTGAAGAAACCAAACAATATTACATCTCAAGAATCCGACCGACAAAAACACAAAAAGTCTTTTTCTCATCAATCGGTTACGATGAAAACGTTTACGGTACAAGAGACAAAATGCTTCCTGATAACAATCTGAATTATTACGATATTCTTTTAATTACAGGAATTGCCAATCCGAAACCTTTATTGGCGCATTTGGCTAAATTTTCACAACGTGTAAAGCATTTGAAATTCAGAGATCATCATAATTTTTCTGATGCAGACATTAAAAACATTGTTGCAGAATATCAGAAACTGGGTGAATACAAATTAATTTTGACCACAGAAAAAGACTACGTTCGTCTAAAAACTTTCGACCGTTTGCGAGATCTTGTTTATTACTGGCCTATCAATGTTATTATTGATAAAAAAGAAGAATTTAATCAGGTGATTATGAATTATGTGAATCAAAAATAATTCAGTTTGTCATTCTGAATGGAACAAAGTGAAATGAAGAATCTTATAAAATTAAAATATTTAAGATTTTTCGACTACACTTCGTTTCGCTCAAAATGACAGCCTTGTAAAATTTAAACATTCTTTTATAGATTATTTCAATTCTTAAATTTCTGCCAATTCATATTATTTCATTCTGATTTTACGTTTCAATGTTTAGATTTGTAAAAAATTTAGATATGAAGCAGATAATGATTGTCATAATGTTAAGTATTTTCACTTTAGGTTGTGCTCAAAAAGCACCTGAAGTTTCGAAAACTCAATTTTCTAAGGAAGCATTAAATCAGAAGTTGGAAGATGAAAATGGTAAAAACATCAGCGTTCAGGAAATATTAGATCAACATAAAGGAAAAGTTTTGGTGATTGATTTTTGGGCAGGTTGGTGTAGAGATTGTCTTAAAGCGTTACCAAAAGCCGAAGAACTAGAAAAAAACAATCCAAATATTGATTTTGTATTCTTTTCTTTAGAAAGATCAAAAGAAAAATTTGATGGCAGTTTGGAAAGATTTAATATGAAAGAAAAAGAAAACTATTGGTTTTCTTCAGGCTGGGAAAATAACTTCAACAAATATATTGATCTCAACTGGATTCCAAGATACATGGTGATTGATCAAAAATCAGGTATTGCAAAATATTATGCTATTTCTCCGGAAGACCCAGAAATTCAAGCAACGATTGATAAACTTTTGAAGTGAGGTTGAGGTTAAATTTTAGGCCAAATTTCGAAGCTTAAACATAGAACTTTGAATTAAAGAATCTTAGAATCCATATCTTTGCGGTATGGATTCTCCGTTTCCGCTCCGCAAAATAATTCATGTTGATATGGATGCATTTTATGCTTCCGTGGAGCAGCTTGACAATCCTGCATTGCGTGGAAAAGCAATTGCAGTTGGTGGTGGTCATCGTGGCGTAGTTTCTGCAGCAAGCTATGAAGCAAGGAAATTTGGAGTCCGTTCTGCGATGGCAAGTAAAATTGCCAAAGAAAAATGCCCGCATCTTATTTTTGTTCCGCCAAGATTCCCGAGATATAAAGAGATTTCAAGAAAAATACGTGAGATTTTTTATGAATATACCGATTTGGTAGAACCACTTTCTTTAGATGAAGCCTATCTCGATGTTACAGAAAATAAAAAAGACATTGAATCTGCCAATGAGATTGCAAAAGAAATCCGTCAGAAAATATTTGAGCAAACGGGTTTAACGGCTTCCGCAGGAATTTCTGTCAATAAATTTTTAGCTAAAGTTGCTTCAGATATCAATAAACCGAACGGACAAAAAACGATTCATCCCGACAAAATAGAAAAATTTCTGGAAGAATTACCCGTTGAAAAATTTTATGGCGTAGGAAAAGTAACCGCCAACAAAATGTTTAGTCTGGCAATTTTTAAAGGTAAAGATTTAAAAAAGAGATCACTGGAAGACTTAACGAGACTTTTCGGTAAGTCGGGCAAATATTATTACAATGTCGTTCGAGGAATTCACAATTCGGAAGTAAAGCCTAACCGCATCCAAAAAAGCGTTGCTGTTGAACGAACTTTCTTTGAAGACCTTTCAGACGAACAGGAAATCAACGAAAAGCTTGAAAATTTAAGTCAGGAACTACATCAAAGACTTCAAAAGCATAATATTCTCGGAAGATCTTTAACTTTAAAAATCAAATATAAAGATTTCTCATTATTTACACGAAGTTTTACAAAAGAAGAGTACTTCAGTTCGCCCGAACAATATTTTGCGACTGCCAAAAAACTTTGGGAGCTTCGCCCTTTTGATAAAGCGGTACGATTATTGGGCTTATCATTATCACACCTCAACACAGAAGAAAAAAAGCAGATTTCAGTTCAGCTTAAAATTCCGTTTGAGGAATTTGAATAATTTCAAATCCAATTAATTGATAGTACAAAATTTACATTTATGATGAATCAAACCATGATACAATTTTTCCATTGGTACTCCGAAGGAAATGGCAAGCTATGGAAACACGCTCAAGAACAAGCTGATTATTTATCTGATTTAGGAATCACATCAGTATGGTTTCCTCCGGCTTATAAAGGAACAAATGGTGGAAATTCGGTAGGATATGATGCTTATGACCTTTTTGACCTTGGAGAGTTTGATCAAAAGAATTCTAAATCTACAAAATATGGAACGAAAGACGATTATCAGAAGTCAATTAAAGCACTGAAGAAAAACAACATTCAGGTGATTGTTGATATTGTTTTGGGGCATAAAGCAGGGGGTGATGAATTGGAAAAATTTACAGCCGTAAAAGTTGACGAAAACAATCGTGAAAAAATAATTTCTTCAGAAATAGAGATAGAATCTTATACCAAATTCACATTTCCTGGACGTAGAAAAAAATATTCAGATTTTGAATGGAATTTTACCTGTTTCAGTGGCGTAGATTATGCCGAAGGAAAAGATTCTCACATTTACAAAATCAAATCCGAATACGGTGATGATTGGGAAGAAATGATCGATGATGAAAAAGGGAATTACGATTATCTAATGTTTAATGACGTAGAACACAGGAATCCTCATGTACGTGAAGAGCTGAATAAATGGGCAAAATGGTATTTCGATGAAACAGATTTCGACGGGGTAAGATTAGATGCCCTAAAACATATTTCTTTTGACTTTTATAAGGAATGGCTAACATTATTACGCTCAAATTCCGGAAAAAACATTTTTGCTGTCGGAGAATATTGGGCTCCCGGGCAACTCAATTTATTGCAAAAATATATTGAAGCTACAGAAGGCTGTATGAGTCTTTTCGACAGTTCGCTTCACAATAACTTCCACACTGCGTCTAAAGAAGGAGATTCTTATGACCTAAGAAATATTCTTACAGGAACTTTAACAGAAGCCGACCCGATGCATTCAGTTAGTTTGGTTGACAATCACGATACACAACCTTTGCAGGATTTAGAAGCTCCGGTTGAAGCATGGTTTAAACCCCTTGCTTATGCGCTCATTTTATTAAGAGAAAAAGGGTATCCTTGTATTTTTTACCCAGATTTGTACGGAGCGCATTATAAAGACAACGACCGTGAAGGTAACGAGCAGGAAATATTTTTAGATAAAGTTGATGGAATTGAAGAACTTTTAAAAGCCAGAAAAGAAAATGCTTACGGAATCCAGAGAGATTATTTTGAAGATGCAAATTGTTTAGGCTGGGTTCGTGAAGGCGATTATGAACATGACGGTTGCGCAGTTGTTTTAAGCAATAAAGAAGCTTATACAAAGCCCATGGAAATGGGAGAAAAATATGTTGGAAGAACATTCTATGATGTTTTGGGAAGATCCGAAGAAAAAGTAGAAATCAGAGAAGATGGATGGGCAGATTTTCCTGTTCCTGCCGGAAATGTGAGTGTTTGGATTCCTGAATAATTTATCTTTTAAAGCTCTCACAAATTGTGCAGATTTAGCAGATTAATATTCGATGAATCTACGTAATCACCAAAATCTGCGAGAGAAAAATTTTCACAAGAGCTATAAAACAAAAAAATCCAGCCTAATCTAGACTGGATTTTTTAATTATTATTTTTTTAAATATAAATCAAAATAATCGGTGACTTTCTGCATCAAATGCACCCTGTCTTTTCCGATGACATTATGCGGATGTCCCGGATATACAAAGTAATCCATTTGAACACCTTGATCAACTGCAGACTTGATGAATTTCATGGAATGTTGCCAAACCACCACATCATCCTGCGCACCGTGAATCATCAGCAATTTACCTTTTAAATTCTGAACTTTATCCAAAAGATTTGATGTTGCATATCCTTGTGGATTTTCCTGCGGAGTATCCATATATCTTTCGCCGTACATAATTTCGTACATACTCCAGTCGATTACAGGACCTCCTGCAACTCCCACTTTAAATACATCCGGTTGACGAAGCATGAAACTGGTTGTCATAAATCCACCAAAACTCCAACCGTGAATTCCCATTCTCTCAGAATCTACGTAAGGAAGCGATTTCAGATAATTTACCCCTTTCATCTGGTCATTCATTTCGGTTGTTCCAAGATTTCTAAAAACTGCCTGCTCAAACTTCATTCCTCGGTTTGAAGAACCTCTTCCGTCCATCGTGAAAATTACATATCCGTTTTGAGCCATATATTCATACCAAAGATTTCCTGAAGCAGGGAAAGTATTGGTTACAAGCTGCAAATGTGGACCGTTATATAAATAAACAATTGCGGGATATTTTTTATTAGGGTCGAAATTAGTTGGAAGAATAACTTTTCCGTACAAAATAGTTCCGTCATCAGCTTTTAAAGAAATATTCTTAATTTCCGGACGCTCGTAGTTTTTCAACGGGTTATCCGATTTCAAAAGGTTAGTCGCCTTCAAAGTCGTTGTATTAAGAATATCTGCAACTCTTGGAGTTGTTGCATTGCTGTAAGAATCATATAAATAATTACCATCGCTGCTTAATACTCCAGAATGCACTCCTTCCGCATTGTCTAGTCTCTGCGTTTTGAAAGTGTTCCAGTTTATCCTGTACAAATGCTTCTCAGTCGGAGTTTCCTGTGTCGAAGTATAATAAATTTCTTTTTTCTTTTCATTAAAGCCTAAAATATCGGTTACCAACCACTCCCCTTTTGTAATCTGGGCAATCAGACCTTTTTCTAAGCTGTAATGAAATAAATGATTATATCCCGTTCGCTGACTTTGCCAGATAAAATCTGTATTTGAATTCGGAAAAAACGTTAACGGATGTTGTGGCTCTACATATTTATCGCTCATTTCTTCAAATAATGTATTGATGAAATTTCCCGTAACAGCATCGTATTTATTCATTCTTAAATGATTCTGACCTCTGTTTAAAACGCCAACGAAGATATATTTAGAATCCGGGCTCCAAGTAATTGCCGTTAAATATTGGTCTTTTTCACCTTCAATTTTCAAAAATGTCGTCGACTGGTTTTTAATATTGTAAACTCCCAAAGTCACTTCGTGCGAAGCTTTCCCCGCCATAGG
Organism: Chryseobacterium formosum; assembly: GCF_026460885.1. GTDB lineage: Bacteria > Bacteroidota > Bacteroidia > Flavobacteriales > Weeksellaceae > Chryseobacterium > Chryseobacterium formosus. The sequence goes on from NZ_JAOVZW010000031.1 coordinate 87,037, forward strand.
ATATTTAATATTCGTATTTACAGCTGGAGTTACAGACCAATCAATGACAGGATAATCTGCAACCATGGTTTGATCCATTCTATAGAATGCTACATTTTCAGAATTGGGAGAAGGGAAAATCCCACTGTCTATTCCGAATTCGTTTCTGTGAACATTAGAAGCTCCATTCAGAATATTTTCGTTAGAGTCATTCGTTACTGCAACTTCTTTTCCGTTTTTGTTGATGAATAAATTATTTCCTTTTGTATAAACCAAAGTCTGATTATCAGCAAGCGTTTTTACATTCGCAGGATTATCTCCCAAAGTTGCTGAACGTTTTATTTTCCAGTCATTTCCAGATTTTTCTACCCAATACATTTGGTTATTGGCTGTAAAATAGGCTTCAGAATTGGTAATAAACTTTACAGGAGGAAGACCTTTCAGCTTTTTATCTGTAAAATTCTTATTAACCTGACTGAGTGAAATTAAAGTATCCTGCTTATTTGTTTTAATATCAGTAGCAAGATATCCGCCTTTTACTGCCTGAATATAAGACTTATTGTCGCTCGACCACGAAAACTGTGAGATGTTTTTTACGGCAAGATTTGTTCTCATTCCGTTTACAGCTTCCGCCATGGTGAATTTCTGGGTTTGCGCAAAAGCAGTTCCGCCCAAAACTACCATTAATAAAGAAAATTGGTGTAGTTTCATTTCTAAAAAATTGAATCTGTCAAAAATAAGAAATAAATGTCACACGTTAAGAAATGTTAAAATAAAACATTGATAAAGTATGATTTTTATGATTAAACTCGATTATCAAACCCGGTTTTGAAAACCTTCCTGAATTCTTTCTTGATATGACAAATATTCTGATACTGACTAAAACTCTAGCCCCGATTGAACGGCATGTTTGAGCTCTTTTTCTTGGTTCCGGCGGCGGCTTTGCCGCCGCC
>NZ_JAOVZW010000032.1 GCF_026460885.1 Chryseobacterium formosum
GGCGGCGGCTTTGCCGCCGCCGGAACCAAGAAAAAAGCGAGTAGTGAAAGCGGGATAAAGCTTCTAATAAAAATAAGTAATGAACAGAAAGTAATGAATAGTAATTAAATTTATACTAAAATGATTTTCTTATCCTAAATCAATGTTTTGGGTATCATAGTTGCCGTAGATTTGCACTATAAATAACAACAAAAAATAAATACAATGGCTACAAAATGGAATTTAGACCCAGCTCACAGTGAAATTACTTTCAAAGTAAAACACATGATGATTTCTAATATTAAAGGAAACTTCACAGATTTCAACGCTGAAATCGATGCTGATGACGATACTTTTACAAATGCTAAAACTACGGCAACTATTCAGGTAAATTCTATCTCTACTCACAATACAGACAGAGATAATCACTTAAAATCTGCAGAATTCTTTAATGCAGAAGCAAACCCAACAATTACTTTCGAATCTGATGCGCTTAACAATTCTGTTACCGGAAATCTTACCGTAAACGGAGTGACAAAACCTATCAACCTGGATGTAGAATTCGGTGGAATCAACGTAGATCCTTGGGGAAATACAAAAGCTGGTTTCTCTTTTGAGGGAAAAATCAACAGAAAAGATTTTGGTCTAAACTGGAATGCAGCTCTTGAAGCAGGAGGTGTAATGGTAAGTGAAGACGTGAAAATTGCAGGTGAATTGCAGTTTGTAAAACAAGCTTAATTAAATAGATTTCAGCTAAGCCATGAAGTGGCAGAATAATGAAATCATTGTTTTTTAAATCAGAAAGGTTCAGGGAATTTTAGCCTTGAACCTTTTTTAATCTCAATTAAAATGAATCTTAACGATTTACAGAATATCAGCAGTCAGTTTAAAAATTCTCAGAAAATGCCGGTTCTTTTTTTGGGACACGGCTCCCCGATGAATGCGATTGAAGAAAATCAATTCGTTCAGGGATTCAGAAATGTGGCTAAAGAAATTCCGAAACCTAATGCTATTTTGTGTATTTCTGCGCATTGGTACACCGACGGAACTAAAGTAACTGCGATGAAAATGCCCAAAACCATTCATGATTTTGGTGGTTTTCCACAGGCTTTGTTTGACGTACAATATCCGGCTTCCGGAAATCCTGAACTGGCTCATGAGACTGCAGAACTTTTAAAACCTGTTTTGGTAGAGGAAGATCACAATTGGGGACTTGATCATGGAGCGTGGTCGGTTATAAAACATATGTATCCGAATGCAGATATTCCCGTGATTCAACTGAGCATTGATTATACAAAACCTCCACAATATCATTTTGATTTGGCTAAAAAATTAGAAAAGCTGAGAGAAAAAGGAATTTTGATTATCGGCAGTGGAAACATTGTTCATAATTTAGGATTGATTGACTGGCGAAATATTGATACGGTTGGAGCGGGTTGGGACTGGGCAATTGAAGCCCGTGAACTCACCAACAATTGGCTTCTCGACGGAAATTTTCAAAATTTAATCGACTATCATAAACAGGGAACTTCAATGCGTTATGCTATTCCTACACCCGATCATTATCTGCCTTTGCTTTATTCTTTAGGTTTAAAAAGTAAATCGGAAGATTTGGTTTTATTTAATGATGATTTAATTGGTGGTTCATTGAGTATGACGAGTGTGAAAATTGGTTAATTTTAAACCATTAAGATCTAATTAATAAAGCTTAACATTTCACTTTGAGAAACTTAAAAGATTTAACGTCTAATTTATTCTTAAAAACTTACTATTCTTAATGTTGAAAAAGTTTGAAAGTTTGAATTAAATTTTAAATTTTAACAACGACTTTTTTTATCACTATAAATTTAGTAATATTGTTTACCATGAAAAAAACAGTATTACTCTTCTTAATGATTTGTCCTTTTTATGTGCTTTTTTCACAAACGATAAAAGGAACTGTCGTCAATGACATTGAAAAACCGATTGCGAATGTCAGTATTTATCTTGACGGAACAAAAACAGGAACCGTTTCTGCGGAAGACGGAAGTTTTATTTTAAATCTCAATTCAAAAAATAACAACAGTCTTGTTTTTAAAAAAGACAATTACGAAACTTTCACCATCAATACTTCTGAAGTTTTAAATAAAAAACTGAAAGTAGTTTTGATTAAAGCCAAAGAAATTGAAGAAGTTGTTATTATTCCATTTACGGAAACAGCCTATAAAAATTACATTAAATTCTTTTTGGATTCTTTTATTGGCGAAGATCAAACAAATGTGAGGATTAAAAATCAACGTTCATTGAAGTTTTCGTACGATAAAACGAATAAAATTTTAAGAGTAAAAGCTCCGCAGACTTTAATTATTGAAAATAAAAATCTAGGTTACACCATTGACTATAATCTGGAAGAATTTATTGCAAGTTTTGATGAAAATACAACAAGATTTATCGGAACAAGTTTTTTTAAGGAAACTAAAAATACAGATAAAGTAAAACTCAATCGAATGAATGCTTACGACGGAAGTCAGGTGCATTTTTTCCGCTCAGTATTCATGGAAACAGTGAAAAGCGAGGGTTTTATTGTAAATCAGATTACAAAATTTCCCAATTCAAAATATCCAACTGAAGAAGAATTACAAAGGCTGAAAGATTTTGCAAAAACTATAAAAACTAAAACCATTACAAGCGTTCCAGACGATCTTCTCGATATCGGAACCAGAAAAAGAAACGAGCCGCCTTACAAAATAGCCATCACCAAAACTCAAATTCCTGAATCTGATTATATTAAAAAGTCTGATGGAAAATTATTTCTAGATTATAATTATATGATGCAGATTAATTTTAAAAAGTATTATTATGAATTAATTAAAGGCAATTTTGTAAAAAGCAGTTTACCTATTAATCAGACGTCATTTCTTCATCTTGAAGATCAATCTTATGAAATTTATGATAACGGAAACACATCAAATCCCGGTCAATTAACCAATCAAGGAGATTTTGCGAAAGATAAAATTGAAAAACTTTTGCCATTGGATTATCAGTTAGGCGATTAATTCCAATAAAAAAGCTTCCAAAAACGGAAGCTTTCATTATGTTTAAAATAAATAAAACTTATTGTACAGCTTGTAAAACATTGATATTTCCGTAACCATAATCCGCATTTTTAGTCGGATAATATGTTGCAGACTGTCTCATTTTATTTAAAACCTGATCTCTTGTCCATGAAGGATTTTTAGACCAAACCAAAGCTGCAATTCCTGCTGTAGAAGCCGTTGCCACAGAAGAACCACCTACGTAATCGGTTTGTCCGTTATAATAACTTAAAACCGGAATATTGTTTCCTGATGCTCTTTCCATTTGATAAGTAAAATCAATCTCACTTCCTGAATGACACACATCACATTTTTGATTGGAAGTATTTTCTTTAACTCCTGTAATCGCTTGAGTTTCGGGCATCCAAGCAGGGAAAATCACACCGACAAAAGTTGTAAAACTTGTTGAAGTTCCTCCTGCGCAAAAGATCAGTTTACCTTTTGAATAAGCATATTTCACCCCATCTTCAATTTTTCCTACAGAGAAAATATGTCCCATCGACATTGAAATAATTTTTACACTTGTCGTGTTTCCAAGGTTTGTAAAGGCTATTTTTACTCCTTCTTGCTCATGATAACCATCCAAAACAACATTTGAAGCCGCTCTGTAAGAAATTAAATTTGCATTATAAGCAACACCAACAGGTTGTCCCTGATTATTTCTCGGAGCCGCCATTGCAGAAGCCATACTCGTTCCATGGCCGCATTTATCATCTGCTCCGTCATATCCTGAACTCCACGGCCAAATAGAGTCTACATAAACCCCATTTTTACTGATTGTCCTTCCTGAAGACGAACCATTATTAAAACTTCCGCTCAATAAACTTTGATTAAAAGAAACTCCAGAATCAATTAATCCGATAGTAATTCCGGCTCCGGTGCTGTAATTCCATGCATTTGTAATATTATGTTTTGCAAATGACCACGGCGCTTTTGCATTTGGAGACACTGTGGTGTAATCTGCTGTATTTAAAGCTGTAGATTCGAGACCACAACCTGAAGAACTTCCACTCGATTTTGCAGTAGTTCCATTGATTTTATTTTCATTTTCAAAATATCTGTAATCTGCCGGTTCGAAGTAACGAATTGATTTAAGTTTTCTCAAGGCGATTACTGTTTCCTGCTTTTCAATATAAACATCAATCTGATTTAAATATTCATCAGAAGCCAATAAAACTCTGTCTTTCTTGCCTTCATATTGTTGAATGATTTCTAAAATTTCATTCTGTAAAGCCTCAGAATTAGAAGATTTACTTCTGTCGAAATCATCTTTTGAATCTCCAAAACCTATGGAAGCTATTTTATTTCCCTTAACAATTCCACTCCACAAAAAGTGTGATGAAGCTTCATTCCAGGAAAATTTTCCTTTTGTTTTAGTGGTTTGATTAATTTGTTCGTTGATTTGTCTTGTGCTCAACGCTTCGGTTTGCACAATTTCTGCTTCAACCGAATTGGTTTGCATTTCTTCTGTAGAACATGAGCTTAACGCAAAAATCGTGAGTAGGTAGAATACACATTTTTTCATGATTTAAATATTTAAAATTTGGTATCACAAGATATTAATTTCTAATGATATAGAAATATTAAAATTATATTATTGAGTGAAATATTTTATTTTTAGTTTTAAATAATTCACAATAAATATTCATGTTTCTTTAAATTTAATTGATGTACAAAAAGAGATTTGTAATCTTGATTTAGCCATAATTTCCCATAGAAATATTAAATATCCATTACTGAAAGTTATTCGGAAGAATCTGCAATTATCTGAACTTGTTTTTGTAAATTTGTGTTTGAAATTTTTTACTAAATGAGAGAAAGTGCTGTAAAAAAAATTGCAGTTCTTACTTCTGGAGGTGATTCTCCGGGGATGAACGCAGCATTAAGAGCGGTAGTAAGAACCGCAAATTATTATCATATCGAATGTTACGGAGTAAGAGAAGGCTATACAGGTCTTATTCACGACGATTTCCTGAAAATGGGAGCTCGTTCCGTTAAAAATATAATCAATCAGGGTGGAACTATTCTTAAATCTGCCCGTTCCCAAGAATTCAGAACCAAAGAAGGACGTCAAAAAGCTTTTGAAAACTGTCAAAAATTAGGAATTGACGGTTTGGTTTGTATTGGTGGAGACGGAACTTTTACCGGAGCAAAAATCTTTAACGAAGAATTCGGAATCAGAGTAATCGGTGTACCGGGAACTATTGACAACGATATTTTTGGAACCGACAATACAATCGGATATGACACTGCTTTGAATACCGCAATGGATGCTATTGATAAAATCCGTGATACAGCAACTTCTCATAACAGAGTTTTCTTTGTTGAAGTAATGGGTCGTGATGCAGGATTTATCGCTTTAAACAGTGGTTTAGCAACCGGAGCTTTAGATATTTTAATTCCTGAAAGAAAAGACAGCATCGAAGATTTATTCGGTAAATTCAGAAATGCCGAAAAAACAGGAAAAGCATCAAGCATCGTCGTTGTAGCTGAAGGTGAAAAATTAGCTAACATCTATGAATTAGCGGAAAAAACAAAAGTAGAATTCCCTGATTATGATATTCGTGTGGCAATTTTAGGTCACATTCAGAGAGGTGGTTCTCCAAGCTGTGCAGACCGAGTTTTAGCAAGCAGATTGGGTTACGGTGCTGTTGTTGGATTAATGAATGGAGAAACCAACGTAATGGCAGGAATGCGTTCTAATGATTTAACGTACACTCCGATTGAAGAAGCCATTAAAAAACACAATGAAATCAACAAAGATTTATTATTGATTTCAGAAATTTTAGCAATCTAACTATTTAATATAATTTTTAAAAAAGTAAAACACTATGTCAACAATTAAAGTAGGTATTAACGGTTTTGGTAGAATCGGTCGTCTTGTTTTCAGAGCAATGACAGAAAGAAGCAACATCGAAGTTGTAGGAATCAACGACCTTATCAACGCAGAATACATGGCTTACATGTTAAAATACGATTCTGTACACGGAGTTTTCCCGGGAGAAGTTTCTGTAGAAGGAAATGATCTTGTGGTAAATGGTAAAAAAATCAGAGTTACTGCAGAAAAAGACCCAAGTAACCTAAAATGGGATGCAATCGGTGCTGATTACGTAGTAGAATCAACTGGTTTATTTCTTGATAAAGAAAGCGCTGCAAAACATATTGCTGCAGGTGCTAAGAAAGTTATCCTTTCTGCTCCTTCTAAAGATGATACTCCAATGTTTGTAATGGGTGTAAACCACACAGAACTTACTGACGATGTAAAAATCTTATCAAATGCTTCTTGTACTACAAACTGTTTAGCTCCTTTAGCTAAAGTAATTCACGATAATTTCGGAATCGTAGAAGGTTTGATGACAACTGTACACGCTACAACTGCAACTCAAAAAACGGTTGACGGTCCTTCAATGAAAGACTGGAGAGGTGGTAGAGCTGCTCTAAACAATATTATTCCTTCTTCTACAGGTGCTGCAAAAGCAGTAGGAAAAGTAATTCCTTCATTAAACGGAAAATTAACAGGTATGTCTTTCAGAGTACCAACTGTTGATGTTTCTGTGGTAGATTTAACAGTAAGACTTGAAAAAGGTGCTTCTTACGAAGAGATTTGTGCGGTAATTAAAGCTGCTTCTGAAGGTGAGTTGAAAGGTATTCTTGGTTACACTGAAGATGCTGTAGTTTCTCAGGATTTCGTAGGAGATAAGAGAACTTCAATCTTTGATAAAGACGCTGGTATTTCACTTTCTCCAAACTTTGTAAAACTTGTTTCTTGGTATGATAACGAAATGGGATATTCAAACAAGTTGGTTGATATGTTGATTCATGCGGCTTCTTTGTAATTGATTAATCTTTTATGATATAGAAAAACCTTCCGTGTGGAAGGTTTTTTTATTTTATTTCTTACTAAATATTCCAAAAGGAATTCCTAAGCTTATTTTAACCATAAAACTATCCAAAGCCTTAGTTTTATACGGTTCGTTTTCAACACCACCTAAAATTCTAAAAGTAGCTTTATTAATATCTTCTGAACTATTAATTTTAAAAACAAGTCCTCCCATCAACGAATATCGATTTCTATAATCAGTATACTCCATGTTTTGTAATGCAAATGTGTGTGAAGCATAGCCTGTAAAACCAAAACTGTCAGTAATAAAGAATGAGCTTTGAGCTCCGGATTGTAAAGTCCAAAATGCTCTTTTTAAATATGAGTATTTTCCTAACTGTCTCCCCGATTTGTCAAATATAAAAACATCTTCATCTTTTTGTTGTAAAATAGGTCTTTCACTACCAATATTTGCTTCCAAAAGATTCCCCATAGTTATTTTAACGAAACCTTGAGCGTTCAATAGCGTTTTTTTATGTCTATTAAAATTATATGATATATCAACTGAGAGTTTAGGGAAATTTTTATACTCATTATCCTTTAAAATAAATTTAGCTACACTTACGGTGTCTAATTCTACATTTTGATTAGAAATATCCACTGTAGTCTTAATCCAATGTAATTTATTTCCTTCAAGAATATCATTTTTTTTATCAAATGAAATCATTAGACTATCTATGTATCCATCTGGATTAGCTACTATTTTTTCATAAAGAGCTACTTTTCTTTTTAAATTAATAACTTCTTTCTCGTATTCTTCTAGCTTTTTAACATTAGATATTGTAAAATTATCACTTCCATTTTGTATATTCTCTTTTAACATTTTAAAAGAATTTAACATCTCATCATAAGCCTTTTTACTTCTTCTTAAATTTTCAAAACTATCAAATCCTTCTTCAATGATAGACTTTTTATATTTTTTTCTCTTATCTTCTAGTTCTTCACATGCTGTATTCGATTTAGGATATTGAACACCAGGGAAAACTTTGTTGAAAGTAAGTAAAGCTCCAATATTATCTTTCCATGATTTATTCGAGTAAAGAAAACCTGTTTTTATATTTTCCGTATAAATCCCGAGATTAAAAAACCAATCTTGTTTATAATTAAAATTTGCTCCTATACTAATTTTAGTATCATTTGAGCCATTTGTAAAAGCAATCGCATTATTATTAGTTACATTATCAGATGAGTTCAAAATAATAGCCTTTTTGATTATGTTAAATTTCTCATCAAAAGCTGATGTATGCATAGCTTTGATATATTTACCATCACAATGGTAGCCAATATTTTCAAAAGCCTCATTCAACCTATTTTTTATAAAATGTTTTGACACTTTTTTATTTGTTTCTATCAAAAAAATTCCATTTTCAGAATAAAAATATAACTTTTTATTATTTTTACCATTAATTACAAATGCTTTTGCATTTTTCAAATTTATGAATATTGAATCTTGATTTTTCCCATCAGTTTTATAGATGTTTTCATTTTTCAATTCTTCTTTATCTCCAGAAATTGTGTTCTGATTTATTTCTAAGAATGTTAATCCAGTATTTTTTTTAATTAAATCTTCTAATTCTTTTCTATTATTATTTTCTTTTAAATTTTTCAAAAAATTATCAGATGTTCCTGATTTCTTTAAGTATGTAAATTCTTTCGACTTTTGTTCAGACAATAGTTTTATTTGTCCGAAAGCTACTCCCACCCATCCAAACAGAAATAACAACAAAATTTTAGTTTTCATAATAGTTAATTTTAAAGGTTATTAATTCAGTTTTACAAAATCATAATTATTAATTCACTAAGATTTTGTTAGGACAAAATTTGAAAATTCTTCAAGATCAAACAATTACCCGTTTGTAGTATTTATGACAATTATTTTCACAAAAAAACCTTCACAAAATTTGTAAAGGCTATAATTTTTAAATATTTCTATCAATTTAATCCAATGTCAAACTCTTCAGTGACCAAATTCCGCCATTGTAAATATTTAAATCTATTTTAGAATTAATTCCGTAAACAATTCCGTTTTCTGTAAACTGCCAAAACTGCCATTTATCTTCAGGTGAAGGTTCGGGAACATCATTGTAATTGGCAAGCCAAATCGGATAATCATCAAATTCCCCTCTTAGAAAGTCTTTGTAGTAATGATAATACGTATAAATTATTGGTTTTTCGTCATACGTTTCTTCCACTATTTTACACCAGACTTTCAAATCTTCAATCAGCTTTTTGCTGGATTTTGTTCTCGGAATTTTTTCAATATCTAAAACCGGTGGCAAATCTCCACTTTCAAGCTTTACATTTTCAAGAAAATTATTAGCCTGAATAACGGGATCTTCATCCGCTCTGTAAAAATGATAGGCACCTCGAATAAGATTATGTTCTTTTGCAGACACCCAAAATTCGTCAAAATTCTTATCGGCATTTCGGTTTCCCATCGTAGCTCTCATCACCACAAATTCAAGTGGAATTGTTTTATTTCCGATACTCAAACTATCCCATTTTATATCCTTTGTATTTTGATAATGAGAAATATCAAAACCATAAGTTTTATCAAGATTATTGGCAAGAATTTTCTGAATTCTCAGAGTTTCATTTTCGTTGTTTTTTAGCTTCTTATGAGTGAATTTATTAAAGTATAAAGCGTAATAGTAACTTATTGATTGTTTTAGATATAAACCTGTTCCGATAAGTGCAATTACCAATATTGCCAATACAATTTTTCGACGCAAAAAATAGTTCTTTCGTCTTGTTTTATGGATGCTTTTGGCAGTTTTTTTGGTGTACTTTTTATCGCTCATTAAGTTTTGCAAAACTAACTTTTTAAGCCATAAAATACTAAATAAAATCAGTAAATTTGATATTATGGAAACACGCGAAAAGATTATCATCATTGGAGGTGGTTTTGCCGGATTGCAGCTTGCAAAAACGCTGAACAATAAAAACAAAAAAGTAATTGTTCTCGACAGAGTAAATCATCACATGTTCCAGCCGCTTTTTTATCAGGTTGCATGTGGACGAATCGAGCCTTCTAATATATCTTTCCCATTTAGAAAAATCTTTCAGCAATCCAGAAATACACAGTTTCGTTTGACCAATGTGAAATCTATCGATCACGCCAATAATAAAGTCATTACTAACGAAGCAGAATTTACTTATGATAAATTAATCATTGCAACCGGTTGTAAAACTAATTTTTTCGGCAATAAAGATCTTGAAGGAAAAGCTTTTGGGATGAAAAATACCCAAGAAGCCATTGGAATCAGAAATCATGTCTTGATGACGTTTGAAAAACTGATTCTTGAGAAAAGCCGAAGCGACGATGGAAACTGGAATATCGTTATCGTAGGAAGCGGACCAACCGGAGTAGAATTAGCCGGAGCATTTTCAGAAATGAAAAAAGAAATTCTTCCTCGTGATTATCCTTACATGAATTTTGATCATCTTGAAATTATTTTGGTAAGTTCCACCGAAAAACCTCTTGCTGTGATGAGTCCTGAAGCTCAGGAAAAATCTGAAAAATATTTAAAAGAATTAGGCGTAAAATTCCTTAGTGGCGAAGTTGTTACTGATTATGATGGCGATAAAGTTTATATGAAAAGCGGAAAAGAAATTCCGTCAAATAATGTTATTTGGGCAGCCGGAGTTACAGGAAACGTGATTGATGGTTTCCCTTCAGAAAATTTAGTTCGAAATAGATATATTGTCGATCGTTTCAATAAAGTAAAAGGTTACGAAAACATTTATGCAGTCGGAGATATTGCCTATATGGAAACTCCGAAATATCCTCAAGGTCATCCCCAAGTTGCGAATGTTGCCATCAATCAGGCAAAAAATTTAGGGAAAAACTTTTTGAGGAAAAGTAAAAACGAATGGCTAGAATACGAATATAAAGATCAGGGTTCTTTAGCCACAATCGGAAAACACAGAGCTGTTGTAGATTTACCATTTATAAAATTTCAGGGATTTTTAGCTTGGTATTTTTGGATGTTCTTACATTTAATGCTTATTTTGAGCGTTCGAAATAAATTGGCGATATTTTTCAATTGGATGTGGAGCTATTTTAACAAAGATTCTTCGTTACGTCTTATTATTTCGCCATCTCAAAAAAATAATACGCAGCAATGAGAATTGACATTATAAGCGTGCTTCCAGAATTAATGGCAAGTCCGTTTCAAACTTCTATTTTGAAAAGAGCAGTAGATAAAGGTATTGTAGAAGTACATTTTCATCAGTTGAGAGACTGGTCAATCAACAAACACCGTCAAATTGATGACGAACCTTATGGAGGCGGAGCAGGAATGGTAATGATGATTGAACCTCTAGATAAATGCATTTCTGAACTAAAATCTCAGCGAGATTATGATGAAATTATCTACTTAACGCCCGATGGACAAACTTTAAACCAGAAAATTGCTAATACTTTATCCATAAAAAACAATCTAATTTTTTTATGCGGTCATTACAAAGGCATTGACCAACGTTTGAGAGATTTACATATCACCAAAGAAATTTCTATCGGAGATTTCGTATTGACGGGTGGTGAATTGGCGGCTTGTGTTTTGGCAGATTCTATTATTCGTTTAGTTCCTGGAGTTTTAAATGACGAACAAAGTGCTTTAACAGACAGCTTTCAGGATGATTTACTCTCTCCACCAATTTACACAAGACCTGAAACTTACAAAGGTTTGGAAGTTCCAAGGATTCTTTTGAGCGGAAATTTTGCCAAAATAGAAGAATGGAGACACGAACAAGCTCTAAAAATCACTTCAGAAAAGCGTCCCGATCTTTTAGAATAAGTAATAAAAGTTATGCGATAAATAATTATTGTTTAAAATTTTACATTTTAAACACCATCTTTTAGATTTTTATACTGCCTATTTCACTTTTATATGGATTATTTTTTTAGTAATCAAATCGGGGTATTTTTTAAAATTTATATTGTAGATTTGTGACTTATTTATCATTATAATAACTAATTAAGATTTTAAATATAAATTTAATTCAAATCTAATTTTATACATGAAATTTTAATATATTTAAATGATAATAAGATTAATTTTAAGGTACTACAATTAGAAAGTGTGTTGATGGAGCTTTTTGCTTTTTACAATGTTGAAAATTTATTTTTGCCCGATCCGCCGCAGATTCATAAACTCGACCCCACAATATCAGGATTAAGAAATTGGGACGACAGAAAGTACAGAACTAAGCTCTCAAAAATTTCACACGTTTTTCGTCTAATGAAAGAAGAAAACGGAGTTTTACCTGCTATTATCGGCTTGTGTGAAATTTCCGGAAAAAAAGTTCTCGAAGATCTTGTACAACTCGATCCTTTCAGCTCACAATACGGAATTGTACATTATAATTCTCTTGACGAGCGAAAAGTAGATGTTGCTCTTTTGTACGACAAATCTAAAGTTGAAATCTTAGATTCTGAGGCAATTACTTTCTTTTTTGAAATTGTAGACAATAGCCCCGACAATTATGACACAACAAGGGATGTTCTTTTTGCAAAACTAAAATGCAAAGGAGAACTAATGAATGTTTTTGTAGCTCATCTTCCCTCGAAGCGAGAAAAAGACATTAATCAGCCCAAACGAAACTTTATCATGAATGAAATTCGCAACAGAATTTTAAACATCATAAAAGATAACGAACACGTCATTTTGTGCGGTGATTTTAATCAAAACCCGGATGATGAAAATATAATTAACATTCTTTACGACGATTCGCAGCAAAGGATTATGCACAACCCTTTTCAAAGGCTGTTTTCATCTAAAAAATATTCTACTTTTCATTATAAATCCGGATTTCTGTTTGACCAAATCATGCTCTCAGATTCTTTTTTTGAAGCTGGTGCAGCATTATATTTTCAGGAGGCTAAAGTTTTCAATCCTGAAAGCATAACTACCCGAAACCGTGGTTTTGAAGGTAGACCTTTCAGAACTTATGCCGGAACGAGATATCTTGGCGGTTTTAGTGATCATTTTCCGGTTTTTGTAACTTTTAAAGAAATAAATTGAGTTAAAAATATTAAGATGAAAAACACAAACAATACAGTTTACGAATTAGATCCTTTAGACAAGGAAATTATTTATATGTTGATGGATAATTCTAAAAGCTCATTGGCATACATCTCTAAACAAGTAGGGATTTCTACTACAGCTGTACATCAAAGAATTAAGAAACTAGAGCAAGCAGGTGTAATTGAAAATTCTATTTCTTTTTTAAACCCAAGAAAAATAGGCTATAAAGTAGTTTCATACATCGGAATGTTTTTGGATCAGCCAAGTCATTACACTGATGTTGTAAAGTCTTTAAAAGAAGTAAATGAAGTTGTTGAAGCGCATTATACCACAGGAAATTACACGATTTTTATAAAGGTTTTATGTAAAGATAACGATCATTTAATGCAGATCTTAAGCAAACTTCAAAAATTGAAAGGCGTAACAAGAACTGAAACTTTCATATCTTTGGAACAAGGGATTTCCCGACAATTGAAAGTTTAATTATCATGAACATTGCACAATATTTAGATTCGACTTATTTAAAAACTCCGCAACAATCAGGTCTTTCTGAAGAAGAGACACTGCAGAAAGTGAAAGATTTAGCTCAGGAAGCGATAGATCATCATATTTTTGCTGTGATGATTCGTCCTGATTATGTTTCTGAGATCAAAGGTTTTTTAAAAGAAAAGAATTCGGATGTTGTGGTAGGAACAGTAATTGGCTTTCATGAAGGAACTTTTTCTGTTGAAGAAAAGCTAAATGAAACTTCAAAAGCGATTAATGACGGTGCAGATGAACTTGACTTTGTAATTAATTACGAAGCTTACCTTAAAGGAGATTTAGAGCTTGTAAAAGACGAATTTTTAAGATGTACGCAATTATGTATTGATCATTATAAAATTGCAAAATGGATTATTGAAATTGCGGCTTTGACAGATAAACAAATTGCAGATATTACAAAGAATATTTCAATTTGGGCAGAAGAGAATTTTGAGGCAAAAGATTTAAAAAATATATTCGTTAAATCTTCAACAGGTTTTTTCATAACAGAAAACGGAAAACCAAATGGAGCAACATTTCAAGGAATCCAAATAATGCTTGATAATGCTGGAAAACTTCCCGTAAAAGCTGCAGGTGGAGTAAGAACTCCCGAAGATGCCGAAAAGATGATTAAACTGGGCGTAAAAAGGATTGGAACTTCTTCAGCTCTATCTCTAATTAAAAACGAGTCTTCAACTGAAGGTTATTGATTAAATAAAGCTTTAAAAAATAATAAAACCCATCAAGATTTGATGGGTTTCAATTTTATACTTGTTGAGCTTGATATTCTGCGTAAAACTCTTGAGTTTCATGAATAACTGCATCCATTTCTTCTAAAGTAAAGACTTCTAAGAACTTTCTTCTAAAATCTTTAAAATGTGGAATTCCACGGAAGTAATTGCTGTAATGCTGTCTCATTTCAATTAAACCTAGTTTTTCGCCTTTCCATTCTGCGCTCCATTCTGCATGTTGACGAACTGCCAATAAACGATCCGAAATTGTCGGAGCGGCCAAATTCTCACCAGTCTTAAAAAAGTGCTTAATTTCGTTAAAAATCCATGGATAACCAATCGCAGCACGACCGATCATAATTCCGTCACAAGCGTATTTCTGTTTGTATGCTAAAGCTTTCTCGGGTGAATCAATATCGCCGTTTCCAAAAATTGGAATTTCAATATTAGGATTTTGCTTAATTCTTGAAATATGCTCCCAATCAGCTTCTCCTTTATACATTTGTCCACGCGTTCTTGCATGAATGGTTAAAGCTTTAATTCCTGTTTCCTGAAGACGCTCAGCAACTTCATCAATATTGATAGAATTACTGTCCCATCCTAAACGTGTTTTAACTGTTACAGGAAGACTAGTAGAACTTACAACAGCTTTCGTCAAACGAACCATCATATCAACATCTTTCAAAACTCCGGCTCCAGCTCCCTTACAGACAACCTTTTTTACAGGACAACCAAAGTTAATATCTACTAAATCAGGATTTACAGTTTCTACAATTCTTGCAGACATTGCCATTGCCTCTTCATCTCCACCAAAAATCTGAATTCCAACTGGTCTTTCATAATCGAAAATATCCAGTTTTTTTCTACTTTTAATCGCATCACGAATTAATCCTTCAGAAGAAATAAATTCTGAGTACATCAAATCTGCTCCATGCAATTTGCACAAACGTCTGTATGGAGGATCACTTACATCCTCCATCGGAGCTAATAAAAGCGGAAATTCCGGCAGTTCTATATTGCCAATTTTAATCATGGTGCAAATTTACGAATTTTCAAACTTTAAACAATTTTATAATATCTATTACTCTGATTATTAATAGTCGAAAGATAACTATAATTTTTCAGGAGCTTAATCCTGCTCTCCGCTACTACTCTTCGCGCCATGACTTCTCCTTCGCTAAAGCCCAGCCTTTCGACTGCCTGCTGTGGAGTAACCGCTTCGATCAGGGCTAAGAAATTTGTCATCTAGATTGATTATATAAGGATTCAACTTAAAGTATTAACTCTTTAAAAGAAATTCACAGGCAATTTCAAAATGATGAATGATAATTGCTGAAAGATGTTGAACCTTGAATCTTAAATAACATATGAAATATTGAACTATAATCTTCAGAACTTAAGTTCTTAAATTTCAAACATCAAACATTAAATTTCAAATCTTTGAGTTTATATCAAAAAAAAACTCCTCGAGTCTTACGACTGAGGAGTTTGAAAAAAAACTGGCGGCGACCTACTCTCCCGC